>NZ_FMZD01000046.1 GCF_900101525.1 Marinilactibacillus psychrotolerans | reverse complement strand
CTATGTGTAAAGTTTATGTAGGAAATGGAAAAAAATAGGGTAGACAAAAAGAAAGAAGACCCTTAATCTAGAATTTGCGGAAACTAGAGAGAAAGAGGTCTTCTTTACGATGGAAATTATAGCACAAATGATGGGAATATTAGAAGAGTCGAATACACTTTTAGAGGCAGAAATCTTATTTGAGGAGCTTTTCAGACAAAAAGCGGAGGAATGCTTTCAAGAATGCATGGAGCGTTTAGATAAAAAGTGTATTCAATCATACAAAGATCAAGGGTACGAGATAGATAGTGTAAGAAAGCGTACGATGCAATTTACCTTTGGGACCGTTGAATTTTCACGTAGACGTGTGCGTAAAAAAGGAGAAACCAGTCTTATCCCGCTAGATAAGTTTTTACAATTGTCTCCTCGTTCAAGAAATTCTCCCTTGGTAGAAATGAAAGCAGCGCAAATGGCTTCAGATGGGGTGTATCGTAAAGCTGCCGATGCAATTGATTTATTAACCAACTTTTCTTTAAGTCATTCAGCTATTCACTCCATTACCCAACGTGTTGGTCAAAAAGTTCAAGAATGGGCAGAACTGAAACCTTTGTCTGATGAAACAGGGATGGAAAAAAAGAGAAAAGTACCTGTTCTATTTATTGAAGGGGATGGCCTGCTTTTGACTAGACGTAAAGGAAAAGAACGTGCGGAGCTTCATCGTGTGCAGATTCATGAAGGCGTGGCGAAAAAAGGAAAACGGCCTGTTCTAGTGCATTCCCTGATGTTTGAAAGTACAAAATCGAGCCAAGAGGCTTTTAGACGAGCGAGTGCGTGGATTGAAGCGACGTATAATCTTCGAAATACAGTCATTATTTCAAATAGTGATGGAGGTAGTGGCTATGAGAAGGACAAATTTGATTCGATTATTGGGAAATGCGCACGACATGAACACTTCCGAGATGCCTATCATGTGAATCAAAAAATCAAACAGCGTTTGTTTTTCGATAAGGAAATGTCTTACCAGATGATTTCAGCGGTTAGAGAATGGGATTATACTCAGGTTTGTGCAGTGATTGCCCAAGCAAATAATCGCATTCAAGACGATTATCGTAGAGCTGAATATGAGGTTGAACTGACAAAATTACTCAGCTACTTGGATCGAAATTGGGACAGTTTAAAGAAACTTCACTTACGTCATCTTTCTCTTCGAAAAGGGATTGGCGTTTGCGAGAGTAATCACCGTCCCTATAGTTATCGTATGAAACGACAAGGTCGTGGATTCGGACAGAAAGGTGCAGGTAACTTAGCGGCTATCATTTCGGCTCGTAAGAATGGTTTGTTTTTACAAGCGCTAACTGAAACGATTCCTGCTTTTAAACAGGAAATTATCCCTGAATTCAAAGGGATAATCCGTACATTACTAAAGAAATATAAAACTAAAAAATCAATCGGTGTGATTGAAGGCGGTATTGGAAAGTACTGTGCGTCTTCTCACGCTCTGGGACAGTTGGCTAAAGCACTAAAATAAAGAGAGTTTAAGGCTGTTTACTGAGGGAGAAAGGCTCAAAGAGCCCATATCCCTCAGTAAACAGCGAAAAACAATAACAGGAAAAAGTGATTCTAGAGATTTCCTACAACAACTTGACACACAC
>NZ_FMZD01000007.1 GCF_900101525.1 Marinilactibacillus psychrotolerans | reverse complement strand
TGTAACTGTCAACCACAAATGTGCACTTTTTGCCAGATGACTTTGTGCACTTTTTATTCAAAAATTGTTTCACGATGTTTCATTCGATGACTTTCGCCATCCATATGAATCACTTCACAACGATGAAGAAGTCGATCAAGGATCGCTGTCGCAATCCCTTGATCTCCAAGCATCTTTCCCCAACTGTCTGGGCCTTTATTAGATGTTAAGATGATCGAACTCTTTTCATATAAATCACTAATGAGTTGGAAAAAAAGATTAGCTTCGTTTGTTTCCATTGCCATAAACATCATATCATCAATAATGACTAAATCAGCTTCTCTCATACGTTTGAGGCGAATTGCCGACTTTCGCACATAACCTTCGGTTTTGAGCAGTGAAATCAACTCACCCATCGAGATAAAAGTGACTTGTTTGCCTCGTTCAATAGCTTCCAATCCTAATCCAATCGCTATATGCGTTTTCCCCACACCAGGTGGACCTAAGAGAACGAGATTAAACATTTGATCTAACCAATCGTATTCTTTAAGCTGATCAATCTGTCGTTTACTGAGTGAAACTGATTCTTTAGGATCAAAGTCCTCTAAGGACTTTTCAAAAGGAAATTGTGCCCATTTTAAATACTTTAATCGTGTCTTTTCTTCTCGACGCTGTTCTTCATGATTACATAATGCCACAAGCAGCTCTTGATACGTCCAGGACTGTTGTTCCGCTTCCCGAAGGAACGAAGGTAGTGCCTGGGCTGTTTCGGTCATACGGAATTGCTTGAATTGTGCTTGAAGTACCTCTGTTGTTCCTATTGTCGTTCGCCTCCTAGTACCTCTAAGTATGACTCAAAAGAACGTTCTCTAGCGGTAATTGTTTGATAGTTTTCGGATAACTCGTCACTCTTTTCAGAGTGAGTATCTGTCTGGACATGTCGACGAGCTATCTCTATTGCCACGTCTCTTAAATCGACGGCACTGAACAATTTCAATGCTAGACATTCGGTTAATGCTTGGTCCAACACATCACTGTTTTTATCTACGATGGACTCTATGACTCGTAATTGATCCCTAATGTGTCTAGGATATTTAACTTTTAGTTGATCAATAAAGACTGCTGCTTTCTCTTTTTCTTCAAAGTTGCGGAGTACTTCACAGATATGCAGCTCAAGTTTTTGTCTCTTATCTTTTTCGCGACCATGATTAGAATCCTTGATTAGCTTGCCTTTTCCTTTTGTTAAGGGATGTTGGGCAATCAGTCGATCGCTCTTCATATCGTACGCGTAAAGATGGGTGTCGCTTGTTGTTATACGGACCTTCGTTGTTTTTCTTGATTGGTAGGTTCCTATAGGAACCGAGTAGTAATTTGATTGAAATTGAAGCGTATTGTCTTTCAATATGGTCTTTGTTATACTTTCATTATTCGAAAGAATGCGTTTCTTAGAGATCGAGATGAGGTGTGGCTTTTCCAGAGTGAACACGTCTATCGGTCTCTTTTTTGTTTTCTCATGAACTTTGTAATTGCCCGTTCGTTCTAACCAGGCTTCGCATTGTTCTTGCCATGACCTAATTGTCCGAAATCGGCGTCCTCTCGCAAAGTTATATTTAACAAATTTAATAACAGCTTCGACTTTTCCTTTTGATTCTGGATCAGCGGCACGACAGACATGAACGATAAATTGTCTCTCCAATACATACGACTGAAATTGCTTAGTAAATAAGATATCTCCATGATTTTCACTGACAATCATTAGCTTATCTTGATCATATACGATTTCTTCTGTTCGTCCACCAAAATAATCGAAGGCGTTCTCGTGAGTTCGGATGACATCTCTGGTGGTGAAAGGCTTCTCCTGCCATTCAATGTATTTGAATCGAGAATGGGAGAGAACAAACCCAATACAATACAACTTTACTCGTTTATCGGTTAATGTACGTTGTACTATGATTTCACCAAAATCTACTTGAATTTGTTTACCAGCGGGTAGTTCAGGTACCGCTTCGTAATGACGATAAGTAAAGGATTTTGAGATACCGTAGGTTTCCCTTAACTCTTTGACATAAGAGCGAATGGTACTTGAAGCCGCTTCTTTGTAGTTGAATTGTTCATTCAGCCAGTCTTCAATTTGAGCTGCGGACAATTCTGGCTCATCACTAAGCCAATTAACTATCGTTTCTTTATAAGGGTCAAGCTTTCTTTCCCGAGTGGTCAGTGATTGAACCCAAGATATTGCTTCTTTGGGCTTCTTATGTAAATCACTTCTAACGGTATTTCTATGAATGCCGAGCATTCGACTTATCTTTGCGTTTGAGAATCCTTTCTTTTTATAATGGTGCACCTTTGCAATTCTATTCACTTTTTTAAAATCCACCTTTTCTTCTCCTTCCAGTCAATAAACTAACTGTTCTAGTTTATCAAAAGGAACGAAGTATTAGGGTAAAAGTGCACATTCTTTTCTAGCAATAACTGCACAATACAGTTTAGCAGTCACACTTGTCTAGTTCTCTGTAAAACTTACTCTAATACATGTTTATGACAATATTTAATAAACAAATCAACCTTCTGCAACTTACTACATAAAAAGTCAAAATTTAATGTTATTTTTTGCAGAAATTTTTAATCCTCTTTAATTGTAACAATTTGTGTAGTATTCTGATAAAGAGAAAATATGATAGGAGTAACCCCTATGTTATGTCGTGAATTAAAAGAAAAGAAAGTTCTCTAACTCAAAATGATGTTGCAGATAGATTAGGTTTCGACAGAACTACATACGCTATGTACGAAGCCTAAAATCCATAGTATTTAACTAACTTATTTTGATTATCTTTTAAGCAGACAGGTTTCAAAACATCTTTCTACTGATGATGTAGTTGAACTTGATCAAGTTCCTTTATAAAAATGATAATATGGCATATGGTCGAAAAAATTTGACTGAAGAAAACAATAAAAATATTGCTGCGGGGCTTTTTTGAGAGAAAGCTCAAAAATGTAAAGAAGGTGGTGTTAATGACCGAGCAAACTGAAAGAATTATACAATCAATTAAAACATTTTATAATACTTAGATTATAGTTGATCTATTTTTTATCACCAAGCAATTAGAGATAGTAGTTCGTTATATCAATTTTCCAAATAATTCTTTCGGAAAACATTTAAAGATTATGAATAAATCATCCTATTGCTATCTGGACAAAACAAACCACAAATGAACGGCTTTTTGTATGAAGTCACTAATTGCATCATGCATTGGCTCATATTGAATTCGGTAGTTATTATACGCAAAATAGCAAGCATCGTAACAAGGTTAAGTATGAATCTAACTCATATGCTATAGCTATCTGGACAATTTATATAGAGGAACACGAAGTTTATTCAATGACAAAGAAAGTTTCAAAGAATAGTATTATCTTTCCTATGAAAAAAAGAATTATTATAATCGATAGTATAATTAAGCACTAAATTAAATAAGGAGATGTATAAATGAAAAATATTAAAGCCATATTTTGGTTAATTAGTTTCTTTCCTATTGGTTTATATTACATGTTTAAAGAAACGAATTGGTCTACTGTTACAAAAATTATCATATCCCTAATAGGAATGTTTATATTAGGGATAGCAGTTTCAACAGGTAGTGCTTCTGTACTATTGGTGCTTTCTGGATTAATTATCTTCTTTTCAGCAATCTTATATTTTATATATTCTATATTGAAAAAAAATCATAAGCGTCCCGCTGTGCTACTATTCATTTTTGGTATATTGCTCATGGGTATTGGTGGAACTCAAATCTCGGCCGAAAATGCCGAAGCTGAACGAGTTGCTGAAGAACAGAAGCTTGAAGAAGAAAAAATTGAAACTGATCGTATTGCTGAAGAGAAAAGACTTGAAGTTGAAGAAAAAACTGAACTAGCAATTGCAGCAATTGAAAAAGTTACAGAAACTCTTTCCAAAAATGACTACAAGGCTGCTGAAAAAGCAATTGAAGATATTCCGGAACCTAACAAAGATTTAAGTAATAAACTTAAAAAGTTACAAGATCCTATAAAAGAATATGAAATTGCTGTTAATGATACTGCTGAGGCAATTAAAAAAGCTGAAGAATCTAAATCTAGAGCAGATTACGAACATGCTATATCATTATCTGACGCTCTCCCTATCGGCAACAACAAATTCGATAGTAGATTAGCTAAGATAGATGAAACTATTACCAAATCAGAAGCAGAAAAAGCTAAAAAGGAACTTTTAGCAAAAGAAGAATCAGAGAGAAAAGCTGAAGAAGAACGAACTCAAGCAGCTTCTAAGAATAATAACTCTCCTACAGAAAATTATAGTGAAGAAAGTAAAAATGAAACAGAGAAAAAATCGTCTAATGACAATATTACAAAAACAGTATACGTTGCAACTCAAAGTGGAAAAAAATATCACTTTGATCCAAATTGTAGAGGGCTTAGTAATGCAAATTCAGTAGATAATATTTCACTAGACGTTGCAATATCTCAAGGCTATGATCTTTGTGGATGGGAAGACTAGTCTTTCAAAGTTTTTCTTTCTACCAACCACGGAACCTACGTTCGTATAAAAAGTCTAAAATACAAAAAAGAGACTGTTAAATATTTTTGAGAATATGCTTAATAATTAAAAAATCCTACCACTTCCAACTTACATAAGGAAAAGGTAGGATTTTTTATATATTTTGAATGAAATTATCTTATCAAGCTTATTAAATCAACATTTATTCATCATCAAGGTTCAATACTGCCATGAACGCTTCTTGAGGAATTTCTACATTTCCTACGTTCTTCATACGTTTTTTACCGGCTTTTTGTTTCTTCAAAAGTTTCTGACGACGAGTCACGTCCCCACCATATAGTTTAGCCGTAACATCTTTACGGTATGCTTTTACTGTTGAGCGAGCCACAATATTCTGTCCAATTGCTGCTTGGATAGGGATCTCAAATTGTTGACGCGGTATTGTCTGTTTCAGCTGTTCTACAACTGATTTGCCTCGTCCATATGAAAAGTCTTTATGGACAATAAAACTCAGTGCATCAACTGTTTCTCCATGAATAAGAATATCCATTTTAACTAGTTCACTTGTACGGTATCCTGCTTCAGCATAATCTAACGAAGCGTACCCTTTTGTACTAGACTTCAAACGGTCAAAGAAATCATATACAATTTCCGATAGAGGAATGAAGTAAGCAACATTTACTCGAATATCATCTAGATATTCCATGGTAATGAATTCTCCTCGTTTACGTTGTGCAATTTCCATTACTGCTCCAACATAATCATTTGGTACAGTAATCGTAGCTTTTACATAAGGTTCTTCTACTGACTCGATTTCTTGCGGAGTGGGCATATCTGCAGGATTTGACACTTCAATTTTTTCACCATCTGTTTTGTTAATGTGATAGATAACCGATGGAGCAGTAGTAATCAAGTCTAAGTTAAATTCACGCTCTAAACGTTCTTGAATAACGTCCATATGCAGCATACCTAAGAAACCACAACGGAATCCAAACCCTAATGCTTGAGAGGTTTCAGCTTCATACTGGAGTGCAGCATCATTTAATTGCAGTCTTTCTAGTGCCTCTCTAAGATCCTCATATCTAGCTGAGTCTGTCGGATACATCCCACAGAAAACCATCGGGTTCATGTGACGATATCCAGGTAAAGCTTTCGTAGTTGGATTATTTGCTAGGGTAATCGTATCTCCGACTCGAGTATCTTTAACTGTTTTAATATTTGCAGTTACAAATCCAACGTCTCCCACCATTAGATAATCTCTGGAAAGAGGTTTCGGAGAAAAGATTCCTAAATCAGTCACTTCAAATTTCTTACCGTTACTTAAAATTTGAATGGTGTCTCCTTTACTCAACACACCATCCATGACTCTAATATTCAAAACTACTCCCCGATAAGGATCATATGCAGAGTCAAAGATCAGTGCTTGAAGCGGATTATCAATATCCCCTTCTGGCGCTGGAACTTTTTGTACAATTTGTTCTAGAATATCTTCAATACCGATACCAGACTTAGCACTAGATAAAACAGCTTCGCTAGCATCTAATCCGATTATATCTTCAATTTCTTTACGAACTCTTTCAGGATCTGCAGCCGGAAGATCAATCTTATTGATTACTGGCAAAATTTCCAATTCATTATCTAAAGCAAGATAAACATTGGCTAAGGTTTGAGCTTCTACTCCTTGTGCTGCATCAACTACCAGAATTGCTCCTTCGCAAGCAGCCAAACTTCTTGATACTTCATACGTAAAATCCACATGACCAGGGGTATCGATCAGATGAAGAATATAGGTTTCTCCATTTTTGGCAGTGTACTTTAATTCGACTGTATTTAGTTTAATCGTAATACCACGTTCCCGTTCTAAATCCATTGAATCCAGTAATTGATCTTGCATCTCTCTATCGGCAACTGTATGTGTCAATTGTAATATTCGATCTGCTAGTGTTGATTTACCATGATCAATATGAGCAATGATCGAAAAATTTCTTATTTGTTTTTGTCTCTTTCGAGCTTCATTTTTATCCATTATATTAAATCCTCATTCCTTCGTCTTCACAGGCGTTCTTACCTATTATACCAACGATTAGAACAGAGTACAATCAAATTAGCAGACATATAATAAGGAGATGGCCAATAGCCATCTCCTTATTTGTTACTTATGCTTATCTTTGAAGGCGTCTTTTACCTTTGAAAAAAACGAACCTTCATCTTGTTCAATAATTTCATCATACTCACTGACTTTAGCAAATTTTCTTAGCTGTTCAGCTTGTTCTTGATTTATTTTTTTAGGGATCTCAACATTTACTGTAATATGTTGATCACCGTTACCTGTTCCCCGTAAGCGTGGCGCTCCTTTTCCTTTTAAGCGGAAAGTCGTACCTGGCTGAGTACCTGAAGGTATCTTAAATTTAACTTTTCCATGGACAGTAGGAACTTCAAGTTCATCTCCTAACGTTGCTTGAACCATATTGATTGGTAATTCGTAGTAGATTTCCGTACCTTTTCTTTTGAATTGATCAGAATCTGCTACTCTAAAGACTACATAAAGATCTCCATATGGCCCACCGTTTTTACCAGCATCTCCCTGATTTTGTAGACGCATCTGGTTTCCATCTTCAACACCTGCTGGTACAGTAACTTTTACAGAATGTTGTTCTTTAGTATGACCAGTTCCATGACATACTTCACATTTCTCTTTGATTTCTTGGCCAGTTCCATGACAAGTTGGACAAGCTTGCTGCGTCATTACACGACCAAATGGTGTATTTCTTTCTACGTTAATCGCTCCTGCACCACCACATTGAGAACAGGTTTGCGGGCTGGTACCAGGTTTTGCACCACTACCGCCACAGTTATTACATTCTTCTTCTCTTCTATAACGAACCGTAGTTTCTTTCCCAAAAATAGCTTCTTCAAATTTAAGATCTAGAATATATTGAAGATCTTCTCCTTGCATCGGAGCGTTAGGGTTTCTAGACCTTCTTCCGCCGCCACCAAAGAATTGTTCAAATATATCTTCAAATCCGCCGCCGCCGAAACCGCCAGCTCCACCAAATCCGCCACCAGCTCCGAAATTAGGATCTGTAGAAGCATGACCATATTGATCATAAGCAGCTCGTTTTTGTTCATCGCTTAACACTTCATAAGCTTCAGTGATTTTTTTGAACATTTCATCAGCATTTGCTTCTTCACTAATGTCTGGATGATACTTTTTCGATAATTTTCTATAGGCTTTTTTTATTTCATCTTTTGAGGCATCTTTTGATACGCCTAAAAGATCATAGTAATCTTCTTTTGCGGGCATTTTATTCCTCCATACTCTAAAGAGTTGCTAGATGTATTCTATATATGACTATACTATACTTAGAATAAAAAGCCAAAAGCACTAAGCTTTGGCTTTTTATTTGAACTATTCGTTTACTTAGTCAACTTACCCCTACAAAATTAAGGTAGCAAGTTATTTTCTTCGAAGAAATTTATTTTTCTTCATCGTCAACTTCTTCAAATTCAGCATCTACAACTCCATCGTCTGAAGTGCCTTCGCCACCAGCTTCTCCACCTTGAGCCTCTGCTTGCTCAGCAGCTGCTTGTTCGTAAAGTTTCACTGACATTTCTTGAACGATCTCGTTCAAGGCATCTCTTTTAGATTTAATTGCTTCGAAATCATCGTTTTCTAAGGCAGTTTTTAATTCATCACGTGCTTCTTCTGCTTTTTTAACATCTGCTTCGTCAACTTTTCCTTCTAAATCTTTTAAAGTTTTATCGATTTGGAATACTAGTTGATCTGCTTCGTTACGGATTTCGACTTCTTCTTTACGTTTTTTATCTGCTTCAGCATTTTCTTCTGCTTCTTTAACCATACGTTCAATTTCATCATCAGAAAGACCTGAAGAAGATTTAATAGTAATGTTTTGTTCTTTACCAGTTCCTAAATCTTTAGCAGATACATTAACAATACCATTTTTATCAATATCGAATTTAACTTCGATTTGAGGCACACCACGTGGGGCAGCTGGTATATCAGTCAATTGGAAACGTCCTAAAGTCTTGTTATCTTTAGCCATTGGACGCTCACCTTGAAGTACATGTACATCTACAGCAGGTTGGTTGTCAGCAGCTGTTGAGAATGTTTGAGATTTACTTGTTGGAATCGTAGTGTTACGATCGATCAATTTTGTAAATACGCCACCCATTGTTTCAATACCTAGTGATAAAGGCGTTACATCTAATAAAACGATATCCTTAACATCACCAGAAATAACTCCACCTTGGATAGCAGCTCCCATAGCTACAACTTCATCAGGGTTTACAGAACGGTTTGGTTCTTTCCCTGTTTCTTTTTTCACTGCATCAACAACAGCAGGAATACGAGTAGATCCACCAACAAGAATAACTTGGTCAATATCTGATTGAGAAAGACCAGCATCTTTAAGTGCTTGACGAACAGGTTGTTTTGTTCTTTCTACTAAATCATCAGTTATCTCATCAAATTTAGCACGTGTTAATGTTACTTCTAAATGAAGTGGTCCTGCTTCTCCAGCACTAATGAATGGTAAACTAATTTGAGTTGAAGATACACCTGATAAATCTTTTTTAGCTTTTTCAGCAGCATCTTTCAGACGTTGTAACGCCATTTTATCTTTTGAAAGGTCTACTCCATTATCTTTTTTGAATTCAGCAACAAGATAATCAATGATTTTTTCATCGAAGTCATCGCCACCTAGTCTGTTATCACCAGCAGTAGACATTACTTCGAATACTCCATCTCCCAATTCAAGGATAGAAACATCGAAAGTTCCGCCACCTAAGTCAAAAACAAGGATTTTTTCATCTGTATCAACCTTGTCTAACCCATAAGCCAGAGATGCTGCAGTCGGTTCATTAACGATACGATCTACTTCTAATCCAGCAATTTTACCAGCATCTTTTGTAGCTTGACGTTGGGAATCGTTGAAGTAAGCTGGTACAGTGATTACTGCATTTGTTACTTCTTCACCAAGATAATCTTCCGCATAAGCTTTTAGATGTTGAAGAATGAACGCTGATACTTGTTGAGGAGAGTATTCTTTTCCTTCAGCTTCAACTTTATAATCTTCACCCATGTGTCGTTTAATTGAAATGACTGTATTAGGATTAGTGATCGCTTGTCTTTTAGCCACTTCTCCAACTTGAATTTCTCCATCTTTGAACGAAACGACTGAAGGTGTGGTACGGTTACCTTCTTTGTTTGGAATAATCTTAGATTCTCCGCCTTCAAGAACCGCTACTGCAGAGTTTGTAGTTCCTAAATCAATACCAATAATTTTTCCCATGATATACTCACCTTTACTTCATAAATTTTTGTTTTAATTTTTGAATCTGATTTTAGATTTTACTGATAGACAGCAACTTTTGCTGCACGTAATACACGATCATGCAGTTTATAACCTTTTTCGAATACCTGTGCGACAGTACCACTGTCTTCTTCACTATCCGCTGGTACTTGCGTATAAGCTTCATGATAATTTGGATCAAAAGGTTTACCTTCAGCATCGATAACTTCGATTCCTTCGGACTTAAGAGCTTGGTCAATACTTTCAATGACCATTTCGACACCTTTTTTCAAGTTCTTACCAGCTTCATCTTCTACTTGAATTGTAAGTGCTCGCTCCATATTATCAAGAGCGGGTAATAAATTTTTAGCAAGATCTTGAGAACGATATCTAGTTGCCATTTCTCTGTCTCGTTGATTTCTTTTTTGAATATTTGCCAGTTCAGCTTGTAATCTTAAATAACGATCTTCTGATTCGCTTAACTGCTGCTTAACTTGTTCAAGTTCTGCTTGAATTGGATCTTCTTCATTAGAATCAACTTGTTGGTCCGTTTCTTCTTCATTCGAACGACTATTTATTTCTTCATTCTTATCCTTCATTATTGTCCCTCACTTTTAAATCTTTATTCTAAATAATACTGGAGTAAAGTATCCGCTAATTGTTTCCTAAACACTTCAAGTACTCCAAAAGTTTGATCATATGGCATACTTGTTGGCCCTAATACCGCTATGATTCCATCACCATGACCATCCACTTTATAGGTAGCTGTGACTAGACTGAAATCATCAAACAATTCATGATTTAATTCAGTCCCAATTTTCACTTCAAAGTCTTCTGTAACTTTACTTAAAATCCTATTCAAATCTAATTCATTATCTAGTAATTCATATAAGGACTTTAATTTTTTCCTATCCATATGATCAGTAAAATCAAGCAAGTTCGTTTTACCGGATATATGCAATCGATCTTCTTTAGGTTGTCCAAAGACTTCTTCGATTGTGATTAACATATCTTTTGCTGATGAAGCATACTTTTCAACTAATAGCGGTATATCATTTTGCAGTTTAAAGTAAACTTCATACAAAGAATGTCCAACTAAATGTTGATTAAAAATATTTGTTACTTTTTCAATATCTGATTCATTCACGTGTTTAGATATACGAAAAACAGTATTTTCTATCGCACCTGTATCAGTTTGGATGATTGCCATCACCTGATGATGATTCAATAAAACTAACCTAAATCCGGTTAGCTTATTTGTTTTCCCTTGAGGTCCTAAGACGAAGGCCGTGTAGCTAGTTAATTGTGATAATAACTGAGCAGACTGATGAAATAGGTCATCCATCTGACGAACATGATTACCGAATGCTTTGTTGATCATAACGATCTGATCCTTTTCAACTTGTTTTGGTTGAATGAGGTGGTCTACATAAAAACGATACCCTTTTAAGGATGGAATTCTTCCAGAAGAAGAGTGCGTTTTTTCTATAAATCCCATTTTCTCAAGGGAACTCATTTCGTTTCTGATTGTTGCAGAGCTAGCTTCGATATTCGTTTCATCTACTAACTTCTTGGATCCTACCGGTAAGCTAGTTGAAGTAAAAAGCCTAATGATAGTTTCCAGAATGATTAATTGTCTCTCTGTTAACATGTGCATCATCTCCCTAAGCACGGTTAGAGACATCTTTAATTTCAAAATTGGCGAGTATACTATTTTACTATAGTAATCTCATTAAATTAGCACTCGAGTTGTTCGAGTGCTAACACATTTATAATTTAACAAAAGAGCGACAACTTGTCAACTATAAAATCTGATTTGTTTTGACCTTTGCGATAACTTCTCTAGATTCTATCTCATCTTGTCGTAATTGTTTAATTAAAGCCTCTATAGAGTCATATCTAATTTCATCTCTAAGATATTTAACCCACTTTATCCGAACATTTTCTCCATAAATCTCTTTTTTGAAATCAAACAGATGTACTTCCACAGAAAGATTTTTTCTATATCCAAATGTTGGATTATAACCGATAGAAGCCATGCCATCATACCAAGTATTATTTACAAGCATCTTGACCGCATATACACCAATTTTAGGCATAAATACATCTGGATCGGATAATATGTTAGCAGTTGGATAGCCTAGTGTTCTACCTCTAGCATCTCCATGTATCACAAATCCGCTTGTTTCGTATAAATATCCAAGCAATTCATTAGCTTTCGCCAACTTTCCATCAAGTATGGCTTGTCTAATTCTTGAAGAGCTGATTTTCTGATTGGAATCATCTTGTTTCTCTACCTTAAAAATATCAAATCTATTCTTAGCGTACTCGTTGAGATTATCCATATTGGCGATATCTGCTTTGCCATATGTGTAATCAAAACCCGCAACAACTGCTTTGGCATGCCAGCCAACAATATACTGATCCACAAATTCTTGAGGTGGCAGTGATCCGAAACTAGAGGTAAACTCTACCTCATATAAAATGTCTACCCCTAGTTCCGCAATCAGCAGCTCTTTTCTTTCCATTGTTGTTAAATAAGAATGATATTCAGGATCGAATTTTTTATACACAAAAGCTGGGTGTCTATTAAAAGTCATTAACGCTGATTTTATGCCTCTTTCCTTAGCAATTCTCACACCTGTTTCAATCACTTTCTGATGTCCTTTATGAATACCATCAAAAAATCCAAGAATTAATACTATATCCTCCTGAATAATTTCTGTTGGATCATATGGATGATGAATCTTAATAATTTCCACATTGTCACCTACAATTCCGTTCTTAATACTTTAATTGGTTTTAATAAATCTAATTTTGTTGGATGGTCAGAGTAAATTGCAACAGCTTTTTGGTTTATATAAAATACAACAGGCATTTTTTTATTTCCAGGTATTTCAGCTTTAGGGATTAAAGCGCCATTTCTTACTCTATTCCATTCTTCTTCATTCAACTCGTACGCTGAAAAAGGCGTTAACACTGTTTCTAAGGGGTTAATGATTTTTTCTATTTCCAGATTATCCATAGCCTCTTTGACTTGCGCTAAGGTAAAAGAATCGGATGATTGATAGCCGCCACTTTCTGTTCTTATCAGTTTAGACATATGAGCAGGAAATCCCAGAGATTCTCCAGTGTCAACTGCTAATGTACGTACATATGTCCCTTTGCTGCAACTTACTTTAAATGCAAAAGAAGCTGTATTCGCTATCTTATTATAGTTAACGTCAGATGTACGCTCATAATTATAGATATTAACTGCTCGCGAAGGCCTCTCTATTTTTTCTCCTGCTCTTGCGTATTCATATAGTCTTTTACCATTTACTTTTACAGCAGAATACATTGGAGGAGTTTGAATAATTTCACCAATAAAAGAACTCATTATTTTATCAATATCCTCTATACTTAAATCACTGTCTACCGGCTTGCTACTAACAACTTCTCCTGAACGATCCTCAGTTGTTGTCGAGTACCCAAGCGTAATCTCACCTTCATATGTTTTCTTAGAGTCCACCATATATTCTATAACTTTAGTTGCTTTTCCTATCGCAATAGGCAGTACACCTTCAACGTCAGGATCTAACGTTCCAGAATGCCCAATTTTTTTAGTCTTCAAAATTTTCCTCATTTTAAAAACACAATCATGACTGGTCATTCCTTTTTCTTTCCATAAAGGTATAATTCCTTCCAAATAAATCCCTCCGTTAATTGTTAATTGTTAATTGCAATATACCATAATTCAGATATGTAAATTGATCTTACATGGAAAAAGAGAACCTATGTCAAGAAGACAACTGATTCTCTTTCCATTTCGATCAATTAAAATAAAGTTGAATATCACTTTGAACTTATTGATTTAATCATTATTTTTTAACTGATTCAATAACTCATCAATGTGATTCCCATAGGCTACAGATTCATCTCGAGCGAAAAATAATTCGGGCGTTTTATGAATAGTTAAACGGCTTCCCAACTCTTTTCTAACCAATCCTTTGGCTTTATTCAAGCCTTCTTGAGTTTCTGAAACTGTTTTTTCATCTTCGCTTAGAGTACTGTAGTAGACTGTAGCTTGCTGTAGATCTCCAGTAACTTCCACATCAGTAATTGTAATCCCTTGAACTCTAGGATCTCTAACTCTTTTTTGCAAGATGTCATTCACTTCTCTTTGGATTTCCTGGGAGACTCGACCAACTCTATAATTTGGCATATTTGCTCACCTGTCCTTTGAACTCTTTTAATCATACTATTTAATAATAATAGTCTTATCTTTCGATTTCAACCATTTCGAAAGCTTCAACGATATCATCTACTTTAATATCATTATAACCTTCTATTGTTATTCCACATTCAAAACCAGTTCTTACTTCTTTTGCATCATCTTTAAATCGTTTCAAACTAGATAATTCACCTTCGTATTGTACAATCCCATTACGTACTAAACGAACTGAACTATTACGTTTGATAACACCATCATTTACGAAACACCCTGCAATTGTTCCAACTTTAGATACACTATAAGTTTCTCTTACAGTTGCTTGTCCAGTAACCTGTTCTTCAAATTCTGGATCCAGCATACCAGTCATAGCAGCTTCAATTTCATCAATTGCGTTATAAATTACTCGATGTGTTCTAATATCGACTTCTTCACGATTAGCACTTTCATTTGCTTGAACGGTCGGACGAACGTTAAAGCCGATAATAATTGCGGAACTTGCAGAAGCAAGTGTAACGTCACTTTCATTGATAGCACCGACACCAGTATGAATAATGTTTACTTTAACACCTTCAACTTCAATTTTTTGTAAGCTTGAAGCCAGTGCTTCAACTGAGCCTTGAACATCAGCTTTAATTATGACGTTTACCTCTTTTAACTCGCCTTCTTCAAGACTTTCAAACAAATTCTCTAAAGTTACTTTATTTGTTGTAGAGCGTTTAGCTTCATTAGCCGCAGTAGCTCTAGACTCTCCAACTTGTCTAGCCGTTTTTTCGTCTTCAAAGACTACAAATCGATCACCGGCTTGCGGAGCAATATTCAATCCAGTAATTTCAACTGGTGTAGAAGGTGTAGCTTGTTTCACTCTACGTCCCTTATCATTTGTCATTGTACGAACTCGACCAAATGCATTCCCTACAACAATTGGGTCCCCTTGGGATAAGGTTCCTTCTTGAACTAATAATGTCGCAATTGGACCCTTAGCTCTATCTAGTCTCGCTTCGATGACAGAACCAAGTGCCGGGCGTTTAGGATCCGCTTTAAGTTCTTCGATTTCTGCTACTAATAAAATCATGTCTAGTAATTCATCCAGGTTTTTATTGAATAATGCAGAAATTTGTACAAATATTGTATCTCCACCCCAATCTTCAGGGATCAATTCATATTCTGTCAATTCTTGCATCACTCGATCAGGATTAGCGCCTGGTTTATCTACTTTATTCACAGCTACAATAATTGGAACTTCAGCAGCTTTTGCATGATTGATTGCTTCAATTGTTTGAGGCATAACTCCATCATCTGCTGCCACAACGATGATAGCAATATCCGTAATGTCTGCTCCACGAGCACGCATTGTTGTAAATGCAGCATGTCCAGGAGTATCTAAGAAAGTGATTAGTTTTCCTTTTTCTTCTACTTGATAAGCTCCTATATGCTGTGTGATCCCACCTGCTTCACCTTCTGTTACATTAGTATGGCGTAACGTATCCAACAAAGTAGTTTTACCGTGGTCAACGTGCCCCATAATAGTAACTGTAGCAGGACGCGTCACTAAATTTTCTTCAACAACTTCTTGATTGAAGAATGTATCGAAATCTGTTAAGTCAACTTGAACCTTTTCTTCTGTTTCGATTCCATAATCAGTAGCCAATAATTCAATCGTATCTTTATCCAACGATTGATTTTGAGTTGCAACGACACCCATTAAGAACAATTTTTTTACAATCTCAGCAGGTTCACGATGAATTTTTTTAGCGATTTCTGCTACCGTATTCCCATCAGTATATTCTAATACTTTTGGTAGGTCTCTAGCTTTACGTGGTGTTGGAGTTGTTTGAGATTGCTGTTGGTTCTTTTTACCTTTACGCTTTCTTCCTGCTGGTCCTCCATTAATTCCACGATGCTGACGGGAACTTCTTCTTTTCTTAGATTGTTGGAGTTGTTGTTTTTGCTGTTCGTCAGTTGTTCTTTTTTGAACAGTCGGCTCTTGACTAGTTTTTTGAGTATTCTTACTTTGAGTATTATTTGGTTTTTTTGTTGCTCGATTTTGTGTTTGTATGTTATTTTGTCCTTTACTTTTTTGAGATTTGTCAGCATTAGTACGATTCTCTTTTGATGTATTCGTCTGTTGTCTGACAGAATTGTTTGATTTATTCTTATTAGTACTCTGTTGATTATTTCCCTTTGAGTCTTGAGTCTTGTTTTTAGCTGGTTGATTCGTTGGAGCTGGTGCACTTTTAGCCGATAAAGCTTTATTTAGCTTGTCCAAATCACTATCATCCATTGTAGACATATGACTCTTATAATCGATACCTATTTCTTTAGCCTTTTCGATTATTTTTTTACTTTCAACATTTTTTTCTTTTGCAAATTCATAGACGCGTTTTTTGCCCATGCAATCACCTTCCTATTCCTATTATTGCAATTTTTGAAGGGACTGTGCAAATCCTCCGTCTGTAATTGCAACCACTGTTCGCATTTTCCCTATAGCTTTCGATATGTCTTCACGATCAAAGTTGATCAATGCTGGGATACGATAGTGTTCGCACTTATTCAAAAATTGCTTTACTGTATTTTCACTTGCATCTGAAGCTAGTATAACAACTTTGGCCTCTTGACTCCTAATAGAACTGAGTACTAATGCTTCACCGGAAATTAAATTTCCCGAACGCTGAGCCAAACCAAGTAAATTCAAACTTTTTTGTTTGTTATCCATTTTTTAATTCCGATCTTGCTTTTTGATATTCTACATAAGCAAATAACTCTTTATAAAAATCAGCCTCTACTTTTGTGTTTAAAGCTTGGTCAAGAGAATGTCTGTCTTCTGCTCTCTTTACCAGATCAGGATCGAGAGAAATATAGGCTCCGCGCCCATTTTTCTTTCCTGTCGGATCAATTGAAACATTTCCTTCTTTATCTCTGACTAATCGTACCATTTCTTTTTTTGGTTTCATTTCATTAGACGCCACGCATTTTCTCATTGGAATTTTACGTTGCCGCATACTCATCCCACCTTTAACAAAACTGAACGATCTGTTTTAGATTAAATTTGCCAGATACATCAACTTAAGAATTTTCTTCATCAATTTCTTCGCTGACTTCTTCCATTTCATCAATACTAGCTTTAGTATCTACTTCATCGTCCATACCATCTCTTTTTTCTGCGGATTGAATCAATTCTTCCATATCTTCTGGGTTTAATTCACCTTTTTCAAAATCTCCATCATTTAATGGATCTAATGGCTGTTGGTCTGTATCCGTTGCTATTTCTTCAGCATATACATCTGAATTAGTGTTTGCTGCATCTGATACCTGTATTTCATCTATATCTGTAACCTCATTTTCAGTATCAAAGAAAGACTTATCAGAATTCCCCAATGAATCCACCTCTTGTTCTGCCACTTCTTCACCATTATTTAATGCCTCAAAAAATGAATCATTCGTTAAATCATCCGCTTTTTCTTCTAAGTTGCCCATATCACTTTCTGACTTGATATCGATTTTAAATCCAGTTAATTTTGCAGCCAGACGTACATTTTGTCCTCTTTTACCAATGGCTAAGGAGAGCTGATAATCTGGAACTACAATCACGCAACTTTTATTCTCTTTATCAAACATCACTTCAAGTACTTGAGCAGGATTCAGTGCATTTTTAATAAATATCGCTGGATCTTCATCCCACTCTACAATATCCATATTTTCACCGTTCAACTCATTAACGATTGCCTGTACTCGAGTTCCTTTAGGACCCACACATGTCCCTACTGGGTCTACATTTTCATCACGAGACATAACCGCAATCTTAGAGCGATCTCCTGCTTCACGAGCGATCGATACAACTTCCACTGTCCCATCAAAAATCTCAGGTACTTCTTGCTCGAAAAGTCGTTTGATCAAATTCGGATGCGTTCTACTAACAAATACTTGGGGTCCTTTAGTAGAATTTTCAACATTACTTACATAAACTTTGATACGATCATGCGTATTATAACGTTCATTCTCTATTTGATCACGTTTAGATAAAACTGCTTCAACTTTGCCTAAATTGATGTATATAAACCGGTTATCCTGTCTTTCTACAGTACCCGTCATTAAATCATCAGCATACTCAATATACTCATTATATACTATTGAACGCTCAGCTTCGCGCATTCTTTGCATAATAACTTGTTTAGCTGTTTGAGCAGCAATTCTACCAAAGTTTTTTGGTGTAACTTCAAACCTTATCTTATCTCCAATTTCATATGCTTTATTAATTTCAAGAGCATCTGTCAAACTAATTTCTAGTTGTGAATCATATACCTCTTCTGAAACTTCTCTAACTTGGTATACTTTGATTTCGCCATTGTCGTCATCAAATTCTACTTCAACATTTTGTGCTGTACCGTAATTGCGTTTATATGCTGAAACTAACGCAGCTTCTAATGCCTCAATAACTATCTCTTTGGAAATGCCTTTTTCTTTTTCAAGTGTTTCAAGGGCTGCTACTAACTCTTTACTCATTATTTTACTCCCTTTGTTAATTTTTTTCATCTATTGAACAAATAAAATTAGAATTTGATCGCTAATCTAGCTTTAGCAATATTCTTTCTATCAATTATCAACTCTTTCTCTCTAGTCTTAATCCTAATAACTAGTGTAAGCGAGTCCTCATTCAATTCTTTCAAAGTACCTTCAAATGTGTTTTCACTTTCGATCTGCTGATACAAAGAAACGTGTATATACTGACCTAATGCTTCTTGAAAATCTTTTTCTTTTTTTAAAGGTCTTTCCGCTCCTGGTGAAGATACTTCAAGATAATAAGGATGCGGAATTGGATCAACTTTCTGTGAATCTAATGTCTCTCCTATCTTCTCACTGAAGCGAGTACAATCATCCAGATCAACGCCACCGTCTTTATCTATATATAAACGTAAAAACCAATTTTTACCTTCTTTAACATATTCCACATCCACTAACTCATATCCTAATTGTTGAGCAACTGGGTCCGCAAGGGATGTTACTTTATCTACTGTACTCAAAAAGCATCTCCTCTCAATCATTTTGATGGCTACTTTTCATTTTTTCATTAAAAAGAGTGAGCGGGATGCGCTCACTCTAAAAGAATATTACTTTACTCATAGAATATTTTACCATATATCCCGTAAACACGCAACTTACATGCCATTTTCAAGCTATTATAAAAGAGATTTAGAAATACTGTACTAAATATCGAATAGTGATAACTGATTTTCATCCGGTAGATGCTCTAAGACACCATTTAAATCCAAATATTCAATTACAGTTTTTGATACTTTACCTCTTTTGGAAAGGTCTTCCTTTGAAAGAAATGGACTTTCTTGTCTAGCATCTACAATTGCATTTGCTACGCTTCCTCCTAATGAAGGTACGCATCGAAAAGGAGCTAATAGGGAATCACCTTCAATTATAAAATCTGATGCATGCGATTTTTCAACATCAACCATTTTGAAGTTATAGCCTCTTTCAACCATTTCATTCGCTAATTCAAGAACAGTTAAAAGATTTTTTTCTTTTGTAGAAGCATCTAGTCCTTTATCTGTTATTTCTTTCATTTTTGCTTTTATCGATGCTTTACCTTGACTCATCGCTTGAAGGTCAAAATCACTTGCCCGAATAGAAAAATATGCAGCATAATAATATAAAGGATGATGTACTTTGAAATAAGCAACTCGCAAAGCCATCAAAACATATGCTGTAGCATGGGCCTTAGGAAACATGTATTTAATTTTAAGGCATGAATCAATATACCATTTCGGTACATTATTCTCACGCATGATTTGTTGCCATTCTTCAGGTATCCCTTTTCCTTTACGAACATGTTCCATAATTTGAAAGGCAATACTATCATCGATTCCTTTGTGCTGCAGATAAACCATGATATCATCCCGACAGCCAATTACTTCCGATAGCGGTATGTTCTGTTGTCGAATCAACTCTTCAGCATTTCCAAGCCAGACATCCGTTCCATGAGATAAACCAGAAATCTGTAGTAGCTCTGCAAAAGTAGTCGGGTTTGTTTGTTCAAGCATTTGACGAACAAATCGTGTTCCAAATTCTGGGACACCCAGTGTACCAGTTTTCGAAAATATTTGGCTTTCATCTACCCCTAGTACTTCTGTACCACTAAATAACTGCATAACTCCAGGATCATTAACAGGGATCGTTTTAGGATCAATACCTGATAAATCTTGAAGCATTCGAATCATTGTAGGATCATCATGGCCTAATATATCTAATTTCAAAACATTATCATGAATGGAATGGAAATCAAAATGTGTGGTCTTCCATTCTGAATTCTGATCATCCGCTGGATACTGAATAGGCGTAAAGTCATAAACATCCATATATTCAGGAATGACAATAATTCCACCGGGATGCTGACCTGTAGTCCTTTTAACCCCAGTTAATCCTTTAGCTAGTCTGTCAATTTCAGCTGAGCGAATTGTCATTTGGTTGTCTCTTTCGTATCCCTTAACAAATCCAAATGCTGTTCGATCTGCAATCGTTCCAATTGTTCCAGCACGGTAGACGTATTCCTCACCAAACAATTCTTTTGTATAATGATGGGCTTTAGCTTGGTATTCTCCTGAGAAGTTCAGATCAATATCAGGAACTTTATCTCCATTAAAACCTAAGAAAGTTTCAAAAGGAATATCATGTCCGTCCATCACCATCTGATGTTCACAATTCGGGCAGGTTTTTGGCGGTAAATCAAATCCAGAACCTACTTCACCTTCAGTAAAAAATTCAGAAAACTTACATTCAGGACAGCGATAATGAGGTGGCATAGGGTTAACTTCTGTAATTCCAGTCATAGTCGCTACAAAACTTGATCCAACTGAACCACGCGATCCAACAAGATACCCCTCATTTACGCTTTTATGAACTAACTTTTGAGATATCAGATAAATTACAGAAAACCCATTTCCGATAATACTATCCAATTCTTTTTCTAAACGCTTTTCAATAATCTCAGGCAGGGGATCTCCGTATAATCGATGAGCTTCAGTATAACTCATCTCACGGATTTCTTGCTCTGATCCTTCCATTTTCGGAGTAAACAGGTCTTGTTTAACCGGAGAAATATTATCCTCAACACTGTCAGCAATATTCTGTGAATTCGTAACGACAACTTCTTTAACTTTTGATTTACCTAAGAAAGATAAGTCTTCTAGCATTTCATCAGTCGTTCTGAAGTGAACTTCAGGATTCTTAGATTTATTGAAGCCACCTTTATTTAAAGTTTCTAGCAGAATATCACGATAAATGGCATCCTCAGGATTTGCATAATGAACATTTCCGGTAGCCACTACAGGAATAGATAATTCTTCACCAATTTTCACAATATTTGAGATAATATCTTCAAGATCTTTTTCAGAGTTTACCATTTCTCGGTCTATTAAATGTTTATAAGCCCCTTTAGGCATAATTTCCAGATAATCATAGTGTCTTGCTAATTTCTTTGCTTCGTCAAAACCTTTTTGCATCATCGCTTCAAAAACTTCACCTTGGGCACACCCTGAGCCCACTATCAAACCTTCTCTATACTTTTCAAGTAGAGACCGTGGTACTCTAGGAACTCTATAAAAATATTCGGTTAGAGAGGCTGAGATCAACTTAAATAGATTCTTTAATCCGATTTGAGATTGCGCAAGTATTGTAACATGACTTGGTCGTGTTCTTTTATAGGCATCACCCTGACCCATATAATCATTTAACTGATGATGAATCTCTATCGAGTATTCCTCTGAAGCTTCTTTAAGAAAGGCCCAAAGCAAATGTGCCGTTGTCTCTGAATCAAAAATAGCTCTGTGGTGTTGTTCTAAAGCGACACCATAGCGCTTCGCCAATGTATTCAAACGATGTGTTTTGAATGTCGGATGCAAAAATCTGGAAAGTTCCAGCGTATCAATTACTGGCAGCTTAGAAACAGGCATATCATTTTTCTGATAACCTGTATTTAAAAATCCCATGTCAAAACTGGCGTTATGAGCGACCAGGATCGACCCTTCACTGAAAGCTTTGAACTCTTCTAGTACTTTTTTTTCTGTTTTAGAACCTTTAACCATATCATCCGTTATACCAGTCAGATTGATTGTTGTATCTGATAAAGGATGACCAGGATCTATAAATTCTTGAAACTCTTCTATAATATTGCCTTTATGCATTTTTACTGCAGCCAATTCTATTATATTGTCATAAATGGCAGACAGCCCCGTCGTTTCCACATCAAAGACTACGTATGTAGCTTCTGGAAGATGATCATCCGAAACATTATAAGCAATTGGAACTCCATCATCGACAAGGTTAGCCTCTAGTCCATAAATAATTTTAACACTATGCTTTTTACCTGTGGAATGAGCGTCTGGATATGATTGAGCAACACCATGATCTGTAATCGCAATTGCCTTATGTCCCCATTTTGCAGCTTGTTCAACTAAATCAGTCGCTGTGATTGTTGCATCCATTTGACTCATGGTTGTATGAGCATGCAATTCGACCCGCTTTTCATCATCTGGTTGTGAATCTTTTCTTTCTACATGGCTGGTTTCTTGAACATCTTGAGCATTGACAACTAAATCTCTCATAAATGTATCTTCTTGAACGCTGCCGCGAACTTTTAGCCACATTCCTTTTTTGATACTTCCAAATATTTCTTCATCTGAAGCATTATTAGAAAATTTCTTACAGGTAAATGAAGAAGTATAGTCAGTAATTTTGAATATTAGTAATTTTCGTTTAGAGCGAAGTTCTCTTACTTCAACATCAAAAACATACCCTTCAAGAGTGACACTTCTTTCTTCTTCAATGACCGTACTCATTTGACGAACTGGATCGTTTTCTTGAATCGTTCTCCCTAATTTAACTGGTCCTGTCGGAGACGTTTCTCTTCTTTTCTCTTTATTGATATTAGCCTGCTCAATATTTTTAGTTAAACGCTCTGCTAACAATAAATCTTCTTCTTCTTTTTGTTGTTTAAAAGCCGATAACTTCTCATCACTAATTTTTTCATCTACTACTGCTTCAATCTTAAGTTGCTTTGGAAACCCCATTTTAATGTACTGATCTGCTATTTTCGGGAAAAAATCATCTTGAAATTTGTTCTTTGTCAGTTCATGTTCAATGTAAAATAAAATTTTTTTTCCTTTTAACTCTGGATAACTATTTTCAAAAATATCATTACACAAAGGAGAATCTACTTCACTACCCTTACAAGCTAATCTCCAGTAGTTTCTTAATTTTTCTGTGGTTATAACCGGTTGCTCAGTTAAAATGATTAATTCGATCTGAGCAATATCTTTAAATCCTCTTTGGAGTTGATCATTTAACAGAGTATAGGTCTCGAACGGCAAGATATCCGTAAAGGTCAAAGTGATCTGCCAAGTCTTAGAATGCTTGTGCACTATGACTGATTCCACCGAGCCACTTTCTAAACCTATCCTCTGATCTGGGGTAGGATTCAGATTGATTTGCTGAAGAAGTGTTTGAAATAGTTCTTGCTGATTTAGACTCAAAATAAGTGCCTTCTTTCTCGATCTTTAATTACAAATAAAAGGAGAATCCATTAATAAGCTAAGCATAATTGGCTATACTCTAGAGAAGAATCGTCCATTCAACTTAGCGAATATGACGATTTTTCCTGAATAGAAAACAATTATGGATTGCTTCGGTTTCTCCTCAACTACAAATTATTCACTATGATTTAAAATACTCAATGTATCCATCAAATCATCTTTTTTAATTTCCACCATTTCGCCGCTTTTTCTAAATGTTAATTCTACAATACCCTCTGAAGCTTTTTTCCCGACAGTTATACGTACCGGAATACCAATTAGTTCAGCATCTTTAAATTTGACTCCTGCACGTTCTTGTCTGTCATCAATTAATACGGAGAGTTCTTTAGCTTCAAGTACCTCATATAATTCCTTTGCTAGTTCTCTCTGTGCTTCGTCTTTCATCTGGATGGGAATGATATGCACATCAAATGGTGCAATTGAATTTGGCCATATCAAACCTTTTTCGTCAGAATATTGCTCTGCTACTGCTGATAGTAAACGGCTCACCCCTATACCATAACTGCCCATGATTACAGGAGTCTGTCTTCCGTTATTATCTAGAACTGTTGCATTCATTGATTCTGAGTATCTTGTACCTAATTTAAAGATATGTCCAATCTCAATTCCTCTCGCAAATTTAAGTTTACCATGCCCATCAGGAGATGGTTCATTTTCGTTTACGACTCTAACATCTGCATATTGATTAGGTATGAAGTCTTTACCTGGGTTTACATTTGTATAATGTTTCCCTTCTTGATTCGCTCCGGATACTGCATTAACTATATCTTGAATATATAAATCAGCAATAACAGTAACTTCTTCGCTTAAATCAATTGGTCCAACATAACCCGCTACAGTATGGAACAGCTCTTTTACTTGGCCTTCTGTCGCTGGCTCAATGTCTTGAGCACCGACGATTGTCCGTAATTTAACCTCATTCACTTCATGATCTCCACGAACAATTGCAAGTACAGGTTTTTGTTCATCCGTAACATACAAAACAGATTTCAATACTTGATTAAGGTTTACATTTAAATAATCTGCCACTTCTTTAACCGTTTTAACATCGGGTGTTTCCTTTAGTTCGAGATCATTTTGAACTTTTATTTTTGGCTGGGACTTATATAAGCTTGTTGCCATTTCCAAATTCGCAGCATATTCGCTTGAATCTGAGTAAACAACTACATCTTCTCCAGCTTCTGCTAATGCCATAAATTCAATAGAGTCTTTCCCACCCATTGCTCCAGCATCCCCGATGATTGACCGGAAATTCAAGCCAATACGGCTAAATGCATTAGTGTACGCTTCAGCAATTTGATTATAAGATTCATCTAGACTCTCGTAATTGTCATGAAACGTATAAGCATCTTTCATAATAAATTCTCGACCACGCATCAAACCAAATCTAGGTCTTTTTTCATCTCTAAATTTTGTCTGAAACTGATAAAGCATCAATGGTAATTTTTTGTATGATTTTACTTCATCTCTAATCAAACTTGTAAATGTTTCCTCATGTGTAGGACCTAAAATAAAATCCCGTTCATGTCGATCTTGTAATTTAATTAAATCTTCGCCATATGTCTCATATCTCCCAGATTCTTTCCATAAATCAGCAGGTAGCAGCGTTGGCAAAAGCATTTCTGACCCATCTATTTTATTCATTTCTTCTCTAATAATCGCTTTAATCTTCTCAAGGACTCTATGAGCTAGTGGAAGATACGTATAGATTCCTGAAGACAACTGTCTTATATACCCAGCTCTTAGTAAGAGCTGATGACTAATTACATCAGCATCATTTGGTGTGTCCCTTAAAGTGGGAACGAATAGTCTTGATTGTTTCATGAATTAAATCTCCTTTAAAATTACTAATTTAAGAAAAATGTTTGAATATCATTCCAAGTGACAGCTAACATTAAAATGAGCAGAAATCCTACCCCTATCAAAGTAAGGATTCCTTCTTTTTCTTCACTGATTGGTTTTTTGCGAATACCTTCAATAATGTTTAAAAGTAACTTACCTCCATCAAGCGCTGGGATAGGTAATAAATTCATAATTCCAAGGTTAACACTTAAAAAGCCAATGAAGCTGATAATACCTAATATTCCTGCTTGCGCTACGTTTTGACTTGTCGCAAATATTGCTACAGGTCCACCCAGTTTATCAATGCTAAATCCCCCAGTAAGAAATGAACCCAGGATCACAAAAATTTGTGAAACAATTGACCATGATTCAGTAAATCCAAATTTGATTTTACTGAAAAATGAACGATCAAAAGATACTTCAACACCAATTCTGCCAACTTGCTCGCCTTGTCCGTTGTCAACTGATTCTGGCATAATAGTTTCTTCAATGATAGTTCCATCTGCCTTTTCAATTGTGAAGGTTCTTTGAGTCTCAGGGGCCTCGCCAACAATCGTAATCATCTGTCTAAAAGACTCAATTTCAGTATTATCAATTGAAAGAATTTTGTCTCCACTTTCAATATTTGCTGCAGCTGCCGGTGTATCTTCTTGCACATTACCAACCAGCGCCTCTTCAGATGGGACACCACCTTGAACAAACGCCAATAGAATGAAGGCTATAATTGCCAGTATAAAATTATTCAAAGGCCCTGCAAAATTCGTGAGCATTCGATTAATTAAAGACGCAGACTGAAATTGTCTATCTTTAGGTGCAATTTGAAGGGTCGTTCCGTCTTTTTCAACGAGTAAAGCAGTTCGCGTAACTTGATAAGTTTGAATTGCATCAATCTGTCCTTCAATTCGGCCTTCTATAAATAGTTTTTCTTCGAGATCAAAGTTTGTTACTTCTATCGGAACGCTGTCCACACTCTGCAACTTATTTTGAAGATCAATTTTTTCTACTTTATTTTCTTCATTCAGAAAAAGTGAAACTGGCATACCTGCCCGAAGATCTGCTTCTTCCTCATATCCTGCCATCCTTACATACCCACCGACTGGAAGCAATCGCACGGTATAAGTAGTTTCTCCTTTTCTATGATAGAAAAGCTTGGGTCCGAATCCAATTGAAAATTCTCTTACTAGTATACCCGCTCTTTTAGCAAAATAAAAGTGACCAAATTCATGAACGATCACGATTATACCGAAAACAAGTAAAAAGACTAATATAGTTTTAACCATTTATGCTCTCCTTTAATACCTTGTCATTAAACTAAACCCATTATAAACATCACTGATAAAACGAATAGTAAACTATCAAAACGGTCAAATATACCGCCATGTCCTGGTAATATATTACCAGAGTCTTTAGTTCCGAAATGGCGCTTAATTGCTGATTCAATTAAATCCCCGATTTGTCCAGCTATTGAAAGCACCACCACTAAAGGTAACATTAATAAGATCGGCCAGTTGGTTGGGAATAATAGAAGATAAATCACCGAAACAATCATTGCAATAATAATGCCACCGATAGAGCCTTCAATTGTTTTATTTGGGGAAATAAGAGGTGCTAGTTTATTTTTTCCAAACTTCCTTCCAATTAGATAAGCTCCTGTATCTGTTGACCAAATAATCAATAAAGATAATATTAATAAGTGAATATTTGTTTCTCTAGTCAATATGAAGGAATGAAATCCAGTACCTATATATAAAATACCAACGAATGATATTCCAACATCTTCAATTGTGTAGTCCTTAACCACTAGTGTCAAGGATATTAGTATTAATATTAATAACGCAAATAAAGATCCATTATCTGGCAAAACTGGAAAAACTTCTAATATCCTTTTATATAAAATCACAAATATAAGTGCTACTGAAGAAACCAAGGTAGGGATGGAAATAGGATTTATCCCTTTCATTTGATGAATTTCCATCAAAGCAGTAATAGCCAGTAGAACTATAAACGCTTCCAGTACCCATGAACCGATATAAATAATCGGCACAAAAAATAATAGTGCAATAATTGCTGTCATAGAACGTTGTTTCATTCGTCTCCTCCTGAATCTATTTAATCAAATCGCCCCATAGCGACGGCTTCTATTTTGATAATCCAGTAGAGCTTTATCTAAAATTTCACCTGTGAAATCAGGCCAGAACAGTTTCGAAAAATAAAATTCGCTATAAGCATTTTGCCATAGCAGAAAATTACTTAATCTTTGCTCACCGCTGCTTCTTATTAAGAGATCTACATTATCGTATGGAGTAATAGAGTTTGTAAGTAATTCTGCCTGAAATATTTCTTCTGATATATCTTTCTTGTTTAGTTCTCCACTTGTAATTTTATCAAAAAGCGATTTTGTTGCTTCTACTATTTCAGCTCTTCCACCATAATTAAAAGCGAAATTCAATACCATCCCAGTATTATGTTTAGTTTCATCAATTGCTTTCTCTATAGCTTTCTTAGTAGATCCAGGTACTTTGTCCTTAAATCCAATCATGTTGACCCTTATATTATTTTCTTGCAACTCAGGTACAAATCGATCAAAGAATTTAACAGGAAGCTGCATAAGAAATTTAACCTCTTGAGGTGGTCTTTTCCAGTTTTCTGTGGAGAAAGCATATAGAGTTAGTACTTTGACGCCTCTTTCGCTTGCTCGAATCGAAACTCGTCTAATTGCTTCCATACCTTCTTGATGGCCATCCTTACGTTCTCTTCCTGTCTGCTGAGCCCAACGGCCATTTCCATCCATAATGATTGCTACGTGGTCAGGGATATGATCAATCACTGTATCTACCTGTGGATAATTCCCCACATCAAAACCTCCAAGTATTTATTCTACATCTATTCTATTGTAGTAAATAATATTTGAAATTACCATATCAAAATATATAAAATTCTTATAAGGATTTTTGGTTATGGATAAAATACAATATCCATAGTTTAGTCCAATTCTAAATCACAATCAAAAAATTATTCAAAATAAGGGAATTTTGGTATAATTATGTTATAGATTAAAGCACTGTATACGAGGAGGCAGTTAATTTGAAAACAAAATTAAAAAATTACATTATTGGGTTAATTATAACTACTATAGTGACAAAACTAGTAAATAAATTTATTATTGAAAAATTACAAAGTTAATTCTTCAACCCTATTATGTATCTAAAACAAATAATGCAAGGAGATAATCAAAATCTCCTTGCATTATTTAATTATACATCTAAAATTTCTTTTTCCTTTTCAGCTGATAATTTATCAATTGCTGCTACACTGCTATTCGTTAATTTTTGCACTTCTTCTTCATAATCTCTAAGATCATCTTTTGTTAAATCACCATTTTTTTCTGCTTTTTTCAATGAATCAATCGAATCACGTCTAATATTTCTAATAGAAATCTTTGCATTTTCAGCTTCTTTTCCTACTTGTTTAGCGATTTCTTTTCTACGTTCTTCAGTTAAAGCAGGAACAACTAATCGAATGACAGTGCCGTCGTTTGAAGGTGGGATACCAATATCTGATTGATTAATAGCTTTTTCAATATCCCCTACTGAATTTTGATCATACGGAGTAATTAATAAAACTCTTGCTTCAGGTACTGAAATTTGAGCTAATTGATTCAAAGGTGTTTCAGCTCCATAATACTCTACGTTCACACGATTCAACAAACTTGGATTTGCTCGTCCCGCTCTGATTGAACCTAATTCTCTAACATATGCTTGTTCTGCTTTTTTCATTCTAGTTTCTGTGTCTTTTAATATACTATCACTCATTATGAGTCCTCCTGACTGTTGTGCCGATTGTTTCTCCTAAAGCTACACGTTTGATATTTCCCGTTTGATTCAGATTAAATACGACCAATGGAATGTCATTATCCATACTAAATGAAGAAGCTGTGGTATCCATAACTTGAAGTGACTGATTGATAATTTCAAGATACGTAAGTTTTTCATATTTAACTGCCGTTTTATCAATATTAGGATCAGCAGAATAAATACCATCTACATTATTTTTGGCCATCATGATTACATCAGCATTAATTTCTGCTGCCCGTAGCGCAGCTGTGGTATCCGTTGAAAAATATGGACTACCAATTCCGCCCGCAAAAATTACCACTCGACCTTTTTCTAAATGTCTAATTGCTTTCCGACGGATATAAGGTTCAGCTACTTGTCTCATTTCGATCGATGTCTGAACACGTGTAGGGACGCCAGTATTTTCCAAACAATCTTGCAATGCTAGTGCATTCATAACGGTTGCAATCATCCCCATATAATCTGCTTGAGATCTTTCCATTCCCATTTCAGATCCTACATGACCTCTCCAGATATTTCCACCACCAACTACAATAGCGATTTCAACACCAAGATCATGTACATCTTTAATTTCTCGGCAAATTTCATCAATAGTAGGAGGCTGTATCCCAAACCCAGTATCTCCGGCTAAGGCTTCTCCACTTAATTTCAGTATAATTCTCTTATATTTAGGTTCTGTCATTATGATTTCCCTCCATCAGTCATACACATTTAGTTTACCATATTCCATCTTATAGTTCATTATAAAAAGGCGGTTTAGTATGTATTAGGCTGTAAAAAAGGCAGGAACGCTAACGATCACGTCCCTACCTAATTTAAAGACTAACTTTATTTCTTACCTAATTGGCTTTGTACTTCAGCCGCAAAGTCTTCTGAACGTTTTTCGATTCCTTCTCCAACTTCATAACGGATAAATGATTTAACAGTTGCGCCATTTTCTTTTAGATATTGGCCAACAGTTTTATCTGAATCTTTAACATATGGTTGATCTACAAGGCTAATTTCAGCTAACCATTTGTTCAAGCGACCTTGAACCATTTTTTCTACGATATTAGCTGGTTTACCTTCATTTTTAGCTTGTTCAGATAGAACATTTAATTCATGATCACGAGTCTCTTGAGGCACTTCATCACGAGTAATGTATTTAGGATCAATTGCTGCAATATGCATTGCAACATTGCGAGCCACTTCTTCATTATCTGTTCCTTCAACTAATGCAAGTACAGTGATACGACCACCCATGTGCTCGTAGTCTCCAAATACTTCGCCATCATTTTTTTCTAAAATTGCAAAACGACGTAAAGTAATTTTTTCTCCGATAGTTTGAGTAGCTTCAGTAATAACTGAACCAACTGTACCGTCTTCCATTTTCACTTCAAGTGCTTCTTCAACTGTAGCTGGTTTATTTTCCACAATTGTTTTAGAAATATTTTTAACTAAATTTTGAAATTTTTCATTTTTAGAAACGAAATCTGTTTCAGAGTTGATTTCTGCAATTGCTGCAGAGTTTCCACTAGAATAAACGTTAGCTAAGCCTTCTGCCGCAATGCGATCAGCTTTTTTAGCTGCTTTAGAAACACCTTTTTCGCGCAGGTAATCAATCGCTGCATCTAAATCTCCGTCTGTTTCTACAAGTGCTTTTTTAGCGTCCATCATTCCAACGCCTGTTTTATCGCGCAACTCTTTTACTTGTGCTGCTTTAATGTTTGCCAATGTAATTCCTCCTAATCGAAATGTAAAGAACTATTAGATATAGTTCTAAAAATTATTCGTTGTCGCCTTCTACAACTTCAACAATTTTATCAAGTGAGTCAGATTTAACTTCTTCTTCAAATCCTTCTTCACCTTGGTTTCCTTCAATTACAGCATCTGCAATAGTTTTAGTTAATAACTTAACTGCACGAATTGCATCATCGTTTGAAGGAATGATTACATCGATTTCATCTGGGTCACAGTTTGTGTCTACCATAGCAACGATAGGAATATTTAATTTTTGAGCTTCTTTAACTGCAATATGCTCTTTGCGAGGATCAACGACAAATAATACATCAGGGCGTTTAGGCATATCTTTGATTCCGCCTAAGAATTTATCTAAACGGTCACGCTCTTTCAGTAAGATCCCAACTTCTTTTTTAGGAAGGACTTCAAAAGTTCCATCTTCTTCCATTTTTTCAAGTTTTTTCAAACGAGTAATACGTTTTTGGATTGTATCCCAGTTAGTAAGTGTTCCACCTAACCAACGGTGATTGATGTAGTATGATCCAGCTCTAATTGCTTCTTCTTTAATAGCGTCTTGTGCTTGTTTTTTAGTTCCTACAAAAAGAACTGTTCCACCATCTTCAGCGATTTCACGGACATAGTTATATGCTTGATCGATCATACGAACTGTTTTTTGCAAGTCGATGATGTAGATTCCGTTTCTTTCTGTGAAGATATAACGTTTCATTTTTGGATTCCAGCGACGTGTCTGGTGACCAAAATGAACACCTGATTCTAATAGTTGTTTCATTGATACTACTGCCATTTGTACATTCCTCCATTATGGTTTTTTTCCGCCTTTGCTTTCGTTTGTATGAAGACTCCATGGCTACAGAGCACCTTTCACTACATCCAGCAAAGTGTGAAATTAGTGTATTTTTACACCGCCTTTAATTATACATAATCAATCTCTAAATAGCAAACCATTTAAAAAAACTTGCTTCTTTCTTTTGATTATCGCATAATTATAAAGATTAGAAATTAAATAAAGGAAGTGTCAATACGTGTTTTTTTCTTTTGTTAGAGGATTTATTCGAATTCTTATCTATATTTTTAATGGAAAACCTAAATTTATTAATCGAGAAAAATTACCCAAGGATGAAACCTACGTTCTAATAGCTCCGCACAGATCTCTGATTGATCCAGTTTTTATCGTTTTAGCGGCTAGTCCTCGTCAATTTTGCTTTATGGCTAAAAAAGAATTATTTAATAATAAAATATTTGGATGGTTCATTACTAAAATGAATGCATTTCCAGTCGATCGTGATAATCCACAACCTAGTGCCATAAAAAAACCAGTTAAAATATTAAAAGAAAACAAGCTTAGTTTAGTGATTTTCCCTTCTGGCACTAGACATTCACAAGAATTAAAAGGAGGAGCAGTAACAATTGCTAGAGCCAGCAAACGTCAAATTGTACCCGTTGTTTACGAGGGACCCTATACAATCAAAGATATTTTCAAGCGTAAAAAAGCAATTGTGAAAATCGGAGATCCTTTTTATGTTGAAAGAAAAATTGATGGTATTGAAGATATCAATCAGTATTACTCTGAAAAAATCCAAACCGCCTTTGAAGAACTAGACCGTATAAATTAATTAATCATTTTCATATTTAATAAATAAAAGTGGAAGGCTAGAGATACTTAGCCTTCCACTTTTATCATTTGGTTTGTAATCCAATATTTTGTAATTCATACATATCTTTATACTTACCGCCTTTAGAAATGAGGTCATCATGTGTTCCACGTTCGATAATTCTCCCATCTTCTAATACTAATATTTGGTCAGCATCCCGAATTGTTGAAAGTCTATGAGCAATTGCTACTGTAGTGCGACCTTTTCTCATTCTATTCAGCCCTTCTTGAATGAGTGCTTCTGTCTCGGTATCAATATTAGCAGTTGCTTCATCCAAAATCAGTATCTTCGGATCTCTAACAATTGTACTAGCAAAAGAAATCAACTGTTTTTGTCCGCTAGAGAAACTTGCTCCTCGCTCAACTACTCTTGCATCATAGTCTCCTGGCAAGTCTTCAATAAACTGATCAGCTTGAACAAACCTTGCAGCTTGAATAATCTCACGATCGTTTATTTCGTTATTTTTTATTCTAATATTATCTTTTATAGTGCCATAGAATAAGAAAGAATCTTGTAGAACAAGTCCAGTTTTTCTTCTTAACTCTCTCATAGGATAATCTTTTATAGATCTACCATCAATTAGAACTTCTCCTTTTTGGAAATCATAGAATCGCATAAGCACATTTATTATTGAAGATTTACCACTGCCTGTATGTCCTACTAGTGCTACTGTTTCTCCAGGATTCACATTGAAACTAATATTTTTTAGTACATCTGATTTGCCATCGTAAGAGAAAGAGACATTTTTAAATTCAATTTTTCCTATCTCTATTTCTGCTCCCGCTATATTGTTTTGTTGCGGCGTATATTCTTCATTATCCATCACTTTAAGGATTCGGCTACTTGAAACTATCCCATCTTGAAACAGACTCAAGCTATCCATTAATCTTGTTAATGGTCTAAAAAAGTCATTAGCATAAGAAGTAAAAGCGTAAATAATCCCTACTTCGATTGGACTATTTAAAGCATTAATCCCGAAAATTGCTAATATCAGAACTACTGCAATTGTATATAAGAAATTAATGATGGGGCTTAATAAAATTGCATTGATTCTAACCATTGAATATCTAGAATCAAAATAAGAACGATTAGTTTCTTCAAACTCTTTCTGTAAGCGTCGTTCTTGTCTAAATTGTTGTATAATCGACATTCCATTAATTGTTTCAGCCAACTTTGTATTTAATGAGCTCAACTTTGATTTCATGCTGACATAAGTCTTAGAACTATATACTTGATAAAACCTTATTACAATCAATAAAACAGGTGCAAACAATAAGATCCATACTGCAACAGAAGCATCCAAGATAAACATTGCGCTTAAAGAAATGACTACACCAAACACACCTTGCATAATCGTTAGGAAAACATTCCAGAAATCTTTCATAGCTTCTGTATCATTGGTTGCTCTAGTGATAATCCAGCCCGTTGAAGTCTGATCAAAAAATCTCATACCTAAACTATGAAGTTTTGTATAAAGACTTTCGCGAATATTTTTCACTGTTTTTTCTGATGCCATATTAAAGATATACAGTTCAAAATACCAGACGATCATCCGAATCAAGGTTACCCCAAAATGAAGTGCCGCAAAAAATAGAATAATTCTTAAAGTAGCATCTCCAGGGGTTATATGATCATCAATAAATACTTGAATAATTCTTGGTAAGATTGCATTAATAATCGCAAGTAATATACTGAAAATAATGGCTACAGTAAATTCCTTCCGATACGGATGAGCGAATTTCAAAATCCTTCTCAGTATATGCATCTGCTGTTTGAAAGGAATGGATCGATCTTTTATGATTTCTGGCTGTTCCATTATTCATCCTCTCCTTCCAATTTCTGCTCTAATTGTTGCTGACGATACATATCTTTATACCATCCACCAAATTTTAATAATTGTTCATGCGTTCCACGTTCTACAATTGTACCATCTTCAACTACCATAATTTCTTCTGCATGCATTACAGAACTAATTCGATGAGCTGCAATAATGGTTGTCTGTTTTTGTCTTTTTTCTTTCAATCCGGAAAGAATGCTTTCTTCCGTTTTAGCATCTACTGCTGACAATGAGTCATCCAATATCATTAACTCAGGATTCGTAATGATTGATCTTGCAATTGAGATTCTTTGTTTCTGTCCTCCAGATAACGATACGCCTCGTTCACCAACTTGTGTATCGTAACCATCGGGCAGATTCAAAATATCATTATGAATATCAGCTAATCGAGCTGCTGCTTCTACTTCTTCTTGGGATAAACTTGGATCGGCAAAACGAATATTATCTCTAATTGTGGTTGAGAATAAATAGTTGTCCTGAGGAACATATCCAATCTGTTTTAGTAGTGCATCTAAGGTATAGTCTCTTATATCATGAGAGCCGTATTGAATATTTCCTTTATAACGGTCATATTCTCTAAGAAGTAATTTAAGAATAGTGGTTTTCCCCGCACCGGTTTTACCTACAATTCCCAAAGTATGCCCTGCTCTTAGGCTGAAATGAATATCATGTAAAGTCATTACTTCATCATCTGGATAAGAGAATGTTTTAATTTCGAACTTTAGATCGCCCTTTACAGGCTCCTCAATTGAGCCTTTTCTTTCAACAATTGAAGATTCTTCTCGTAATAAATTTTCGATTCTATCATAACTAGCTGATCCTCTTTCAATAATATTGAAAAGTCGACCAATTGCAAACATTGGCCATACAAGCATACCAATGTAGTTGATAAACGTAACAAAATCTCCTATACTAATCTCGTTTTCAGTTATTAATAGTCCACCAATAAAAATGGTCAAAAAGTATGATACACCCATAATTAAAGTAATAGCAGGATCAAATAATGAATCTATTTTATATACTAGTCTATTTTTTGCCACGACATTAGCTGTCTGTTCTTTGAATTCTTCAATATCTTCTTTCTCTTGTCCAAATGTTTTTAGAACTTTAATTCCTTGAATACTTTCTTGAACTTTATCATTCAATTGAGAAAAGGACGCTTGAGCATCTCTAAACCTCATATGAAGTTTTCGGCCCAAAACTCTAGATGTAATAGCCAAAAGTGGTAAAGGGAAAACTGCAATTAAAGTCAATCTCCAATCAACTACAAATATCATAGCTAAAAGAGTAGTCAATCCCACACTTATAGCATCAGCCAGTGTAAGAATCCCGCCTCCAGCGACCATTCTTAATCCTCTCAAGTCATTTGTCGCGTGAGCCATTAAGTCTCCGGCACGATATTTTTGAAAAAACTGATTATCCATATTTGTAAAATGATTGTATAGTTGCTTTCTGACTGTTTGTTCCAATTTTGCAGCATTTCCCCAAATTTTCATCCGCCATATATATCTAAAGATATACTGAAGTAAAGCTGAAATAAGTAAAATACCCAACCAGAAAGACAAAGACTTAGAAGTGATGCTATTCGTTTCGATTTCATCTACTACTATCCCGATTATTCTTGGCGGAATTAGCTGCAGCAGTGCAACAACAACCAACGAGAATATTCCTATCATATATGATTTTTTCTCTTTAAGGAAAAACCAGCTTAATCGCTTAAATATATCCATCTATTGAACTCCTATTTTATTTTTTATCCTTCTAATAATATAACCAATTATGACACGGTGTCATAATATTATAAAAGAAAACGGGCAAACTCTGCCCGTTTTCTTAATTATTCCTTAAAGTAACAACTATATATTTTTGTTAGTAAATTTATACCTACTACTTATTAGTATTATTTTTTTTCTTTTGTTGAGATTTCATTTGACTCATCATTTGATTGATTTTTCGTTCAGATGGTTTTTGTCCCATTTGCAGCATCATCATCCGTAACATATTCTCATCGATCGGTGGATTTTTCTCGAAATAATCCATCATGTATTTTCTCGAAATGAAGAATCCTCCAACTGCTCCTCCGATAAGTGCTACAATAACTAAAATTATCCAGCCCCATGTTGGCATATTTTCACTCCTCCCCAATTTTCTTGTTAATATAGAATCAATGTATATAAATATCGTTCTTAATTGAAACGAAAGCACATATCGCTAATTCTAATTACTCACTCGACTATTTTACACAACTTTTAAACAAAAATAAACCTAAAGTGCAGTATTTGCATATTTAATTTAGAAAGATAGAGAAAAGCAGTGAATTTTACAGTTATTAAAGCGAATGAAGACAATTAATACACGAGTGCTCCATTCAAAATAATAGACTATAGTATTCACTGCCAGAATCCTTAGTTATTTCGAAAAATTAATTTAAAGATAAATAAGTTTTTACTACATTATCTGTAGTGAATCCATATTCTTCTACTACAGATGAACCATTTCCACTTGCCCCAAACTTATCTATAGATAGACTTGCGCCTTTAACACCAATGTAACGATCCCATCCGAAAGATGATCCCATTTCAATTGATACACGTTTCGTAACGCTTGATGGTAAAACAGCTTCTTTATATTCAGCTGATTGCAAGTCAAACAGATCTTGGCTTGGCATAGAGACTACTGAAACATCTTTTCCTTGAGCCTTCAGTTCTTTTTGAGCTGAAATAGCAAGAGAAACTTCTGAACCAGTAGCAATCAAAATACCTTCTGGCGTTTCCCCTTCAGATGGCGAAATTACATAAGCACCATTTTTCACATTATCTCTAGCCATATTAGCTGAGTTAGTCAATACTGGTAAGTTCTGACGAGTCAATACTAACATGGTTGGTCTATCAGTTGATTTAAGCGCGATTTCCCACGCTGCAGCAACTTCATTCCCGTCGGCTGGTCTAATTAAAGAAAGGTTATGCATACCTCTGAAACTTGAGATTTGCTCTACTGGTTCGTGAGTAGGCCCATCTTCTCCAACTGCAATTGAATCATGAGTCAGTACATAAATAGCTGGAATTTTAGATAATGCTGCTAAACGGACGGCTGGACGTAAATAATCACTAAATACAAAGAACGTTCCTACATAAGATTTTGTTCCGCCATGGAGTAATATACCATTCAAAGCGGCAGCCATTGCAAATTCACGAACACCATACCAGATATTTCTTCCTTCATAGTGACCAGGCTGGAAATCAGATTGTTCTTTCATCATCGTGTTATTAGAACCTGATAGATCCGCTGAGCCGCCCCATAAATTAGGAATGGATTGTGATAATGCATTTAGTACTTCCCCGCTTGTTGCACGAGTAGCAGCTGCTTTATCTCCTTCAGAATAAACCGGTAAATATTCATCCCAATTCTCAGGAAGTTCTCCACTTAATGCTAAACTGAATTTTTCAGCCAGCTCAGCGTGTGTTTCTTTATATTCCTCAACCAATTTATTCCATTCTTTTTCAGCTTTACTTCCCTGATCAACAATCTGTTCTTTAAATCTTGCAGCAACTTCATCAGGAACGAAGAAATCTTCGCCTTCCCATCCATATGCTTCTTTAGCGGCTGTTACACCTTCAGGTCCAAGTGGAGCTCCATGAACTGTATGAGTCCCTGCATTAGGAGCACCAAAACCGATAATAGTCTTAACTTCAATTAACGTTGGTTTATCTTTTGTTTCTTTAGCAGCCGTAATGGCTTTATCTATTGCATCAAGATCATTTCCATCTTCGACTAGAATATGTTCCCACCCGTATGCTTCAAAGCGTTTTCCTACATCTTCAGTAAATGCTTTAGAGGTAGGGCCATCTAGTGATATATCGTTAGAATCATACAACATAATCATTTTTCCTAATTTCAAGTGTCCAGCTAGTGAAGCCGCTTCTTGGGATACACCTTCCATCAAATCGCCATCACCACATAAAGCGTAAGTATAATGATCGACAATATTAAAGTTATCTTTATTATAAGTTGAAGCAAGATGTGCTTCGGCCATTGCCATACCTACAGCATTAGCAACACCTTGTCCAAGTGGTCCAGTAGTAGCTTCTACACCATCTGTTACATGAACTTCGGGGTGCCCAGGTGTACGGCTTTCTAACTGACGGAAGTTTTTCAGATCTTCAATCTTAACATCATAACCCGACAAATGTAAAAGACTATAAAGCAACATAGATCCGTGTCCAGCTGACAGGATGAAACGGTCACGGTCAAACCACTTAGTATTTTTTGGATTAACATTTAAATGTCGCGTCCAAAGGGTGTAAGCCATTGGTGCAGCTCCCATCGGTAATCCAGGGTGACCTGAGTTTGCTTTTTGAACTCCGTCAATGCTTAAAGTTCGGATTGTATCTACTGCCATTTGATCAATTTTATCAAACAAATATATTCATTCCTTCCTATTGCTAAAATGATAACGCTCTTAATCATTGTACTATCTAAACTAGTTTTTTTCAACGCTTTCATAAAAGATAAATTACTTATAAAGTAGAATTTACTGACTATACCTATTTTCTATCATGAATACCTTTTTCTTGCTGAATTTTCTTTAATTTATGCGGGGTAACATCCTTACCCTCTGGGTCTACGACTTTCATTCCTTCAATATGATTTCTCATTCCAGAACGAAACGCTTTGATATATTTTTCTCTAAGGTCTTTTTGTTCGGCTTTTTCTTCAGGTGTCAATCCCTCAGTTCTATCTTTGCGAACTAATTCATTTATGCGATCTAATTGTTTTTTAGGTAACATACTTATTCTCCTTTAAAATTTCTAAAAGACTGGTGTATAAAGTCTTTATTATCAAAGTATACCATTATTTCAAATTGAATCATAACCATTCGCGAATTTTCAGCATAGTATTAAATTTTTATGAGTTCCACTTTCATTTAAAAAAACTTCTATTTCGAACATTCGTTTGATTCAATGTTCGGTTTATGATATAATTTTTTTATAGTTTATATTCTTATAAGCTAAGCAATCATTATGACTTATATTATATTACTTATACATGACTGAATACCTACTAAACTCTGAAAGGACGAGGTGTCACTTTATGACAACTAGAGGCCGTAAAGGTGAAAAGCAAATTGAAATATTGCGTTATATACACGAACAAGTAAATAAACGAGGATATCCACCTACTGTTCGAGAAATTGGTTCAGCTACCGATCTTTCTTCTACTTCAACTGTTCATGGTCACTTAGCAAGGCTAGAAAAAAATGGGTTTATTTTAAGAGACCCTTCTAAACCTCGAGCAATTGAGTTTACAAAAGAAGGATTGATTAAAATCGGGATTGATGAATTCGAAAACCACATTCCACTTCTAGGTGTTGTTACAGCTGGAGAACCGATTCTAGCTGTTGAAGAAGCAATTGATTATTTTCCTATCCCAAATGATTTAGAAATTGAAAAAGGCAATTTATTCATGCTGACTATCCGAGGCAATAGTATGATTAATGCTGGTATATTAGATGGAGACCAAGTGATCGTTAAGAAACAAGAGTCTGCTCAAAATGGTGATGTAGTGATTGCTATGACAGATGAAGAAGAAGCAACCTGTAAAAGATTTTATAAAGAAAAAGGTCATATTCGTCTACAGCCCGAAAATGATACGATGAATCCAATTATTTTGCCAAATGTCTCTATTTTAGGAAAAGTTATTTCTCTATATAGAAGCCATATCTATTAAAAATTAACCATGCAGTATGTAAATGCTCGGATCAATATGATCTGAATACATCAACATACTGCATGGTTTTTTTATTTTAAAATCCGTACGAATCTTCTTGTTGGGCCCAAATATCTTTATAGGCCTTAGCTAAAACGATTGTATCCTCAACTAGTTTGTCTATTCGAAAATGAATATCATCATTAATGATCTCTCCATTATCAAAATCAGTATCTAATATATATACATAATTAGGCACAATATTAGCTTTCATATAGCCCAGTATAGGTTTCAATTGTTGCTCTGGAATAAGATAATGTTTATTTGACCCAGCAGTTGTCACGATACTGCAAGTTTTATATTCAAATGCTTTTTGAGGTAGAAGATCAAAAAGATTTTTAAGTGAAGCTGGAATAGAAGCTTGGAAAATTGGTGTACCAAAAAAAATAATATCTGCATTCATTAAGGTCTGCGTAACATACTTTGTATCTCCAGTATAATCCAAATAATTTCTTCCATCGCTAAATTCCAAGGTAAGTTCTTTTAAATCAAGCAAGTTAACGCTGTTATCTTCTGAATATTTTTCTTTTAATACATTCATCACCTTATTAGCAGCAATACTCGTTTTTTCTCCAACATTTGATCCTGATACTACGACTATGTTCACTAAGATACTCTCCTTTATTTTTTAGTATATTTTTTTATAGCAGGAAGAATTTTTTCTCCGATAATATCAATATTTTTTTTGATACTTTCCATCGGAACTCCACCAAAATCTAATTGAGCAATATAACGTTGATTCCCAAATAACTCATGCTGATACAATATTTTTTCAATAATTAATTCTGGATCTCCTACATTGATCACACTTCTATAATCTTGACCATGGGCAAAAGCTTGCTTTGGAAATCCTTGACCATTCGTGATCTTCATTCCTTCATTTACATGAGGATAATATTCTTTAAAGGCATCCATTTTATTATCACTGGCATAGAAAAAACCAGCTGTTGCTACAGGCAAAGTATCTGTATCAAAACCAGAATTTGCTGCTGTTTCCCTATATAAATCGATAGGTTTTTTAAATTCAGATGCTGGCCCTCCAAGATGAGCTTGATACATAGGAACGCCAATACGTCCAGCTTTTTGTGCAGAAGCATAGGATCCTCCAACTGCCCTCCAAATCGGTAGCCCTTTTTCTTTGTTGTCAGGTCTAGGAATAACTTGAGCATTTCTTAATGGTGCCCGAAATTCTCCCTTCCAATTCAAAACTTCTTTTTCATTAATTTTAAGAAATAAATCAAATTTTTCTTCAAATAACGCTTCATAATCTTGTAGATCATAACCAAGTAAATCAAACAGCCCCACTCTTGAAGCTCTACCAGCTACAACTTCCATTCTCCCATTAGACAAAAGATCAATCGTGGCAGCATCCTCAAATACCCGTACTGGATCAGAAGTGCTGATAATTGTAGCGCCCGACGATAATTTGATTTTATTTGTAGCTTGAGCAATCGCTGAGAGAAGAATCATATGTGCTTGTGAAATAAAGGAATCTTGATGCGATTCTCCTATTTGGAAAACATCTAATCCTGCCTCTTCCGCTAATACAGCAGTTTCAATAATTTCATTAATTCTTTGTTTAGCTGATATTCTTTTACCAGTATGTGGGTTCGGTAAATGGTCTCCTAGTGTATATAATCCGAACTCCATTCCTTTTGACTGATCGATTTTTGGTAAGATTCTAGGATTGTTCATCTTAGCACTCTCCTTATTTTATGTAAGTATAGTATACTAAAAGTATAACCTGATTTGAAGTAGGTACTTTTTAGTGCTATAGTATACAAAATATACTATAGGACGTGTGAACATATGACGAACTTAAATCCGGATTTCTGCGAAGTAAACGAATCGCTTGATATTTTAGTTGGTAAGTGGAAACCTATTATTCTTTTAAACCTCTTAGCAGAGAGCCCTATGCGTTTTAGTGAACTAAAAAAAGCCATACCTAAAATTACTCAAAAAATGTTGACCAAACAATTACGAGAATTAGAATCTCAAGAAATCATAATACGTAAAGTATATGCACAAGTTCCTCCGCGTGTAGAGTATTCGATAACTAAATATGGAAAAACGCTTCAACCAATTTTAGATGCCATGCATGAATGGGGTTTAAAGCATAAAGAACGAACCAATTCCAAAATCACTATTTGATCAGTTGGATTAATCTATAAAAAAGGAGTACTCATTTGAATCATAAAAATATCAATTTGCTCTTATTAATGTTTGTTCCGATTATTCTAGGAATCATTGCCCACTTCGTCTGGAATACTCACGTAAGTTTAATAGCTGGTATCATCTATTTTATTTTGTTCTTGTTTAATCTACCCAATGGTAGCTTCATGAGTACGAATAGTAATTATCAGACCAAACGAGCTAACCCTAATTATAAAATAGAAAAACAAGATATCCGTTCGTTAGATAAACAAAAATTAATTCCTATACTTATACTAGTTTCTTTAATTATTTTAAACTTCTTAATTTATTTTCAACAAATAAATTAGTTGAAAATGGACGTTTTATATTATTCTTATGAAAAAATCGCATAATCAATTTGCTATTCAAGCAAGTAACTCTTTATTTTTCTTTTTAGTAAAACATATATTGACGTTATTCAAACTAGATCGCAAGACGGTTAACTATCTATATATTTTCATAAACCCTAACAAAAAGTGTTGAATCAGTTTCTTAACGGATTTGTATAAATCCGTTAAGACTGACCCAACACTTTTTTAAAATGATTAATATTCCATTAAAGTAAAAATATCGTACCCTTTGATTTTATCTCTACCCTTCAAATCTTTTAATTCAATAAAAAATGCTGTTCCCACTACATCTCCGCCAAGTTTTTCAACCAACTCAATCGTAGCAGCTATTGTTCCACCGGTAGCAAGTAAATCATCACAAACTAATACTTTTTGTCCGGGTTTAATAGAATCTTTGTGTAACTGCAAGGCATCGCTACCATATTCAAGACCATAGCTAACTTCAATCGTTTCTCTAGGTAGTTTACCTTTTTTACGGCAAGGAGCAAATCCAATACCCAATTCAAAAGCTACTGGACACCCTACAATAAACCCTCTCGCTTCAGGTCCAACAATCATATCTACTTCTTTATCTTTAGCATAATTCACAATCTGCTGAGTTGCTTCTCCATAGGCCTTTCCATCAGCCATGAGTGGTGAGATATCTCGAAAAGTGATACCTGGTTGTGGAAAATCAGGAACATCAGCAACAAAATCTTTTAAATTCATTTTTACTCTCCTTTATTGTTCGATCGGAATTTGATTTAAGCTTTTAAGCAGTTTAGTCAATTCATTAAACGAACTGTAAATCAGCAATTCTTCAACTTTGATTTTTTCTTTTCTTTGTTTATAGACTTGTGTATCAGCTACATCCATTTTCTTGACTTCTGCATTTATATTAAGCAGCCCGTCTTCTATTGTAACAAATCCCGCCTCTAAAAACACCCTGATTATGAATTTCAAAATAGATTTATCAAAATTTAAATATTTAGAAAGTAATGCTCCTTTTTCTTTAAGATCAATACTTTTATGCTTAGCAAGAAATTTGTATAACTTTGTAAATTGCTCTCTTGAAGGCATTCCTAATAAATAGTTATTCTCATTAGCATAAAATATGCAATACAGTTCATGTTCTTTATTACCTTCAAGAGTATACTTTAAGAGCTCCAGCGAATCTGGACAATCTACCAATACAGAAGATGTGTTTAATTTTAAATCCTCTGCATCTTTTATATTCTCTATCAGAAATACTTGTGATTCTTCTGTTACATATTTACTATATTTAGCATAATTCTTTTTATTAAAGAATACATATGTGGCATGCTTAATAGAAAAATCAGATTTTTTTAATTCAGATGTTCTTTTATCGAGAATAACCGCCTCTTGAAAATCCAAATCCATTAATTGTAATTGTGGCTTTTTATTTCCATTCCACTCATTGATTTCCAAGGTTCCTACTACGGATACACTTGAATCTGATTTTAATGCTTCGGCTTTTCCACCATAATTAAAAGCAATAATGTCCAAAAGTGAATCCTCTTGACTGACTTTCAGCTTCAAGTGCGCATGATCTACCCCTATGGCTCGTGACTCCACCGGATGAACATTCGAGAATAGAAATGCTGGTCTTGGATTTTCTGTTCCAAAAGGTTTTAAAGAATCAATTTCTTTGATTGCTTCCAAACTAATATCTGCTATCGCACATTCTTCTTCAATTTCAATTTCTTCAAAAAAATCTGTGGTTTCTTGAATAGCTTTTGCTGCTTCATTAAGTGCTTCATGCAATACACTGATATTTTCAATTGGCAAAGTCATTCCTGCCGCCATATGATGTCCTCCAAAATGCCTAAACAAGCCCCTCACATCGTTACAATGCTTAAACAAGTTGAAAGCTTTGATACTTCTCCCAGAGCCCTTAGCTTCTCCCGTTTCAGAATCTATATTCAAGATTATAGTCGGTTTTCCTGTCTCATGAACGATTTTACTTGCTACTATTCCCAGAACTCCAGGATGCCAATTTTCTTTGGCAAGGATATTAACAAGCGAATCCTCTTGTCCTACTAACTGATTCATCGCCTCAACAAAAATATCAGAAACAATTGTTTTACGTTCCTTATTTTTATTTTCAAGAAGAGCAGCAATTTTTGAAGCCTTTTCTTCATCAAATGTTGTCAGTAATTCAACAACAGGACTTGCATTTTCAATACGGCCTATTGCATTGATTGGTGGAGCAATTTTAAATCCAATAGTGGTTTCATCCACTTCTTTTAAGGACAAAGCTAATGTATCAAATAAACTTAGTATACCGATTCTTTGAGTCTGTCTGATAGCTTTAAGGCCATAGCTAACGATTGCTCGATTCTCATCTCTTAAAGATACAAGATCAGCAATCGTTCCAATCGCTGCTAAATCTAGCAGTTCTGCCGGAAAATCCCCTAATAAAGCAGTCGCTACTTTTAATGCCACTCCCGCTCCTGATAAATCTTTAAAAGGATAATGTCCCTTAGGATGATTGGGGTGAATAATGGCATAAGCGTCTGGCAGTGTTTCAGGAAGTTCATGATGATCTGTGACAACAACATCTACACCTTTATCTTGTATGTAATGAATAGCATCATGTCCAGCTACTCCGTTATCCACAGTAATAATTAAGCTTGTTTCATTATTAAGAAAAGTATCAAAAGCTTCTTTATTCGGACCATACCCTTCAACAAAGCGATTAGGAATAAAATATTCTACATTTCCGCCAATTGCTTCAATTGTTTCATATAAAATTGCTGTACTTGTAACACCATCTGCATCATAATCTCCATAAATCATGATTTTTTCCCCAGTTTCAATTGCACTTGTTATTCTTTCAATTACTTTTTCCATATCATACAATAGAAAAGGATCATGGAACCATGATTCATCTGGATTTATGAAACGTTCGATCTCTTCTTTAGAATGCAGCCCTCTATTTAAACAGAGTTTAACAAACAAAGGAGAAACATCTAGTTCTTCGGATAATAAATCGATTTTTTTTTGATCAAATTCTGAATTAATAATCCATTTTTTTCTTTGCTTAAAGCTCAATAATTTCACTCCTTGGAAATAATTTACTTACAATAAAAAAAGCAAGAGCTATGGTTAATGCAAATCCATTGCTCTTGCTTTTACTTTTATTAATCGTCTAAAAGTTGGACACCTATTCCGATTAGTCCTGGGCCTGTATGGACACCTAGCGCAGGGCTAACTTGATCGAAAAAGAAATGTTCGAATTTTGGTAATTTCTTCTTCAATACTTCTCGAACAGATTTGGCTTCTTCTAAAGCAGTTTCTCCACCATAAGCAACAGCCAAGTTATATTTATTAGATTTAGCTGCATATTTTTCAACTAATTCAATTGTCTTATTAACTGATTTTGCTTTACCACGAACTTTTGCAACAGTATGATAAATTCCTTCATCGTTACAAGTAATGATTGGTTTAAGATTCATAACATTCCCCAAAACTGATTGGACTAATCCAATTCTACCTCCTTTTTGGAGATATTCTAGTGTGGGAACGTGAAAATATACTTTTGCTTTTTCTATTCCTTTTTGTAAATTAGCTTTTATTTCATCAAATGGTATCCCTTGGTCTACTTGAAAGGCAGCTTTAACAGCGGATAATCCGGATCCTATACCAATATTCTTAGTATCCAGCACAAAAACATCTAAGTCTTTATAATCTTCTGCCACGATTCGTACCATATTATTTGTACCACTTAAACCACTTGATATCGTTATAGCAATAACTTTCTCATATCCTTCTGATTTGATTTCATCAAAAATGCCTTTAATCATTTCTCCATCAGGCAAAGAAGTTTTTGGAATCTCTTTACTCATACGTTTATAAACTTCTTCTGCAGTAATATTCAGCTTATCAATATATTCTCCATCTTTAAATATTATCTTTAATGGAATTACTTTTATATCAAATTGATCTTTTATAGTTTCAGGAACATCTGCACCAGAATCTGTTAATATAGCAACTTTTTCTTTATTCATACGTCCTCCCGTCCTTCTTTACTAATAATATTACTCTTGTACAGAATTTATTGTATTATTGTTCGAGTTATTTAATTCTTGAATTTTTGTATTTTTTTGACGTAACTCTTCTTTTAGCTGATCTATTTGAGTTTCATATCTATTTTCTAACTCTTTAACTCGTTCATTTCCCTTTTCATCAGCTGTACTAGCAGTTTTTTCAGCATCTTTGCGCATCTTAGTTTCTTGATAGATCTTCATGGTCGAAAGCAATGAGGCAATCAACGCACCTAACAATATAGATCCTAAAATTACGATGATTAATGGCCATTCATATGTTGCAAAATAAAAGTTAACTGGAACTGGATCTACATTTAAGACAGATAATACGGCTCCAATAAATAATAATATAAATGCCCCTACAAAACTCCATTGTTTTTTCATGATATTATATCCCCTTTTACAAACTTATTATTAGAAGAATACCATTTTAAATAAGAAACTGCATTGATTATGTTTTATTTTTTATCAAATTGGCTAAGAATAAGATAATCACCTAATGAGGGAAATAAAGAATACAATCTAGCTGCCACTCCTAAACTCCATGGTAGATTAACTTCTCTTTTATTTGTACCAATAATATTAATAGTCTTTTTAGCAACTTCTTCACTAGTCAAGACAAATGCACCGATTTTTTCCAAGTAGCTGCCAGAAGGATCAAATTCATCAAAAAAGGCTGTATCAACTGGACCAGGATTAATAGTCGTTACTTTAATATTTAAAGGTTTCAACTCTAACCTTAATGCATTACTAAACCCAATAACAGCAAATTTCGAAGCGGAATACACCGCAGATTTTGGAGTGGCAATCTTACCAGCAATGGATCCAACATTAATAATATGTCCACTTTTCCTATCAGCCATCTGTATCGCAACAAGTTGAGATAAATACATTACCCCTAATACATTTACTCTGAACATGTTTTCAGCTTTGTTTAAATCATAAGCGATAAATTCTTCAGTATGACCGAAACCTGCATTATTGATTAGTACATCGATCTTACCAACGCTGCTTTCGATTTTTACCATTGTTTCTTCAATTGCATCAGGGTCAGACATATCTAAAGGATAAACATAAACGTCAGAGGTACTAATTTTATTACATTGCTCTTTCACTTCTTTGAGTCTGTTTTCTCTTCTGGCCGATAAAATAAGTGTCGCACCTTTTTTTGCGGCTTCATAAGCCAAAGATTCACCAATTCCTGAAGATGCTCCGGTGATCATCACAATTTTTCCGTACAAATCATTCATTTAATATTCAGCTCCTGTTTTCTCAAGTGGAATATTTATTTCTTTCAAATCATACATTACGTGCGTATTCTTAAAAACCGCTCTGGCTTCTTTTTGAAGTGCTTGTACATCTTTAGTGAGATATCTAGCACTAATATGAGTCAATAACAACATTTTTGCTTTCGCTTCTTTAGCTACCATAGCGGCTTGGACATTTGTTGAATGGTTATAGCTAGTAGCAAGTTTAATATCACTATGATTAAAAGTACTTTCATGAACCAATACATCTGTATCTTTGGATAACTCAATACTATTATCGGTTTTAAGCGTATCGCCTAATATAGTGACTATTCTGCCCTTTTGGGTTGGTCCAATATAATTTTTCCCGTCTATCACTCTTCCATCTTGAAGAGTTACAGTTTCACCGTTTTTCAGTTTCCCAAAAAGAGGCCCGAAGGGAACACCCAAATCTTTTAAATTTTCAGCCAATAGGGTCCCTTCATGATCTGACTCTTCAATTCTAAAGCCATAAGAAGGGATGCCATGTTTTAATTTTTTTACTATAACCTTAAATTGATTATCTTGAAATATAACTCCCTCTTCATTAAATTCAATAAAGTTAATAGGATATTTAATGTGTGATGCTGAAAACCGAAAACTAGATAACACATACTGTTTGATTCCTTTGGGTCCATAAATGGTTAAAGGAGTCTCGCCTCCTTGAAATGCTCTACTACTCAGCATACCAGGTAATCCAAAAATATGATCTCCATGCATATGTGTGATAAAAATTTTCTCGATTTTACGCGGTTTCAAGGTTGTATTTAATATCTGATGTTGGGTGGCTTCACCACAATCAAACATCCAGATACTATTTCGTTCTTCTAGTAATTTTAAAGCAATGCTTGAAACATTTCTATGTTTAGCTGGCACACCTGATCCAGTTCCTAAAAATAATAAATCCATAACTATCCTCGACTTCTAATTGTGTCTCATTATTTTTCATACAATTCATTACATACTATTATTCTACAAATTCAAATTCAAATGAATCGATACGCACAATATCACCGTTTTTAGCACCTTTCTTTCTTAATGCCTCGTCAATTCCCATACCTCTAATTTGACGAGCAAAACGCATAACTGATTCATCGTGCGCAAAATTTGTCATTTTGTATAACTTCTCTAGTTTTTGTCCAGTCAATACCCATGTGCCATCTGGTTCTCTAAGAATGTTAAAGTGATCTGTTGAAGGAGTATGTTTGTACAATACTCTTTCTTCTTCGTTTGTTTCCTCATCATATAATGGAAATTCTGGAGTAGATTCAAGCAGATCAGCCGTTCTAGTTAATACTGCTGTTAACCCTTTTTGAGAAATGGCAGAAACTTCAAATATCTCAATTTTTTCTCCGGACTCTTCAATCTTTTCTTTGAATTCTGCTAGATTTTTTTGAGAGTCAGGCATATCCATTTTATTTGCTATAACAAGTTGTGGTCTTTCTCTTAATTTTAAATCATATTCTCTTAATTCATTATTAATCGTATCGTAGTCATCTATCGGAACTCGACCTTCTATTCCGCTCATATCAATTACATGAAGCAATACTCTTGTACGTTCAATATGACGTAGAAATTCAATTCCCAATCCTACTCCTTGAGAAGCACCTTCAATTAGTCCCGGCATATCTGCTAAGACAAAACTTCTTCCATCTTCTGTTTCCACCATTCCTAAATTAGGTACAATTGTTGTAAAATGGTATGCTCCAATTTTAGGTCGAGCAGCTGAAACAACTGATAACAATGTTGATTTCCCTACTGAAGGAAACCCGATTAGACCAACATCTGCTAATACTTTTAATTCTAATTCAATTTCTTTTTCTTCTCCTGGTTCACCATTTTCTGCAATTTCGGGTGCCGGATTTCTAGGAGTTGCGAATCTTATATTTCCTCTTCCGCCTCTACCACCTTTAGCAATTACCGCTTCTTGTCCATGGCTGACTAAATCAGCATACAATTGACCGGTCTCTGCGTTTTTTACAATAGTTCCAGGTGGGACTTTGACAAACAAATCTTTTGCACCTCGTCCATGCATTCCTTTAGACATACCATTTTCACCATTTTTTGCTTTAAAATGTCTGTTGTACCTAAAATCCATTAAGGTTCTTAACCCTTCGTCAACAACAAAAATAATGTTTCCACCAGTTCCGCCGTCTCCTCCAGCTGGTCCACCATCAGGTACGTATTTCTCACGTCTGAAAGCAACCATTCCATCTCCACCGTTACCTGCCTTGACATTGACAGTTACTTGATCTAAAAACATCGACATGTATTAATCCTTCTCTCCTGTACATTTCTCTTAATTTTATTTTACACTATTGCGGAATGATTTACTAATATTCTTAAAAGACTGCATAATAAAAGCGGGTCATGCCCGCGTTTTGAAACTGCTATTTTAAATAAGAAAATGAAAAAGCCCGAAATGTTCGAGCTAATCATATTACAAAAATCATGTCATGGATTTACGAATTCTTTCAGTCCCAACCGGCTGATGTAGTGAACTCCATTTATTTACATTTTCTTGTGCATGTTTCTCATTAAGCAGTTGATAGTTCCCCATAAACTTTTCTGTTTCGTTTATTAGGTTTTCATCAAAAAAGATATCAGCTTGATTCAATTCATGCTCTGTAAAATCTTTTGTGTTTTCATTTTCAATAGAAGTATAGCTAACTAAATGACCAAGCATATTGAATAGATCTCGGTTAATTTGATTAAAATCAACAATTATTTGTTTTTTCATGGTCTGCCTGATTGTTTCGACCTTTTCAAATAATTCCTGGTTCAAGCACTCATTATTAAAAGATTGAGAAAAAACTATTCCATCAGCATTCGAAAATCTATAACCTACAGATAACAAATCTGCTGCATGCAATCTAGTAGAAACTGGACCATCTATTGTTAAATCGATCCATTCTCTCAATGAATCAATCATTTCTGTACTATCAGCACTGTCTTCATTAGCAATGGTTAAAGACTGTATATTTAATGTTAACAATAATTTAGCTATATGGAGTACATCATAACCGTTACCAAATAATACACATTTCTTGTCATCTAATTGACCTAACGAATTTTGAAGCAGATCAATCGCTCTAGATGGCTGAGCACAATAGAGAGGCTTCATTATCTCGGACAATCTCATTTTTCTTGAGAATTTAATCGCATTTTTAAAAAGATCTTTTATCATAATTCCTATAGTTTTCTCTTTATATCCTAAATCCAATGCCTTTTCTACTGGTTGAAGCGTAGTATGCGAACCCTTAGGCTTTGCTTCCATTCCACTAACGATCGTGAATAGATGATTTACTACATCTTTATTAAACTTACTATATGTTTCTAAAATGGTCTCTTTCAGTGGCTTACCAGTAAATGCAGATAAATACCTTAAAAGATCTCCATGTTTGAAGACTGTTTCATCAACGTTTAAATAGTATTCACTACGAACTTCAGAAGATAGTATACAGACTTCTTCTACACCATCAAATTTTTTGATATCATGCAAATGTCTTATTTTCTGGCTTTCGTTTAATGTATATTTATCAATGTCTTCAATCGAAACAGTGTCCTTATTTACTCCATACATTAAGATTTTCAAATAGAATCATTCCTTGTACTCGCAAGTATTTCATTCCAGACCTCGTCTCTTCCTTCTCTAGTTTCAGCAGAAAACACCATAACTTTATCTTCTGTCGCTAGTTCAAGAGTCTGAATGACTTGGTTAATATGTTTATTACGTTTAGATTTCTTTATTTTATCTGCTTTTGTTGCAACAACTAATACTGGAAGATTATAATACTTTAAAAAATCATACATCTGAACATCTAGTTCTGTCGGATGGTGTCTTAAATCAACCAGCAAGATACTTAATGAAAGTTCATCTCGACTAGAAAAATAAACATTCATCATTTCTCCCCATTTTTCTTGTTCAGCATTAGATACTTTAGCATATCCATATCCTGGAACATCGACAAAGAACAACTCATTTTCAATATTAAAATAATTCAATGTCCTAGTTTTACCTGGTTTACCGGATGTTCTTGCTAGTTTTTTTCTATTTACCATAGCATTGATAAACGAAGACTTGCCAACATTAGAACGGCCAGCTAAAGCAACCTCAGGTAGTCCATCATCGGGATACTGTTTTGGAGAAACTGCACTGATTGTAATTTCTGCATAATGAATTTTATTGATATCCATATTATTTTCTCCTAACGTTAAATTTACACACTTTAAATATAATCCTGTATAAGTATATCATAATTTAGATGATTTAAAAGAATTTCTTTGGTTTTTATGACATCTGTCTTCCAATCTTTACAGTTATATGACAAATACTAAAGTTAAATATATTCAAATGTTTTGTAAAATATACAAAAAAACAGTATCTCTCCAAACAAAGAGATACTGTTTTTGAAATTATTTTAATAAATTAACTGATCAATTCGCCCTCATTATTATAGTAGAATGGATCTCCTGATCCTTCAACGGCTTCTTCAGTAATGATGACTTTTTTAATATCTTCACGACTAGGAACTTCAAACATGATTTCCATCATTATACTTTCTATAATTGATCGAAGCCCACGTGCTCCAGTATCACGTTCAATCGCTTTTTTACCAATTCCTCTTAATGCTTCTTTTTCAAATTCTAGTTCTACATTGTCTATTTGCAGTAACTTTTTGTATTGTTTAACGAGAGCACTCTTAGGTTGAGTAAGAATTTGTACTAAATCATCTTCTGATAATTTTTCTAAAACAGCCGTTATCGGTAAACGACCAATAAATTCTGGGATTAGACCATATTTCAGTAAATCCTCAGGAATAATTTGCTGCATCATACTTGCATTTTCAGCAAAACCTTTACGTGTATTTGAAGCACCAAAGCCTATAACCTTATCTCCTAAACGATTTTTGACCATGGTCTCAATTCCGTCAAAAGCACCACCAACGATAAACAAGATATTTGTTGTATCAATTTGGATTAATTCTTGATGCGGATGCTTGCGACCGCCTTGCGGTGGAACACTAGCTGTTGTTCCTTCAAGAATTTTCAACAATGCTTGTTGAACGCCTTCACCACTAACATCTCTGGTGATTGATACGTTTTCTGATTTTCTAGCAATTTTATCGATTTCATCCACGTAAATAATACCATGCTGTGCACGTTCCACATCATAATCCGCAGATTGAAGAAGTTTGAGTAGAATATTTTCAACATCTTCTCCTACATATCCTGCTTCAGTTAAGTTAGTAGCATCTGCAATCGCAAAAGGTACATTTAATATTCTAGCTAAAGTTTGTGCTAGATATGTTTTACCAGAACCAGTTGGACCAATAAGACAGATATTACTTTTCTGCAATTCGATATCATCATCTTGGTCAGAAAGATTATTTACACGTTTATAATGATTATAAACTGCTACAGATAATGCTTTTTTCGCAGCATCCTGTCCTATAATATAATCATTTAATATGGAACGAATCTCTTGGGGTTTTGGAACTTCAGTGTCATCTGCATAAACTTGCTTATTAAATTCTTCATCCATAATTTCTTTGCATAAATCTATACACTCATTACAAATATAAACTCCTGGACCTGCGACAATTTTTTTCACTTGATCTTGTGATTTACCACAAAATGAACAAGAGATATTACCTGATTGTTCCTCATCATTGTCAAACATAGGCAGGTTCACCTCAATTCCTAAAATCTTTTAACATTTTATATAGTAACATAGAACATTTGTGCTTGCCAATAGGTTGGCTTTAGACACTAATCGTTTATAAAAAACGGGAATGCTACTACAGCATCCCCCTTTTTCATTTTATATCAACTAAAGCCGTTAAAATTATTCTGCTGTATCTTTTGAATCAGTAGGTTCTAATGTTTCTTTAGCAGTTGATGTAATTAAATCAATTGCTTTTTTAAGTGAGATATCCTTCGTTAACATATCCACAGATAATACGCTGCGTACTTGTTCTTCTGGCATGTTATATTGAGCAGCTAAATCTTTGATTTCTTTTTCGATATCTTCTTCATTCGCTTCAAGATTCTCAGCTTCAACGATTGCTTCTAATACAAGGTTAGTGCGAACGTTGAACTCTGCTTCGCCTTCAAATTGTTTGTGAAGATCAGATTCAGAAGAGTTTGTCATTTGATAATACATTTCTGCAGAAATACCTTGTTGTTGAAGGTTATTCAGGAACATATCCATTTGACGGTGAACTTCGTCATGTGCCATTTCATGAGGAATCTCTTCGATTTTAGCATTCAATACTGCTTTACGGATTGCTTCGTCATCACGAGCATCATTAGCAGAATTTTCACGACCTTCTTCAAGATTTTCACGGATTTTAGCTTTCAATTCATCTAAAGTTTCAACATCTTCATCTGCATCTTTAGCAAATTCATCGTCAAGCTCTGGAAGTTCTTTTGATTTTACTTCATGAACTTTAACATTAAATACGGCTTCTTTTCCTGCAAGATCTTCAGCTTGATACTCTTCTGGGAAAGTAACTGTGACTTCTTTTTCTTCTCCAGCTTTAATTCCTACAAGTTGCTCTTCAAATCCAGGAATAAAAGAATTAGAACCTAATTCAAGTGAATGGTTTTCGCCTTTTCCACCTTCAAATGCTACACCATCATTGAAACCTTCGAAGTCAATAACCACTGTATCGCCTTCTTCTGCTGCATCTTCTTTAACTGTTAATTCAGCTAAGTTTTCGCGACGAGATTCAAGATTTTTTTCAACCGCTTCTTCTGTTACTTCACGGTCTTGTTTTGTTACTTCAAGTCCTTTATATTCTCCAAGCTCAACTTCTGGTTTTAAAGTAACTTCTGCTATTAATTTCCAGTCTTGTCCTTTTTCAACTGACTCAATATCAATATTTGGCTGAGCAACCGGTTCAATACCAGCTTCTTCAACTGCTTTAGAGTAAGCATCAGGTAGTAAATCGTTTAAAGTATCTTCATATAATGCTGCTTCACCATACATTTGGTTAAACATTTTACGAGGAACACGACCTTTACGGAAACCTGGTACATTAAGTGTTTTTTGAACTTTTTTAAATGTTTTATCTAGTCCATCTTTAACTGTTTCTTGGTCGATTGAAAAAGTCAAACGACCAGAAGTAGCTCCTGTTTTCTCAAAATTAGTTGTCATAATTATTTACCCTCCGAATTTCTTTTTTATCTGTAATAAGTGAAGAACGATTGTCTAATAACAACAATTAGTTCAAGTTGAATCTCGTAATACATTTATCCTAAAAAATAAGAGTGCATACGGGCATTTAAATCACTTAGCACGTTGCGCATACTAGCTTATCATACAATAGTTATATGAAAAAGTAAACAATAACTATATAAGTTAACTTTCTATTTCGCCTAATTTTTTTATCCATTCCATCATCTTCTTTTCACTAGAAGAAAACTCTAAATCATAATTAAATTCTTCTGACTCGTGAGAATAGCGATAGATATATAATTCCACCCATCTAATTGGATTATCTACAATTTCCATTGCAAAAGGATACATTTTTAACAAATGAAAATTAAGTTCCGGTTTAATCGACATTAACATACTAGGATTTTTCTCAAGCTGTATATCTAGCTGTCTATTTATCTCCACTACCATAGGTTCTTCATTGAAGGTATTCAATTTAGCAGGATTGATACTCCTAGAAATTCCTAAAGTTTCAAATTCAAAGTTAATATCTACATTAAGTGAAACCAAATTTTGTAAATAAAATGATTTGGCAAGCGAATCAACAAAAGGATTATTCATAACAAAAGGAATTGCTCTAGCCAATTCATCCGAACTTAGCAGACTTACTTCATCGACAATCTTTAACTGTTCTTCTCTAGCTAAATCAGATAGAGCAAACAATTTCTTCTTTAATTCATTTTTTTTATGCATACGTTGCTGCTCTTCTATTTGTAATTCTTTTTCTAATAACTTTTCCATATGCATTAATTCTTTTTTCGCTATTTGTCCTGTATCTTTTAATTGAGCTAAAAAAGCTTCTGCTTGAATAAATCGTTGATTTTTGATAAGCAAGTGTACATAAAGTGAAAGGTGCTCTATTTTCTTGATATTTATCTCTTTAAAATCCTCAAAAATTTCTAAAGCTTCCTCATACCTCTCTAGTTGTACCAAAACAGATACATAAAACGCATTGATATTCAGCTCTTTGTTTATTGCATAAGCTAATTCTATATAATGTAGAGCTTTAATTGGTTCGTTTTTCTTTAGCTGTATTTCTGCATTTTTAAGATACATTGAATAATTATTTGGAAATTCGATTTTTTCTCCCATTATTTCCCTTCTTTCTTGTACTATTATAAGTACAAAGAATAAACCGTCAAATCTTTATTGAAATAGTATAGAAAAGAATAAAAACCGATATGAGAGAAACTCAAATCGGTTTATTGTTAAAATTTTCTGAATCTGTTATATCTTTGCTCAATTAATTGATCTTTTGATTTGGAGGTTAACTGTTTGATCTCAATTTCTATATCCTCTTTTAACGAATTTAGCAATTGGGCATAACTAATTTTCTCGCCCTCTTTTTCTTCATAGATGATGCGATCAATTACGCCTAATTCAAGCAAGTCATATGACGTCAGCTTCATTATTTCTGCGGCTTCTCCAGCCCTTTTGGAATCTTTCCAGAGTATCGAAGCAAATCCTTCTGGAGAAAGAATAGAATAGATAGAAAATTCCATCATCCACACTTTATTTCCCGCAGCAAGAGCAAGGGCTCCACCACTCCCTCCCTCACCGACTATAATCGAAAGAATTGGGACAGAAAGATCACTCATTTCAAGCAGGTTCTTTGCTAATGCTTCTCCTTGACCACGTTCTTCAGCTTCTACACCACAATAGGCACCAGAAGTGTTTACAAAAGTGATGATTGGTCGATTGAACTTTTCAGCTTGCTTCATCAATCGTAAAGATTTCCGGTAGCCTTCTGGATGTGGTGATCCAAAGTTTCTTTTTAAATTTTCTTCTAAATCATGACCTTTTTGGTTACCGATAATTGTTACAGGTTGACCATTTAGCATACCGATACCCCCCACAATTGCAGCATCATCTTTATATGAACGATCTCCATGTAGTTCAATAAAATCATCAAAGATTGCTTCAATTAATTCCGTAGTTGTGATGCGGTCTGTTTGTCTAGCAATTGAAACGATATCCATTGCTTCCGCCATTTGATCACCTCTTTTTCTATTATTATTTACTATCAACCTACTAGATTTCTGATTATCTTTAAAAATGGGAATTAGAGACTGCATGCATCATCAAAAGTTTGTTAATAACTTCTTTCAATTCTGTTCGTGGCACAATTTCATCTATAAACCCATGTTCCAAAACTTTTTCCGCAGATTGAAAATCATCTGGGACAGATTCTTTAATGGTTTGTTCAATTACTCTTCTACCTGCAAAACCAATTAATGCACCTGGTTCAGCAAGAATAATATCTCCCTGCATAGCGAAACTAGCCGTCACACCACCCGTTGTAGGGTCGGTCAATACTGTAAGATAAAACAGGCCCATATCAGAGTGTTTTTTTACCGCAGCGCTAGTTTTTGCCATTTGCATGAGAGATAAAATACCTTCCTGCATTCGAGCTCCACCGGAAGCAGTAAATAAAACAACTGGTAATCCTTTATCAGTAGCTTTTTCGAATAAACGCGTGACTTTTTCACCTACTGCTTGTCCCATACTGCCCATTATAAAGTTAGAATCCATAATGCCTACCGCTAAATCAACTCCATTTAGTTTAGCACTGCCCGTTAATACTGCTTCCCTTAATCCAGAATTTATTTGAGCTTTTTTAAGCTTCTCATCATACCCAGGAAAGCTTAAAGGGTCTGACGAAACAATATCTTCATCCCACTCTTCAAATGTTCCTTCATCAATAGTTAAATGTAGTCTTTCCTGAGCGCTAATTCTAAACGCATACTGACAATTAGGACAGATGCTTTCATTTCCTAAATCTTTGGAGTAAATCGATTGTTTACAGTTGGGGCATTTGACAAACATACCATCTGGCACAAAAGGAGCTCGCTCTGAATCATTCGTGACTTTCTGCAAAGAAATGTAAGGACGCTTTTTAAATAGTCGCAACGATTACTCCTCCTTTAAACGATTTTGCCATTTTGGTATAAATATATTTTCCAGATACTCCGTATCATATTTTCCGTTTATAAACTCTGCATCATCTAGCAAATCTAATTGAAAAGCTAGATTTGTCTGAATACCATCCACAACCATCTCTTTAAGTGCTCGTTTCATTTTAGCAATTGCAATTTCTCGAGTTTTTCCATGAGTAATCACTTTAGCAATCATCGCATCGTAATATGGAGGAATCTCTCCCCCGGCAAATAAGGCTGTATCCACTCTTAAACCATTTCCCCCAGAAGGAAGATTCAAATATTTTATTACTCCCGGTGAAGGAGCAAAATTGAAAGCTGGATTTTCTGCATTAATCCGACATTCAATTGAATGTCCTTTCAATTCCAAAGAATCCTGATTAATTGAAAGTGGTTCATTGTTTGCAATTTTGATTTGTTCTTGTACAATATCAAACTCTGAAATCATTTCAGTGATTGGATGCTCTACCTGAATTCTAGTATTCATTTCCATGAAGTAAAATTTCCCGTTTGGATCAAGTAAAAATTCAACGGTACCAGCATTCTTATATCCAACATACTCTGCAGCTCTTACAGCCGCTGCTCCAATATGTTTTCTTTGTTCTTCTGATAAAATGTGAGAAGGGGCTTCTTCAAGAATTTTTTGGTGGTTTCTTTGCATAGAGCAATCTCGTTCCCCTAAATGAATAACATTCCCAAAATGGTCTCCTAATAATTGGATCTCAATATGCTTAGCAGGGGAAATGATTTTTTCCATGTACATACGGTCGTCTCCAAATGCAGCTTTTGCTTCGGACTTCGCAGAACTAAATGCTTGTAGCAAATGCTCAGCAGAAATTACTACCCTCATTCCTTTACCGCCGCCTCCAGCTACGGCTTTAACGATAACTGGATACCCAATTGCTTCAGCTGTTTCAATTACTTCTTCATCGCTTTCTAAAAAACCGTCACTACCAGGCACAATGGGAACATCAGCCTTACGCATCATTTCTCTAGCATTAGCTTTATTTCCCATCTGGTCAATTGTTTCTTTGTCTGGACCAATAAAGACAATATTAACTTCTTCACACATCGCAGCAAAAGTACTATTCTCAGAAAGAAATCCAAATCCTGGATGAATTGCTTGTGCACCAGTAATAACAGCTGCGCTTAATATATTTTGCATATTCAAATAAGAATCGCTAGCTTTTGATGGTCCTATACAAACCGCTTCATCTGCTAGTTGCATGTGTAAAGCATCTTCATCCGCCTCAGAATAAACAGCAACCGTTTGAATGCCCATCTCTTGGCACGCACGGATAATTCGTACAGCTATCTCTCCTCGATTGGCTACTAATATTTTTTGAAACATGTTATTACCTTCCTTAAATCAGATTGTATGTCTATTTAAAATAGATCATAACGTATACTTTTAAAAATTAAAGTACATTAACGGCCGATAATAAATGTCATTTCTACTTCACAAACTTTTTTACCATCAACATATGCAACGCCTTTACCTATTCCAGCGTACTCTTTTAATTTTACAATATCTACTTTAAGTTCTAAAACATCGCCAGGAACAACTTTTTTTCTGAATTTAACCTTGTTCAATCCGCCTAAGTAAGCTGTTTGTCCTTTAAATTGATCCATTTTAAGTAATGGAATAGACCCCGCTTGAGCTAAACTTTCTACGATTAATACTCCTGGCATTACCGGCTCTCCAGGAAAATGTCCTTGGAAAAACTCTTCATTAATTGTAACATTTTTTATAGCTGTTACATGTTCACCTGGAATCATTTCAGTAACTTTGTCAATAAAATAAATTGGATAACGATTTGGAATCAATTCTTGAATTTCTTTTATGTTCATTGTAGTCATTTTGAGTTCTCCTTAAAATTAATAATAGTATATTTCAATTATTTTCAACCGCTTTATTCTACATCAGTGATTTGAATAAGTGGTTGCCCAAATTCTATCGGTTGACCATCTTCAACCAATACTTTATGAACAGTTCCACTTACATCACTTTTTATTTCATTCATAACTTTCATTGCTTCGATGATGACTAATGGCTGTCCTTTTTCAACTCTGTCTCCAGCTTTGACAAACGGTGGCTTTTCAGGTGATGAAGCAAGATATGAAGTTCCTACAATTGGCGCACCGATTTCATGGATATTCTCTAATGTTTCAGCCACTTGAACTTGCTCATCTACTTCTGAATCCACAACATTTCGTTCGTTAGATACAAAATTCCCTGCTTGAGTAGGGTTACTGATTCTCTCTGGAGTTTCCGTTTGGGCAGAAATAGTTGTTGAATCATTCTTGCTCATTTTGATAGAAACCAAATCGTTGTCTAGTTCAAATATTTTCAAACTTGATGCATCGATTTTTTCTATTAATTCTTTTATCTGGTCAAAATTCATTTCTTATGCATCCTCCCATTTTTTGAAAAGGGTGACTGCATTGTGTCCTCCAAAGCCTAATGAGTTATTCATAGCATACTGAATACCTTTTTCTCTTGCTTCATTAGGAATGTAATCTAAATCACATTTTTCATCCGGAGTTTCTAACCCAATTGTTGGAGGCAATATACCTTCTTGTAAAGCTTTAATACAAGCTACCGCTTCAATTGCACCTGCGCCTCCAAGTAAGTGTCCTGTACTACCTTTTGTACTGGAAATAGCAACTGTATGAGCAACTTCTTCTCCAAGCGCTCTCTTGATCGCAACTGTCTCAGATGAATCATTTGCTGGTGTTGCAGTACCATGAGCATTGATATATCCAACTTGGTTCGGTTCAATATTTGCTTCAGCCATTGCATGAATCATCGCATTAGCAGCGCCTTCACCATCTGGTGTAGGGGCTGTCATGTGGTAGCTGTCTCCAGTTGCCCCATATCCAACAATTTCTGCATAAATTTTAGCGCCACGTTCTTGAGCACTTTCAAGGCTTTCAAGTAAAATGACCGCTCCACCTTCACCCATTACAAATCCTTGACGATTTTTGTCAAATGGTGTTGAAGCTTTATCTGGATCTTCGCTATTTGATAATGCTGTTAATGCTGCAAATCCTGACATTCCAATCTCATTGATACTCGCTTCTGATCCACCGGCCAGCATATAGTCAGCATAGCCATGCTTAATATTTCTGTATGCTTCCCCTATTGAATTGTTACCTGAAGCACAAGCAGTAACGATAGACAAGTTCGGTCCTTTAGCCCCTGTAGCGATAGAGATATTTCCAGCTACCATGTTTCCAATTGCCATTGGTACAAATAAAGGAGCTACACGATCTAAACCTTTTTCATGCATTTTAATGATTTGATTTTGCATAGCGTTTAATCCGCCAATACCTGATCCTACCATTACACCTAAACGAGTTGCATCGATTTCAGCAGCATCTAATTTAGCATCTTCCATTGCTTCAAGAGCAGCAGCAACACCATATTGAGAGAAAACATCCATTCTTTTTGCTAATTTACGGTCCATTCGTTCTTTTGCTACGAAATCTTTAACTTCTCCTGCTACGTGAACATTGATAGATGTCCCGTCAAATTTGGTCAACGGCCCAATACCATTTTTCCCTGTTTTTAGCCCATTCCAAAAATCTTCTACGTTATTTCCAAGAGGAGTGACTGCTCCTAATCCTGTTATTACGACTCTACGCATTTTTATTCCTCCTAATTATCCATTCATAACCATACCACCGTCGACATTAATAACTTGTCCAGTGATATACTTTTGATTGCTTAAAAATAATGCTGTTTCCGCTACTTCCTCAGGTTGACCTAAACGTTTTAAAGGAATTTGAGTTAAAATGGTCTCTTTAACTTTATCGCTCAAAACATCTGTCATATCAGAGTCAACGAATCCGGGTGCTATTGCATTAACAGTGATTCCTCTAGGCGCTAATTCTCTAGCAACTGATTTAGTAAATCCAATTATCCCTGCTTTACTAGCGGCATAGTTTGCTTGACCTGCGTTACCTACTTGACCGACAACACTAGCAAGATTAATGATACAACCACTCTTTTGCTTCAACATGTATTTTGAAGCAGCTTTAGTTGTATAGAATGTACCTTTCAAGTTAATATCGATTGTTTGATCAAATTCTTCTTCAGTCATTCTAAGCAAAAGATTATCTCTTGTAATTCCTGCATTATTAACTAATACATCCACACTACCAAATTTATCCTTAGTCTCTTTAATTAAGCGACTAGCAAAATCTGGAACGCTTATGTCTCCTATACAAGTATGGATCTCTCCACCAAAATGACTCAATTCTGATAATTGTTCTTCTGAAATTTCTTTACGTCCATTTAATACAACATTATGTCCGGCATTTGCAAAAGCATAAGCAATTGCTCTGCCAATCCCTCTAGAACTTCCAGTAACGATAACTGTTTTTATATTTTCTATCACAATTTCACCTCTTACAATTAGTTGTTAGATGCAATTTTTTCGATTGCTTTGTGCAACTGTTTCAGATTCTCGACATTTAAAACAGTTACACTTTTATCAATTTTTTTTACAAATGTCTTTAGAGTTTTCCCTGGGCCGAGTTCGATAAAGGTACCTGCTCCATCTAGAATCATTTGCTTAATCATCTGTTCAAATCTTACAGGAGACATGACTTGTTGAACTAACGTTGAAGTCACTTCTTCTTTGTTTTCATAAACAGCTGCTGTGGTATTACTATAGACAGGATAAGTGAAGTCATTTATTTTTACTGACTTCAACTCTTCCTCTAATTTCTTAGCTGCTGGTTCAAGTAATTTTGTATGGAAAGGTCCACTAACATTAAGTGGAATGATTTTTTTCACTTCTGTTTTTTCTAATTCAGTGATTGCAGCTGCTACGCCTTCTTTTACACCCGCGATCACAATCTGTCCAGGCATATTATAATTAGCGATTTGCACAAAATGCTTTTCACTGATCTCGTCACATATTTTTTCAATAACTTCAGATTTCAATCCCATAATTGCAGCCATTGCACCTACACCTTTGGGAACAGCTTGGTCCATATAAGTTCCACGTTTATGTACAAGCTTTACTGCATCTTCAAATGTAAAAACCTCTGAGGAAACCAGTGCGGTATATTCTCCTAAACTTAAACCCGCTACCATGTCCGGTTTAATTCCAGCATCTCTCATTAAATGTTCTATAGCATGACTAAGCGTTAATATTGCTGGCTGAGTTAATGGTGTCCAGTTTAGCTTTTCATCATCATTGAATGATAAAGCAGCCAAATCAATATCTAAGGCTCTGCTCGCTTGATCAAAAATTTTCCTGACACTTTCATATTCCTCATATAATTCTTTTCCCATTCCATTATATTGAGCGCCTTGCCCGCTAAACAAAAATGCTGTAGACATATTAAATATCCTTTCTTTACTTAACTCTATTAAAAGATTAATCAAGGGAATGAAACAAGTTTATTAGATAAATAAGAGTCATATATATTGCTTACTAGCTTGCTTCGATTCCCAATTTCAATCTTATGATAATAATCTGCATACTTTGAGTATCAAAGTATCACTGAAAAAAATTAGAATACAACAGGGTTTGAGGTTAGTTCTTTGTATTCACTCATTAATTCTTCAACAATTTCCTTACAGCTTTGTTCTTTTTTCACAAGTCCTGCACTCTGTCCGGACATAAATGATCCAGTATCTTTGTCTCCATCAACCACTGCTCGTTTCAGAGCCCCTTTTCCCAATGCTTCTAAACGAGAAAAATCTGGGTTTTCATCACTTGTGATTTCTTTTTCTACTTTTAAGTACTCATTTGTTAATTTATTTCTTAAGACACGTACTGGGTGACCAGTAATCATTCCTGTTACTACAGTATCAATATCTCTCGCTTTTATGACTCTCTTTTTAAAGTTATCATGAGCAATACTTTCTGTAGCTACAACGAATCTAGTACCAAGTTGAACTGCTGAAGCTCCCAACATGATCCCAGCTGCCATTCCTCTTCCGTCAGCAATACCTCCTGCTGCAATAACTGGAATGTTAACCGCGTCAACTACTTGAGGAACTAGTGTCATCGTTGTTGATTTACCTATGTGTCCTCCTGCTTCCATTCCTTCACAGATAATTGCATCTGCCTCGTCTTTTTCCATACGTTTGGCTAAAGCAACTGAAGCGACAACAGGAATAACTACGATGCCAGCTTCTTTGAATTTTTTCATGTATCTTCCTGGACTACCAGCACCTGTTGAGATGACACTGACTTTTTCTTCACAGACTACATTGACTACTTCGTCAACATACGGGGATAGTAATAGTACATTTACTCCAAATGGTTTATCAGTCATTTCTTTTGTTTCACGGATTAATTTACGTACATATTCTCCTGGTTCGTGTCCAGCTCCAATCATACCTAATCCGCCGGCATTTGAAACTCCAGCAGCTAAGCTAGGAGTTCCAACCCATGACATTGCTCCTTGAATAATAGGATATTGAATCCCGATTTTTTCCATTAGTGACAGATTCATATAGGAGCTCCCTTCCAATGATATTTACTTATGCAAGTTGTGCTTCAACATATTTAACGATATCTCCTACAGTGTTTAAGCCTTCTTCAGTTTCAATTTTAATATCAAATTCATCTTCGATATCATTAATAATTTGAAATAGATCTAGACTATCTGCTTCTAACTCTTCACGGAAATTTGTTTCCATTTGTACTTCTTCTGTTTCTTTATCTAATTGGTCCACGATAATTTCTTGAATTTTTTCGAAAGTTGACATATTTTGTTCCTCCAAATTTTTTATAGTTTTATTAATAGAGATCCCCATGTTAATCCGCCACCAAATCCAGTTAACACTATGGTTTGATTACTGCCAAGTTGAATGTCTCCATTTGTAATTAATTCTTCCAATAGAATCGGAATACTAGCCGCCGATGTGTTTCCATATTGATCAATATTTTTGGGAAACTTTTCGATAGGCTGCTTCAATTTTTTAGATACTGCTTTGATCAATCTTGCATTAGCCTGATGTAATAAAAAGAAATCAACCTCTTCAAGTCTTAGCTGGTTGGCTTCAACAACTTCAGTAATACTTTTAGGAACAGACCTAACCACAAAATCAAATATATCTCTACCGTTCATCTGTAGATAGGGATTTACCTCATTACCTGAAGTCAGTAAATTATTGACTGCAACTTCTCCAGAAGTCAATGATTGACCTCTTGATCCGTCTGCATGTATATCTTCACCAATAAAACTATGTGTGTGGTTGTTTTTTTCAAGCAATACACATCCAGCTCCATCACCAAATAATACTGCGGTTGAACGGTCTTTCCAATCCACAACTTTAGACATAACTTCTCCACCGATAACAAGTGCATATTGATAAGGACCGACAGATAACATTTTTTCTGCAACAGAACACGCATAGACAAATCCCGAACAGGCAGCATTGATATCAAATGCCATTGCATTTTCAGCTTGGATGTTTGACTGAACGGTACAAGCAACAGAAGGTGAATGCGCATCAGGTGACATTGTTGCTACAATAATCAATCCTACTTCTTCAGCTTTTACCTTAACCTTATCCAATGCTTTTAATGCAGCTTCAGTACATAGATCAGAAGTGTTTTCTGTCGTACTGATATGTCTTTGTTTAATTCCCGTGCGTGATGTAATCCATTCATCGGAAGTATCTAACCATTCTGTTAAATCCTCATTCGTAAGAATTCTTTTAGGAATATATTTTCCCACTGAACGGATCCTAACTTTTCCTTGATTACTCACTCTGGCAACTGCTCCTTTGTACGCTCTAAAAATTCATGAAGATTTCTTAGACCTATCATTAATATTTCTGACTGCTCTTTATCCATTTCTGCAATTGTTTCCTTGACCATATCTCGGTGAAACTTATCATGTAAACGATACAGCAATCGACCATTTGGAGTTAAAGCAAGTTTCACAACACGTCTGTCTGAATCTGTACGTATTCTTTCTACATAACCTTTACGTACAAGATTATTTACTGAAACAGTTAGCGTTCCTGCTGTCACACCTAATTTTTTAGCTACTTCACTAGTCGTATGCTGATGATACATTCCTACTGCTTCGATCGTATGCATTTCTTTTATTGAAACATCTTTAAATCGACTTGACTGTAGAGTTTTCTCTTCAATCATCAATACATCATTAAAGATTGTAACCAAGAAACTATTGATTTCATTAACTAATGGATCCACATCAACTCCTCCATTTCTATTACATAGTCAATATAGTTTGATCATCAAAGTATTTGACTATCAAAATATTATCTTACATTTCTACTCCTGTCAAGAATAAATTTTTTTCTAGCGTATTGTTATAATTAAAAAGTGATTAAGTGTTATAAGAACAGCGACAATACAAATTTTTAAAGATTTCTAATTTAAATTTTAATTATAAAAAAACAGACTGTTTTAAATAGTAAACTCAATGAGTAACTTTACTCTAAATTGAGATAGCTATTTAAAACAGTCCTAATCTTAATACTTATTCAACGTCTTCTGTATCTTCATTAACTTGTTTTTTGAATCCCTCGATATCTTTAAAATTAACAACCGTTTTTTCTTCCATTAAATCATGCATTCTTTCTGCTGACTGGTCCCAGTTAATTTTAACAATTGCACTATTTGTAAGCAATTTTTCGATAATACCTTCCATCGGCTCATCTCTAAAAAAGAAAATGATTTCATCTCCAATATCCGGTCTTAAATCCTCTTTGATCGTCTCTATAATTTCGACAGCTTCTTTATAAGGCAAATCCAGTAAATTAGCAATTCGGGAGTTGCTGGCACCTTTTCGAAGTTCTGTTTCGACTAAAACTTGAACTTCCTCGGTAATTTTTTCTTTAGCCATAAAAATCTCCTTAGTCTTAAATTTCAGATCTTTATTAAATGTTTCTAATCTATTATATCATAAACTAGCAATAAAATCGATAAATCAATGTGATTATCTACGGAAATTTAAGATTTAAATACTACTTATAGATTTTCATACCAAATAGCAGCTGCATCTATCTCACTTTTCGATAAGTTATGTCCATCTTTTCCCCAATACGTTGTTATACTCGCTCCAGCTTCAATAAAAATTTGCTCCAATTCTTTTGTTTCTTCCGGCAAACAAAGTGGATCGTTTTCTCCTGCTCCAATAAACAAACGCTGATTTGATAAATCAGGAAGCTCTGTATTTCTGGTAGGAACCATCGGATGTAAAAGCATTCCTTGGTATAAAACATCATTGTAGTGGAAAAGCAAACTAGATGCTATGTTTGCACCATTCGAGTATCCTAAAACGACAAGCTGTTTCGTTTTAAACCCATAATGTGCTGCTGCTGCATTTAAAAATTCAAATAATTTATCTGTTTCTTTTTTCAAGCTTACTTCGTCTAAAATGCCCATCGCTTTTCTTTCAAAAAAGCGATTCATCCCATTTTCATTAATGTTTCCTCTCAGACTTAAAATACCCGCTTGTGGATCAATCATTTTTGCTAACTGGATCATGTCATGCTCATCTCCTCCAGTTCCGTGCAATAATAAAAAGACAGTGGTGTTTCCCATTAAAGGTTCATTATAAACATGGATAAATGATTCAAGTGACAATATAAGCGTCCTCTCTTTATTTAATTAGTTTAGCTGATTCATATCCAACTTCTTTCAATAATGTTCGTAATTTATTTAAATCATCATCAGAAAGATTCTTAAATATTTTTTCAATTGTTTGGGCATGCTTAGGAAAAATATCTTCCATTTTAAGATAACCTTCTGCAGTCAGTTCTGCAAAAGTAACTCTTCTATCTTTAACATCTGCAATTCTTTGAACCAGTCCTTTTTCTTCTAAACGATCAATTACATAAGTTATACTGCTTGAAGCTAGTAATATTTTTTTCCCAATCATTTGAATCGGTTGCTTTCCTTTATTATATAGATATTCCATCACTGTAAATTCGGTAGCATTCAACCCATAAGAAATCATATCTTCTTTTACAACTCTTTCTACACTAGAGGCCGCTCTCAAAATTGTTGTTAATGCTTTTAATGAGTCTTCATTTCTTGTCATAATTTCACCTACTTATTTATCTTTAATAATATACGAATTCGTACTAAAAAACAATAGGTAACAAAGCTAATATAGACTATTAGCTTTGTTACAGTTCCTATTTATAGTTAACTTTCTAACTGTTCGCGGATTTCTTATTGCGTACTTCTATCATTGCTTCAGTCCAAGGTATCAATTGATCAATCATTGTCTCAACAGCCTCTTTTTGAGCATTGGAAGGATTAAGATTCGGGTAATCAAAATCATAAAAAATGGATAGTGCTGGGTTTGTTCTAACATGTGCAACTTGAAACTCTGACAACACTGATCTTAGCTGTTCAGCTGAACGAACCCCACCAGAAGAACCATAGCTTACGATTCCTGCTGCCTTATCATTTAATTCATGATATAAAAAGTCTAAAGCATTTTTCAAAGCACTTGGTATACCATGATTATATTCTGGTGCAATAAAGATATAGCCATCTTGATCCGTCATTTTTTGAGACCATGGAAGTTGTTTCTCTTTTTCAATTAATTCATCTGTATATGCGGGAGAAGTTGGTTCAGCAAAAACAGGTAAATCAAACTGTTTGATATCTATAATTTCATATTCTACATCATCATTATCTTGTCTGTTTATCGCTAGTTTTTTAACCCATTCTGCAACATCTAGATTGACACGATTCTCTCTAATTGAACCAGTAATAATCCCAATTTTCATTCTGTTTCCTCCTTCTTTAAGTTATTTTAATTATAACACTCAAAAAAACAGAATTAAAAAGTTAGCCCTTCTTTATTCGACTTTAGTTTAGAACATTCGAATCATTGTACATTTCTATAAATACTTTCATATACCTGATGAAAGCAAATATTTGAAAAAGAGCAGTAATAATTATAAGAGACCAAAGGAATCCCCGACTAATCTCCGGTAATAAAACCAGTATAAACATACATAGATAAAAGACAATTGTACCAATTTTCCCGAACCATTTAGCTCCATCTACCATTTTTCCTTTTTTTAGCAATATATAACTAAAAATAAACATACTAGTCTCTTTTACGATAAATATACCTAGTAAGTACCCCATAACAGGCCATTTAACAAGCAGTACCGATGCAACTGCCAACTGTGTTAATTTATCGGCAATAGGATCAAATATTTTCCCTAAATTTGTAATTTGATTAAATTTCCGCGCGATAATACCATCCATCGCATCAGTAAGCCCCGAAACAAATAATATACCTGCAGCAATCAAGTAACCATTTATGTCTGTCGCTATAAGATATGAATAGATAAACAGAGGAATTAATAGTATTCTGAAATATGATAATATATTTGGTACTTTAAACCATTCATTACGATATATATTTTTCATTATCGCCTCACCTTTACTTTACAAATAAAAAAGAGGAGCCTAGAATGGTTCCTCCTTTTCTGCGATACTTCTTTCATTTTTAAAAAAAAGCACATGCTAATTGTCTATTTTTATACTTATTAAAAGTTTGTTTCTTTTAACTAACTTTAGTATATTCCATTAAAGTACTAGATTCAATTTGTTTCTGGATTTTCACTATGGTTATCAGGATTAAAATTATCTTCATGTGTCTGAGCATCTGTACCAGGGTCTTTAAAATTGACGCCAAATCCTGGCGCTGACAGATGATCATCTAATGAACTTTCAAAATCCCCTTTTTCTTTTTCGTCTTCTCTAGAAGGAGTTTTTTGATCATTTAATTTTTGCTTAGTGCTATGCTTTGGCATCTCTTGAAGCATAACATATCCCCCTCTTTTTAACTTATCCATAAATAGTTCTGTATCTTTTTCAGATAATTTATACTTTTCAGCAATATCATTATCTCTAAGTTCTAATTTACTCACACCATCGACCTGCAAATTGATTAGCGCAGCTATCGAATCTCTTTGTTCTTCTTTGGTAACTATAGTAAGTTTATTTTCAGGAATATGCTTTTCTTTTGTCGCTTGTTCAATATTAGATGTTACGTCTTCTTCTAATTGAAACATTGACAGTAACTTCATACTATTGTCCTCCTTGTATCATTTTCAATAAGTTTATGATATCAAAGTAAATCATTCCCGCCAAACAAGAAGCCTTGTTTTGATTTATATTTTTAATAGAAGTATTGACTTTTCCTGGAGAACCTTATATAATATGTTCTGTTGCTGTTAATTGTTCTGATAGCTCAGCTGGATAGAGCATTCGCCTTCTAAGCGAACGGTCGGGGGTTCGAATCCCTCTCAGAACGTAATAATCACCTTTCAAACATTGATATGAAGGTATATTTAGAATTACCTCGCCAAATATTCGCCGAATTTTAAAAAAAACACTCAATCTATAAAATGATTGAGTGTTTTTTTTGCGTCTTCTTAATATAGAAGATACCCGATCATGCTCAAGCTACTTATCTGTTTCATCATATTGTTTAATCAATTTCTTGTACATATACAGTAAATTATAAGTATGCACTATTATTTCTACATTAAATTTATTCTCAAACCTCTTTATAGTAGCTCTGTTACACTGAGTATCTAACAGCAAATCAAATGAGTTTTTTTCTCCTTTCAAGTATAAACATAATATATTTTGTTCTTCTCCATATTTCTCTATTAATGAACTTATTGCTAATAATGCAGATGTGATTTCTTTATCCATTAATTCCATCTCCTTTTTAGTTTCTACCTATATAAATTTCAAAAGAAATGGAATCTAACGAAAATATTTTAAATTATTTTATTTCTCTGTATTTATTATATGAAGAAAGAGAAAAATCTGTCTGTCTCATGATCTGCTTTTGAATATGCTTGAACATTTCAATTTTTTTATGTCCTTTCTGCATTCCCTCTTCTCCTTCTTTCACAGCGTATCTAATATCAGATATTGACTCATCTAATACTTTGTTCATCCATACTTGAAAGTCTTTGTATTCATCTAAATCTGCTTGTGTCTTAATTGTTTGATCAAAATGATTACTCATAACCTTTCTCCTCTCGCTTGACTATTCGAACGTGCGTTCCTATAATATACCATATACGGAACAAACATTCGAGTGAAGGAGTACATATATGGAAGATGACAATACAATAACTGATGATGATATTTGGGGATTGGGAGAAAGTAGCTTGATACTTATGGAGAATGAAATCGAAGAATTACTAAAGGAGCCTACCGATGAAAGAAGAAGTGAGACTATTAACCCCGGACAAAATGGGATATAAAGATAGAGGTATAATGAAGTGGCAAGGGATGATTTTATCGGAACAAAAAGATTATATAAGGAAGATGAAAGCCGAAGCTCTTAAAGCTGACATCCAACCTAAAGAGGAAATGACAGAGGAAGAGATTGCTGAGGTACTGTATACGGCATACGTGACTAAGTTACCCGTAGTAATTCAAGCAGCTATACTAAAAAATGGCCTGTACTATCCTGATGTAATTGGAATGGTAATGGGTTTTGCTCAAAACAAAGTAGTGCTTGATGTTAGAAAGAAGGATGGTAGTAATGTAGAGAAAAGAGTCACGTTAGATATGATTCGAAACGTAGAGTTGTATGATATACTGAAATGGAAAAAATTATCTAAATAGGAGTAGTAATTTATGAAAGTAAATAAACTATCAAAAGTGCTTTTAATTATGTTATTCATACTCATTGTTTTAATCATATCTAATGATACTATCTTAGACTTCCTTTTAGAAGATAGAATGTTTTCTCTTTATGGTTCTATGGTAGGTGTTTTGGGTTCTTATTCATTATTCAGATTTCAGTTAAAAAAAGAAAGAGAAAAAGAAGAATTAGATAAGCTCCCATTGTTATTCTTGAATAACATTAAAAGTAAAATCAAAAATTTATTACCAGGTCAAGATCTTGTTCAAAATGGAATGTTTTTGAATGATAGTGGAGTTTTTAGTGAGTTAACATTACCTCTTATTAATGCGGGTAAAACTGCTATAACTAAAGTAGATTATAACTACGAAGTTAAAAATTTGGATCATATTAACTCCATTATAAGTCAGGAAGCACGTAAAGATATTAGTTTTTACCTATCTAATAAAAATGATATATTTGATTTTGATAATTTTTCATTCACACATAAGAACCAAAATCATTCTATATATCATATAGCGGAAAACCTTCCCGCACACAAGTATATACCTGTAGTAATGCCAGGAGAAACAGTTGATTTACAAGTTACTTCATTTATTAGTCTATTATGGAATTATATGTTGTTACCCTACCCTATAAAAATCAAACCTGAAATTGAACTTGAAATTTCTTATATAGACTTTCAAAATAAAAAAAACTTTATTCTTTTTAAAATAGAGTTGTTTGAGGTACAAAAAAAGTATAATGACGAAACAACTGACATCATTTTTGAAATCCATACAGAAAAAATAGATAAATAAAAAAAGCCCCCGATTATGGAGGCTTACTTACTTTTTATAACTGGTAGAAATCGACTAGTTTAAAATGTTCCGTTGTTCAATCGTCTTTGCATTTCTCTAATTAAAGCTGAAGGATAAGAAATATATCCATCCACAGGTGTGCCATATTTGCGTTGTAAGGCCCTAATCATTGTAGACTTGTAAGAAACTATTCCATCTACTGGTGTGTTTAGGTCGCGTTGAATTGCTCTAATAAGCGTTGAACCGCCACTACCGTAGGATGTGCTAAATATATATCTAGTATTATTATTTTTAGGCTGTCCGCTGATAATTCCGTCTACTGGCGTGCCATAGTGTTTTTGTAAAGCTTTAGTGGTATCAGATCCCAACGCACCATCTTCTTTTAGTTTTGTTGGTTTAGGCGCTGGTTTCGACTTGTTAACTATTGGTTTAGCAACTGGCTTAGCCTCTACGTTAGTATTCAAAATAGCTTCCACTAACTTTCTAGCATACTCATCTACATGATTAACTAAAATATCCGCTTCTTCTTTATGCGTTCCAAATCCTAATTCTACCAATCTATAGTTCACGCCACCTTTTGCCGCCATTCTAGCGTTTCCTAAGTTAGTCCGTGCGCTAATTCCTTTTTCGCCATATGCTGCAAAACGTAACCCAACCATATCTTTGATTACATCTCTTAATCGTAGATCAAGTGAATCTGGTTTGTAGTTACCCCAAATAATCACGTGGCCATCTTCTGATCCAGGAGTGAATGCATCATAATGGAATTCGATTACCTTAGTATCTTTTCCGTAGCTATTAGCCAATTTAACGAGATCCCCATAATGCAATACATTATGTTCTGAAAAGAAAACGACATCTGCGCCTTTTGGCAAATGTCGTTTCATTGCGGGAAATAGATTTTCTTTCATATATCTGTGTTCGCCTTTTTTGATATATCCTGTTGCTCCTGGATCGAATGATCCATCTGGTTTCAATCCGTGTCCTGCAATACATAAAGTTGTCATATTATTTTCCGCCTTTCGTATTGACTACCAAGTCATACAATCCACTTGCGGCTGCTCCTGATAAAAATCCAGCTAATCCGTAGATAAAATAGTCTGCTCCCATCGCTACAGCAAAGATAATTCCTACTACAGTACCAGCTACTACAGATACATGAGGTAGCCATTTATTATTAATTTCTGACTGTTTAATTAGTTGGATTACAATTCCGATAATCGGAGCCATTACAAACGCTATTCCTACTGCTTCATTCATTAAGTTTTCCATTGTTCATTTCTCCTTTTAAAGTGTTTTTTAATCCGTGGATTAAGTCGTCTTTCTCTTCGATTACATCATTCAACCGTTCGATTTCTTCGTCTTTTCTTTCTATTTCTTCATCTTTTAAATCTATTTGGTGTTTATAAAAATTTTCCTTCTTTTCGTTTTCTTCCTTCATTAGATTAACTTCTTGTCTTACGGTTTTTAACTCTTCTCTTAACTCGTTAACTTGGTTTCTTAAATCTTCGTTCATTGATTTATATTGATCGTAAAGGCTATTTGCGTTCTCTATATTCGTTTTCGTTAGTGTGGTTTTGTTCGTCCATCTACCTACTAAAATAGTTCCAGATATCGAAATAACTGCCACAAAAACAGGTATAAATATCTCCATCAATCTAACAACTCCTTAAGTGCTATTCCAAAGCATAAAATCACAATGAGATAGCAATAAGCATAAAGGGTATTGCTGACGGGAGACATAAGAAACCCTGTACCAAACAACGCCCATAGACCTGTTAACATGGATATTGATATCACTCTCAAGTTTTTAAGATTGTAGAATATAGATAGAATTTTTGAAGAAGCACTAATGATAAATAATGTTGCGAAAACGCCATTACTAAATATTTTTCCAATCAAATCATATAGTTCATACGTATTTATAAATTGTGGATTTAAAAACATAATAAATCCGAAATATATAGAAAAAAGCGAGACAGCAAGCGCATCCCACTTTTTTAAAATTATGATTAGTTGATTGTATTTCATGGCTCATCTCCTTTCTGGGTAAATATAAAGAAACAAGCTTATTCGCTCGTCTCCTCCGCTTGTTTAGCTGCTAGCCTGTCTTCTGTCTCCCAAACTAAATTTTGAAACTCTCGTTGGTCATTTCGTACTTGTGTTTTGTTCGCTTCGTATAGATCGACATTTCGTATCCTAATCGTAACGCTATTTCCAGACCCAGATACGTTTTCTACTGTAACATTACAACTAAAGCTTACCGCTGTTTCTTCTCCTATTTTTGATTCTGCTTGTAAGGTTGCACTTTCTTGTATATTTGCCAACATTATTTATCCTCTCCTTTTAGTATTGGTTGTAGTGCTGATAATTGTCTTATAGATAATTCTAAATTCTCTAGGTCACTCTCTTCAAAGGTCTCAAACGATACTTCTTGTTCTTCATTAATGATTTCTGTACGTTCTTCTTCGTCGTCTACATCCTTTAAAGTTTCAGACACTACTTTCAATTTATTCTCTAGTTCGACCTTCAACTTAAACAACTTAAATTTTAACTTACCTTTGATTGGTTGATCTAGTAATTCCATTAACACACCATTAATATTAGCTATTTCATAGTTTTTCATTATCGTTCTCCTTTTAATAATTTGAGTTCTGCTTCTAACACTTCGATTCTTTCTTCATTTGATCCAGCTTTTAAATAGGCTTTGCTTGCTAACTTAGTTAAATTTTCGATTTTAATATTGTGGTCTGCAACAACAGGAACCAATGGAATCCATAAACGATCATAGTAGATTCCTTCTATTTCTCCATCCACATAATCTACGAAATTTGTTAGTCCAGCTTCAGCGACTTCTTCCGCAATTAACCCATAATATCTATTTAAGGGATTTACGGAAGATTTCATTTCTGCTTTGTCATACCATGACTTGATTTCTAATGACATAATCGATTTACCTAAATCGAGTTGGTTAGTGACAGTTTTAATGTCATCTTTATATTTACGTGCTGATACCGAAGTTCTTATGTCTCCTGAACTCGATATCGAAACATTCGCTCCTGATGAGGTTGTTGCTTCTCTTATTGCGGTAGAACGAACATAACGACCACCACTTGAATATTTTCCTAACAGAAAATCTCCTAAATCCGTTCGATAAGCATTCAACTCAAGAACATCATAAGCGTTATTGGCATCTACATTTCGTGCGGCGATAGTATTGCCTTCAGTAGAAAGTGTACGATAAAAAGAAACTGCATCTGAGTAAACTGAAAACGCACGACTTCCCCAAGCAGAAAAATGCATGAATCCAGGAACAGACCATTCCATCCCATCCGATACTGGACCTAAACGTTTAATAAAAGCACCGTTATTCAATTGGATACCATCAACGCCAAAAAATATGTCGCCATCCGGTGTAAACACACTCAACCCGGAAAAGTTAGCTTGTATGCCCATAGTTCCGCCGTTTTGTAAAATCAATCCGTTACGAGGGGATAAAGCTCCTTCGTAAAGCCCTTGAGATAACAACATACTTCCTTGTTCAAGAAATACTTGCGCAAGTTCTCCGTTTAACTGTCCTTCGTTATAAATCGAACCAGATTCAATGATGGTTTTAGTGTTTGTTCCGGTTGTAATCAATCCCGCAGAACTGATTTGAACCGAGCTCGTTATATCATTCCAGTATGATTGAATAAACTCAGAGCGATTACCTACAATATTATCAACGTTGATATTGATAATATTCGCTACATTACCATCAATCTTACTAATTTTCGCACTGTCTATTGAAGCATTTTCAATTACTGCCCCAGGGATGAACGTCTGAGTTGCATCAATTACAACTTTATTTGCGCTCAACATAATTCGGTCATTAGCATCAAATAAGATATTGCGTGAGTCGATTAATAATTGGCTGTATACGTCGCCTTTTTGCACACGAGCTAATACATTTTCGTTTGTTACTGATAATTGAGCTTCTAACCCATCTACATCATTGGACAAGACTTGAAATCCATTCGCAATAGTCGTCACTCGTGTTTCCAATCCATTCACAGGATCGCTGACGGTCGATTGCAGACCAGCTATGGTTTGTTCAGTCAAACTTAATTGTCCAGTAGAAGGATCAAATGCTGTATTTCTAAAGCCATCAAGGAATTGTTCAGCTAACGTTAAACGTCCGTCAGATCCAGTAACACTTGTTTCAAAATTTTCAAAGGTTTGAGTCCACTGTGTTTGAACAAAATCAAAATCTCCATCCAAATCATTTATTCGGCTAACTGTAGTCTGCAAAGTGCCTTCTATATCATCAATATCTAAGTTAACACTGATAATTGAACTTTCCATATTGTCGATCAAACTAGCGTTGCCTATTGCCTGTTGCATTGCGTTATAAGCGTTAGACTCTGCTTGTTCGCTCAAAGTCTTAACGTTACCAAATGCTGTATTTAAGTCAGTAAATCCGCTGTTAGCGATCGTTTGTTGTAGTTGGTCATATGAGTAATCAACATCCAATTTCATATCATCGATTTGATCTTTTTGTTCAGAGATTAATTGAGCGTTTTGATCACTTAATCTTGGGTCACTTACTACACGCCAAATAACACCATCCCAAACTTTAGAGATCGTGTACTGTCCGTCTTCCATAAACCATCTATCGCCGACTTTAGTTGCAGTTGGTTCATCTGGTCCAAAGAAAACCATATTCACACCATTAGCTGCAACCATTGAAACGTTACGAGCATCTTGTGCTTCTTTTCTTGCTTCAGATATTTGTTTACCAATTGTATTGATCCGATCAGAAAGACTTGCTCTAACTTTTCCGACTTCAATCTCGTCGTACCGTTCTAAGTTAACATTCCAAACAGTTCTTACTATTTTTGCTGTGGTATTGATATCAAAATCTGCGAAATAGATTTTCACTTCATCAAAAACATTTAGCTTTTCAACTTCTGCATATTCTTTATAGTCAAGAGTTTTAGATAGGTCTAAGTGAGTCAGTCTAATCGATACTTCTGGAACACCTATATCGTTATTTTCAATATAAGAAGTAGCCAACTGATTTAACATTGTTGCGGTTGGTTTTGTATCATCCTCTACCTCTAAAGTAAAATCTACTGGTAAAACCTTATGATGAGGATACTTATCAGCGTGTTCGCTATGAATCACGCTACCTTCGATAATATGCTCTGCGCCTTCCTTGTCTCTCCAGACAGCATAAGGATAAACTGAGGTAAATGTATTCATAATGTTTTCTTCTTGCTCCAGGTCGACTAAATTACGACCGTAGGCAATCATAGCGTTGGCTTGTCTGCCTCGCTTCTTAAACAACGATATATGGTAATTGTCAAACTTGTATTCGCCACCCCAAGTATCAAGAATAGATCCTTCTACACCACCTAATGCTTGTTTCAAGTTTTTAAACTCTTTAATTGATAAGGTAGTACTATTTGTGGTCGTGATATCACTGCTCATTGTAAATGGCTTGAATGTACCTAATCCATTGCTTTGAGCTTGTTGGAGAGCTGTCTGAGCGCTACCTGATAACGTCACATTTGCAGGTAATGCAATATCTAACGCTTGATTAGAAATATGTTCTGCATAAACAGATACATATCCTTGTTTCATAGACTTCACAACTCGTTTAATTTCGAATCGTTGATCTTTTAATTCATGACCAGCATCAGATTTTATCAAGTTACCATTCTTTAATTGGTTAAATAATCTACCAGTAGTTGGATAATCTAACTCAAGATAAAACTCACCATTCCCTACTTCGGTAACTTTCGGATCTTTAGCTTCTGTTAATGGACCAAGTCCTTGATTAAAGAAGTCAGTTGTTGTACTTTCATATAAAATGACATTGCTCAAGGTAGTAACGCCTCCCAGCGAGGAATCATTGAAACGGATTCTGCACCAGTCCATGACAATGTAAATTCTCCAACAGGCATTTTAGGAAGTGGATACGTATAGAGTTTAGTCCACTCTGGAATACGACCATTGATGTTGACCACTGTATCAGCCAAGACATCAATAATTATTCCAGTGTCAACTCCTTGCAGATTAATGATTTCTTCACCAACGGTTAAGGTCATATCCCCACTACCTAATAGCTTAAATAAAGGACGAGCTGGGCGTGATCCGATATTATTCAATGTCTGGCCATTTGTTAATTGTATTTCTGTTAATCCAGATTGATAAAATTTATAAGGCTTTAATCTAAAATTGATAATTGTTTTTGAATACTCTTGTAATGTTTTCTTTATATCATATTGTTCATAATGTAACGCTTGGTAAACGAAATTAGGATTATCAGAAAAGGTCAAGTCGTGCCATCCTACGTTCGTTTTCAACCAATTAGATACTTCATCTGCTGACTGATTTAAATTCGTCACAGAGTCAAAGAAAACGGGAATTTCACGAGCTAGCCCCTTATATCGTTTGTTGTCTGTTGCAATATCTCCATCCACACCTGATATTTCTTCTAATGTTACATCATACTCTGGACTAACTAACGAAAACTCTGGATCAATCATTAATCCAAAGTCTGTAGATTTCTTCCCTTTATATTCAAAATAAGCTAACCCGATGATAAACTCCCCCTTTCTTGGATTTGTGTTAGAAATGCAAGCTGTTGACTGATTTCTCTTGGATCCATGTCTCCGTAACTCTCAAAATTCATTTCTATTTTAGGTTGCTGACGACTAATTACATTCAACATTTGTCTTAGTAAAGTTTCTAAGCCGCTAAAATCATTATTTACATTAATTGATTGATTTTGTTGCGTAGCTTCTCTAACACGATTCAGATTCTGTATTACAGTAGAATCTTTAGGAATCCCCACACCATTTGCATATTGAGGAATACCAGGAAACATTTTCTCCGTTAATGAAGCTTTAAATACTTTTGAACCTGTTGGTAAATCTCCTAACAATACGTTACGTCCAGAAGGAATGAAGGCTTTACCATTAGGTAACGAAACCATTTCTCGGAATTTAGAACCAACTTGATCATTTACAATTGCCGGACCGCCAGGATGATAATTTGTACCTTTTTCATAGCCAAGAAAACCTTTGACTGCATTACCAACCGTTTTGAATACAGTGGTAAAAGTTTTCGTTCCTGACCTGATGCTGCCCCATGTGTTCTTAGTTCTCTGTAATGAATTCCTTGTATTTGGAGCATTCGTATTTACGTTTAAATTTTTAGCTGATCCAGGAGAAAAGTATTTATAATCCGTTAAAGAATTAATCGCGTTTTCTGTTGGAGTAACTGCCTTAGAATTATTAACTTTTAGTTCTTTCTCAAACTCTGGAAGTCTTTTCCAATCATTGTAGTCCTGTTCAGACCTTAATACTTTATTTAATAAGTCAGTGTTATTACCTAATATTTTCTTATCTTTTTCAGGTAACCCTAACCATCTGTTATACTCCGTTTCAGAGTTTAAAACAGTATTTAGTAAGTCAGAATTTTCTCCAAGAAACTTTTTATCTTTTTCAGGCAGACCTAGCCAACGATTATAATTAACTTCAGACTGAGTAACTGCAGATAACAGATCAGCGTTATCTCCAAGAATGGCTTTTTGTTCATCCGGCAACTCTTTAAACCGATTTAATGATTCTTCAGAAGCAAATATTTTAGACAATAGATCGTAGTTATTCCCTAAAATTTCTTTTGTATCAGGATTTACTTCTTTCCAAATGGCCATCTTTTCTTCTGATTCCATAATCGACTGAATGAATCCGTAATTGTCCGCATTTATATCTTTTATTTCCGGTTCGTATTCATCCCACAAACCAAGATAGCCAAGCGCTTCTGTCATTTTTTCTGGTGAGTTAGAGTACATTAAAGCTTTTTGTTCTTCTAACTCCATCTCATTCCATTTGCCGCTGTCTTCGAGGGAACGAATAATCGTTTCAGAAAATTCATCATTGATGATTGCAGATTTCTCTTCCCAAGACATCCCTTCCCACCATCCGTTTTGAATAGCGGCTTCTCCAATAATCTGTTTAGCGTTAGAATCAAGGTCGGCATTTTTCAATTGGAAACGAATGTGATTCCAGTTTTCTGATTCTTTTGAAGCTTCAATAACTTCTTCTCTAACGTTAGTTTTAACTTCCCCTGTTTTAGGATCTAGAACAATACTATTCCATGTTTCAGCTCCAGTTTCTGCTTCGTCAGCAGTCCAAGAAAGAATTTCAGCATTCTTTTCAGCACTTTCTGCTAATTGGTCAGATAGGGATTTTGCAGAATTGATAATTTCATTATTTTTCTTTAGCTGTGCATCTCCCATTTCTCCCATTGAGGCAATAGTCTGTCCATTTGTCAAAGAAATTTCCTTTGCAATTTCAGGGTACTTTTCAGCAATTATAGCTAGTTGTTGATCGATACCTTGAGTAGTTGCTTCATTCGCTTTTTCCCATACTTTTTCTTGTTCTGCAATAGCTTCATCGCTGTAACCCAACTCTTTAAGCGCGGCTAGATAGTCTTCTTTTTGTTCATTATAGTGTTTTTTCTGCTCTTGACGTTGTTCTCCTAAACTGACTGCCCAAGCCTTAGCTTGATCTTTAGTGGCGTTCTCGACGTCACCAGTCATTGCAGTTAGTATATTTTCTTTTTCTTTTTGAGAAATTTTCAAAGTGTTAATGTAAGCTTCTGATGATTCCCTATTTAAACTATTCAGAATTTTTCCTTCAGCAACCGTTAACTCTCTATTGTTGTTAGCTGCGTTTTTACGAATTTCTTCAATACGTTTATTATTTTCTTCTACAATTGCAAGGGATTCTTCTGCTTGCTTTTTGTCTTCTTCTAATAATTCATTTAGAGATTCCTTTACTGTTTCAGGAAGGTTCTTCATTAGTTCGTCTAATTTTGTAATCCGTTCTGTTAGACTAGATTGAATGGTTTCTCCAAGCTCAACAAAATTATTCGACATATCTTTTTTGTTAACATCGAATCCTTCAGCTAGCAAATTAAATTGACCTTGAGATTCGTTCGTTAGCCGTTGCATATTATCTAAGTTCTTATCGACTACCGAACCAACATCTGTGCCCCATTGTTTCGTACGTTCGGCAGAGTTGTAGGCTTCTTCGCCCCAAAGCTTCCAAGCACCATAACCAACAGCTAATAAACCACCAGCTCCTACGATTCCCCAACCGACTGGACCTAATAGTCCTAACGAAGTCGTCATTGCTCCAACGCCCTGAGGTCCTGAAGCAGTTGCTGCGGCTCCACCAAATTTCATGATATCGGTTGATCCAGTTAATAGTTGAGCACTAAACTCTTTGATCGTTTTCTTTTGAGCTAAGACTCCAAGTAATCCAATCGTTTTAGTCGTCAATCCACCAAATCCAGAAGCTACTCGACCCGTAATACTTAATAGCGGTCCAGCTGCTACCGTCATTCCGATCATTTTTAATATGGTTTTTTGCATTTCTGGATCAGCATCAGAAAAGGCTTCGGCTAATTCAGCAATTCTTTCTATAAATGGACGGGCTACTGTAATGCCATCTCTAAACGCTTCAACAAGCGGTCCACCAAATTCTATTCCAAGATCGATAACTTCATTCCGCAACATTTCAAGTTGTGCCTGGGTTGTTTCATAACGTTTTCTAGCTTCTTCAGACAATGCACTATTTTCTTCCCAAGCATTCCCTGATTGGTCTAACGCTTTCCCAAGTAATTCACTGTTACCAGCTAATCGTAGTAAAGTATCAGATTCACGAATTCCTTTGATTCCAAGATCACCTAAAACGCCATTTAAGTTTTCTCCGTCATCGCTAGCACGTTGAAGTCCTTCAACAAACGCTTGTAATGCGCGAGCTGGATCTTTTTCAAATGCTTCAGCAAATTCTCCAGCAGTCATTCCTGCAACGTCAGCAAATCCTTCTAAATCTTTACCGCCTTCAGAAACAGCATTCTGCATTTTCTTCATGGCCATCGTCATTGCAGTACCACCAGCTTCAGCTTCAATTCCTACTGAACTCATAGCAGCTGCTATTCCAACAATATCCGCTTCAGATAAGCCGACTTGTTTACCAATCCCACTCAATCTTAAAGCTAATTCAGTAATTTCAGATTCAGTCGTGGCAAAGTTATTTCCTAAATCTACAACCGTAGATCCTAACCTATCGAAATCTTTTTGCGACATACCCGTAACGTTGGCCAATCGTGCAAATGCAGTAGCGGCTTCATCAGCTGTCATGTTAGTTGATTCGCCCAAATCAATCATCGTTTTGGTAAAACCTTTAACGTTATCCGTTTGAATCCCTAACTGTCCAGCCGCTTCCGCAACGCCTGCAATTTCAGCATGTGTTGATGGTAATTCTTTGGCCAGTCCTCTGAGTCCTTCTTCTAAGTCAGCGTAGCTATAGACGACATTACCGTTAGAATCTACAACTTCATCATTTGTTTTCTTAACTCCAGTAAATGCAGACTCCCAATCCACAGCGGCTTTAACTGCTAATCCGACACCAGCAGCAATCGGCAAACTAACATGTGTGGTCATCTTATCTCCAAAATCAGACATCTGCTTACCACGTTTTGATAGAACACCGCCTAGCCTATTTAAACCACCAGTTAACCCTTCATTCTCAACTTTCCACCTAGCCATTGATCCAGCATTGTCGACTAATTGTTTGTTGTAGTTAATCAATTGTGATTCAGCATTTCTTAATTGAGCAGCAAGTTTTTCAGTTTGAGCAGTTGGTTTACCATCAACAAAAGAATTGTCATATGATTTTTTGATTCGATCAACCGACTTACGTTGTGCATTGATCACACTAGTTAACCCTCTGTGTTTAGCTTCAAACTTACCAAGCGTGTTACCAGCCAAATCAGCGGCTCTCATGCTTGCTTTCATGTCACTAGCCCAATACTTCACTTCACGCTTTGACGACTGCAGACTCTTCCCAAAATCGGTACTATCGAGTCCTAACTCAACAATCATCTTTCCTAATGGAGCAGTTGTTGCCATAATTCTCCTCCTTTCCTAAGTATTAAAAAATCACCCTAAAGACTCGACAAAGTCAAAGAGTGATACTACTTCTTGCTTATTCTGTTTTGTTTCGGTCTCATTGCATAATATCTCAATTAACAGATCATAGTCCGTTTGTAGTACATCATTTACGGAAAAACCACTTAAATTAGTAACAATTTGTCGAATCAACGAATAAATTTGTTTTTTAACTGAAGTAGCTGTAACGGTTTCTCCGTCTGCTATTTTTTTGTTTCTGGATCGATTCCCATAACAATATTGATGATACCGTCAATCTTTTCTTCAAATTGACGTACATCTAATCCTTTGAGTATAGATTCCGTAGTGACATCCTCGTCGTCAAAACATCCAGCTACAAATTCCACTTTCTTTTTAACACCATCGGTTTGACTTTTGATTTCTTCTTTTTCAAATTTTTCCTGTAAATCTAAGCCATCTAATAATTTCTGTAATGGAATAAGTGTTTGAGTATAAGTTTTCTTTTGCCCTTTATCATTTACCAGATCAATTCTGATTTCATCTGACATTACTTCATCCTCCTAATAAAAAAGAGGGAGATAGACTCCCTCACATTATCCAGCTGGCACTTCAGCTTGTACTGCCGGCGCTACTAGTTCACGTAGCGCTGTAATCGTAGTTTCATCAGCACCTACATATTTACCCATTACCTGTCCTAAAGATTCTCCATCGCGATCATCCTCAATAGGAGTAAATACATAATTCTCAGCTTCAGGAGTATAAGTTCCTTCACCGAGAGTATTAAGTGTTGTATTCTCTTTAGAAAACTTCCCTTTAAAGAATCCTAGCAAAGCTACATTCCCATTCAAATCACTTGATTCTAATAATAAAGAACAATAAGGTGGCTCTGTATCATTCCCAACAAAAGTAATTCCGCTATCAGCAAGTTTATATCCAAGCATGATGTCACTATCTTCATTTTCTAAATCTAACAATCCAAGATTAACTGATGGATTATTAGTACCACGTTGAGATACATAATAAGCTACATCTGATCCATATACTTTCACAGGCTCTGCAGATAATCCTGTAATTTCTGCAGATGTTGTAGCACCTTCATCTTGTTTTCCTTGAATAATGATTTGTTTAGTAACATTTCTATCTTTGTCAAAAATATCAATCGTTGCTTTTTTAAATCCAACTAATACCATAATTTATTTCCTCCTAATAGTCTGTATCATATAATTTTGTTAAACCTCTATAACGCCTTGCATCCACATATCTGTTAACATCTGGGAGCCATTCATCTAATCCTTCAGGTAATTGACCATATCCCAGGCTAAGCATGACTGCTTTGACTTGTTGTTGTATAACTTTCAATTCTTTTCGATCCGTACCTTGAACATCTATCTGAAAAGTGTGTTGTACGTTTAATTCCTTATCACTACCTACAACTCCTGGTAGTGGTGGTCCTAAAGGTTCAATAATCATAAACGTTTTTGTGTGGTCTTTATCTTCTACGTAAACATAATAGCCGATACGGTCAGCTGTAATCTTTTCGTTAATTAAAGAATTCTGAAGGAGTTCTTCATAAATAATCGTTAACATATCTTTCATTTAGTTAGATCCTCCAGTCTTCTTCTAACATCCAAAACATATTGTTTACCGGCCACATCAATATATTTACGAATCACACCACTTCCACGTGGAGAATATGTTTTCCCCCACCTTGTATATCCAAATTCATTTAAATGGACTAATCTGTAACGTTGTTTTGGTCCATTCCAACCAACTTTTACCGTTCGTCTACCACCTCGTTTAGAAGCACGTCCTATCACGACTTCATCAGCTGTGGCTCCAGTATCTTTGTAACTTGATACAGCTTGTGCTAATCCTTCTTTAAACTCTTCACCAGCTTCATTCAAAGCTTTGTTGGCCACTCTTGATACTTTACGTTCGCCTAACTCTGATTCCATTTTTCTAAGCAGTTCTTCAACGCCTTTGATTTCAAAACTCATGACGTCGCCCCCAATAAAATCGTGATGAATTTATTGTTCTGAAGATCTGGACGTACATCCGTGACTTCCCAATCATCATCTTGGAATCTTCGATCATGAATCGTTACTTTATGTTTATTTGTTGGCACATAGTCCATCAAAGGATCCCGAATAACAATGGTGACGCCTTTTCCAGTTCCGTTTGCCTTCATGACCTCTAAGTCTTTCATTGAAGGCTTATACACTTCTGCAGTACATTCAAATAGCTTTGCTCCACTCGACTGAGAAGGCTCTGGTCCATTGCTTTGCTTATCATAAAATGTGACAAACGTTCTCAGATCTCCCGATTCTGTTTTCGGTGGCTTATACTGTGGATTGATCGGCATCTACATCACCATCCAAATCTGTCGCATATTCCAAAGATAAATCAAAAATAATGGACTGAAAATGTTCATGAAAAAACTCCAAGCGGTCATTATAGACATACCTGGAGCGATTCAATATCAATTCAGTTGTTCGTTCATCTGTTTCTGCAGTGGATCCAACTAAAGAAAGGACATCCCGCTTTGAAGCTGCTAGGATATCCTTTAAGTCGTCATCTTCCGCAGTATGAAAGATCTTCATTCGTGCTTTAAATTTCTTGAGTAGCTCATCAGTTACTATTACTTCAACGTTCATAGGTTGTCACCTACTTTTCTTCTCCTGGTTTGTCCAAACGTTCGAAATTCAAGTCAATGTCATACTCTTTCTTTACATTTTCCTGAATTTCTTCAGCGCGTTTAATACTCATCTCAAACGGTTCATTAGCAGCAAATACCTTACCTTCTTTAATACCTTTAAATTTTATCGGACTTTTAAATTGAGCCATGTTTTATTCCTCCTATTTTATATTATCCTGCTGGTACAGTTTCAGTAGTTGTCATATCTAATGTCCAAATAGCAGACGCTTTGATATCTTTTGCTTTACCAAATGCAAATTGTTTAGCTACAAATAACTCTAAATCTTCAAGCGCTAAAGTTTGATCAAATTTATTGATTTTCACACCGCCACCGACATAGGCATCATAACGACCAGTTACAAAAGTTAATGTTTCGTTTTGAGTCATTGCTTCAGATTCGACAATATCCAAATTAAACGGCAATGCTGTAACATATACTCCGTTTTGATTTAAATGTGTATACTGTGCACGTACTTTCCAAGAATCCATTGGACTAACAACCATTACTACTTTTCCACCAACAGAAAGTGATTTCCCATTTTCTTTAGTAGAATGATACTCATAAACAGCAGTCAACTCATTAACAGTTGCTTTTGGATCAGCAAATGTCAAAGTTCCTTCTGCTGCTTTTTTAGGATAAGTTGTAACACCACCAGTGATTGTACCGTTATTGATGTCACGATCTAATCCGATTGGTTTATCTTGGCCATCACCAGTTAAAAAAGCTAATTCTAAAGCAACTGAGAAAGCTTCTTGGATTTGTAAACGTACAAATCTTTCAATCCAGGCAGGACCGAAATCACGTAAATCTTTAGGAATAACTACAAAAGCAGTTAGTTTGTTTGATATTTCTTCTTCGTCACTGAAGGCAGCATCTAATTGACCTTTGATTTCTCCAAATATTTTACCCCAAACAGCAATGCCAGTTGTCTCGGATTTCAAGAACTTCAGACGTAAACCGGCATTTTTCAAACCAATTTTTGAAAGTAGAGGGTGTTCAGTTGTCATATCTTCGAAAATCTCATCAATTGTTTCTTGAGGTAGTAACTTTTCTTCTTTATATCCTACTTCAGTAGTCACTTCGTTAAAGAATTTACGTTGTCCTGCGCTTAATTTACCATCTGCAGGTGTTCCAATTGCATACTGCTCTGCCTCTTGACGAGCTGCAATTTTTGCTTCTTCTAATACATCACTTGCTAATCCGTCGATCATAGAAGCATAGGCTTGTCCTTGTTCTTCTTCATTAGCTCCAGATTTAACAGCAGCAATAAATGCTGCCTTTGCTTCGTTGAATGTTTCCATTCCTTTTAATTTCATTGTCATTTAACTTTTTCCTCCTAATTTTTAGGTATTAAAAAAGAACCTTCCAAATGGAGATGTATTCTCCGCTTGTGGTTCTCTTTTTTCAGATTGATTAATTTTCTCAAGTACAAGATCTGCGATTTTCTCAGCATCTAAGTCTACATTGATTGCGGGCTTAGTATTCTGCATTTCTTTAACTTTTTCAATTACATTCTGTGGTATTAATCCAGCACCAGCATCAGCTACCATCAAAGGCCGTTCTTGGTTCTCGAACATGATCTCGTCCACAAATCCCAATTCTTTTGCTTCATTAGCAGTCAACCAAGTTTCTTCATCCATCTTCGCAAGAACTACTTCTTTTGAAAGACCCGTTTTAATCACGTAAGCATTAGACAAAGAGTTATTTGCCTTCTGCAAAATTTCACTAGCTTTATCCATGTCATGATAATCTCCAGCGCTCATCATAGATACATTGTGAATCATAATCTGACCAACCGGACTAATTCTAGTAGGTTTACCAGCCATTGCAATGATACTTGCTGCGCTTCCAGCCATAACAACATCAATATTCACCGGTCCGTTGTGTCCCATCAAAGCAGTATAGATTTCATTACCTGCATCAACCAGACCGCCATATGAATTAATTGAAATTTCAACTTCCTCACCGTCAACAAGTTTATCGACTACGTCGTTAGGTGAAGTAGCTTCGATTTCAAATAGATCATAGATCCATTTGTCATCATTCGAAATGATTGGACCATTAATCTTGATTTTCAGTTTCCTCACCTCCTTTCAATTCTTCTTCCCTGTAAGAATAATTCTTCGTAACGTAATGCTTATCCATCAAAGGATCGTCTACACGTTCTTTTCCAAAGTCTTCTAACACATCATTTGGACTTAACACACCTGATCCTATAATCTTGTCTATATTTGTTGCCATATCAAACATATCTGGAATCAATATACCTGTAACCTGAATCCGTACGCCATTCTTAAATTGAGTATTAGTCAATAATTTAGCGTTTAATTCATCCTGTAGCTTCTTCACTAAAGGAGCGATACATAATCTCTTGAAAGCTTTCATATTCGAATCTAAGTCTGCCATTTCTCCATGCACTAAAGCACTTGGCACTCCAACGGCACGAGAAACATCATCAATCAGTGATTTCTTCATTTTCGTAACATCTTCCAAAGATTGGTTCGATACACCCATTTTGTTTGTATATTCTTCGTACTCAAATCCGTTCATCCTAGGAACAATTGCTACTGAAGAACTTTTAAAAGACTTATAGATCTTATTAATAAAATTTTGCAGCCGTTGTGTGGTTTTTCCTTCGTCATTAGCTGAACCTTTACTCGGAACTGACACACCAGCACGGATTTGGTTATTTCTCATAGCGACTTCAAGCATACGTCCCATTAGTTCACCATAATCCTTGAATAACCCATCAGTAATTTTATTTAATTGATCATTGTTATATTGTAGATAGATTACTTCATCCATCGTAAAAGAACGTTTGAATTCATAATCATTTACGATGACTCCTTTAAATTTATCCTCGTATATGGCATATGTTTCCTTCACAAAATCATCAGCTATCAATAACTGATTATCGTCTGATAAAATAATAAGAATTTCATTATCCATCATTAATTTGTAAAAAAACTTATGCCAAAATTCTCCAGCTGAACGGCTTTTATTTGGTCGTACATTTAAAATATAATCCCAATCAGTTTTAAGCGTTTCTTTATCTTGTCTAAACTTAATCTTAGCCGTTGACATGGTTCTACCAACAAAGTCCAATACAGAATTGATAGCCATATTCTTTAGATAAGCTCGCTCTGACGTATCTTGAATTAAATCAAGATCAAACATCCAATCTATCTCAGAATTCTTAGTGAACGTGTTCTTCAGCATATCCGTTAAGCTCAATACTTATCACCTCCAATCAAGCATTAAAAATAGCCGTTAGCATGTGCTAGCGACTAAATATATTTATATACAATTGACCAGTTACTCACTGGTTGAGAGATTTGGATCACCTCCTTCCGATTTAATGTTACTCAGAGGTTCAAATATAAATTTAGGGATAACATAATACTTTAATGGACTTTCAACCTTTTTGTTTTTAATAGTAGGCTGAATCAGTATTTGATTAATTATGATTATAAAAATCCAAAATAATAATAAATCAAAAATGCTTAATTTATTATTATTTTCTATTATTGGTCTAAGGATTTTATATTGATTCACTTTATTTCCTCGCTTTCTATTGTAAACGTTTTTCACTTTGATATAATCGAAACGAAAGGAGGTGATTAAAATGTACAAACCATATTCGATTAGTTATGATTTAAACGATCCTGGACAAAAGTATGATGAAGTATTCGATATTATCAAAAACTTTGGAGCTTATATTAAACTGCAAAAGTCATTTTGGTTAGTTAGAAGTAATTTATCCCCACAAGAAATGTCAAATAAATTAAATAAAGTTCTAGATAACAATGATTCTTTGTTTATTTGCGAACTAACAAAAAATTATCAAGGGCGTGCTACCAAGAGTGAATGGGAATTTATAAGAGAATCAATTTTTAAATAGATATTTAAAAGGAAGGGACTTGTATCCTTTCCTTTTTAAAACTCAATTTCATCTAAGACATCGAAAGCATCCTCAATATTAATATTTTCAATTTCATCTATACAGTACATTCCAGCTACTAGAGCTTTAAACCCATCTGTTTTTCTTCTTACATGTTCCTTTTTAGAATATTCTTTATTTCCATCAGGTTTCGTTTTAACCAATACATTATTTGTATACCAACGCATCAAAGGGTTATCATCAAAGATCATATGATTATTTGCAAAAGCATTCTCAATCCTTGGAGCAAATAAACTATCAATTGCTCTTGGGTTTCGAATAATCACAACTTCAAAGCCTTCAGCTTCAAACATCGGTTTCAAAAGATCCATTCTAAAATTATCTGCTACGATCTTATTCACCCCATATAAATACCTCATTTCAACAAACCAATCAATAATATGTTTTGGATCCATGCTGGGTTCGTCCAATACGGTTAATAAACCTTTCTTTTCCCATTCTCTAATTGGAGCAAAGCGTTCTTTTCTTTCTTCAGTTGCTTTTCTTGAATATCCATAGTAAATATCAGCAAAATTTTTCCGAACAAAAGAATGAGTTTTAAAAATATAATCTTCCTTTTGTTTAAAGAGCAATCCACATGCTGCAAAATCTCTTAAACTGGCATAGTCCAAACATCCAATCGCTTCTCTCCCTTCAAGTTCAGGAAATGGACGATTAGTGGCCATAATTTCTTCTCGGCTTGCCACAGATCTTTCAAGATCTACTACTGGTAAGTTCATACGTTTAGTCATGAACTCTTCTCGGTTAGCAGGATCTTCTTCCAGGTCATCGTACTCTTCTAATATCGTCTCGAGCAAACCTTCCGCATAATCCGATAAAGGTTTGTGTAGCATCGGGTTTGCTAACTCCCAATTATCAGAATCATTGACCTGGTCTTCAGAATCTAAACTACACATGAATGGAAAAAGAGCATTGGGACGGCTCGTACCGTTCAATACTCTCTTAGCTTTTTCTTTTAAACTATCCAAAAATCCTTCACGAACATATCCGTCGGTTCCAGTATAGAATTCTCTTGGATTAGGCTTTTTACCTAAACCACTGATATGAACCTTAACATCTTTATTACTTTCATATCTATGAACCTCATCAAAGGCAACTGCTCCATCTCTAAGACCATCTTTTGTATCTCCATTTGAAGTTCTAAACTTGATCTTGCTATCCGTTTTTTTAGAAGTAATAACTGTTTTACCATATTCAAAGGCTTTTTGTAATGTCTTATTACGTTTTACCGTATTGTAGATTTCTTCAAAACTCGTTTTTGCCTGATCCTCAGAGTTGGCAACAATAGAGATATGGTATTCACGAATCCCATGCAATTCAGTCTGTAAAAAGTTGAGCACTACTGAAAGTAACCCATTTTTACCACCTCCACGACCAAAGAACCAAAAGTGTTTACGATAGAATGGTCGGTTGTTTTTTTTGAAAAATAAAAAGACAAATGCAATCAAAAATTTCTGAAACGGATTAAGCGGAAAAAACCACTTCTCACCATAAGAGATGCAATCATCAATCATCTTGTCATTAAAGTAAATATCATCCCGAATTAAAATATATTTTTCTAAGTATTCTACTAATTCGATTCGTTCTTTATTAAATTTAATTTCACCAGTTTTATATTGCTGAATATAGAAGTCAACGTATTTTTGATAAATCATGTTAAATCACTTTCACTATAATCATCTTCATTACTTGTAATTGTTTTGGATAGTTCATCCAGACTTAAATCTTTTCCAAGAGCGATTAATGCACGATTTATTTTAACTTTTTCAGCAATTGCAGGGTTCGGTTTAATAAATTTTTGCGATCCATTTTCAATCGGAACCATTGCACCATACTTTGTAATAGCAGAATTCATTTTCTTGTAAAGTCTTACTAGATCAAGATATCTTTCAACTTTTTCAACTTCCATCTGATCATTTATATCTATTTGTTTTAGCAGCTGTTTCTTCAATTCGGATTGCTTCATCTCACCTACACCCCCCCTAGTAAAAAAATTAACGCATATATCTGGACGATTAACCCTATCCACCGGTTTCCAAAATCAGTTTAAACATTGAAAGTTTTCGACGGGGGGTCTTATATAAATTTATTTTAGTAAACTGAAGGACATTCAATCTCGAATCTTTCAAAACTCTCATTAGCATACCGCTTGGCATCTTCATACTTACGAAAAACTTTAACTAGTCTCCTTGAATCTTGTAGAGACATATCTTCTGTTGTTAATATGAATTCATATAGTATATAAACTACCACCATTCATCATTCCATTTCTTTTGTCGTTTAGATTCTTTGAAATTGAATCGCTTATGTCGTTTGTTATGACAGTCTTTGCATAATGTTCTTAAGTTACTAGGCTCCAAAGATAACTCAGGATAATCTTTCAATTCTTTAATGTGATCAATTTCCAAGATGACTGGCTTACCTTCTTTAGTTATGTCACCTTTGATCTTTACATCTCCATCTTCTTTACACCACTGACATTCAAAGTTATCTCTTTCCAATATAATTGGTCGTAAATCTCTCCATTCTTGAGAGTTGTAAAAGATCCGACGTTCTAACTTACTTAACTGATGTTGCATTATAAATCAGCCTTACTTAATCTTCTCATGATACGTACTTAGTAATGCACGCTGCACTTGAAAGATTCCTTCAGGCCCTAACTGAGTCACATTGATGCTAAGTTTCTCTTTCATAAACTCTTTATTATGTTTCGCGTTCAATGTTTCTTTCATAATGTAGTAATTGATTGATGCAACTTCATCAACAGTTAATCCAGTCAATGAGATAATGTTTAAGATTAGTCCTGCTATCTCATCAATGTTTTTGTTCTCTCGAATCTTTTGTAATGGTGAAAGTATTTGTTCGTTATTGATAGAGTCATCAGACATTTGATCATCTCCTTTTAAGTAAACAAAAAAGAGAACAGATATATGATCTGCTCTCTCTTGCGATTTATTACGTTATCAATATAAAACATCTAAAGCAACAAAAACATACACTCAATGACATAACAATTTTCTAACATACATTATTTCATTTGATTCAATTTGAATTTGTAAGCTTCATACTCTTCTAGGAACTCAAGTCTTCTTCTTAACTCAGCATGTTTTTGTCTAATGTACCCTGGTGAATAACTGAGTTCTTCTGATATCGATTCTAAAGATTTTCCTTCAATGTACTTTAATTTCAATATCTTATGTTCTATTCCTTTAAAGGTATCAACTACTAATACTAATGATTCTTTTAATTGTTCTTGTTCAGTTAATTGTTCTTCAAGTTCTTCAATTACTTTTTCTAACTTTGATCCGTCAGAATCCTTTGTAAGCATCACGTCAGTAAGATCACCTTCGACCCACCTAAACAACTCTTTTTTTGATTTATTTATATTCCATTTTAAATAAACGATTTGTTCTTCGAGTTCAATATAGTTCTTGAGCCATTGAAATTTAATTTTTATCACCTCATCTTTGACAAATGGCGTTTATCTTTGACATCTTTGACACCTTTAAAACGTTATCGTATCAGTGATTAGAGTACTAGCTGTCAAAGATGACTGCTCTTTTTACCCTATATTTTCTTTTATATATTATTAGTTGAAAATTGTTGAGACTATAATATAAAAAGAAAGTGAAAACATCTTTGACATCTTTGACACTACGCTATAAACCTTGCTATGACGGTCTATATTGCTGTCAAAGATGTGTCAAAGATAGTCTGTTTTGTCAAAGATACATCTTTGACAGTAGCGTTTTATAGTACATTTCAGTCTGAAATCAGCAAAATTTATGAGCATTTTCTGCTCAAAACACATCACTTTTGAGCAGTTTTTGCTCACTATCCATTTTTAACAAAAAATTGTTTTCTTTTTCCTTCAACTCTTTTAGTTGTTGTTTCTAGTTTGCAACGATGACAGATTTCTCGACTGAATGCAATTTTACCAAGAGGACTGTAGCCATTCTCAGCACACCAGACATGATACTTTTGATAAACATCTGTTGTTACTTCATTCTCAAATTTAATATCTTCTTTGATGAATTCCAAAATAGGATTGTTTGTTTCTTCGTATTTTTGTATTTCTTTTTCGATTTTCTTGGACGTCGAGAAATTTTTATTTTTTAATAATCGTTGTAATCCATGAATAGCTAATTGAAGTATATACTCCATCGATTCTTCACTGATCAATTTATCTTGTATGAACGGATCATAATCTTTATCTCCAGGACTGAATGTTGCATTGAACGGAATCATCATTAATCGTCTTGTTAATCCTGATGATGTATCATTGATTCGCGGCATCTTGTTTGCTGAGAAAATCATCTTCGAATAATTTTGAAAGTCAAAAGGATCTTTTCCTTTTCGTTCCACATTGACGACTTCACCGGTCGTTAACTTTTTAAATTCTGAATTGTCTTTGATAAATTCTCCAGCGATATCATCACCTAAGTTAATCAACTTACCGAATAACTCAGCTGTTTTAAATCGTTGGCCAAGTTCTTTCAAATCAAGTGAGGCAGTATTACTTTGTCCAGCAAAGGCACGAATCATTTTCAAGAAACTAGATTTACCATTCTTACCATCACCAATTAAAACAAAAGCTTTACCAAATTCATTACGTCTTAATAAAATGTAACCAAACATTTCTTCCATTACTTTTCGTAAAGCTTTATCGTTCTGTGCCAATTTATCTAGTGTTTTATCAGTGACATCATAATAAGCCTTTTTAATATAAGGAACAGGAATCTTATTCTTAATGATAATCTTTGGATCAAAGTTCTGTAGTTCCCAGGTATCTAAGTTAAAGATTCCATTCTTCAATGCTACGTAATTGACCGGTGCTAGTTTCTTCTCTTCTGATTCTAGTTGCAGATAAGCAAGAACTTCTTGACGTCTTGATTTCGTCAATTGAGGAAGATGTTTGATCATGACACGTTCGATATCTGCAGGATTGTCAGAATATACCCCATCTTGGTAAACGTGCAATACATCTACTACCCTTATAATATGATGTTCAGATATCAAGAATTTCGCAAATTTATCATGTAAAAAGCCGTTGCTTTTAGTGAAAAAAGATTCTTTCATAAAAGCTTCATCACGTAAGATCGTATTGATCTCTGATTGATCCAATGGATCTTCTAATACAAATTCATTGATGATTTTAATTGTTTTACGGATTTCATCTTTTCTCATATCAACTGACTGCAGCTTAAGGATGTAGTTAAACAATTCCTGATTACGCGATCCACTTTCAATCTCAGTAATATGATTCTTTCTTTTGTCCATTGGATAGAGCCATTTAGGTAATGGTTCATGTTTCTCTGATTTACGCAGCCACTTTCTCGTTTTACCAGCAATGCGTAAAGGATCAGCTGTGTTTTTCGTTCCTAAACGCGTGGTTACTTGAATACCAATTGGAGAATACCATTCGATTTGATTCGCTTTTAAATCATAACCTTTAAAGTAGGCATGTATTCCTTTAGAAGTTTTTAATACGCTACATTGAAGATTCAAGTGATCTGCTATCTTTAGAAATAGTTTTGCTTCTTCCGGAGTATCGATATCAATCATGACAAAATCATCTGCTAATATCCCAACAAAAGAATCATAACGCCGCGCTGAATGATATGTGATTAGCTTATCCGGGTTGTTTTTGAATGATTCAGCAGCACGTTTCTCTGTGCCTTTTAAATATCCTTTATAAATTTTTATTCACCTGCCTTTCCAAGAGTGCTAGAATAATAAATAAAATGAATGGAGTTGATGATATTGAATTATAATAAATACCAAACCCGCTTTTTTCTAAAATCTGAACAAACAACTTTTGTTGAAGAAATTTTAATACAAAATCCTCTAATCTGTCAGCATTGTCGAAATACTGGCCCCCAAGTATTAGTTGAAGCAGTTGGTACTTTAGGTGACAATGACCGTTACAATGTAATTTCCATCACAGCATGTTCACTATGTGGAAGTAATTCTGTGCATTATTGTTATGCTTTACCAAAGGAAATTGATTATACAGGCGAAGGGGATAAGCCTAATAAATTCAACATAGCAGTATCTTATCCTAAAACACTTAGTACTCACGAGTTACCTAATAAACTTACTGAGAGATATCATCGGTTTGTTAAGGTCTATAAACAAGCTCAGTTAGCTGAAGAAGAAGATCTAGATGAACTTGCCGGAATGGGGTACAGAAAAGCAATTGAAATTCTACTAACTGACTACCTTCTTGAACACACCCCTGAAAACGTTGAAAGCGAATGGTTAACTAATCCTAAAACTACTTTGGGCAATAAAATAAATGTATTACCCAGTGAGAGAATAAAGGGTCTTGCCAAAACTATCTCTTTTATTGGCAATGATGAAACTCATTACACTCGAATTCATGACGATCAAGATATAAATTCTTTAAAAGTATTCGCAAAATCATTAATTAGCGAAATTGACCATGAGTTAGTTTTAAGTGAATCTCAAAGTTTTTTAGAAAATGTATTTTCAAAAAAGTCTAAGAACCAAGATAATTAGTAATCCTCTTCTTAGCCTTATTAAATATTAGTACCATTAAATAATAAAAATTGGAGTTGTTCCATTGTGAGTATCGAAAACCTAAAAAGAGCAGAGGCTTTTTTCAAAATATTTAAAGGGTTAATTAGCATTATTTTAGTTCTTTTTACTTGTGTGCAATACTTTTTTAATAATTCTTTTAAACCTGATCAAGTTATACTATTTATCGGTGACATAGAACGAGCAATATTCAATTTCACTATATTAATTGCTTCAGTAGCAGCATTGGAAGTTATCGCCTCAGGTCTAATTAAACTATATGAAAGTTCTAACTTAAATAATCAGTAACTCTTTTTTTGGCTATTTTTATATACCAGAGGTTTCTATTTCATTTAATAGGAACCTCTTTCAATATTCATTTTCTTTGAGTTTTCACTTACTGTAACCCATCTACAATTATTCGGTTCATAATTTCCATTATTGTCAATTCTATCTATTGATAAACCGGTTTTGTATCCGTTGTTTATAGCCCATTCAAAAAAAGTAATAGGATCCATCCATTCATCACAGACGGTTATTCCTCTTCCGCCCCATCTTGGATAGTGAATATCTTTTTTATTTAAACATCTTCTTTTCATTGAATACCAGATATTGAGTAGATTTCTGTTTTTATTTGTTAAATCATGAGTTGTCATACGTTCAGTTACATTTTGTATAGCATAACAACCACAACTTTTAATTTTTCCTTGTACTAAATGACGACTAGCAATAACCTTGTTATTACCACACTCACAATGACAATTCCAAGTTACTCTTCCTTGATTATCTCTACCTGCTTCACTGATAGCAGTAAGTCTTTCAAATTTCTTCCCCGTTAATTCTAATTTTCTAGACATTCGTATCACTTCCCATAAAATCATTCACTCTTTTTTTTGCTAGATTTATATAAAATGATCTGTCTAGCCAGTCAGGAGTTTTTTCTTTAGTAATATCCGTATTCACGATTCTACATACGTCGGGTGTATAGCTGATCTTACTTGGACGACCGTCTTTTACTTTCATAAGTTGCTTACCGTCTTTACTGGCAAATAGTCTAAAAACTTTTTCATGTCTGCGTTTCTTACCATAAATAGCATAAGAATATTTTCCGGAGATACTGATCACTTTTTGAAAATCAATCAAGTCAGTTGCGTCATTGATTGTTTTTTCAACGGGTACTTTATTGATGAAATACTCAACAACTGCATTATTAACAATGGGTAAATCATTATCCAAGGAATTTAATTCTTTGACGTATGCCCCTTTAGATTTATACTCTCCTTTTGAATCCACAACAATATAATTGTTAACGTCTTTCTGAAAAATCTTTCTATAGTAATCAAAGCTCATACTTAATCTTGTGCGCTGCTCCCATTCATATACCAGATCATCAAATGCTTCAAAATCTCGTTTATTAATGATGACTAGAATACCATCTGTATTGGACTGAACTAATTTCATAGATGGAATGTTTTCTGCTTTTTCGATCATATCTAGGAGAAATAATTGACCAAAGATACAAACTAATAATCGATTTCTTGGATCATACATGGCATTGAATTTATCGCCTTCAGCTCCATAAGTGATATTACAGATTCGTTTATACGGCTCACGTTCTTTTTTCTTACCTTCGCTTTTTAATCTTAAACTGGTATTTAAGATATTCTTGAATTTCTCCGGAGTAGATACGCCTCTTGAAAGTAAATCATACTCAATCATGATCGTTGGATATAGCTGATCAACGTCGGCCATGATCAGCAATTCATCTGGACTACATTCATACATAAAATTTTTCTTTGCTCCATGTACTCCACCTCCTGCAAATACATGATGGACACCTGCAATAGTGGTTTCTAATTGTTTGCTGGAGTGTCTATTTTCATTAAAGAACTCAATGACGTGTTTGTACTTTTCAATATCCATTGTTTCTGGGAAGAAAACTGTATCAGCATCTTCTAATTTCTTTTTATTCGCTCCAAGTATCGTTGCTGATAGTTGAGCCTGTGATTTAGATATATGCTTAAGTGGTAAATTGAACTCTTTGATCAGTGCTAGTTGTGCCTGGAACTCATCATATGTTCGACTGAAGACTTCCATTGTTTCATGTACATCATGTCGACAATAAAAGATGACTTCTTCAATCTCTTCATCTGTTAGTTTACGATCGATATCAAAAGGGACTGTAGTCTCTCTAATATCATGACCCATAAATGCTTCCAACTTCTTCAAACTATTGTAGCGACTGACCTGGGTATCAAAGCTGAACAATTGAATTTTATTGAATTCTCTAGAAAACTCCCAACCCTTTCTCTTTTTAACGATGATCCAATCATTGACTTCTTTGGGATTAAAATCACACAAGATGGCTTTTAAGATGTATCGATCATATCCATTACTGTTATATCCAACCCATATATCGTTCTTATGTTGAACATAGTAGGTATAGAGTTCTAACCGATTGTTAACGATAACTTGTTCTTCCTGATTATCAGTGTTGATCAAAACGACTAACCAGTCTTTTGTGAATACTTCAAAGTCATAAAAGATCATTGAACATCATCTCTATTATTTAATTCATACCTTTTAACTGATACCGCGGCTATCGCAGCACCCACTTTAGTTAACTCAGGATCATCAAATCTCAGATTCTGTCTTGTCATAGCCAAGTGTTCAGCTCGTGTGACTAATTTCAAATTATCTAAATCGATATTTAATTTATTCCCATCTAAGAAAGTCAATATTTTGCCATTTGGTACAGGTCCATTTTCTTTCTCCCAAAGTATTTTATGTTTTAATTTCCAACGGTCGTACCATTCACCTTCATCTTGAACTTTGACTCTCCAGTATCCATCACTTGCGATTACTTCAGTACCCACCGGTTTATAATTCTTTGGTTTTTGGCCAACTTTAAATCTAGTTGCTTTAGATTTTTCAATTGCTTCAGTAGTCATATATTCTGATTGTTTCTGTCCTTTATTTTCAGGTATACGCCCTTTATTAAAATGACCTGTTAAACCACTTTTTATATTATGATTTTTCTTCCAAGCACTTAATTGCTTAGGTGTAATTAATAAACCATATTTTTCGTTTATCCTTTTGGCCAATTCCTGATTTCCAATCCCGACAGCATTTTCTTTAATAAATTGAAATTGTTCATCAGTAAATAGTTTTTTATTAGGTGTCCTACGCTTCCTTTTAACGTTACTTTTAATTTTATATCTACTTTTTAGTGACTTCAGTTGACCTTCAGTTATATTCATATTAAATTTTTTATTAAACATTTGAGCCATATCATAGGTATGCCTTCCGGAAGATATTTTTCTAAGATATTCAATATGCGCATCAGTATATTTATTCTTTGGCATGATTAATCACTTCCCTCAAGCATTCTCGGCTTTTTGGCATTTGCATCTATTGAATTGTCGTAGACAGTTTGAGCTTTTAAGATTGTATTTGCATTATTAACTAGATTTGTGGCTATTTTACTCATTGCATCAGATCGTTTTAATTCCTGTTGTAATTCTTCCTCAGTTAAACTATCATCATTAAGTCTTTCCAGCTGCTCGAACAAATGATTATTTAAATCACCTAAAGTGTTTTTTGTCATGGTTTTCACTTCCTAACTGTGATATTGTAAAAAGAAAAAAGGTGGATTACTTAATGAATGGTATTAATTGGAATCTTCTTCTAACTGGAGTAATAGCACTGACAGGTATTCTGTCTCCACTAGCAACTACAAAAATTAATAATTCTCATCAGTTGAAGATGAAAAATCTTGAAATAAAAGAAGAAGAAGTTATTAAATTTAATAACAGAAAAAGTGAAAAAATCGAAGATTTCTTTGGCCCTCTCAGTAAATATGCTACTATGATTAAATACAATTCTACTATTAGATTGGATCAGATAGCTGAATTCGAAAAAACCTATTATTCAATCATTCCATACTTAACTGATAGCACTTATATAAAATGTAAGCTTGTTTATGAATACTTAACGAATGTAAAAACAACTGATAGTTCAACTAAAAAAGTTGCTATCGATGACCTTATAGATTCATTGAGAAAAGAAATGAAATAGTTAATAATAAAAAGGGAGTTTTTACACTCCCTTATTTACTTTTTAATTAGTCTAGTACTTCAACGATCTCATACTTGTCATAGCCTTTATTCGTTTTGCTTTTATCTAGTACATAGTTCCAATCGTCTTCAATTACTTCTTCTGCGATATCTAAAACCAGATCATTATAATCCCCAAATCCATCAAATACGACTTCATCATGATCAGCATCCCAAATTGATCTAAGCAGTTCATTATTGTTGTGTGTTTGGAAACCAAATGCTTTTTCGTTCCAAGGTTGCATTACACCGTTATAAAAAATCAGCTGTCCTTTGAATTCTCCAGCTAAGATCTCAAATTGAATCTTCAACATTGGATCTCCACCAGAACCATCATCTTTTACTTTTGATTGCCCTAGTTCCATATTTTTGATCTTCACTTCATACTTACCTTCTGGAATCTCGGGATAATCTCCACCACCATTTTCTTCAGCTGCTTTAACGTCATCTTTCAACGCATCTAAATCTACTTGTTTATCGAACTTGCTCCAGTCAAATGTTTGTTCACTCATTATTCATCATCCTCCGTAGTTTCTTCTGTATCATCGTCTTCTTCTGTTTCGTTCCAATCGTTTGCTTCTTCTAGTTCTTCCACTTCTTCATGATACAATTCGCTTTCCATGATCCCTGCCGGTGTATTATATTTAAAGTCCATTTTGACCATGTAATACTCTCCAGCTTTGTTGGACTTCAAGTTGATACTGTGTCCAATCAATTCTTCCGGATATTCTTCTCTTGCTTCAGCGACGATCTTGTTCGCTTCATCTTCAGTTGTTGCAAACCACTCTTCTTTGAATTTTAGTTCTCTACGCATTTGTCAGTTTCCTCTCTGTTTTTAAAATGGCAAATCATCATCAGTAATTTCTATCGGTAAGTCATAATTTATCTTCTCCGTCGACGTCGACGGGTTGTTGGTTCTTCTGCTGCTTCGTCTTTCTCTTCTGGCTTTTTTCTTTCCCGTCTCTTACGTTTTGGTTCATCTGAGACTTCTTCTTCAGTTGATCCTTCTTCTCCTGGAGGAGTTTCATCATCTTCTGGATCGGTGTCTACTTCTGCAGGTTCTTCAGTTTTACGAGAACGTCTTTTACGCTTAGGCTCTTCTACTTCTTCGGTTTCTGCCTTACGACTTCTACGTTTACGTTTTGATTTTTCAGCAATTTCTTCTTGTTGTTCTTCAGTATCTTCCGCTTCTTCTTTTGGTTCTTCTGTTGGTTTTGATTTAGCTGCAGGTTTTCTTTTTTTATTATTTGGAACACTAATATCATATAAATCAATAAACGCATCAGCATCCAATTCAATCTCGTCCACTTTAAGTCCTGGTAAACGTCCTCCACCAAAGACATAGTCTTTTGATTTAAATACGACCTTACGCGTGTCTTCTTCTACTACGATTCGACCAACTATATCAACCATACCTGCAACTTTTAACGCTGCCTTTTCTTGGAGGTTAGGTTTGATTGCAGTGATCTTATCTCCACTCTTCTTAGTTACATCTTTAGTTGTATCTTCATGGCTGATGAAAATAATATTCTCATAGTCTAGGTGCACAACTCGTTTGATCGTACTTAAGAACTCTGTACGTACCATATCCCAAGCTTTAAAGCTGTTATCAGCTTCGTGTTCGATTCCTAATTTGTCATACATATAAAGACGGCATGATTCATAGGTATCTTCTAGAAGATCGACTACTATCGTTTTAAAGTCATTATCTTTTTTCTCTAGCTCAGCAAGAGCATCTTTAAATTTGTCCCATGCAAGTGTTGTGTTCGTTACTCGTCCGGTGCTGCTTACTTCATTTGCAATACTGATGAAAGGAGCATCAACTAATCGTACATTTCCATCTGTATTCAGCATAAGTGGATCAGGAAAATCATTGGCAAATGTTGTTTTCCCACTCATAGGTGCACCATACAACCAAAACACTCTCTTCTGAACTTTTTCTACGTTACGTCTTTCATTAACCGGTAATTGCATTAATATCTCTCCATTCTTATCTTGTATAGTTTCTAAAAAATCAGGTGGTGTTAAGGTTGTCCAACGACCACTTTTCTTTGCATCGATGCCAGCACAACTAAAACAGTTGCCACTTACATTCTTTGAATATTCAGTTGTCCTTTCTATTTCTTTGATTGTGTTATGAAAGTAGACAACTTCCATCTCATCATATTCAATCGGTAAAAAGGTAACACTACTTTTTCCGACTTCTTCTACTATCCGTTTGCGAAAGTGATGTTGATCTTCGGTTTTTCCTTTTCGGATATTCGTCTTAGGAACAAAGAGAAAACCCATCTTTTTAACATCAAAACCATCTTGTTCCAGGTAATGTTTATAGATATGCAGTTGTCCACTCTTTTTGTAGTTCTGGATATTATTCGAATATTTAAAATCTATTACTACACACTCACCACTTGGAGATACTGCTATGAGATCCACATAACCAATATAATCAGGTTTATCTATCTGGTATTCATGGATCAATTCAAAATCATCACTAAATGTTTCCTTGAGAAACTGTTTCACTTTTGGGATAAGAATTTCTAGCTTCATGCTTTCTTCGATATGAGAATCATCAATGATCGAAAAAGAATTCGTATATTCTTCTACTGCAGTTTCATAATCTGTTTCAATTCCGGTGTGTAACGCATGTCCAAGAATTAATGGATTTGTTGCTGTGAAGTTTGGAATCTCTGTCAATTTATCAATATATCGCAGCTTGAAATGATAAGGACAATCTTTGAAAAGTGATACTCGACTATAGCTATATTGAGTCATATTGTCTTAACACTTCCCTTATCTGTGCATTAGATCGTTCTATCCCCTGCATGTAACTCATAAAATCAAATACCTGGTCAGGATCAAGTAACAACTCTGCAGCTTGGATTCTTCGCAGTGCTTGTATGACTGTTGTGAAGTATCCTTCCTTTGCCCATTTACCCTTTTCAGTCAGTTTCTCAATAACTACGTTTTTATCATCATAGTGAACAATTCGAACAGTCTTCAAATCAATTAGTATTGGCTTTTCTTTCTTTGGTTTCTTTTGTTCTTCACTCATTCTAAAAACCACTCTCCTTTCCATTCTTCAAAATCTCTAGGTCTTAAAATATAAGCTTCTCCACCTGATTCTTTGATTTTCTTGATATTGAATAGCTGCAGCTTACTTGGTTTACCAATATCTGTTTTCAATTCGATACCATGAAAAGTACCATCGATGCAGGCAAGAATATCTGGTACACCTTCTTTAGTGAATTGAGATCCAGCCCAATACTTTACATGCCAAACGTTTTTTGATTTCAGATAATCAATTACCTTTTTTTGAAACTGTGACTCACGCATTGTTTAACACCTCTAAATAATCTTTTTCACAAACTATCTCACTCATTAGATACTGATCTCCGACCAGCATTGTTTGTAATATGACTACTGATTCCTGTATTGGGTGTCTACTATATCCACTCTCTCCATACTTACCAGTCGAATAAGTTGGATTACGACCAGAAAGCTGTTTAGCCATTGGGCTTCCCAGTTGATAATATTGAAAAAAGCTTTTAGGATGTGATTTAATCAATGTTCCAGAAACAGCATTGATAGCCAAGCTATTCGACATAGAATTGTTATGGCTTGTATTGTTAAACATTATTTTTCACCGTGATTCTGATACTTGCTTTTCGTTTAGTCACTTTTGGATAGTCTTCTAATAGTTCAGCATATTCAACTGGTTCTGCTTTCTGCATCGCTTTTAAATCAACAGATGTGCTTTCAGAAGCTTCTACTCGTGTGATTTTTAGATAGTCGTTGTCAATGGACTTAATACCATACTCTTCCATTGCAGTTTCTAGTTTCCCTTTCATCTCATCATGCTTAGCTTTTGCCTGTTTTAATTGCTGGTCCAATAATGCATAGTTGGCCATCGTCGGCATATATTGATTTTCGAAATTTGTTAGTTCATTACTCATTCACTTTTCCCTCCTACTGGTTTACGACCATAATTTTTAATTATTGCTTTCAATTCTAAGATTTCTTCTTTTAATTTATCTGATAGTTTCTTATTCCCTTGTTCTCTTGCTACACGTTCCTTACGCCTTAATTCTGTAAGAAGTTTATTATTTTTTAGTCTTTGTTTAATAAATTCATTCATCTTTTTTTCCTCCTAATTCATCAATTAAATGTTTAATCTCACCTTCATGATGTGAGATAGCTTTTTTAGCAAATTCAATCATCATTTCTTTTGGAACATACATTGGAGAGCCCATGTATCTAGAGTTGTATACCCCACTTGAAGAATCATCATCGTTGATTGTAAACTCAATATGGGTTTTATCGTTGTAGTGATTAGACATGTCTCCTAGAACATTATTCAGATCTGTTTTAGTTTCAAAATGATCTTTTAATCGTCCTACTTTTTCTAGTTCAGTCAGATCGTCGTATTTGCTCACTTACTTCATCTCCTCTTTTTCAAATAACTCATCAGAATAATTTTTCTTTAATTTTAATTGCTGATAGATTCGGTGTTCAATGCTTCCATCTACTAGTAAGTAATAGTAGAAACACGGTTTATCTTGTCCGATTCTATGAATCCTTTTCTTACTTTGTTCAAACAATTCTGAACTTTGCGGTAAGGTAAAATAAATAATTTTGTTAGCTTTCTGTAGATTTAAACCAGTTGCTCCAGCTTGATATTGGATCAAGGAAATACTGTTATTTGATTCTTCATAAGCACCAAAGTCTCTACCATCACCATTGACAGTACTGATTGGACGTTCAAGTTTTTTACAAATCTCACGTAAAGCTTGGAATTCATTTTTGAAGTTATAAAATATGATCAGTCGATCGTTGGTACTTTCTATCAAGTCTTGAACCTTCTCCAATTTATACTGGTTTCTCCATCCCGCAAATTGTCTTAAATGAATCAATGCACTTGCCGGAGTATCTCCAATAATGACTTCATCAGGAAGCTCTATAATATGATGTGTATGAAATTCTCTGTAATGTTTGGTGTTACGTATCCTCACATTGATATGATTCATTTTTGGAAGATCAAATACTTCTTCCGTCTTCATAAAAACCGCACCATGTTTACTTAGTTTTCTCTTTAATCGTTCTACATTCTTATAGCCGATTACTTTATAACCGCTATTTCGCTCATCCCATTCGCGTTCAACATAAAGTTTCATAAAAGTATCTTTACTGATATTCCATCCCAATAAATTAACTTGAGAGATCAATTCTTCATACTTTCCACCAGTTGGTGTACCAGATAATAAAATAACGTTTTTAGGCTTTAAGTTTAAGATGAATTTTGAACGTTTTGAGCTAGGGTTTTTAATGTGCTGGCTTTCGTCCAACATCAGTGTGAAATTTGATAGAGCACTAAGGAAAGGACGTCTCCATGCTTTGTCGTAATTGATAATCAAAATACTTTCTTCTGGAATACGATCCCACGCTTGATTCTCATATATGATCACATGATAGTCTGGATAAAAATTTTCAAAATGTTCTTTCCAGTCATCGATTTTAGACTTTTGACAAACGACTAAATTGTAAGGAGTATTCAATTCCCAAAGTTTTTCACTACCAACAAACGTCTTTCCTAATCCCATATCAAGGTAGTATGCAACTCGATTATTTGAATACGTATCATTGAGTACAAGATCTTGATGAGGAAATAATTTTATTTCTGGCATTTATATCAAGCTTCCAAACTATCAAGTGTATCTAATAGCGTTTTTAATTCAGCATCATCTTTGGCAAGTTCATCTAATTTCTTACGTTGAAGTGCTTCTTTTGCTTTGCTATCAATTCTAAGTTTCAATTCTTCAATCTTAGACTTTCTAACTTTTAATTCGGTTACTCGTTCAACATCTAACTTTTGCACTATATATGATTTCGCATTTATTTTGATACTATCAGTGTATTTAACAAATTCAGCAACTGCATACCCATATTGAGTTTCTACGACAACTAAGTCTCCTTCTTGCAGTGATTCATCGATCGTTAGATAATCGTATTGTTTATTTCCTCTATTTCTTTTTTCAAAATCGTTATGGAATACTACTTTAGCTTTTAACTCTTTCATTGAAATTTCTCCTTTTGATGTTATAATTTACGTATCTTGTTTTATCTATGAGTCTAACGTTGCCGCGTTGGACTCTTTTTTATCAATGTGTCCCATAGATGACCTTCCTTTGAGCTTCTCTCACTCGCTTAAGTTTGTAAGACAGCCATTCAAGTTCGTTTGTTTCAGATGCATTTCTATTCCGAAGCATTGATAGCTGCATGTGTCTGTTGATCAATCCGCAAACATATTTGATTGTTGTCATTATTCTCACCTCCTTTCATTGATAATATGGATCGTTCATCCATACTCTTGTATGATTTTCTTCTAACCATTTCTGCATCGGCTTTTTATTGATTGAGTATTTTCCGCCGTCAGCATATTTAATTGGTCCGCCATTCTTCAAATCTAGTTCATCTCGATAATGCGTCAGAACCTCATCTAGTTTCGTTCTTTTTAGTCCTGCAATTTCTTGTAAGTCTGTAAAGGTTATCCAAACCCGTTCATCGAGTTTATCTTGCAACTCTTTAAATTCCTCTTTGGTCAAAACAACATATGCTTCAGGTATCGTAATGGTCAGCTGTGTCATCTATCTATCCACCCTTCAGATAAAGTTTCATCTACCATTTCTTTACTGTCATTCCACAAGTATTTAATAATATGAACAAATACAGGTAAAAATATCAGAGCATATTCACTTCCAAATTCAAGTGAACCACGCCTTTCGTATTCATACTTGATTGCCTTAATCGTTAATATAATTCCTGCGACTATCCACCATTTATATTCCTTAATCCAAATAATCATAATATTCCTCTGCTTTCTCAATTCGTAAAGTTTCAGGATAGATTGGATCCATTACTAATTCTCTATGCATCTTTTCAGTTTTTCTAAATTGAAGCCTATAGCATGGGTACTTACGATTAAGGTATTGATGGATCTCTGCTTCAGTTCCTGTTGTGATTACTTTCTTCGACTCTACGCCATATGCAACGTAACGATTCATTTTCTTTTTCCAACTCCTTTATCTGTTTATCCAGTTTGTATAATTGATATAGCGCGCTAATGACGAAAACTATTCCTGCTAAAGCTAGAAAAAATAAAATTAGATATTGTGTTGGTGTCATGCATCTATTCCTCCTATTCTTCTATCTCAAATCCAGCTAGCTGATTGCACAAGCAGCTGAATGCATTGCTGTTTTGAAAAATAAAATAATGTGTATCGATTCTGGCTTTGATTTCAGCGTGCTGAGTCGGTGTAATAAAATCGTGCTTATTGTTAAATTTCAACGTAACCATTTGATCATCTATTGCGTCATATAGTTCCTTTTCTCTGCTAAGCAGATCGCTCACTTGTTCTAAAGATCTTTTCGCTTGATCAGTATCCACTTCGTTGTTCTCCTTTCTTTGGATGTTCAAACACCGTTTTCTTAATCGTGATCTGACCAAGCGGGTTCTCAGTACCTTTAGCAACGATACTGATTGTTTCTGGTAAATCTCCTTCTGCTTCAACGAACTCGATTAGCGCTTCGTTAAATTTCTTCATGATCGTATCTGCGTGAATGATTACTGATTTTTTCATAATCTGTTACGCCTCCTGTTTTGATTCGGGTTTAACCCGAGTGATATCTAAAAAAATATCTCCTATGTCAACTTGCAAAGCGAATGCTAGACTTTCAATGGTTGAATACTTGGCATTTTTTAATCTACCAGGTTTAGATTCGAATTCGCCTATTGTTGTTGCTGATACACCGACTTTTTTTGCCAACTCTTCTTGTGTCATCCCCCTTAAACCTCGAAGTTGTTTGACAGTATATTTTTCTTCTAATACCATCTATATCACCTCTTTTCTTTAACTTGACTACAGTATACATTCGGGCAAAACCCAAGTCAAGCATTTTATTTGGGTTTATCCCAAATTCATTTATGATTTCAGTTGTTTTATTTGGGTTTCTCCTGTATATTAGATGTAGAAACTAATTTGTGAGGTGCGAAATGAACGAAGAATATTTTTTTGCAAATAATTTAAAATACCTTAGAAGAAAATATAATATTGAACAACAAGAACTTGCTGAAGAATTAGGTAGAAAAAGCGGATCTACTGTAAGTGATTGGGAAAGAGGGAAATTTGTTCCTAGAATTGGCACATTAAGCCAAATTGCAGAACGATTTAATATATCTGTAAATGATTTAATGAGAACTGATCTAACTGTTCACACTCCTATCGCACCAAATATGATTGAAGTTAGTGAAATGGTCAAGATTCCTGTATTGGGAACTATTGCATGCGGAGAACCTATTGACGCTATCGAAAATGTGTCAGAGTATCGCCTGATGCCAAAAGATATGAAGCCTTCTGGAGAATTATTTTATCTTGAAGCGCAAGGCGACAGCATGGAGCCTAAAATTTACAATGGTTCTTTCGTTTTATGTAGAAAACAAGAAGACGTAGAGTCTGGGGAAATCGCTGCGGTATTGGTAAATGGTGACGAGCAAACTACTTTAAAAAAAGTTATTAAACAAGGTGATACAATCTTTTTACAAGCATTAAACGAAGCGTATGCGCCATATATTATTACTAAGGAAAATCCCGCTCGCATCGTTGGCAAAGCTTTACGTGTAGAAAACGAACTATAAAAAAAGACGAAATCTGCCACTAACAGATTCCGCCGGAACTCATTTCCAATATAATTTTATCATATTGGAGGATTACTATGAAGAATAAATTAAGCATAATTATGTGCTTAAGCATAGCTGTATTAGCAGGATGCTCTAGATCCGTATCAAGAGACAAATGGGAATCATTAGAGCCAGGCATGACTATTGATGAGATAGAAGAACAAATAGGCTCTCCAAAAGAAGATATAACTGATCAAAGAACAATGTTAGATCTTACAAACGAGGAGATTTCTGCTTATGAGACGGTCTTATCGACATCTATCTCAATCGGATCTGATAATGATCTTACTAAACCAATGGAAGATGCTTTAATGGATTTAAATGTACTTCATAGTTCTATTGAGAATCAAGAAGATGTTAGAATATATCAGTATGAAGTAAATGATTCTGATAGCACTAACGATTTAGAAATATACTTTTACAGAGGCGAAGTATTCTACTACTCTGCCATGTACGATTACTAAAAGGAGTGATTTTATGAAATTGGGTATGCGCAAACCTAGTGTTAAAAAATCAATCAAAGCAAGAACTACAGGAAAAATTAAACGTAAAGCTAAAAAAGCTGTAGTACCTGGATATGGAAAAAAAGGTGCTGGTTGGGCTAAGAATCCAAAAAAAGCAGCTTCCAATAAAGTTTATAAAAAGACTACATTTTCAATATTTGATTTATTTAAATAGGAGGAATTATATGAAAACAAAATTAGCTTTACTTAGTTTGAGTGGACTTTTACTTATAGGTTGTGGTGACGAAACGGTAGATAATACAGGAAAAGAAAGCGAAGCTGCATCTAGTTCAGAAGTAGTTGAAAACAAGAAAGAAGATCCAAAAGATGAAATGTTAGTAACTGGTGGTCCTTTATTAGAACCAGGTCAATATAAAAATGATGAAGAATTTGGACGTATTGAGTTGCTTAAAATTACTAGCCCTGGAAACGAAAATGAAATTGCGCCTGGATTATTTTTAACTTTAAAAGATGTTAAAGTGTTAAATTTTGAAGATATACCTGAAGAGAACCAAGAATATGCTGAAGCGTATTACGGTTTTAAAGACAGCCAAGGGTATCAATTGCAATTCGAATACACTGTTGATAATCAAAATGATTATAGTATAGACAATACGGTTATAGAAAAAATCATTCTTTCAGACGGGGAACAAGTTACTCGCGATATGTATTTAGATGAAACTTTTGAGCTAGAGGCTAATAGTAAAGCTTCGGGTCAAATAGGCGGTATTGAGGTCCCCACACCTGATATTGATTCTGCTACATTTTATATTAATCCTTACGATACAGAAAACTATGAGCAGATTGAAACAACACCAGTAAAAGTAGAATTTTAATAACAAAAACACACCTTCCCCACTCGCCAAAGTAGAAAGGTGTGTTAGTAGAAATAACCTATTGGATAGGCTTATTTGCTTATCCTTATTATAGCATAGATGAGGATGATTGATAATGGTAGTAAAAAAAGATGAAAAAACAAATACTTATTTTGCTAGAGTATCTTACAAAGACTTCGCAACTGGAAAATATAAAAGAAAATCTAAGTATTTTTTTAAACGTAAAAAAGATGCTGAAAATTGGGAAAATAAAATTAAAGGACAAGTAGTATCTGGATTTAATATAGGGCAAAATCCACTCTTTCCTGAGTTTTTTAAACAATGGGTTAAGACTTACAAATCCGTACCGAATGTTGCAGCTAGAACCCATGAAAATTATCTGACTACACAAAGTATTGTCGAACATTACTTTAAAGATATCCGTATTAAACAGATTAATAGGTTAAGTTATCAAGAGTTCTTAAATCATTTATCACATGTTAATGCCAAATCAACGAATCAAAAAATAAACAAACACATTCGTGCTGCAGTTAGAGAAGCAATCCGTTCACACATTGCTATATCAAATTTTACTGAAGATGTTACTGTCTCAGGTAAACAAGGACAACCAGAAGAAGAAAAGTTTCTTTCTGAAAAAGAAATCAAACAATTAATGACTGCAATCAAAACAGGAATCGACGATAGTATGGTAACTCGGTGGATGGCTATTATGCAATTCGCTGGAGGTTTACGATACTCTGAAGTTGCTGGTCTTACCTACTCAGATTTAAAGGATAATACTTTAAGAATAAACAAAGCTTGGGATTTTTCTAAAAAAGAACTTAGATCAACTAAAACAGATGGTTCTTCACGTACAATTAGAATTGAGCCTTCTGTTGCTAACCTTTTTAGATCGTATATTCTTCGAAAAAAAGAACGTGATTTTAAAGAGTCAATAAAGAATGAGCTTCTTTTTGTATCTCCGTATACTAATTATCCACCCACTCATGCAGCAATGAATAAAAGCTTGTCAAATGCATGTAAGCGTGCGGGTGTTGATAAGAGAACGTCTCACGCTCTTAGACATACACATGTTTCTCTCCTACTCTATCGGGGAATGGATATTGTGAGTATTTCTAAACGGATTGGTCATGCTAGTCCTAAGACAACAATGGAAGAATATTCTCATATTATCAATGAGCTGCAACATAAAAGTGATCAAATCTCCGATGAAATGGTTAGAAATATACTCTAAAAACTGCAGTTTAACCTCGCCGAATTATCGCCGAATTATATTATTTATGATGATAAGTAACGGTAAATAGTTTTATAAAACACGGATATATCAAGTTAACGGTAGATAAAATCAAACAGCATATGTTCTCTCAGAACGTAATAATCCCTTTCTAAACGTTGATCTAACGGTGTTTAACTTTAGTCACTGCCTAATTAGTGCCTAATAATTTTAAAAACACTCAATCTGTAAAATGATTGAGTGTTTTTTTGCGTCCTATTAATTATAGAACCTACCGAAAAAGGATGCTATTCAGCATCCTTTCTCCCATCAGAGTATTAGTCTAGATTAATATAAGTGTAGATATTGTTCTTTTTCCCATTGGCTTACAGTCGCTTTATATTGATCCCATTCCAGTGTTTTTGTTGCTACAAAATTCTTGAAGATATGTTCGCCAAGCGCTTCGATGATTGTATCATCTTTTTTCAAGCTCTCTACTGCTTCTAACAAGTTTCCAGGTAATGATTTAATACCTAACGATTCTAGTTCAGCAGCATCCATTTCGTAAATATTATCAGTTGTCGGTTCAGTTGCTTTTAAATCGCGTTTAATACCATCTAATCCAGCTTTTAGCATAACTGCTAATGCCAAGTAAGGATTTGTCATAGGATCAACTGAGCGTACCTCTAGACGTGTTGACATCCCTCTTGATTCTGGCACACGGATCATTGGTGTTCTGTTTCTTCCTGACCATGCAATATAAACAGGTGCTTCATATCCAGGTACTAGACGCTTATATGAGTTAACCGTTGGGTTTGTAATTGCTGTAAACGCTGGAGCGTGATCCATAAGACCAGCTAAGAATTTATAAGCTGTTTCACTTAATTGTAATGGCCCATTTTCGTCAAAGAAAGCATTGCCGTTTTCGTTGAATAAAGACATATTACAGTGCATGCCTGATCCATTGATACCAAAGATCGGTTTAGCCATGAATGTAGCGTGCAACCCATATTTTCTAGCTACTGTTTTAACAATTAGTTTGAACGTTTGAATGTTATCACAAGCTTCTACAGCATTGGCGTATTTCCAGTCAATTTCATGTTGTCCAGGTGCTACTTCGTGATGACTTGCTTCGATTTCAAATCCTAAGTCTTCTAGCTCAAGAACAATATCGCGACGGCAATTTTCTGCTAAGTCGTTAGGTGCAAGGTCAAAGTATCCACCATTATCATTTAAGTTTTCAGTTATTTCGTCATTTTCATTCAATTTGAATAAGAAGAATTCTGGTTCAGGTCCTAGGTTGAAATCAGTAAATCCTAATTCTTCTGCTTCTTTTAAAACACGTTTAAGATTTGTACGAGGATCTCCAGTAAATGGCGTTCCATCAGGATTCACGATATCACAAATCAAGCGAGCCACTTTTCCCTTTTTAGAAGAATCTGTTTCCCATGAGAAAACTAACCAAGTGTTGAAATCAGGTTTTAGATACATATCAGATTCTTGAATACGGACAAATCCTTCAATAGATGATCCGTCAAACATCATTTCTCCATCTAGTACTTTATCCAATTGTGTAATAGGTACTTCAACATTTTTAATGATCCCTAATATATCTGTGAACATCAGTCTTAAAAAACGGACATTTTTTTCTTTCACTTGCTCTTTTATGTATTCTCTAGTGATTGTTGTCAATTTAATTTCCTCCTAGTATTTTCAATGAATGTTTCTCCGTTAATACTTATGAAGAATAGCACTGATGATTTTTTGAATCAACAGTTACTGAATATCTAAAGGTGTTTGGCTTATTTACCTTTTTTAGTTAGGCGTAATTTCTATTTTGGTTATATATATTAACCCGAAATGAGCTATACCAATTATGTTTTTATATAAAAAAAGAGCTATTATATAGAAATAGAAAGGGTTATTCAAAAGTAACCAATTTTTCTATTTCTCTAAACAGCTCTTTGATTTGTTAGTAATTTATTTTTTATTAGTATGTTTCAAAGTATCTATTTTTTTCCCATTCTGAAACGGAAAGAGAATAATCAAACCAGTCTTGTTCTTTGGCTGAGACAAATCTTTCATAAATATGATTCCCTAATGCATCTTTGATCGTTTCATCTTGTTTTAAATATTGGACAGCTTCATAAAGACTTCTTGGGAGTGATTCAATATTATTGGCTGAACGTTCAATTTGATCCATATTATAAATATTCTGATTTACAGGATTTGGAGCAGTCTTCGCTTCACTAATCCCTTTCATTCCTGCTTTAAGTAATACAGAAAGAGCTAAATAGGGATTTGCACTGGGATCGACACTTCGTAGTTCTACCCTTGTAGACATCCCTCTAGAAGCTGGTACACGAACTAGTGGTGTACGGTTTGTTCCAGACCAGGCTACATATACTGGAGCTTCAAATCCAGGAGTCAATCGTTTGTATGAGTTTATGGTCGGGTTACAGATAGCCGTATAGGCTTGGGCATGATCCAATATTCCCGCAATAAACTGATAGGCTGAACGGCTCAATTGCTGCTCATCGTTTGCATCATAAAAAGCATTTCCTTCTTCAGTAAAAAGAGACATATTGAAATGCATTCCAGAACCGTTAATATCAGCAGCCGGCTTAGGCATAAAAGTTGCATGTAACCCGTGCTTACGGGCAACAGTTTTAACAATCAGTTTAAATGTCTGGATATTATCACAAGCTTCTATAGCATCGGCATATTTCCAATCAATCTCATGTTGTCCTGGGGCTACTTCATGATGACTTGCTTCAATCTCAAAACCTAATGCTTCTAACTCTAAAACGATATCCCTACGGCAATTTTCCGCAAGGTCTGTAGGTGCTAAATCAAAATACCCACCATTATCATTTAATGTTTTACTTGGTTTCCCATTTTCATCTAACTTGAATAAAAAGAATTCTGGTTCAGGACCTAAGTTGAACTCTGTAAATCCAGCTGTTCTCATTTCTTCCAGTACACGTCTTAAGTTACTTCTTGGATCACCGGCAAATGGGGAACCATCAGGATTATAAACATCACAGATAAAGCGAGCAATACGTCCATCTACACTATCTAATTCCCATGGAAAAATAAGCCATGTATCTAAATCAGGATGCAGTTTCATATCACTTTGATCGATATCTACAAATCCATCTATTGAAGATCCATCAAAGGCAATTTCATTCTCCATCACTTTTTCTAATTGACTTACCGGCACTTCCACATTTTTGATGATTCCATCAATATCTGTAAACATCAGACGAAGAAAGCGAACCTCTTTTGCTTTAGCTTGATTTAATATTTCCTCTTTCTTTAAGGAGGACATTGTTCAACACACTTCCCTTTCGGTTTCTATATTTTTACCATCTATTAGAATAAAGGTCATATAGAGAAGTGTCAACAAATACGCTTATTCTCTAATCTAATTAAAAGATTTATCTATTCTGCTGCTTCAGCAACGCTTCTAGCAACAATTTTTGCAATGGAAGGATGAAATACATCCGGAATAATATTTTCTGTTGTTAGTTCTTCTCTCGGTATGACGCTAGCAATTCCTTTAGCTGCAGCGATCTGCATATCATCTGTAATATTTTTAGCTCGTACATCCAAAGTACCTCTAAATATTCCAGGAAAAGCAAGTACGTTATTGATCTGATTTGGAAAGTCACTTCTTCCGGTTCCGACTATGAATGCCCCACCTTTTTTAGCTTCTTTAGGATCAATTTCAGGTTCAGGATTAGCCATAGCAAAAATAATTGGACGTTCATTCATCGTATTAATCCATTCTTTTTTCAAAACATTTGGTGCTGAAACTCCTATAAAGATATCTGCAGATTCTACAGCTTTTTCTAAATTGCCTTTTACTAACTTCTGATTTGTCTGTTCAGCTATTTCTTTGTGTCGTTCAGCTAAATTCTCGTCATCTTTAGAAATGATTCCAGCTTGATCAACTAATACAAGATTTTCTGCACCAGCTAGTATTAATTTTTTAGTGATGGCTATTCCAGCCGCTCCTGCTCCATTTACAACAATTTTCACTTCATTTATCTTTTTCTCGGTCAACTCCAAAGCATTATATATAGCTGCAAGAACAACTATGGCTGTTCCATGTTGATCATCATGAAACACAGGAATATCTAGAATCTCTTTTAATCTACTTTCGATTTCAAAGCACCTTGGAGCACTAATGTCCTCAAGATTTATTCCTCCAAATGATGGAGAGATTGCTTTAACATGAGAGATAAACTCGTCTACATCTTGTGTATCCAGAGAAATCGGTACAGCATCAACATCTGCAAATCTTTTAAATAAGGCTGCTTTTCCTTCCATAACTGGTATCGCTGCTTCAGGACCAATATTCCCCAACCCAAGGACAGCTGAGCCATCAGTAATTACTGCCACCATGTTTCTTTTAGATGTATATGTATAAACGTCATCTTTATTGTCAGCAATAGCTGAACTGACTGCCGCTACTCCTGGAGTGTAAGCTATAGCCAGATCTTCCATAGAATCTATTTTGATCTTAGAGCTGATTTCTATCTTGCCACCTAATTTTTTACTCATTGCAAGTGCCCTTTTTTTAATATCCATTTTTATTTTCTCCCATCTTATAAATAAAATAAATCTCGTATTCTCAGTATACGACAATAGAGAGTTGAATTAAATGAAGTATAAAAAATAAAAGAGCCCTGTCCCATTTACGGAACAGCGACTCTAAAAAGTATATACTTTTCGACGTACTATTTCACTGCATCTTTAAGTGCTTTACCCGCTTTGAATGCAGGTACTTTGCTTGCAGGAATTTGGATTTCTTCCCCAGTTTGAGGATTGCGTCCTTTACGTGCAGCGCGATCACGAACTTCAAAGTTACCAAAGCCAATTACTTGAACTTTTTCTCCGTTAGCTAGTGAATCTTTAATTGTTTCGAAAACTGCTTCAACTGCAGCAGTTGCGTCCTTTTTAGAAAGGTCAGTTGCTGTTGATACTTTTTCGATTAATTCTGCTTTATTAGCCATCGTACATTTTCACCTCCTCATAAGAAGATCCATGCAAGTCATTTTTGAATAACTTACGATCTTTCAAAACATCCCTTTTTCATTAAATGAATGCGTTGGGTGAAATAGTCTTCTTACGACATTTCAATTAAAAAGATACCATAGAAACGTTGATACTGCAATGATTTTGTTGAAAAGAATGTTTATTTTTATTTTTAAAAAATAGCGTTTTAGACTTGACTTATAAAGAAATATCTTATTTGCTTTTTTAGCGATTCTTTGTTAATTTTTCTACAATTTAACATAATAGTTAAAAACCCTTCAAAACGCTCCTATAGAGTCTTACGTGCGTCTTCTTGCAATAATATGAATAGGTGTACCTTCAAAATTAAAAGTAGCTCTAAATCTATTTTCTAAAAATCTCTTATAAGAAAAGTGTAACAATTCTGGGTCATTTACGAAAATGATAAATGTAGGAGGGCTTACACTTACTTGAGTCGTATAGAATATTTTAAGTCTTTTTCCCTTATCTGTAGGTGTAGGATTTGTTGCTACTGCATCCATTACTACGTCGTTTAAAATTGAAGATTGAATACGAATATTTTGATTATTATGCACTTGTTCAATAATGTCTGGTAATTTATCTAACCTTTTTTTGGTCGTAGCAGATACAAATATAATTGGAGCATAACTTAGGTACCTAAATTCTTCTCTTACTTCGAGCTCAAAATCTCTCAAAGTATTTGTTTCTTTTTCAACAGTATCCCATTTGTTGACAACAATGATAATGCCTTTGCCTGCTTCATGAGCATATCCAAATACTTTCTTATCTTGTTCTCGGATACCTTCTTCAGCATTGATAACACATAATACAACGTTTGATCTTTCAATTGCTCTTAAAGCTCTTAAAACACTGTATTTTTCAGTATTCTCATACACTTTACCTTTTTTTCTGATCCCAGCTGTATCTATAATTGCAAACTCCCGTCCATCATCAGTAACAAAGCGAGTATCTACAGCTTCACGTGTTGTTCCTTCAATATCTGAAACAATTACACGATCTTCACCAACGATAGCATTTACAATACTAGATTTTCCAACATTTGGTCTACCAATCACACTAAATCGAATTGTATCCTCATCATAATCATCTTCTAAATCAGCTGGAAAATTAGCGATTACTGCATCTAACAAATCTCCTAAACCTAACCCATGGGATCCTGATATCGGATAAGGTTCCCCTAAACCTAGTGAATAAAATTCATAGCTATATGCTCTTGATTCTGGATTATCTGCTTTATTAACAGCAAGCACTACAGGCTTACCAGAACGATATAGCATAGGGGCTACCACTTCATCAGCATCCGTAACTCCTTCGCGGATACTGGTAAGCATAATGATGACATCTGCTTCATCAATAGCAATTTGTGCCTGATTTCTGATTTGCTGATTCAATGGTTCATCTTCCATTGTTATTCCACCTGTATCGATAAGTGAAAATTCTTTTCCTAACCATTCTGCTTCAGCATAAATTCTATCACGTGTTACTCCTGAAACGTCTTCTACAATGGAAATTCTTTCTCCAACAATTCGATTGAAAATAGTCGATTTCCCAACATTAGGTCGGCCGACAATTGCTACTACTGGTTTAGTCATATACGTTCACCTTCTTTCTAAATTTTCAAAAATTTAAAACTAGCTTTTCAAAAACATACACCCAACCTTCCAAAAACGGAATCCCGCATTTAGAAGTTTGGGTGCTCTCATTTTAATTTATTCAAGACAGAATCTCTTTATTCTTCGTCATCATTATTCATAAAACTAGATAATTGATCTCCAATTTGATCTCCTAATGTGAAAGAGCTATCTTCATCTTCATCTCTAAGTGAAGGTTGTTTAATATCAGGTTTAGGTGAAGATTTTTTAGATGATTCCTTTTGTTGAGGCTCCGGAGCATCTTCTAATGCTTTAATACTTAAAGAAATTCTTTCTTCCTCTGGACTGATACTTAAGACTTTTACATCAATTTCTTCGTCTTTGGCAACAACTTCATGAGGTGTTTCTACATGCTTGTGAGCCATTTCAGAGATGTGTACTAACCCTTCAACTCCAGGTTTCACTTCTACAAAAGCACCAAAATCTGTAACGCGTTTAACTTTCCCTTTTACTACAGATCCTACAGGGATTTCTTCTTCAAGATTATCCCAAGGTCCAGGTAAATTATCTTTGATAGAAAGCGAAATACGTTCTTGTTCTTTATCCACACTCAATACTTTAACTTCTACTTCGTCTCCGGTAGAAAGTTTATCTTTAGGGTGCCCAATACGCTCATGAGAAATTTCTGAAATATGAACTAATCCGTCAACACCACCTACATTAACAAAAGCACCAAAGTTAGTTAATCTAACAACCGTTCCTTTGACAGTAGATCCTACTTCTAGAGATTCAAGAGCAGCTTCTCGTTCTTTTGATTGTTCAGCTTCAAGTAATACTTTTCGTGAAAGAATCAATTGACGTTCATTTGGATCGATTTCAAGTATTTTGAAAGTATAAGTGTTACCTTCGAACTGATTAAGGTCACTGATATATTGAACATCCATTTGAGAAGCAGGAACGAATCCTCTCACACCAGCATCAACAGTTAATCCACCTTTGACTACACGAGTAACAGGCGCATCAATTGTTTCACCATTATCATATATTTTTTGTAAATCTTCCCAAACTTTTCTTTGATCAACACGTTTTTTAGAAAGAACAAAGCTACCCTGTTCTTTATCTTTAACATCACGTAATACTACTACATCAATAACGTCTCCAACTTTAACAACTTCAGATGGATGATCAAATCGTTCAGTAGATAATTCACGTGGAGGAATAATACCTTCTTGTCCGCCTCCTAAACCTACAATAACTTGTTTGTCATTGTCGATTACAAGAACCTCACCTTGAACTAAATCTCCTGGAGCGATATCAACTACATCTCTTAATACGTCTGACATAGATTCCGCATCAGAGTCAGAATCTATTGCAGGCTGAACTTGCGCATTTTCGTTTTCAGCCATTACATCTTCAGGATCTGAGTCAGCAGGAGTATTAACCACTACTTGGTTTTCTGCTACTTCTTGAGCTTCCTGTTCTGTTGTTTTGTTTTCTACTTCTTCGTTCACATTTTCTTTGTCTGTCATCTTATATGTGCCTCCCAATGCCAATATTTCTACTCAACTAATTGTACATAAAATCAGAATATTTTTCCACTAAAACATTTTGAGCTAGCTATTTACGCAGTTTCGGATATTTTTCAAAGATAATTTTTTTAATCTGTTCCGCCACTTCATCAATCGATAAGGCTGTTGTATCTATTTCAAACGCATCATCAGCTTTTCTTAATGGAGAGACTTTTCGAGTCGAATCTTTATAATCTCTTTCACTGATTTCTTGTTTTAATTTTGTTAAATCTGATTTGATTCCTTTTTGCCTGTTTTCCTTATATCTTCGCTCAGCTCTTTCATCAACGCTTGCCACTAAAAATATTTTCACGCTGGCGTCTGGTAGAACAACAGTACCGATATCTCGACCATCCATTATTACATTTTGTTTCATCGCTATTTTCCGTTGTCGATCTACTAATACTTCCCGTACTAACGGATGTGCTGCTACAATGGATACAGCATTTGTAACATCATTTTGTCTAATATCATCTGTCACTTCTTTATTATTACAAAAAACTGACTGTCCTTCTTCAGTTCTCTCAAATTCAATTGAAACTCTTTCCAATGCATTTACAATTTTTTTCTCGTCTGTCAGATCAATGTGTTCCTTAATTGCTACGTAAGTAATTGTCCGATACATAGCTCCGCTATCCACATAAATTAAATTTAATTGATCCGCAATTCTTTTTGCTACAGTACTTTTTCCAGATGATGCTGGACCATCTATTGCAATGATGAGTTGTTTATCTTCCAATTTTTTCACACTTTCATAAATTAATCATGATCTATTACTTATTGTACGTTTAACTTTTGTCCTACATACACTGACTCATCACTTAAACCATTTAATTTCATCAACTCTTCTGTTGTCATACCATGATTTAGTGCAATACGGTACATATTGTCACCAGCTTTTACTACGTAAGTCTCAGTAGCAGCTTCTGGTTGCTGACTTGTTTCTTCTGAAGGTGACTCAGTATTTGTAGACTCATTAGCATTATTCGAACTGCTAGCAGCTTCGGGTGACTGATCAGCCTCTTCTGTTTGTTTCTTTTCCGGTTGTTCCTCAACTTTAGGCTCTTCTGGAGTTTTTTCAGGCTCTTCTGGAGTTTTTTCAGGCTCTTCTGGAGCTTTTTCTGGTTCTTCATCTTTAGGTTCGTCTTTTTCTGGTTCGTCTTTTGTATCCTCACTAGTATCCGCATTATCATTTTTTTCTGCGACAGTTGTTGATTGAGGTTCATTATAATTAGCTTCATGATTACTATACCAAACGTATGTACCTAACGTTACAACGATAACTAAAACTAAAAAGATAACCGTTACAGTCAATATGGGAGAGATGCTTTTTTCACGTTCTCTTTTAGCTTTTCGAGACATGGTTTGTTCTTCGTTATAGTCAACCTCTTCATCGAAACGTTTTGACCACAGTTCTTCCATTGACTCGCGATCTTTCTTACTCATCGTACTTCCTCCTTAAATTATATCATTATTATTGTATCATATTTTTCTGTTTTTAATAGATTCATCATCAATTTTGTACAATTCTTTTAACCGATTTCTCCAATTCATGTCCACATTTTTATTTACTATTGAAATACTCTCATCTTCAAAAAAAATCTGCTCTAATTTTGAGTTACATGAGCTACAACAGTTAGATGTCGTAGTATCTAGGATTTCATCGAAATACCCTAGTATAAAAGATCTTTTACAACCTTTATGCCAAATATACTGTATCATAAATTCTAACTGATCACTTTTTAAATTTTCTCTAATTTCTATTTGCCTACTCGCAACATTAAGTGGAACTTTAGATGTTTGATAGTATTGAGCAATTTGTACTTTTGGATCTTCTTGGTTAAATTTTAAATTATGACTATTTTTATATACATAACTAAGTAATGTCTTATCTGGTAAGGCATCTTCTTGTAGTCTTTTTTGAATATATTGATCTCCGTATTCAAAAAGTAAAATTGCTATACCGTCTTTGCCATCTCTACTACACCTACCAATTTCCTGAAGGTACATTTCTGGATTTGAAGGTACATGATAATGAATAACAAATCGGATATCTGATTTATCAATCCCCATTCCAAATGCACTGGTAGCACAAACAATCTGTATTGAATTCTCAATAAATTGCTGTTGTATTTTAATTTTATCGTCTGTTAAAATATCTGAATGATAACTTTCTACTAGTAGTCCAAGTTCACTTCTTAACTCTTGAGCATATTCATCTGCCATTTTTTTACTGGAAAAATAAATAATACCAGGTTTTTGTAATTTTTTTACATATTCTTTTAATTTTTCTTTTTTATTACCTTCACATATTTCTACTTTTAGCTTTATAGCATCTCTATTGACAGAATAGATTACTTCTTTTGTATGCTCTGCATCCATTTTCAAAGAATTTTTGATTTCCTCTCTTACTCTATTAGTTGCAGTAGCAGTCAAAGCGATTGTTACAGGGTTATTCAATTTTTCTTTAACTTCACCTATTTTTAAATAATCTGGTCGAAAGTCCATTCCCCACTGAGATATACAGTGTGCTTCATCTACTACCAAAAGAGCTAACGGAACCTCTACTAATTTATTAATTATAAAATCATACTGAATCATTTCTGGAGAAACATAAAGAAATTTAAGGTTATTTAAATTATTAAAAATTCTTTTCTTTTCTTTGTATGAAGATAGACTATTTAACGCTGCCACCTGTCGTTCACCAGCTTTTTTAAGCCTTTCAACTTGGTCTTGCATCAAAGAGAGTAAAGGAGAGATAACTAAAACCAACCCCTCTTTTAGATAACCAGGTAGTTGATAACATACAGATTTCCCACTTCCTGTTGGCAGCATAACTAGCGTGTCAAAATCATGAAGTACAGCATCTATCGCTTCTAATTGACCCGGTTTAAATGCCTTGAACCCGAATTTTTCTTCCAAAGTTTGTTTAATTATTGATAGATTCATTTCTAATCCTCTCGATCTCTACTAAACGATACCACAAGAATTGTAAATTTTTATTTTCTTGCTTTGCTTTTTGAAAATTAAAATACGGATCTTTTTTAAAGGCATAATGAAGTTGTTGATAAATTTCATCTGGAATAAATGGTTTGATGTTAAAAGTCTGTTTGACCAACGTAATCTCTAATATATGTTCATGAATCGTGCTTAACTTTAAGTTTCGCTTAAGCGCAATATCTACTAACTTAATTCTATTTTTAATATAAACTGCTGTTACGTAAGTACTTTTTGACAATCCATAATAGTGGTTCTCATTAATCTGATGTAAAAATGATTTCAAAAGTGTACATTCTGATTTGTCTATTAAATAAATCAATTGTTCCACAATTTGATCTAGTAAAATATATAACTCAACCGTATCCAAAGAAAGAATTTCTGCAAGTTGGCGGTTTGTATTCCCTACTAGTTCATGTCCAGTTAGTTTCCAAACAAGCATCATTGCTTCTTCTTCAGTCAACTTTTCTAATATTATCTCTAATTCACTAGACCAGTCTTTTGCTAAATTAAGTAAGGGTTTATCTAAACTAGTCAGCCATTCTTTAACAGCTACTTGTTGAACAGGATCTTTGATAGTGGGACTATACTGTTTGTTCTTATAAGTTGCTTCAGAAAAAATTTGAGATACTAACTGAAACTGATAAAAAAAAGACTTTCGAATCGTTGCATTTTCTAATGAAACAATTTTATCTGGATAATCTCTATTTAGGAAATACTCTTTAAGTACTTCTGATCCCTTTTTTGACAATTTATAGCCTTTATTTTCACTGCTTTCAATCCATTTCATTTCAACGAGTTTTTTTAACTGTTGATCTAGTGTACTTTTTTTTAATGTTTTAAATAAGCCAAATGCAGAATATAATTTTTCTTTTTCTACTTTAAATAACATCGATGGCGTTCTTCTACCATGGAAAATATGAATTAACTGTGCTGAATTCAAAGAAGAATCTCGATTAAATAAAGATAATATAAAATATGTGATATATTCAACATTTGAAACCATCCACAACTTCCTTTCATTCCACTAGAATACAGGTTAATCACCTTTTTTTCAATATAAAAAGGATGATCACAGCGATCATCCTTTTGTACATTAATAAGTCTATAAGTTAGATAATTTTATCGTTATTTAAAACCGCAGTTCTAGATTGATTTTTATACAATTTCTTTCTAGATTTTGTTAACCACGGATATAGTTTTTGAAAAGCTGCGAAAAAGATTACAGAAACTATTGTTCCTTTTATTAAATTGAATGGGATGATCGCTAGAAGTAAATAGTCAGATAAAGGACCTACTTCGAACCCCATTACAGCCATATAAGCGGGAACTAAGAAAACCCAGTTCAATAATGACATCACTATCGTTAACGTAATCGTTCCAAGTATGGATGCAACAACTTTTTTCTTCAATTTCAATCCATATCTAGTAATAATCAAATAAATTGGAAGTGTAAAAGAAAGTGAAGCAATGAATTGAGCTGTATCTCCAATCGGTAGTCCTGCTTCTCCACCTTTTTGAACAAAAGACAATAAAGAACGGATAAAGGCAATAACGATGCCACCTACCGGACCATACACATACATACCGAAAAGAATCGGTAAATCGCTAAAATCTATTTTCAAAAATGATGATGCAGGTAGTATAGGAAATGCAAACATAGAAATAATCCATGCTAAAGATGCTAATATCGCAATTCCTACCGTTTTATGGGTTTTGATGCTTGACATTGAAAATCCTCCTAGAAGGATTCATCACTCTGGGAATGAACTTATTGATTCTTTGTCTATTTACCATTCTTTTTCAAGAAATAGAATTGTACTTGTTTTGTACTCTAGAAATACAAAAGCTCTGTCCAATTCCACCTCAGGAAATTGAACAGAGCTAAATAGACATGTTTAATCAGTCAAAAAGCTCCATCTTCTTTATACCAGACTATACTGTCGGTACTGGAATTACACCAGTTCAGCAAAACCGAAGTTTCGCTCGTGGACTTTACCACCGGTCGGGATTTACACCCTGCCCCTGAAGATGAATCATATTTTTTTATACTATACAAGTAGTACAATACCATTATACAAAACGATTATTAAATGTCAAGGTCTGTGCATAATATATTTAATCAAGGGTTTCTTCTTGATCAATTGGTAAGTGAATTATAAAAGTTGAACCACTGCCTAAATTAGATTCGACACTTAGTCGTCCTCCATGTGCTTCTATGATGCTTTGAACGACTGATAGCCCTATTCCAGTACCAGAAATATTATCTGAATAGTTTTTGCGAGATTTATCTGCCTTAAAGAAACGATCGAAAATATAAGGAATATCTTCTTTTGGAATTCCTGTACCAGTATCTCTCACTTGCATAATAATTTCTTCTAAATTATTATCTTCAAAAAGTCTAAGAGTAACTTTTTTTGTTTCTTTGTCAGTCATTCCAGTATGTCTAATGGCATTATTGATTAAATTAACAAAAACTTGATCCATTTTATCCTTGTCAATTGGAAATACTATATCTTCATATGGAAGATCTAATTCAAGGTTAACATTTACTTCTGAAGCCATTTTTCCAAATCGAGCTTTTAAAGTATTTAAGTACCGATTTAAATTAATTGGATCTTTTTCAATCTCAATAAATCCAGCTTCCATTCTTGAAAGATCTAGCATTTCATTAACCATTCTATTCATTCGTTGAGCCTCATCACTGATGATTTGGGCCATTTCTTTTTTCTCATCAATTGTTTCTGCAATATCATCTATGATGGCTTCACTATATCCTTGAACCATAACAAGTGGTGTACGCAATTCATGAGATATATTACTAATGAAATCAACTCTCATCTTGTCTAATCTATGTTCATGGGTCAAATCTTTCGTAGAGACTAATATGCCTCGAATATCAAGTGTATCCTCTTCAATTAATGGCATAATGGTTACCTCATAATAGAATTCAACCATCTCAATATGAAATTGAGAATATTTCTTAGTATCAACAGCTTCTTTTAAACTGTTTTCAATATCCACATAATTCTCTTTTGTAGAAAAATTCCCTCTTTCTACTTGATACTGTGTTAAAAATAAATCACCAGCGGGATTTGACAAAATCAATGTCTGATCAGAGTCATAATAGAGAATGCCTGTGTCTATACTCGTCATAATATGCGACAGCAATTCCTTTTCTTGTCTCACTACCGTTCGATTCGTTTCTAACGAATGTCCCATTTTATTCATCGCCATTGCAAGTTCAGATAAATCATCACGACCAGATACTGGTAACTGATGACTAAAATCATCTCGTGCATAATCGAAAGCAATATTGGTCATTGCATTAATAGGTTCTGAGACATTTCGACGAAGATATAAATAATAAATATAACTTAAAAAAATATTAAACAATATAAGTACAACTATTGCGATGGAAACCATTCTTTCTATTCTTGAAATAAAAGATAGGTCTACATAAGCATATACCGCATAGTTCTCTCCACTATAATTAATATGATCAATATGAAAAATATAGGGAGTTTTACTTTCATAATCAGGAGCCAGGTCTGATCTAATATGAATTTCTTCACTCGCTTGCAGATCTGCTCTGAGATCGGGGTTATCCAAGATTTTCTGATAAACATTCTCAGAAAACTGTAAATCCCACTCACCTTGATCATCCAGATACTGATCTTCGGTGCGAAGTGCAAAATTAATTTTTGAATGAATTACGTTTGCTTCCTTCAGGTAATTGAAAATAAATGTGGGATCACTTTCTGATAATTCTCCAACGTTAAGAATAAATGATTCATAATCATTTAGATAGTTTTCTTTGATTTGTTCTGAATAAAAATGGTTATAGAACAGAGACGTGGCAACTAGGGATAAAAGAATCAGTCCAGAAGTAGTCAGCCAAATTCTAATCGCAACGATATTTAGCTTCATACTCTAGACCTACTCCTCTTCTTCATGAGGGTAAGAATTCAATTTATAGCCAAGCCCCCATACAGTCTCTATCATTTTTGCTGCCGTTTTAGATTCTTTTTTCAACTTCTCTCGTAGTCTTTTTACATGCGTATCTACCGTACGTAAGTCCCCAAAGAACTCATACTTCCATACTTCTCTAAGCAACTGTTCTCTACCAAAAATTTGGTCAGGAGAAGACATCAAATAGTGAAGTAAGTCGTATTCTTTTGGCGTTAAATTAACTGTTTTACCGTCAGCTGTAACTCTTCTAGAGTCATTATCGATCTCTAAATGAGGCAGGGTAAGCGTATCAGATACACTGGCAGCTTTACCCGAATTACCTCCGCTAGTCTGGCTTCTTTTTAAAATTGCAGACACTCTTAAAACAATCTCACGAGGACTGAACGGTTTGACAATATAATCATCGGCTCCTACTTCAAAACCTTGTATCCGATTTAATTCTTCACCCTTAGCAGTTAACATCATAATAGGTGTTTCTTTTTCTTTACGCAATTCTTCTGCTACTTCTATTCCATCCATTTCAGGCATCATAAGATCTAGAAGAATTAAATCATAATCATTTTCTAACGCTAATTTCAAAGCTTTTTTACCGTTCTCAGCTTCGTCAATTTCATAATGTGCTTTTTCAAGATACATTTTAAGCAATCTTCGTATTCGATTTTCATCATCTACTACTAATAGCTTTTTTGGTTGCTCTACATTTTCCTGCATTATTTCATCCGTCACGATTCGACACTCCTTAGAACGTGATACTATTAAGTGAATTCAAGTTATAGATATTTTTATTCTCTGCTGGTACTTAACATCAATTATAACTAAGATGAAAAGATTGTGCCACTAATTCAATTCAACAAATTTAATGCCTTCAATATACTAGGGGATGATTCTATTCATCTTCTACTAATTGTTGTAGTTTATTAATTTCAAATTGTTTAAGTTCTCTCCAGACACCAGACTGCATACCTTCGACTGACAGAAATCCATATTGAGTTCTTGTCAATTTTTCAATGGGATGATTAATAGCTTTCATCATTTTTTTCACTTGATGATTCTTACCTTCATGAATAGTCAGTTCTACTGTTGAGTAATCTTTCTTGCGATCATAATTAGTAATTCTTGCTTTTGCTGGAGCAGATTTAACTTTATCAAAGACTACTCCTTTTTCAAGTTGTCTTATATCTTCTCTTGTAACTCGACCTTTAACTTTAGCTAAATATGTTTTTTCTACTGCGTACTTAGGGTGCATAAGTTTATTGGCAAGCTCACCATCATTTGTTAAAAGCAAAACACCTGTAGTATCATAGTCTAACCTACCTACTGGATAGATTCTTTCTTCTACTTCATGTAACAAGTCGACTACTGTTTCTCTATTTTTTGGATCACTTGCTGTGGAAACAACTCCTCTTGGCTTATTCAACAAAAAGTAAACCAACTTTTCTTTTTGTATAGGTACACTATCGACTTCTATCGTATCGGATCTTTTAACCTGAAACCCTAATTCAGTAATCACATCTCCATTGACTTTCACGCGACCTGCTTCTATCATACTTTCTGATTTTCTTCTTGAAGCAATTCCTGCATGAGCCATGACTTTTTGTAATCGTTCCATCTGACCCCTCCTTTAATCTATTTTATGTATCATTTTATCATTAATGCTTTTGAAATTTATTATTTTTTAATCTAATGTTTGTTGGAAATTTTCAAAAAAAAGGGAGGTTTCCTCAACTTCGTCCTCTATTGAAAGTTCTGGTAACTCTGATAGTCCATTTAATCCAAAATAATCTAAAAAATAATCCGTTGTACCGTATAAAACTGGTCTTCCAGGGGCTTCTAAGCGTCCAACTTCTTTAATAAGATCTCTTAACTTTAATTTTTGCAAAGCAGTTGCTAATTGCACACCCCTTATTTCTTCTATTTCCATCCTAGTTACAGGTTGCTTATATGCAATAATTGCCAGTGTTTCTAATAAAGCCTTACTTAACTTTTGCATTAAAGGTGACTGAGCATATCCACTGACGATGGTTGAATACATTTCTTTGGTTACTAATTTATATTTATTTGCAGTTTCAATAATCGTAAGTGCACTAGAATTTCTACTATTATACTCATTCAATAATTTATCAAGCGAAACTAGTACATGATCAGTCGTAGCATTAGTCAATTTAGCCATTTCTTTCAGAGACAAACCATCATCACCTGCAACAAATAATAATGACTCATATATAGCTAATTCGTTCATTCAACCCCGCCTTTTACCTTAAAAATCATTATTTAAAAAAGCCAATTTAATATCTGAGAATGTTTTATCTTGTTTGAAATCAACTTTATTTTCTTTAATCAATTCTAATAACGCTAAAAATGTTACTACAACTTCTTTACTCGAATAACATTCAAAAAGATGACGAAACGTAATGGACGAGCTTGGACTATCCTTAATTTTAAATTCTATCCATTTCATTTTATCTGTAACCGATATTTCTTCTGTTTCTATTGTAGTTTCTTCTGGTTCTTTCAATTCATTTCTTCTAATCAATGCCTGAAATGCCTCTATCAAGTCTATTAAATCAACGTCTCCTTTTTTTAAAGGAATGTTTTCCTGATATTCAGTAACATCCGTAGGCTCTTTTGTAAAAAAATCTGCTCTTTCAGATTGTTTATATTCCAGTTTAGTCGCAGCATTTTTAAATTTCCGATACTCTAGCAACATCTCCATTAATTCTTCTCTGGGATCCTCTTCCTCTACAATGAACTCTTCTTCGTTCCAAGCATCATTTCTAGGAACTAGCATCTGGCTTTTAATAGACATCAAGGTTGCAGCCATTACTAAATAATCTCCAGCGACATCAAGCTGTAAGATTTGCATTGCATGAAGATACTCCATATATTGAGTTGTGATTTTTGCTATAGGAATATCATAAATATCGATCTCATATTTGTTGATCAAATGAAGTAGAAGATCTAACGGTCCTTCAAAAATTTCTAAGTTCACTTTCCAATGCTCTGTCATAGTATTTACCTCGTATAATCTAATCTTTCTATCAACTTTCAGTATGCCACTTAGCAATTAAGGGACCAGTTTCTATTGTTCCAACTAATTGTTTAGGAGCATACTTAGCTGCTAAGGCGTCTAAAAGACGATGAGCAAGGCCTTCTTCTCTAAATGATGGATTTATTGAGATATGTCTAACTAAAATAAACTCTTCTTCAATTTCAATTCCCAGAACTCCAACGAAATCGTTAGTTTCTTGGCTTTTCCACAAAAACAACTGGCGATTGTCTTCTTGGGCATACCAAGTCAATTCTTTCATTAATCGATTTGTTTCTTTCAAATCTGGTACATAAGATAATAGACCCATTGTAATTTTCTGATAGTCAGCTTTGTATTCTACAAGCATCCATTTCCCTCCATATTTTAACTCAAATTGAATCAGCGATAGGATTTTCTAACCTCATAAAGTCGTCATACGATTCTCTTTTAATCGCTAAAAAATCTTGTCTATTTTCAACGAAGACAACAGCCGGACGGGGCAATCTATTATAATTGCTCGCCATAGAATATCCATACGCTCCAGTACTCAATACTGCAAGATAATCTCCTTGCTCGACTTCTGGTAAAGACAAGTCCCAAATCAGCATGTCTCCACTTTCACATGCTTTTCCTGCTATAGAAACGGTTGTATCATACTGAGCATACACTTTGTTAGCTAAAATACCAGTATATTTAGCTCCATAAAGTGCCGGTCTAATATTATCAGCCATACCTCCATCTATTGAAACATACCGTCTGACTCCAGGTATATTTTTTTCTGTTCCAATAGTATAAATGGTTGTACCGGCTTCTCCAACGATACTTCGCCCCGGCTCAACCCATATTTCAGGTAATTCAATCTCTAATTCTATTGCATATTTTTCAACACTTTTAACAATGCTAGATACATAATCTTTAATGGCCAGAGGCTCATCTTCTTTAGTATATCTTATACCAAAACCACCACCAACATTTAAAACTTTTAAATCAAAACCAGTTTCTTTATTCCATTGTTTAGCGTGTTTCATTAATCTTTCTATTACAGCTTGATATCCATCAGTCTCAAATATCTGAGAACCTATATGGGCATGAAGTCCAATTACATTGATGTATGAACATTCTAGAGCTAATTTTACAGCTTTTTCTGCTTGTCCAGAAGTAAGATCAAATCCAAATTTAGAATCTTCTTGACCTGTAGTAATGTACTCATGTGTATGAGCTTCAATGCCTGGGGTAATTCTAATTAATATATTAATATTTTTCTGATGTAAGCTTGTTAATTGGTTGATCATATCTAATTCAGTAAAATTGTCAACAACTATACAGCCAATATTATAATTTAATGCTTCTACTAGTTCTTGGTGAGACTTGTTATTGCCATGAAAATGGATTTTTTCAGCTGGAAAACCAGCTTTGATTGCCAAATGCAATTCTCCTCCTGAAACTACATCTAGCGAGACTCCTTCTTTTACGAGAATCTGATATAATGCTAGAGACGAAAAAGCTTTACTAGCATAAGCAACCTGAGTCGGTTTTTTATATATGGAAAAAGCTTTTTTAAACTCAGATAAGCGAGATTTAATCAAATCAATATCGTAAACATATAAAGGTGTTGAGTATTTTTCTGCTAAAAAAACAGTGTCTACTCCTCCAATTTCAAGATGATTTTTTTCATTTATTTTCATCGACCCTTGAAAGTCTGGAATATTTTGATTATCAGATGAATTCATTTATAAATACCTACATTTCTTTAGTCATAATTTTACATGCATATTTATATTAGCTATTTTGATCATTTTATCTAGATATCAATGAATTTATTACTCATGACAATAATACAGATATCTATTATAAAAATCAAATCGCCCTCTTCTTTGTGTGTGTCAAGTTGTTGTAGGAAATCTCTAGAATCACTTTTTCCTGTTATTGTTTTTCGCTGTTTACTGAGGGATATGGGCTCTTTGAGCCTTTCTCCCTCAGTAAACAGCCTTAAACTCTCTTTATTTTAGTGCTTTAGCCAACTGTCCCAGAGCGTGAGAAGACGCACAGTACTTTCCAATACCGCCTTCAATCACACCGATTGATTTTTTAGTTTTATATTTCTTTAGTAATGTACGGATTATCCCTTTGAATTCAGGGATAATTTCCTGTTTAAAAGCAGGAATCGTTTCAGTTAGCGCTTGTAAAAACAAACC
>NZ_FMZD01000012.1 GCF_900101525.1 Marinilactibacillus psychrotolerans | reverse complement strand
CAAATCTATTTTAGAGAACGATAGCTTACTGACCTTTTATGACTTTCCCGCTTCAATCCGAAGAAGCTTGTACTCCACTAATTTGATTGAGTCTTTTAACAAACAAATTAAAAAATACAGTCGGCGTAAAGAGCAATTTCAAAATGAAGAATCTATGGATCGCTTTTTAGTCTCAAATTTTGATCTGTACAACCAGAAATTTTTAACTCGAAGCCACCGCGGTTTTCAACAAGCTGAAGCAGAACTTTGGGAAATGTTTGGAGAACTAGAAGAAAGATAAGTTTTTTACAGAAGGAACTTTTTATTTACACAAACTTCTTGACGCTCTCTCCTACAAATTTACTATCGGTATAGTCTATTAATTGTTAAGGTAATTTTGAAATTAAGTTAGCTTTTATATTATAAAGCAAATCGATCTACGATTAAAGTACAATAAAAGCACCGGTCAATACCGATGCCTTTATCGTCATTTATTTACTTCAAGTGGCTAATTCGCTGTTCTTTACTTAAAATATTTGTAATACGGATACCAAAGCTTTCATTAATTACTACAACTTCACCTTCTGCAATCAATTTCCCATTAACATAGATTTCAAGAGGTTCATCCGTCATTTTATCTAGTTCTACTACAGATCCAGTACCAAGTGAAAGTATATCTCTAATGGTTTTTTTACTTTTACCGAGCACAACACTGAAATCTAACGGCACATCCATAATAAGATCCAAATTACGAGGCGCTGATTTCATTCCATTTGGTTCCAACTCTTGGAATTGAGGCTTCTGGACGCTTACTGGTTCGGGTTCTGGAGCTTTCTTAGTTGTTGGTTTAGCTTCAGTCTCTTGACGTTGTTCTGAAGCCGATACTTTTTCGGTATCATCCGTATCTCGTCCTTGCAATACTTCAGCTTCATCCCCAAGCATGATATCAACAATTTCATTAGCTGTTTCCATCGGCAAGATCTGCATAATTTCACTTTCAAGTAATCCCTCAACACTTAAATGAAAAGAAGTTTTACAAATCAAATTCTTATCTGTAATATTTTCTATAGTTGCTTCTTCGGGACTATTCCACATTTCTACTTCTGGTGGCAGAATGTCAATTTTTTTATTAAACATCGTAGCCATTGCTGTAGAAGCAGAACCCATCATCTGATTCATCGCTTCCGCTACTGCACTTAATTCAAGTTCAGTAAATTCTTTTCCTTCAACATTTTTTCCATCGTTCCCCATCATTAAATCCGCAATGATAATGGCATCTTCAACATCAATCATCAATATATTATTACCTACTAGACCTTCTTTGAAACCAATCGTCGTTACGACTTTTGGTACTTCACATTCATCTAAGATCTGTTTTAAAGTAACACCAGATACTTTAGGTGTAGTAATTTTAATCGTACGATTTAATAATTGAGAAAGAGTAGTAGCCGCTTGAGACATAGAAATATTTCCTACTTCTCCGAGAATATCTTTTATATTCTGACTAACTTGATCATCAGGATCTATTGTTTCAGTTACTGACTCTTCTTCAGTAGTTGTTGCTGGGCCAGTACCATTCAACATCGCATCTATCTCTTCTTGTGATAATTGTCCGCTACTCATCTGCACTCTCTCCTCCCATAAACTTTAATACTTCAACTGCAAGGTTATCTTCAATCATTCCAGGTTTAACTTTATAGTATGGTCTATCTTCAATATACATCGTCAAAGGTTTAGAAGTTTTATCATTCAATTGAATAATATCGCCTTCTTCCATCTCTAAAAAGTCCGAAATCGTCATCTGAGATTCACCAAGCAATACTTCTAGATTAACAGGCACATGATCTAGATTTTTAGATAATTGGCCTCTTTCTGACGAATCAAATTCTTTTCCAGAATGGAACCAATTTTTAAAACTTAATTTATCCAGAATTTCTTCAAAAAATATGTAAGGTACACACATGTTAATGAACGTTTTTTGCTGATCAAGTCCTACTGAGAAGGTCACAAGCAATACAGGTTCATTAGGTGACATAGTCTGAAGTAATTGTGGATTTGTTTCTGTATACTCTAATTCTACAGACATTTCTACGATTTCTTTCCAGGCTGTTTCAAAAGAACGAAGAAACGATTTAGTAATATCTTCTAGAATAGCTCTTTCAATATCCGTGAAACTAGTTTTTTCAGTTACAGAAGCTTCTTCTGTAACTTCATTATATCCGCATAGTAATTCAATCATTTGTAGACTAAACTGAGGATTAATTTCGATAATCTGCATTCCATTAAGCGGTTTGCTTTGAAAAATACCCATAAGTGTAAAGCTAGGTACGGAATGGACAAATTCATCAAACGAAACCTGCTCAATCGCTGCAATCTTAATATCCACGGGTTTTCTTAACTGAGTAGACAATAAATTGACTGCTAACTTTGCGAAGTCTTCAAATATCATCGTAATAGTTGATAGATATTCTTTAGACAGGCGAACGGGACGACGAAAATCGTACGGCTTTACTTTAGGGGAATCCAGTTCCTCTACCATCTGTTCTGTATCGATCTCGCCACTGTCTATCGCACCTAACAACGCATCAATTTCTTGTTGTGATAGGACTTGTTGGCTCACTATACTTCCTCTTTCTCCTTAAAGATCTGGTCTAAATCGATGATACTAACAATATCATCGTTCACTGATATATATCCAGAAATTATAGATTCTTCTTCCCCACTTGCTTGTAACTGTTCTTCTAAAACATCACTTACTCCGATTACAGGTCCTACTTTTAAAGCGATAGGATTTTCTTCAGTATGGATGATGATTGTATTTTTATACCATTCATCACTTGAAGAATCTGATTCGTTCAGCAAAACGTCTAAGTCAACAAGTGTCATCACTTGCCCTCTTAAATTGACTAATCCAACTGTCCAGTCAGGTGACTGGGGTACAGGTGTGGAAGTAAGCGTGGTTGTTATTTCTTCAACTCTATCAGTGGAGAATCCATAAGTTCTTTCTCCTAGACGAAACACGATGATCTGCATAACTCGTCTCTCCTTATTATACGTAATTTAAAACGGTGTAGGTGTGACAATTTTTCGACTTTCACATCTTCACCGTTTTAGTTTATTATTGACTAGCTTTATCTAACGCTTTAATGACACGTTCAGTATCGAATGGTTTAACAATAAAGTCAATAGCACCGGCACGAATAGCATCCATAACCATAGATTGTTGTCCCATAGCAGAACACATTAACACAACTGCATTAGGATATTGACTTTTTATTTCTTTTAATGCTTCTACGCCATCTTTTTCCGGCATTGTGATATCCATAGTAACTAAATCGGGTTGAGTTTCTTTATATTTTTCTACAGCTTCAATTCCATTTTGAGCTTCTGCTGCAACCTCATAACCATTTTTTTCTAAAATATCCTTTAATTTGATTCTCATGAATGCTGCATCATCAACGATCAATACACGTTTTGCCATTTTTAATTTTTCCCCTTCCAATCTATAATCCAAGTTGTTGCAATAATAATTCTAACACACCAGGCTTAGGTACAAAATATAAACTTCCTTCAATTTTGTGTCCAAGACTGTAATATTCATTTTTTATTATTAAAATTTGTTGATCATATTGTTCTTGTTCCATATAAACGCTACTAATAATTGAACCAAACATATCTTCAGCCATTATGGGTACAGTAGATACCATTTTTATAGCAATGATTTTCATAATAGCGGTCATGAAAGAATGAACTAAAATATTAACGATTTCACTAACCGCAGAATCTATAAGTTCATTAGTTAGCTCTACACCACTAGGCGTAATCATCTGCGCAAGTTTTTCAGCGTTTTTCGGATTGACTACGAATAGAAAAACACCATATTCTTCATCTCCAATAAGATTCATTAAAACTGCTTTTACGACTTCGTCTTCTTTTCTTATTTTTTGATAGATTTGATCATATTCCATGATCTCGAGTGTCGGAACTTCCATTTCAACTTTTCGTTCAATTAATTTTGATAAACTGGTTGCCGCATTTCCACCACCAATATTGATGATCTCTTGTAAAGCATCTAAGCGAAACAAGTGTCCATCTTGAGTCATTGTTTTGCTTCCTTTCTTCCTTTACAGATAGAAGTCAAATCAAGAATTAAACTAATACTTCCATCACCCATAATGGTCGCTCCAAGGAACTGCTTCATCACTCCTAATTCTTTACCTAACTTTTTAATTACAATTTCTTTCTGTTGCACCAGTTCATCAACTACTAGACCATGTTTTTCATCGCCGATCGAAACAATGATAATATGCGGTGAAGTATAGTTTGAATCATCTAAATTCAAAGCATTTGTTAAGCGCGTAATGGGTATCGTAGTATCCTTATATTTGTATACTTCTCCTTGGTGGACTTGAATCGCTTCTTCTTCATCGAATCGATTCACCTTGTCTATAATCGCTTGAGGTAGTGCAAAGGTTTCTCCACCTGTTCGGACCAACAATGCTTGAATGATTGATAAAGTCAACGGTAGAATAATTTTGAACGTTGTTCCTTTTCCAACTTCACTAACGGTTTCTATGGTTCCATTTAGACTGGAGATTTTTTCTTTAACCGCGTCCATACCGACGCCTCGACCGGAGATACCCGTTACTTTTGCTGCTGTAGAAAATCCCGGATGGAAAATCAGTTGCTGAATTTCTTCATCTGATAATCCAAGTGTAGAAACGCCTTTCTTCTCAGCACTTGCTTTTATATATTCAGGATTTAATCCTTTACCATCATCTGACAAGGTGACAACTACTCGGTTCCCTTCAGGATAAGCAGCCAATTTAACAGTACCAAGCCTTGGTTTCCCTAGTCTTTCTCGTTCATCAGGCATTTCAATGCCGTGATCAGCTGAGTTTCTCAACAAGTGAATCAAAGGTTCTCCAATTTCAGAAATGACTGTACGGTCTAATTCTGTATCTTCCCCCTCTGTTACTAACTGAATCTCTTTTCCTAGCTCATTAGCTAAGTCTCTAAGCATTCTTGGGAAACGCTGTAGAACAACATTGAAAGGTTGCATACGCAGCTGTAGGACTAATTCCTGTAACTCTGTTGTAATTCTTCCTACTTCTGTAAGAGGTTCAGAAAGTTCAAGCAGTTTTTCTTTTTCTGATAGATCTTCTAACCGCGTTCTATGAATAACAAGTTCTGAAACCAGATTCATAAATTGATCTAATCTCGTTAAATCTACACGAATTGTCTGTTTAGAAATAGATTTCTTCGGCGTCTCTTTTTTTGAAACATCCTGACTTTTATCTTTAACTTTGTCAGTCTCATTAGAAACTTCCGCTTCAACAGGAACCTTTTTATCTGATCGAAGTGACTGAGTCTTATCAAAAATCGCAATCTGAACTTCATCAATTTCACTGGTCTCAAGGATATTATTTTTGATATCTGATTGATCAAGTTTGCTTAACAAGATCATTTTAAAATAATCTTCAAAATCTCCTTCTTCGATTTTATCTGCAGAAGGTTCCGTATAGATAATATCCCCTTCTTGTTCTAACTTATTCATAACTAAAAACGCACGAGCTGCTTTCATAAAACTGTCACTATCTACTTTTACCGTTATAACATAGGCTTGATAGTCAGTCTGTTCTGCTTGATTAATTACTGTAAAATCCGATTCTTCCAAGTTAGATAAAACTAAATCAATTTCTTTTGACTTTGTCTCAGTTGTTGTTTCCACATAGGCTGCTTCAGTATTTTTTTGATTGGCCACATTTTCTAAACGTGATACAAGGTTAGCTATATCAAGTTCATCACTCTCATCGGCTCGCAGTGCTTCTACGATGTCTGTTAGTGTATCTAAACAATCAAAAACCAGTGAAACTGTTTCAGTATCGACTTTTGCTTTTTTTGACTTAAATAGTTCAAATACATTTTCGACTGAGTGAGTCAATTTCGCCATCGTATTATATCCCATTGTAGCTGCCATACCCTTTAAAGTATGTGCAGAACGGAATATCGAATCAATGATCTCTGTATCTTCAGGATTCTGCTCTAATCTTAAAACTTCTTCGTTTAATATTTCCAAATTCGAATCTGTTTCTTCAAAAAACAGATCACGGTAAGCACTGTTGTCATCCATGTTCGAATCCCCCTTTTATTTCTTTATTCTACTTTCTCGTAAATAAATGAAGCAATTTTCTTTAATCCATACTTTTCAGGTTGATAAATCGTTTCTGTTGCTCCTGTAAACAATAAACCACCCGTAACGAGTGAGTCTGCCATTTTTAGATAAATTTTATCTTTAATATCATTTTTAAAATAAATGGTTACATTTCTACATACAATAACATGAAAATTTTGTTCATAGCGTCCTTGAACTAGATCATGTTGTTTAAACTGTACTTTGCTTTTTATATCACTTTGTATAGTATAATACCCGTCTTTAAAATCAAAATAAGTATCTTTATCGACTAAAGAAACATTTTTCAATTCATTTTCTTTAAAGTAGCCTTTTTTGGCTCTCTCCAAAATGGTTAGATCAATATCTGTTGCTATTATTTTTTGCTGAAGTTTGATATTATTCTTTTTCACTATCATAGCTAATGAATAAGGTTCTGCTCCTATAGAACAAGCAGCACTCCAAATTTTAAGACTATCAAATTTAGTAGAAAGATGGGTATTGATCATTAATTCGAAATTATCAAAAAGATCTTTGTTTCTGAAAAATTCTGTAACATTAATCGTAATATAATCTAAAAATTGCTTTTTCAGTGTTTCATCAACAGATAATATCGTCGCATACTCTTCTAATGTAGTTGCGCCTGCTTGTTTCATAATTGTACCAATTCTACGCTGCAATTGTTTTTCTTTGTATGCATTTAAGTTGATTTTTAAGTTTGATAAAACCCATTCATAAAAAAAATCAAAATTTAGTGTGGACATATAATCACCCAATCATTTTTTTTAAAATACTGCCAATATCGTATAAACTTGCTACTTCGTCTGAAAAGCCTTTTTCTTCGACGTTTCTTGGCATACCGTAAATTACTGAAGTTTCCTGATCTTGAGTAATAACATAGCCGTTTTCTTCTTTTATAGATTGGCAGCCTATTGCGCCGTCATATCCCATACCAGTCAGCACTACACCGATTAAATGGTTTTTATATTTTTTTGCTGCGCTATTAAATAAATAATCTACAGCAGGTTTTACCCCATGAATTTTATCGTCATCATTTAACTTAATTTCCTGATCTTCTATAACCATGTGCATTCCACCAGGAGCAAGGTAGATTTTATCTTTAATAATTTTGTCACCGTCTTTAGCTTCAACTACTTCTAATTTAGATAACGTATTTAACCGATTAGCAAATGAAGCAGTAAACCCTTTAGGCATATGCTGAACTATAAAGACTGGAACGCCAATTGAAGCTGGGAAATCTTTTATCACTTCAATAATGGCTTTAGGACCTCCAGTTGAAGCCCCAATTACGATAGCTTTAACAGGTTTCTGAAATTTACTCTTATCTTGTTTCACCATCGGTTCAACCTGTTCTGCATAAAACTGATTTGAAAAATGAATTTTTATTTTACTTTTTAATTTTTCTTTAAATACGTTCCAATTCTTATTAATATCATTGGGTCTTACGACAAAATCTAGTGCACCCAACTCTAATGCTCTTAAAGTGATTTCTTTTTGGTCAGTTGGAGAGCAAATCATTATCGTTGGAATCGTGTATTCATGACTAATCTGTTTTAAAAGTTTAAATCCTTCTATATTTGGAATTTGAGCATCCACAAAGATAAGATCTGGTACTTCTTTTTCTATTGCAGCTACTGCTTCTTTCTCACTTCTGACAGCCTTACATACATTAACTCTATCGATTTCCTGAAGCATATGACTCAGGATTTTTCGCATCAATGCCGAGTCATCTATAACCATTACTTTTACCGACATCGTCCAGCTTCCTTTACTAATAATATTTAATAACTCTATTACAAAATATGATATTCTCTATTGACCATTCGTATTTTGACTTCAAAAGTCTCTAAATCTACAAACATAGATCTCCCCATTTCTCCACCCGTATGATCTCCTAAAATGGGGATGTTTAATGCTTTAAGGGTTTCTTTTACTGATGAAATATTTCTTTTTCCTATCTGCATGGAATCTGGTTTAGAACCAAAAGAGAACATGCTAGCTCCTCCAGCAATCTTGGCAATTAATTTTTTTTTGCCAGTTTTTTCAAAGATTTTTTCAGCTACTTTGGGAATTGCCAAGTCAGCAAATTTCTCCCATTTAGTGGTGTCTTTAAATCCTTTGCTATCTGGAAGCATGATATGAATAAGCGCCCCGACTTTAGTAGTGGGTTCATATAATGCAATTCCCACACATGAGCCAAGTCCTATTGTCACTAGTTGGTCAGGCGGTTCTGACATCTTATAATCTGATATCCCGACCTTGACTTGTTCTGACATGGCTTCTTCCTCCGTTTGACTAATGTCCATCATTAATTTGTTCTATTTTAAGCAATGCCTGTAATTCTTTTGCTTGTTCATCATCAAACAATAGTTGAGGGTCTAGAATCGGTATGATTTTCTCATCAGTTTGAACAAATGCTGAAATATATGATGTAGGAATACCTTCTACTTTTTCCATATCAACTTTGTCTGAAATTTGATTTTCATAATATGTTTCAACCGATAGTACTTCATTAACCGTCAATCCGATTTTTTCATTTTTCCAATGAACAATAATGGTATCTGATTTTTTTAGATCCTGAATTTTTTCGGAAAAAAATCGTTCAGTTAAATCAACTAGTGGAGTGATCGTCCCTTCAACATCTTGTATACCAATAATGTGAGATGACATGTCAGGTATAATCGTTAAGTTTTCAATATGAACAACTCGGTCCGTACTGGATATCGGGATAGCAAAGATCTGATTGCCTACACGAAATAAAATATGTTTATTCATGACTATTCCTCTTTTCTCATTCTTTTATACATACTCTGTTGAAAGATTATCTTCATCATTTGAATCAAAGTTATTTTCTTGCTTTTGATTAATTTCAAATTGTTCAGCAGAATGTTTTAGTGTTATTGCAACATCTTCTAGATTTTTAATTTGAGAAGTGAAATCTTCCATAGTGGCAAGGATTTCTTCAGCATTAGCCGATACTTCTTCAGTTCCAGCTGAATTTTCTTCAGCAGAAGCTGCAATATTTTCCAATTGAGATACAACTTGATCTTTTCTTTCATTGATTACAGAAGATGATTGGATGACGATGATCATACTTGCTACCAATTGTTCTAATGAACTTGCAACACTTTCAGAAGCTGATAAAGCCTCACTAATTTTTTCGGTTTGTACCTTACTATCTTCATTAGTCTCTTCTAAATGATTAACCATATCCGTAGATTTATTTTGAACCGTATGGATAATATTTTGAATATCTTTTGATGATTGAGCACTTTGCTCTGCCAGGGTTCTAATTTCTTCTGCGACTACAGCAAAGCCTCTTCCAGCTTCTCCAGCTCTTGCTGCTTCAATAGAAGCATTCAATGCAAGTAAGTTTGTTTTCTTTGCTATATTGGTGATTGCATTGACAATTCCTTCAATATTTTGGATGTCTCCATCCACTTCTTTGATTTGATCTTTTAGTTGATCCATCGTGCCTAATGTTTCTTTCCAGTTTTGATCTACATCTTGTGTAGCAAAAATATTGTTACCGTTAAGAATCATTGTATTATCAGCATGGCCGCCCATAGTACCGACAGCTTCATTAATTTCATTTAATGCCTGAGACAAATCTTTCATTTGATTTGCTGTTTCCTCAGTATCTTCTGTTTGTGTACTTGTAGCTTCAGCGACCCCTGTGATTGTCTGCGCTACTTCTGATGTAGCACTACTTGTCTGATCAGAAAGCTCTGTTAACGTAGCAGCCATTTCTGATACATGTTGACTATTTCCTTGAATTGTCGTTATCGTATTTTCAAAAGTGTCCATTGTTTCATTGAACGCAATAGCTATCTGGTGTATTTCGTTTCCTTTAGGGTCTAAATCATTTTTACTTGAGTTAGCTTGATGACTATCTTTTGATCGTTTCTTTTTAATCATCACAAATGGATTTTTAAAATTCACTAACTCTTTATATTTTAACCGATTAGTTAGATTACCTTGACGAACTTCACCGAAGATCTTCATCATTGCATTTGCAATAGAAGTAATAATTCCTGCAGCAAAGTAGGAAATAACAGCCGCTAGAATAACCGTAATTAGGATAATCGTAATAAATGTTTTTATGATGGCACTTGTTTCTTCACTCATTTCATTTTCATTTACCATACCAAATACAGTTAGCCCTATACTAGGAACTTTTTCATAATATAGACCAAACTTCTCACCATTTACTTGGTCATCATAAATGATTCCTGAGTCTGAATCAGATTCTTGATTTGATATCGTTTGGAAATAAGGTTTTTCATTATGGTTTTCTCCAATTAAAGAAGTATCTGGAGAAGCAAGAACTATTCCCTCATCCGTAAAGATCTGAATAGAACCTGTATTAGCGATCTTAGCTTCCGCGACATCTTTTTTTATTGTCTCAAAATCTAAATCGACTGCAAGGACTCCAATAACTGCTTGTCCACCGAATAATGGTCTTGATACTGCAATTCTAGTACTTCCATTTAAAGTATATGGCTTAGACCACTGAATTCCATTTGAAGTGGACGCTGATTCCAACCAAGGTAATTGTTCTGACAGGTCATCAGCATTAGATAAAGTATTAGTTGTAACAATATCTTGATCTTCTCCAATAGGAATATAATAGGCATCTGATATATATCGATTTCCAGAAGAAATGTATTGTAGTCTAGAGCTTAATTGCGACTCTGCTCCACTTATGCCAGCAGATACTTGGTTTAATATGCTATCCATTGCGAGTTTCTCGACTGTGGATTCTGCTGCTGCAGTAGCATTGTTAATTGTACTTACGATGTTTGAAGTAATCTGCTCCTCTTGAGCTTCAACTCGTTCAGTCATAATCTTCGTAGTTTGTATGTATGAAAAGAATAGGGCTGTCAGTACAGGTACGAGCATAACGATAGTTAATAGTATAGTTATTGGCCATCTTACACTTTTATGGTTTCGTTGAACACCAGTGCCACCTTTGGAAGGTTTAAATCTTGACCAGTTTATCTTATTTATATTCACTTTTATATTTCCCCATTGTTTCTTTACTTTATCCATTAATTTAACGCGCTCCTTTTCAGTGTATTATGCATATACACATTTATTCGTATTTTTAATCTCTAAAGAATACCTATTCTACTTTGTTTACTATCGGTAAGAGTTCTTAAAAGTTTATATATTAAATAGAATAAAATAATATAGGTATTCAGTTTCTTGACACAATTTTGTTACAATATATTTTGCTAAGTAATTTTTAACATTTTAGTTTATCAAATAATCTAGATTTAATTAATCAAGTATGCCGTCTTATTGTAGGTTTACAACTATTTAAAATATTAAAAAACTTACCACTGCAAGAGTTGATTTTACTCTTCGTGATAAGCTTTTTTAAGTTTTTATTCAATTTAATGCATTCTATTCCATCTTGAGTTTTCTCGGGTATACCCTTCAACAAAATAAACTTGATTTTCTTCATCATATAACTGTCTTTCAATAATGGTTTCATTTCTTAACTGGATCAATAGATCCCCGCGAGCGCTTTCTATTTCTATTGTATAAGGAATCATTTGTTTTTTTATACTTTTTTCGATCGCTTCAAATAAATTGTCTATATCATCATCATCTCTAGCTGAAATGACTATATTTGGATACAGACCAGGCTGGAAATCACCTTTTATTAAGTCTTTCTTATTGTAAACTGTAAGTCTAGGAATTTCATCCATATTTAGTTCTTTTAACAATTCAATAACGGTTTGTTCATGACCTGCGATATTGTCTTCAGAGGCATCTACAACATGAAGTAATAGATCAACAGCTTTAGATTCTTCTAATGTCGATTGAAAGGCTTCGATCAGTTGTGTCGGCAGATCTTGGATGAAACCTACCGTATCCGTCATTGTCGCTTGCAGTCCAGAAGGGAATTCAACTTGTCTGGTTAACGGATCTAAAGTAGCGAACAATTGATTTTTTTCCAATGCAGATGTCTCAGTGGTAACATTTAAAATTGTAGATTTTCCTGCATTGGTATAGCCTATTAACCCAATCTGGAATATATTGCTTTGTTTTCGCTGTTCTCTACTTCGTTCTCTATGTGCTTCAGTTTTCTTCAGTTCATGTCTGATATCAGTCATTTGTTTCTGAATATGCCTTCTATCCGTCTCCAGCTTCGTTTCACCTGGCCCACGAGTCCCGATGCCAGCTCCTAAACGCGACATGTTAACACCTTGACCTGCTAGCCTTGGTAATAGATAAGAAAGCTGCGCCAATTTCACCTGCAAGCGTCCCTCTTTACTTTGTGCCCTTAAAGCAAAAATATCCAAGATTACTTGAATGCGATCAATTACCTTTGCTTCTATTTCTTCTTGGATATTTCTAACATTTCTAGGTGAAAGTTCTTGATTAAAGACAATTGTGGTTGCTGAAAGCTCTTCACTTAAGTGTTTTAGTTCCGTTAATTTACCCTTACCTACAACTGTTTTTGCATCCTGTCGTTCTCTTTTTTGAGTTAATTCTCCAACTACTTCACCCCCGGCATTCTCAACTAATTGCTTCAGTTCTTCCAAAGAATAGTGAAACTGGTTATCCGTTTCTGTAGTTTGAACCCCAACAACGACGACCTTTTCATATTGTTCTTCGTTTGACAAATACTCACATCCTTAAAAAATTTTCTATTTTATTTTCTAATTCTTTCTGTTGTTCAGGTACTTGAACTAAATCCCACCAACTACTGATTTCTAGACGATTTCTAAACCAAGTCAACTGTCTTTTGGCATATCTTCTCGAATTCTGTTTAATTTGTTCTGTTGCTGATTCTAGATCAATACAATTTTCAAAATAAGGGATGAATTCTTTATAGCCTATTCCTTTTACACTCTGTGCTGTTATAGGAACTGTTTCCAGCAATATTTTAACTTCTTCAATCAGTCCTTGCTTCAACATAAGATCGACTCTTTGGTTGATTCTTTCATACAAAAGTGAACGATCCGTTGTTAGTCCAACTACATAAGCATCGTATAGTTTTTCTTTCTCACTCTTTTCCATCTGTAATGATGAGAATAATTGCCCAGTAGAATGGTAAACTTCAAGTGCACGAATCACTCTGCGCGTGTTATTATAGTGAATTGATTCTGCTGCTTTCGGATCAATTGACTGCAATTTCTCCCAAAGTTTATCTTTTCCGTTTTGCTCAGCAAAAGCTTCTAAACTATTACGATAAGTTAGATTCGGCTTTGCTTGACCACCGTGTGAAACGTTATATAAAAGTGATTCGATATACAGACCCGTTCCACCCACAATAATCGGCACTTTACCCTTAGCTGTTATATCATGGATTAATTTTTTTGCTTTAGATTTAAAATCAGCAACCGTATAGTTTTCACTAGGGTCAATCTCATCTATTAAATAGTGTGTCACTTCTTTTCTTTCATCATTGGTAGCTTTTGCAGTACCAATATCTAGCCCTTTATAAATCTGCATCGAATCTCCGCTAATAATTTCCCCATTAAATTTTTTGGCTAATGATAAGCTCAGATTTGTCTTTCCCACAGCTGTAGGACCCACAATTATAATTATTTTTTCTTTCACATTTTTCCTCCGCTGTTAAATCTCTTATTTTTTAGTATACCATACACCTAACTTGTAAACAGGTTATCTAAATAAAAACAAAAAGCAGCAACTTTTTATAGTCACTGCTCATTATAAACTACGCTACTTTAGCTGATCCTCTAAAGCATTATAGAACTCATTCCGATTCGTTACAACTAATGTATATTCATTACCTTGGCGGTCCCCAACAATGATTCGATTCGGAAAGACTATCAGAGAATTGCCTTTTCTCAATACATGTATATCATCTAAAACAATACGTGTGGCATCTTCTTTTAAATTTAATTTGTTTGAGTTAAAATATAAGGCTTTATTCGTTAATATAACTTTACCGCCAATATAGTTGTACCATTTATCTTTGATATTAGCTCTTTTTTCAAGAATGACTTTCTCATCCGGCGGTAATATTAAAGCAGATTGCTTATTTTCCATTTTACACACCTTCTATGATCGTTCAATTTTGATTATCGTCAGTTTAAGTCTTCTATGGTTTTTTTACAACTAAATACACTTTCATCCTATTCTGTCAGTAAAGACAAAACTTCTTCTTTTGTAAGGCTAGAAATCGGCTGTTCATTTCCAGTTTCTATAACAGTATCAATCAGTTCACGTTTTTTTGCTTGCAGTTCATTTATTCGTTCTTCTATTGTACCAGTAGCAATTAACCGGATGATCTGAACAGCATTTTTTTGCCCATATCGATGCACCCTGTCAGCCGCTTGGTCTTCGATCGCAGGATTCCACCATGAGTCATAAAGAATCACAGTATCTCCACCCGTTAAATTCAGACCGGTTCCTCCTGCTTTTAGAGAAATTAAGAATAAATCCTTTTCTCCCATATTGAAACGAGTCGTTAACTTGAGTCGGTCTTCATTTTTGGTTTGTCCATCAAGATAATGATAGTCAATGGACTGGCTGTCCAATCTTTCTCTTATAATACTTAACATGGAAGTAAACTGAGAAAACAAAACAACTCTTTTTCCATTCATCCTAGCCTCTTCAAGATATTCCAATAACCGTTCAAGCTTGGATGAAGTCCCGGTATAATTATCCATAATCAAAGCTGGATCACAACAGATCTGTCTAAGTCTGGTCATTCCGGCTAAAACTCTTATACGATTTTTATCAAAAGTATTTTCTTGTATCATTCCTTTGACCTCTTCACGAATCAGAGTCAGTTGTGACTGATAGATTCGTTTTTGCTCTGTAGATAAATCAATATACTCTGTTGTTTCAGTTTTAGCAGGTAAATCACTTAAAACATCGCGTTTTAATCGTCTTAAAACAAAAGGACGAATTTTAGCAGCGATCCGAGTTTGAGTTGCTTTTTTATAAGCTTTTCTATTTTTAAACAATCCCGGTTGGACAATAGAAAATAAAGACCAAAGTTCACCTAGGTTATTCTCAATCGGTGTACCTGAAAGAGCAAATTTCGTTCCTGCTTTTAAATGGTGGACGGCTTGAGTTGTTTTAGCAGAACTATTTTTAACATTTTGCGATTCATCTAAAACGATTGTTTTGAAATGATAATTATTATACAAGAGAAAATCTCTTTGAATCAGAGGATAACTTGTTATTAGGATAGAAGTTTTCTCAGATTCCATTTCTTTGATTGCTGCTTCCCGTTCTTCAATTGACCCTGCAATCAGAACCGTCTTTAATTCCGGTGCAAATTTCTTAAACTCATGTTGCCAATTATAGAGAACACTGGAAGGACAAACAATCAGATATTGACCGCCGACTTCTTGCGTTTTTGATAGTAGAAACGCTATGGTTTGTAACGTTTTCCCAAGTCCCATATCATCAGCAAGAACCCCACCAAATCCATAATAGTCTAGTGATTTCAGCCAATTATACCCTGTTTCCTGATAAGGTCTTAGCGAAGCATTTAAAGTATCCGGCAAATCAAATGAAAGATTTTGAGGTTCTAAAAGCTGCTGAGCTAGTTTCCGGAATCTATTTCCTTTTTTGATAATAGAATCTTCTAACACGGTCAGACCTTGGAAGACGGGCACAGTCATTTGTTCGCTAATATCATCTGACTCAATATCCATTTTCTGCACAGTATCATTTAGTTCCTTAAATTTTTCTTCTTTTAGATTCAATATTTTACCATTCGATAAGCGGTAAAATTGTTTGTTATTATTTAATTGTTTAATAATTTCTCTTAACTCATCTGTTGCAATATCTTCAGCGTCAAAATTTATATCTAATAGATTTGAATTCCGATTTAACTCTATTGAAATTGACGGGGCAGATTTCGGCTCATAAATGAGTTGTCTAGCATCCGTAGACATGAAAATCTCATACTCTTCTGATAGCATAGGCAAACTTTCATATAAAAACTCACTTAATTCATCTAATGAATCAAGAACCCAATGACCATCCACCACCACTGCAGTACTTAAACATTCATGAGCAAGTCTTAATAGTCCATCCTCTTTTATAAGTTGTCGAATAATAACTTTGTCTACCGATTCTGTAATCGGTTGATCCCTTAAAGGGTAAATCGATACTTCACCGTATTTGAATACTGGACTGACTAATAATTGATCATTTAATGTATCAATATAGCATTGAGCAATCATATCTTGCCTATATACAGTTTCTTGAACTGCTTCTTCTACTTCAATGTCCAAGAAAGAAGATAACTGGGACAAAACAGTGGATGCAAATTCCGTTAAATCTTTAGAACGCATCACTAATGGCGCTCTTTCATTTTTATTAAAGACTTCAATCAGATTACTGAGTAACTTGTATTGTTCGGAACTTAAGAAAAAGAACGCTCGATTCCATTCAACTATATTGGCACCACGATGGAAGTTCAATTCCAATTCGTCTACATCGTCGTCTGCAAACGAAAAATGATAAAGTTGATCATTTTTCTCAAGCTTAAATTTTAAAGGAAATTGTTCAAAAGACTCTTTAATCAATACTTTATCTAAATCACTTAATCTCATCAAATGTTTTGGCGGGCGACCAAATCGAATAAACCCTCCATCAGTTTTCTCTAATGTCCTCAAAACCAATTTTAGACTTCGAGCTGGTATTTCTAACTCAGTCTTATTCTGATAAGATTGTCCATATCCAACAGGTGTAGCTGATTTGACGAGCTGGTATAAATCATACAAAACTTCTAGCATTTTTCTGTCAGAAGGATGCAAGCCATGTTTTTCAGGATCAAAGGTGAAGTTTTTACCGAACTCATAAGTTCTTCCTTCAAGAATTTCCGAAATGACAAATGGAACATTTTTCACCACATAAAGTCTGTCAAGGCCGACTTTCATATAAAAATCATAGGCATAGGCATAACCAGTACCACTAACATTTAAAACAAATTCAAATTTCATCGATTGGTTTTTATAATCATTTGTTTGTCTTGAGATCTCTTGTTTAGATATCTGGATTAGCTGATTAAGCGCTTCTTCACTTTTTTTGTAAGAAAACATCGGCTTACTGGCAGATATAGACCTATTTGCTTTATTTACTTTTTTCAAATCTGTTTGTTGTATTAAATTCCCCTGCAACATACTTGCAACTACGTGCTTGCAGGCACCAGAATTTTTTTCGAACGGAACACACGTACAGTGATACTTTTTAGCTACACCATTAGGATAAAAACGCAAATGGACTTGTTCTGTTTTGTGATCCTCTACAGAAAAAGTTAACGTATTTTCTTTATCATCAACAGATAGAAGCTTGACTACTTCTTTTTTAAATAAAGAAGCACCATCTGAGTACACATTTGCATTAGAAGCAAGTGTTTTTATTGTAGTTTCGGGGAAAAATTGCTTTTTAAACATGAAAGCCATCCTTTAAACAGTTTTAAACAGTTCAGATTTCTTTAGATCTAATCATTGTTCATCTATACATTATACCAAACATTAAACAAACTTGTAACTGAATTAAGAAAGAGATACACTATTTTATATAAACGAGTAAAGGAGTAACTATGAAAAAGAAAGTTATTGAACCTGCTATTTCCTCTGACTTGCTTGAACAAGATTTTGTCTCTCTTATGGACGAGGAAGATCCTATTATCGAAAATGCTCTGATTAAAGATTGCACTATTACAATTGATTCAATTAAGAATATTGAATTTAAGAATGTAATCTTTGAAAATGTGATTTTTGATTATTTTAGTGTCCCAAATGCATATTTTAGAGATGTTAAGTTTGATCATTGTCAATGTATCAATGCTGAAATTCATGAATCCGGATTAAAACGAGTAGAATTTCTTCAATGTAGGATGAATGGCGCATCTTTTGGTGATAGTTTTCTTGAAGATGTCCAATTTAAGAGTTGTATGATGGATTTGGCTAACTTCGCTTATTCCAAACATAAAAATGTAGTCTTTAATGCTTCACAACTCAAAGAAAGTGATTTTTACGAAAATACTTTTCAACACATTTATTTTGAACAATGCGAACTAAGTGGGATAAGATTCTTGAATACTTCATTAAAAGGTATTGATTTAAGAACAAGTACTTTTGACGGAATAACAGTTGATACGGAAAATATTAAAGGAGTCATCGTCACTAACGAACAAGCCCTAGGATTTCTTCAGTTATTAGGCTTAGTGATTAAAGATTGACAAAAAGCAAGAACTCACAGTTTAAGAGTTCTTGCTTTTTTAGTTTAATCCTATTTATATAGCCCACCAATATTTTCAACGTATTCTATATTACATCTATGAACAGAAATATTCATTTTCTTAAAATAGAATATAAGAAACCTTTAGCAATTTTAAATATAATTATCATTATTCTGTTCATATAAATGTCATTTATTTTTTATGAATCCAGACCTGCATTTCACCTTCTGTTCGATTCCCCCATAAATGATATGGAATAAAAGTAAGATCATTTTTTGTAAAAGATGGTTTTTCGTAGCCTCGATAAAGCTTTTGTTCCCATTCTTTATCAATAATTTGTTTTTCACCTTTTGCTTTAATCGAAACTAGCTTACCTAAGTCACAATGATTTAAGACTTCTGTTTTAAATTCATCTAGTACTCTAATTAAGTGAATATCTTTTCCATTATCTTCTTCCTCTAAGCAATAAACAAAAGGCCCTCTCTGCAATGCGACTTTCCCGTAATCATCTTTCACCTTAGGATGAGCTTGATGCATGACCACAGGAATATCAAAGGTTAGATTTAGTGTTGTTGCTTGATCTATCGTTATAACCGCATAACCTCTAATAACTTCATAGCAAAACTCTTTTGTTTCTTTTTTAATCACCATATTTTCTACCCAAGTAGGAATACGCAATGCCAGTTTAATCGGGTTTGAAGATTTAACTTTCAATTGAATAGAGCCTTCACTTTGTAAAGAAATTTTTTGTTCAACTTCAACTATTTGTTTTTGCATTTCAACCCTTCCATGGTGATCCATATATAAATTGACATATAATGTATGATTCATTTCGCTATATATATATTGTTCTAAAGAAGTTAACGTTCTAGCAATATTCGGTGGACAACAAGCACAACCGAACCAGGAAGGTCTAGTAGGTTTGACATGACTTTTAGTTGGATCCAATCTACTTGATTCTGGATTCACTTCGAGTGGATTAACATAGAAAAAGTGTTTCCCATCTACTGCCATCCCACTAATGACAGTATTGTAAAGTGCACGCTCCATAACATGAGCATATTTTGCATCCGGTTAATTCTTAAGCATAGCTTTAGCAAAAAACATTAGACCAATGGAAGCACAGGTTTCACAATACATTGTGTCATTTGGAAGATCATAATCAAAGGTGAATGCTTCACCTAGTACAGTGGATCCAATACCTCCAGTAATATACATTCTTTTCTTCACAATGTTTTTCCAGATGCGTTTAGCTGCAGTAAGCATTTTTTTGTTTTTAGTATGATAGGCAACATCCGCCATTGCAGCTGCCATATAGACTAACCTAACCGCATGACCAGCTGCTTCTTCTTGTTCATAAACCGGTTTATGCGCTTGATAATACACTGTATTAATTGAAAATGGATGCTCTTTTCCCAATCCAAGTTTTCTATTTTCATCCAATTGCTTTTGGTAAAATTCAGGATCTTGACCACGTATTTCCAAAAACCATTTGCTCAATTCTAAATATTCTTCATTTTGAGTTACTTCGTATAATTTTACCAGAGCAAGTTCAATTTCCTGATGCCCGTCTGCTCCATTGATTTTACCTTTCTCAGAACCAAAATGATTTTGAATACATCTAATAAGCTTTTCTACTACTTGTATAAGTCTGTCATCATTCGTGGCAGCTTGGTAAGCAATGGCAGCTTCAATTAAATGTCCAGCACAATATAGTTCATGACTTTCAAATAACCGACGAAATTTCAATTCTGGTGCATCAATCTGATAAAAGGTACTCAAATAACCATCTTCGTCTTGAGCGTCTTCAAGCAAATCAACCACTTCATCCATCATTTCTTTTAATTTCTCATCTTGAGCAATACTATATACATTCGCAGCTGATTCTAACCACTTATAAACATCCGAATCTTGAAACAACCAGCCATAATGATGTCCTTCCGATCTACCAGCTGCAATTTTAAAATTTTCAATTGCATGACTTTTGTCCGAAGGAATGGAGGCATCATTACGTTCTTTATCAATTGTGATATTTCCCTGATCATGCAAAACATCCCATTGAAACGGTATCATTTCATTTTTTATTAATTCAATATATCGCTTCCAAAATTCATCTGTAATTGTAATTTCTGATATCAACGGGCTCCCACCTTCCTACAATATATTTTAATTTTTTATGAAATAGTTCAAAGCAAAAGCCACTAAAGTATTTTAGGGTTGGTTTCCTAAGTAAACTTCTAGTGGCCTATTATTAAATCAAGTTTTTATCTCTTTATTTACATCTCTTAATGAATAGTACCTTTACGCTCTTCTTTAGAGTAGAATAAATCACTACATCAATTGTTTTCTGATAAATTATTTAAACCTATCACTTCTAAATTAATTCAAAGATTGAACAGCTGTTTTTTCAATTTTTAACATTTTAACGTATCTCTCCATGAAAATGTCAAAACTATTTGATCCTAAATCATCCGGTTCAACAGAGTAGGGTACTTCAAAAGAAAATACTTGCGTATCCAAGAAATCTTCTAAAGATTGATTTGCTTCTTTCCTTATCAAGAAGCTGGCTAGAATAGCCATCCCCCATGGTCCACCTTCTCCAGCAGTATTCATAACAGAAACAGGTACTTTTAAGGCATCAGACATTAATTGTTGCCCCACTTTTTTTGTTTTAAAGAAACCGCCGTGACCTAATAGCTGGTCTACATTTACATTTTCTTTTGCAGTTAAAATATCCATGCCTAACTTCAAGGTTGCTAAAGCTGAGTATATTTGTGTTCTCATAAAGTTCGGTAAAGAAAGCACACTATCTGGCATCTGAACAAATAATGGACGACCTTCTTCAAATCCAGTAATCGGCTCTCCGGAATAATAATTACAACTGATAAGTCTTCCTCCGTCAAAATCCGCTTCAAGTGCTTTTTCAAACATAATTGTAAATAACTGGTTTTTATCAACTTGAAGATCTAAAGCAGCTATTAATTCAGCGAATAAATTAGCCCAAGCATTTATATCCGTTGTAAAATTATTACAATGGACCATAGCTGTCGGCTTACCAGTCGGAGTAGTCACCATATCTATTTCATTATAATAGTCTGAAAGTTCCTCTTCTAATACAATCATTGAAAATACTGAAGTTCCAGCAGATACATTACCTGTTCTTTCAGCTATACTATTTGTCGCGACCATACCTGTACCGGCATCACCTTCTGGTGGGCATAGAGCAATTCCAGAAATTAGTTGACCAGATGGATCAATTAAGTTAGCACCTTCTGATTTTAATGTACCTGCTCTTTCACCAGCTTTTAATACTTTCGGCATGATTGTTTTCAAATTCCATTTATAGCCGTCACTGCTAACCAGTTCATCAAATTGGTTTATCATTGTTGTATTATAATCTACTAACTCACTGTCAATCGGAAACATTCCAGCAGCTTCTCCAACTCCTAAAACTTTTTCCCCAGTTAACTTCCAATGCACATAACCAGCTAACGTTGTAATAAAATCTATTTCTTCAACGTGTGTTTCATTATTTAAAATAGCTTGGTATAAATGAGCTATACTCCATCTATGTGGAATATTAAATTTAAATAAATCTGTTAACCTATTTGCAGCTTCTTCTGTGGTAGTGTTGCGCCATGTACGAAACGGAGTTAATTGATTACCTTCCTTATCAAAAGCTAAATACCCATGCATCATACCGGAAAAACCAATTGATCCAATCTTAGTAAGCTTTACAGCATATTGTGCTTCAACCTGATTTGACACTTCTTGGTACGCAGACTGCAAACCTGTCCATACCTCTTCTAAATCATAAGTCCAGTAGCCATTTTCCAATCTATTTTCCCAATCATATGAACCACTGGCAATTGGAGAAAAATGCTCGTCAATCAATACCGCTTTAATCCGTGTAGACCCGAATTCTATACCTAAGGAAGCAGACGCTTGGTTAAATTCATTTTTTCCATTATTTCGTTTCATTTACTCGCCTCTTTTCTATAGAGATTACCTATTCCAGAGCTAGTTAAGACTTAACAATATGTTTATTCTTCAGTTTATGATTATTAGTCAATTACAACAGTTTCAATATCAACTAGTCTCGCCCAATCTAGTATAATATCTAAGCTCAAAGCTAATGTTGCAACAGTATGATGTCCTCCACCTGCTTCAATCCATTTTTTGATACTTGTTTTGAAATCCGGATTCGGCTTCCAAATTACTCGAGCTACAGGTAATTTAGGTGCTGGCTCAGTTGGTGTTTCGGCCGTGAAAGTATTAATCATTAATCTATAATGGGTTCCCATATCTAACATTGAAACGGTTAATCCTTCCCCGGCTTTACCATCAAATACAAGACGCGCCGGATCTTCTTTATCACCAATACCTAAAGGATTAACTACAACACGTGGTTTTGTAGCTGCTAAAGTCGGATCAACTTCTAACATGTGTGATTGAACAATATACTCATTTCCTTTGGTCATGTTATAAGTGTAATCTTCCATGAATCCGGTAGATACATTATTTGCCATAACCTTCAGCAAACGATCCAAAGCAGCGGTTTTCCAGTCCCCTTCCCCAGCAAATCCATATCCTTCAGCATTTAAACGTTGAACAGCCATTCCTGGCAATTGTTTCATACCATGTAGATCTTCAAAGTTAGTTGTAAACGCTGTGTACCCTCCTGCTTCAAGGAATTTTCTAAGTCCAATTTCAATTTTAATCTGTTCTTTTACATGTTCTTCGAAGAAATCAGGATCGTTATCTCCATGGTCCATTTCATAAAGGGAAGTACACTCGTCATAGGTTGCTTGAATTTCTTTCTCTGTCACATTTTCCATTTCAGCTACTAAATCACCGATACCAAAGTAATCTACTGTCCATCCAAATTGAATAGCAGCCTCCACTTTATCCCCTTCCGTTACCCCAACATTTCTCATATTATCTCCAAACCGCGCAACTTTAATATTTTGAGATTCAACGAATCCTATTGCAGATAACATCCAATCAGACACTTCTTTATGAACCTCTGAATCTTTGTAATGCCCTACTACGATTTTATTATTCAATCTTAAACGAGCATTCAAGAATCCATACTCACGATCTCCGTGCGCACTCTGATTTAAGTTCATAAAGTCCATATCGATAGAATCCCAAGGAATTTCTTTATGATACTGTGTTGCTAAGTGTAATAAAGGTTTTTGTAATAATTTTGTACCTGGAATCCATAGTTTTGCTGGAGAAAAAGTATGCATCCAAGTAACAATACCGGCAACTTCATCTCGATAGTTTGCTTCTTTCATTACTTCTTTTATTTCTTCAGCAGTCGTTACCAACGCTTTATACTCTAATGGATAAGGCAGGTCTGCTTCATTTTTTAATGATTCAGTCATTGCTTTCGCCTGATCTTCAACTTGTTTTAATGCTTCTGGTCCATAAAGATGTTGACTCCCCACAATAAACCAAAATACTTTCTTTTCTGTTTTTAACATATTGGCACTTCCTTAATATTTATAGTTTAGTTTTGTCCATAATAGGCATTATCGCCGTGTTTTCTTAAGTAATGTTTATCTAAAAGTACTTGACTCATATAAATATTGTCTGAAGACAACTGAAGACTATGATAAGTCATTTCAGCTACTTGCTCTAGAACTACAGAGTTGTGAACAGCTTCTTCAGGATTCTTCCCCCAGGTAAAAGGACCATGATCATTGACTAATACACCCGGTATTCTATTCGGATCAATCTTATTTTTTTGAAAAGTTTCAATAATAACTGATCCGGTTTTTAATTCATAATCTATTTCAATTTCTTCGTTTTTCATTGCTCTTGTAACTGGAATATCTCCATAAAAATAGTCAGCTTGAGTTGTTCCAGCAACCGGTATAGATTTCCCTGCTTGAGCAAAGCTTACCGCCCAAGGAGAATGAGTATGAACGATCCCTCCAATATCTTTAAAGTTTTTATATAGTTCTAAATGAGTTGCAGTATCACTAGAAGGGTTGAAATCTCCTTCAATAATTTCTCCTTCAAGGTCTACAACAACTAGAGTTTCCGGAGTCAAATCTTCATAAGCTACTCCACTAGGTTTAATAACCACTAGATTAGAATCTCTATCTATTCCACTTACATTTCCCCACGTAAATGTAATTAGCTTATATTCCGGCAGGGCCATATTCGCTTCATAAACTCGATTTCTAAGCTCTTCAAGCATAGTTTACCAACCTTCCTTTATTGCTATTTTTTTTTCATATATCACTTGAAACAAATCGTTAATACTAATCTTCTTATTTGTATAACGCTTACAAATATATTCTAAACTAAAGGTACGTACGTGTCAACCGAATAAATACAATACTTGCATTTATTTGCAGTTCAACACGAACGTACCTTATAAAATTTATTAATTTAATATCTCTGATCTTTGATTTTCTTCTAGATTTTTAGTGGAATTTCTTATAATCAGCTTTGGTTCAAATATATGCGATTTTAGTGGGATGCCATCTTCTACTGCTTGAACAATACTTTTAGCTGCTAATCTACCTAAGTTTTCTTTAGGATGATCAATTGATGTTAATTTAACTGAAGGTAACGTGGTACTGTAAAAACTATTATCATGACTCACTACAGAAAAATCATCTGGACACTCTTTTCCTATAGCATTGATTTCCTTGATCAACATTACGGCAACTTCATCATTATAACAAACGAAACTGGTAGGAACATTTTCAGAAAGTAAAAGCGCATGGATCATTTTAGGGAGATCCTGCTTAGACTCCGTATCATATCTAATGATGTAATTACTATCAAAAGATAGTTTCGCATCATATAATGCCTTAATATAGCCTTTTAGCCTATTTTTCCCTTGTAAGTCATCTGCTTTAGTAATAATCCCAATATCAATATGATTCAGCTCAATTAAATGCTCAGTTGCTATTCGCCCCGCTTTAACATCGTCTAATGCAATGAATGGAAAGTCTAACTCTTCATAAGAAGCATTTAGCATAATCATTGGAATAGGTCGCTCTGAAAGATTTAAATAATAATTCAAATTAGGATTCATTAAATTACTTTTTGTTGGTTCTACAATAAGCCCATCTACATTCTGATCAATCATACTTTCAAGAGAGCTACGTTCATTGTCAACATTATTGCGTGTACTTGAAAGCATTAAAGAATAATCAAGTTTGGATAACTCTTCTTCTATTCCTCGAATAATGGAAGGGAAAATATAATCCGATAAATAAGTAGTAATAACGCCTATAGTTTTTTTATTATTAGAAATAGTTTCTTTCTGATATAAATCACTTACGAACGTCCCTGAACCTTGCTGTTTAACTAAATAACCTTCATTAACTAGCTCAGAAACCGCTTGCCTAATTGTATGCCTGCTAACATCAAATTGTTTACGAAGTTCAGCTTCTGAAGGGATTTTTGTCCCTAGTGCATACTCCTTTTCTTTTATTTTGTGTTGTATTTCTTTTTTTATAATGATATATTTCGGTTCGTTTAACATTTGATTTCACTCCTAATGAATGGTACGTACATAAATTATACTATAAAACAGGTTATATTATAAAGAGGATACCCCTTCAACTTATTTGATTTTACTTATTGTATCTTTAACCATACCCTATTTATAGTAGAATACAAGAAAAGGATGCTAAAGCATCCTTTTCTTAACTTTATGCTTTACTTACCACTTATCAATAGGGCATTTTTTATATTCCAGGCTCGCTCTAAACATAGCATAGCAACCACATTTGATACAAGTCTGATTTTGAAAAAAAGGACACGATTCACAAATGATTAGTCTTTTCTCTTTCAATTCATTAGAAGCTAAATCGGTTTCTAGGCTTAATTGCTCTTCAATTGATTCTAATACATCTTGACTTGCTAACGCTTCTAATCTCTCACAAGTCTTGCATGACATGTTTACGCCCCTTTAATAAGTATAGTAGCTATGCTCATTGACGGTAATGTAACAGAAATCTGTTTGTCTTTAATTGAATAATCATCAAATAACTTTTTAGAAACAGCATTTGGATCTTCAAAAGTGTTATGCGCATCCATTTTATCGGCTGATAAAATCCATGCTTCTGCATTATCAAATGTATAATCTGGAAGATTAAAGTCGATCGTTTCTTTAGAATTAAGACTATGATTACAGATTGAAATAGCAATTCGCTCATCTTTTTTTGATACTGTATAATCTACATGTTCTTTTGTATCTCCATATGTGTCCATCAGTTCTGCATCTTGGTGATACTTGTAGAGATCAAATACATGATAGGTTGGGGTTTTAATCATTTTATTCCCTTCAGTTAATAGCATAGCTTGAAGTACGTTGACCATTTGAGCAATATTCGCCATTTGTACCCGATCCGCATGACGATGGAAGATATTTAATGTTACACTAGCCACCATCGCATCACGAATGGTATTTTGCTGATACAAGAAGCCTGGATTGGTTCCTTTTTCAACTGCCAACCATGAACCCCATTCATCAACGATTAGACCGATACGTTTTTCTGGATCATATTTATCCATGATAGTTGAATGCTTAGTAATCAGCTCATCCATTTTTTTCGCACTATCAATTAATGAGTACCAATGTGCTTCTGGGAAATCTAAAGCCGGTCCTTTATCTAACCATTCTCCAGTTAGCGCATAGTGATGCAAACTGATTCCATCCATAAATGGCGCTGCAATCTTCATCACTTGTTCCATCCAATTATAGTCATCAATATTTGGACCACAGGCAATTTTATATACATGTTTATCCGTATAGTCTCTTACATACGTCTGGTAACGTCGATACAGGTCTGCATAATATTCCGGTCGCATGTTACCACCACATCCCCAGCTTTCATTACCGACTCCAAAGAATTTAACATCCCAAGCAGGGTCACTGCCATTTTCTTTTCTAAGGTTAGCCATTGGAGACTCGCCTTCGAAGGTCATATATTCTACCCACTCTTGCATTTCCTGAACCGTTCCACTACCCACATTTCCATTAACATAAGCTTCTGCACCAAGTAATTCTAATAAATGAAAATATTCGTGAGTCCCAAAGTGGTTATTTTCTACAACTCCACCCCAATGGGTGTTCACAATCGTTTTACGTTCTGCTGGCGTTCCTATTCCATCTTTCCAATGGTATTCATCCGCAAAACAGCCCCCTGGCCATCTAACCACAGGAACGTTGATGTCTTTCAAAGCTTCTACAACATCTAATCTGATTCCTTGATCATTAGGGATATCCGATTCTTTCCCAACCCAAATCCCTTCATAGATACATCGTCCTAAGTGTTCTGCAAATTGCCCGTAAATATACTTACTAATTATAGGACCATTTTTATTTGTTAAAATTTCAATCGTCATACTTTTTACTCCTTTTATATATTATTATGGTTTAATGCCCCAAATCATTTCATTATTATCTCCGAAAGCCGAAAATACAATGCGTGTATCATCAAATTCATCTAATTGTACTGTCACAAAACCTTTGTAAACAGTATCATTTGCTTGTACAGTTAAGTATCCTTCTTCATCAAGCTCCCAGGTACCATTAAGAGCACCAGTAATTGTTTGATCATCAGCAAATTTTACTTCGAGCGTTTCAATCATTTCTGTAGAATTCTCTGTTCCATGATTAACATATTCAAATGTTCCAAATAAATCTTCTTTATTGACCTTGTCAATTTCTGAGATCTCTCCTCTATACTCATATGGTAAAGGAATTAACCAGCCATCTTTATTATGAATCATCTGATGAAATCTAACTTCATGCGCTTCAGTACCTTGATCAAATCTAGTGTGGAATACTAAAAACCAGTTTCCATCTTTTGTTTTGACAGCTGAATTATGCCCTGGTGCCCGATACCCAGTTTGCAATCCAATAAATTGATAGTTCCCAAGAAGCTTTATTCCGTAATCTGAATTGGAACTCCTTGCTTCAAATATAGCTGTATTACCTTTAGCATCTATATATGGACCTTCAACAGTTTCTGCTCTAAATAACCTCATGTTATATCCACCAGTAGCACTCAACCCACCATACGTTACCCACATATTGTAATAACCTGTTTCGTCATCATAAACTATGTAGGGACCTTCTCCAGATTGATGGTACCCACCGAATAATTTAATACCGAAATAACGATCAATTGTTCTTCCATCTTCTGTATTTCCATCTTTTCCAGGATAGATAGGCTTACCAGTTTCGGGTTCAAGTTCAAGTAAATGAATCCCCCCAGACCAAGAGCCGTAAACCATCCAGAACTTTCCGTTTTCATCATAAAACGGTGCCGGATCAATTGCATTTGGCGCATAGTCGGTATTATATTCTTTACCACTTAATCGCACCCATTTTTCATTGAATCCAGAAATGGTGCCATTTTCAATCAATTCTGGCAAATGAGTTCCCTCGTAATGAATGTTTCGGTCACTTCCATCTGTAGAATCTTCTGAACTGAATCCAGAATACATAACTGTATCAACATAAGCATAGGGGCCCTCTATGCCTTGAGAAGCCATCAATACAATTGCTGAGCGTCTCCAGGTAGAACTTGATGAATAATACATCAAGTAAGCTCCTGTATCTCCATTATCCCATTTAAAATCTTCATTCCAAATAACATCTGGGGCCCAAAGATTGTAACGGCCCTTTGAATCAGCATCATCATGACCGGCCCATTCAAATGTTTCTTTCAGGTTTTCATCTGTATTACCAAATATCAGATTATCTTCCATATTCTCATATTCAGTCATTTGTGGTACTTCCCAAGTCAAGAAATCTTTAGTTTTAGCTTGTGCAACATGAGATCCAAAAATATAAAAGGTTTCTTCATCATTTTCATCTATAACAGATCGTACAGCAGGATCATGTACGGATACTCTTTCTTTCTGCTGAGTCGTCCAGTTTCTAGCTTCAGGAGGTCTGATTCCACTTGAATAAACCATAAATCCACTCACTCCAATTATCAAAATAAGAATAAATAAGAGTCCAGTTATAATGAGTCTTTTTTTATTCATTCAACTATTCCTTTCTTACTAGATGAATTAATTAAAAACAGATTCTCCAGGTACCCCAAAGTCAGGGTATCCAAATTCGTCCCAATCAAAGATTTGTGCATTCGCATGTCGGTTCGGATTATCTAATGGATCCCCTTCTTTATTTTTTTCCGGTCTTGCATGGTATATCAAAACATCATGTTTTTCATCTTCAGACTTAGTAAAAGAGTTATGTCCAGGACCAAACAAACTATTTTCTTCAGAGGAAACAAATACAGGTTCTTTAGATTTTTCCCATGAATAACCATTCAATAAATCACTATCTTCGTTTGCAGAGAGTAATCCCATTGCATAGTTTTCATCGGTAGCACTAGCCGAATAGGTGATAAATATTTTTCCGTTACGCTTTATTACTGCCGGTCCTTCATTTACTAAGAACCCTATTTTTTCCCAATCATATTCTGGAATCGTTAATAAGGTGGTATGCCCTTTAAGTGTCCAAGGATTTTTCATTTTAGATATATAGAGATTAGAATTACCAGGAATTGCGGGATCTTTTTGGGCCCAGACATAATATAGTTCCTGGTTATGTGTAAATGTAGTAGCATCCAAACAAAAGCTGTCAATATGGGTTTTAACTTGGCCTTTTTCAACCCATTTTCCCGTTAAGGGATTCTCGTCTTTACATTCAATTACATACATACGATGTTGAAATATATTATTTTTTGGTTGATCTGACTGGGCAGCAGCAAAATAGATGTACCAAGCTCCATCAATGAAGTGAATCTCAGGTGCCCAGATCAACTGACTCATTTCTCCTTCATCGTGAGCATTCCAGACAGTTGAAATTTCTCCATTTTCCAATTCATTCAATGATTTAGCTCTTCTAACTTCTATTTCTTGATAACCAGGTACAGAACCAGTGAAATAATAGTATCCATCTGTATGTTTATATACCCAAGGATCTGCTCTTTCTATAACGATAGGATTATTATAGTTTATTATATCCAACAAAATTTCCCTCCTTAAATTGACGATCTAATAAATTCATTTTTTTCCAATTTGTATCGTATTGCTTTATTTTTAGAAGTGTACGTAACCAAGACAATCATATAAAATAACGAACTAATAATATCGATAGTAAAAAATGATCCTAAACATAAAACTAATATCCATAATTGCCACTTCCTATTTATTTCGTTATCTTTAAGGTATCTTAGACAATAAATGTTTGCTATACCGATTAGTATAAGGATAACTCCATAGCTTGATAGCACTGTATACAATATATCAACGAAACTTGAGCTACCTCCGGCTAATTCAGGATATAATTCCATTATGGCAAAGTCTCCATTGTTCTTAAACCAAAGTCCAAAAACAAATATGGTCAACATAGCATTAATAAAATGCCATAGTGAAGCAGCTACTATAATTCTTCTCTCTGTTTTTCTTTCCATAATAAAATTCCTCCTGTAAATTATCCCTTAATTCCCGTATTCAAGTTTAATGATTCAATAAAGTATTTTTGTGCAAAAATAAATAATAATGATGTTGGAATCATAGCTAAGAACGCAGATGCCATTAACTGACCAATTACCATATAGTTTCCATAAATATCTTGTAATAATTGTAGTCCTGCGGTTATAGTCAGCTGATCAACATTGTTTAAAACAATTGTCGGCCATAGAAAATCATTCCAAGAACCAGTAAATGAGAAGATGGAAGTTACAATTAATACTGGTTTAATTAAAGGGAGAATAATTTTAAAATAAATTGTGAAGTCATTTGCACCATCCATTCGAGCAGATTCATCGTAAGATTTCGGTAATCCTTGCATAAATTGTCTTACTAGGAATACATTTCCTACTCCTCCTAACCCAGGCATAATGACGGCTAATGGTGTATTTACCCATCCTAATTTATGAACAATCATATAATTCGGAATAATATTGACAACTGCAGGGAACATAGATATAGCGAGTATAGTAAAAAACATTGTATCTCTATATTTAAAATCCATTCTCGCATATCCAAAAGCAGCTAATGAAACAAATACCATCATTAATAATGTATGTGTAGTAGAAATAAAAAGTGAATTAAAAAACCACCTAACAATTGGCGCACTAGAAGTATTTGATAGAACTCTTACATAATTATCCATTATCCATGAAGCCGGTAAAAGCCTAAACCCTGTTTGCATAACATCAGATTGCGATTTAAATGAAGTGGTTAAAGCATATATAACTGGTAATAACCAAATGGCTGCCATAATTGTCAGTAAAATATAGCAGGCCCATTTTGTTAAACGAAAAGATCTTGATTTTGCCATTTGTTTTTCCCCTTTCTATTTTGAGCTTCGATACATTAATCTAAATTGAAATGCTGCAATAATTACAATAACTATTCCTAATAATATGGACATGGCTGCAGCCATTCCGGCAACTGATTGCCCTTGACCAAAAGCTAAGTTTCTTATATACATCATTAATACGAAAGTAGATTGCTCTGGACCTCCACTTGTAACCATTAATGGTTGAGCATATACATTGAATGCAGCTGCTGTAGACATAACTATTGTATATAATAGTGGAAATTTAATAGTAGGTAATGTAATTTTGAAAAACTTCACAAAACTAGTAGCTCCATCAATTTCAGCAGCTTCATATAAATCATTCGAAATTCCACTCATAGCTGATCTATAGATTACCATATTCCCACCAATTGCTCCCCATAAAGTCATCATGAATATAATAATCCATGCATAAGGTTGATTAACCGCCCAGGTAACATTAGAACCTAAAAGATTATTTACAGGCCCTAAACGAGGGTTGAATATAAGTAACCAGACTAGTGCTGCTGCAGTAACAGATATTAGACCTGGTATATAAAATATTGCTTGAAAGAAACCTTTTCCTTTTACACCTTTATGTTGCAACATAACTGCTAAAACCAATGGAATAATGACTTGAAGGGGAACAGTTCCAGCAACAAATATTAAAGTATTCACCAATCCATTTCTAAATTGACTGTAAAAAGATGATGTTGGATCCATTAAAATAGCTTCATAATTTTCTAAGCCAACCCAACTAGGAGAACCAATTAAATTCCATTTAGTAAATGAAGCATAAAAACCATAAATCATTGGAAATAGAATAAATACTACAAAGAAAATAAAATGTGGCCCAATAAAAACCCACTGTTTAAATTTGATTCCTTTTCTGTTCTTATGTTGAGTATTATCGTTATCAAATGAATTTTCCATTTTTTTCTCCTTTCAACCTTAAAAAGAAAAAAGCGAGCTCCCATTATTATTTAGAATCTCGCTTTTACCTTAATTAATTAAGTTAAACCGTTATTCAGCGTCTTCTTCTGCTTCAATATTTATATCTGCTCCATGACCTTGTGCCACTAGATCTTCAACTTCATTTTGAGCATTGGCCAAGCCCTCTTCAATAGAAATGTTTCCATATAACATATCATTAATATACAAGTTAATAGCTGCTTCTACATAGCCATAATATTCGTAATCAAAAATCAATAATGAATCTAATTCTTCTTGCGAACTTGTGAAAAATGATTGTGGATATTCTTTGAATTCATCTGATTCATATACTTCTCTACTAGCTACTATTTGTCCAGCATTAGCCCAAGTAATCGAATTTTCATTTATCCAAGTTAAGAAATCTGCAATACCTTCTTCTTTTTCATCTGACCGTTCCTCATTTTTTAACATTGAAAATAAATGTGAAGAACCACGATTATGAAAAGTTTCATTATCGAATGCATAAATATTAGTCATTCCATAATTTAAATCTTCCACCATGTCATGTGCCAACGATGACCAAGTTCCGTCTGAAGAAAATAGAACCGTTTCTCCTTGGAACATTGCAAATCCATCTTCGCCATTGGGCGTCATCAGTCCGGCTTTTTCAACTTCAACAATCGCTTCCATTGCTTCATGCATCTCTGGAGTATCAATTGTAGGATTCCCATCCTCATCACTAATATTTCCACCTAAATTTACAGTTTCAGCAAGAAGTACCCAAGAAATCAATGAATTGTTAATCGCATATTGTCCTTCGTCAAGTTTCCCTTGTAATGACATGATTTCATCAAAAGTCACTACATTATCATCTAAGAATTTTTCAGCATCATATTTTGCCAATAAATCTTTGTTATAGTATAGAACATTCGAATGAATATCTAATGGTATTGTATACTGAGTATCTCCTACTGTCCCGGCATCCCAAGCTTGTTCGATATAATTATCACTATTTAGTTTATCATGGGTATTCATTAAATCATCCATGGGCTCTACCATATCTAATTCCACAAACCCTTGAACTCTATCTGCATGAATAATGGACAAATCTGGAGTTCCTTCTCCTGTGTTCATTACTGTATAAATTTGTGTATACAGATCGGGAGTAACGACATGTGACACTGGAAATTCCGGGTCTGTACTATTATATTCTTCTATCATTTGATCCATTACTTGTCCATCTTCCCCGGTAAGGGGTGTCCACATAACAATTTCATCATCATTCCCACATCCAGCAATTAATCCTAATGAGAGTGAAGCTGTACCTAAAATTATTTTTTTGATTGAATTCATGTTAAACCTCCTGATTTTTTAAATGTACTTGTAAAACATCCCAAAAAATTTGTTCGTAAATTTGGTTAAAAAAACATTTACTAATTCGAATCAACATTCGACAAAAAAGGATTTCGCTTACTTTTCGAAATAATTAATACTTATTTTTCTTTCCTTCAAAAACTCAAATCTTAGAACCAACCATTAGTACGTACGTTTAATTTGAATATACTATATCATGATCGATACGTACGTGTAATATTCTTTATAATCTTTTGTGATTTAAGAAGTAAAGAAATTTCCATTTATTCTTTAATAATAAATTCAATCTATTTAAGAGGAAAGCTACTATAATTTCCATATTTTTGAGCCCAGTTAGTTACCTTCTCAATACGCAAAACTGTACCGTTCATTTGACTTTCAATAAAAATTCTACTAAACTCATTTTCATCAACTTTGAAAAGATAAGATTACGTCACTCAAAGGATAAGCGAACCATATTCCATGATAATGGTTTTATTTCTCCCGTTATTACATTACTTTCTACTCTAAATGACTGATTGTTTTTAATTTTTATTGATTCATGGTTTTTATCAGTAGTTTTTTTCGGATCATTTTCTGACAATTCGGTTGCTTCAATAAGAGATAATCCATCAAATCCACTTAAATCCGCTTCGAATAATTGAGACTCTTCTAATGATCTATTTACCATAAAAATGACCACTTCTTGATTTTCCTCATTTAAAATTACCGTTGATTCAACATAAGGTATATTTTTGTACTCTTTTGAATTATACGTTTCACTGTTCGATTGGACAGTTAAAACTTTTCCCCGACCAAAATTTGAGGCTTGCATGAATGGATAGAATATAGGCTGTTTCCATACCTCCCCATCTTTTACAGTCATAATAGGCGCAATAACGTTAACTAATTGTGCCAGACAGGCAATTTTAACTCTATCAGCATTGTTTAATAGTGTAATGATTCCAAGACCAACCAGTAACGCATCTTCAAAATTATAGATATCTTCCAATAATGGCGGTGCGATGTCCCAAGGATCGCGTTTAGAATCAACTTCTTTTGAGTGATACCAGACATTCCATTCGTCAAAAGATAAGTTTATCTTTTTATTTGATCCTTTTTTTGCTTTAACAGCGTCACAGATTGCTACAACATCTTTAATAAATCTATCCATTTCCAATGATTTTGCTAGATAGTTAGCAGTATCATTCTCATAATTATCCCAATAAAGGTGTAAGGATAAAAAATCAACATAGTCATAAGCGTGTTCCAGCACAGTATATTCCCATTCACCAAATGTTGGCATTTTACTGGAAGAACTTCCGCAAAGAACCAACTCGATAGAATCATCTACAAGTTTCATAGCTTTTGCTGTTTCTTCTGCTAATCGACCATATTCATCAGCAGTTTTAGCTCCTATCTGCCACGGTCCATCCATCTCATTCCCCAAACACCAAGTTTTAATATTAAAGGGTTGTTCTGCACCGTTTTGTTTTCGTAATTCACTATAGTACGTACCTTCAGGATGATTGCAATATTCAAGCAAATTTCTAGCTGCATCAATCCCTCTTGTTCCTAAATTCACTGCCATATCAACTTCTGTATTTGCTAATTCAGCCCATTTCATGAACTCGTGTAACCCTACTTCATTTGTTTCTACAGATCGCCATGCCAATTCCAAACGACGGGGACGATGCTCAACAGGTCCAATACCATCTTCCCAATTGTATCCGGATACAAAATTTCCTCCTGGATAACGGACTAGTGGAACATTTAACTCATTAATTGCATCAAGAACATCTTCTCTAAATCCTAATTCATTTGCTTGAGGATGATTGGGCTCATAAATCCCATCATAAACTGCTCTACCCAGATGTTCTATAAAAGAACCATATATCCTCTTATCAATCTCTGCTAAAATCGAATTCTTATTACACTTAATTGTCGCCTTCATTTATTGCCTCCTTTTAATTCGTACGTACCTTTGCAATTCAATATACCATCTCATTTAAACTTGTGCAAGCGTTTACTATAACTTTTCCAGATATTTCATTACATAAACCAAATATATTTTTAAATTTTTATAATAAATAGTGCATTGATATACAAAAAAACAGAAAAAACACCTATTAAAAATGCACCTTATTGCTTAATTGGTTAGGTATATATCCATAACGAAGTAATAAATATTTTATTTTTTCGAAAAAAAATCCCTAATCGATTTTCGATTAGGGTTTTCCGTCTTTATTGCTTATAATGAATCTTAATAACTGTCAATAATACATTATATCCTTATACTTTATCTTTTTCTGATATGTGCAATCTCTTCTAACACCTTATCTATTTCATCCAGTACATCTTGCGATAGCTTAATGCCGGATGCTTGCACATTCTCTTCGATTTGTGAAGGTTTGCTGGCTCCGATGATAGCTGAAGAAACACCAGGCTGACGTAGTATCCAAGCTAGAGATAATTGTACTAAGCTTAAATCAAGCTGATCTGCAATCGAATCAATCTTTTGAACAGCTTCCAGTGTTTCGTTATCCATATAGCGGTCAACAAATCGCCCAATTTCTTTGTTTGCTGCTCTAGAATCTTTTGGAATTTCAGCATTTGGTTTATACTTACCTGTTAAAACACCTTGGGCTAATGGAGAAAACACGATCTGTCCCATACCGTGGGATTCAGAAACTGGTAAAACTTCTTTTTCAATATATCGTTGCAGCAAATTGTATACAGGCTGGTTGGAAACCATTTTATGATAGCCTCGATGCTGTATAATGCCCTGTGCTTTTTCAATTTGGGCTGCAGACCATTCACTTACTCCGGTATAAAGCACTTTACCTTGTTTAACTAAATCTTCCAGTGCCATAATCGTTTCTTCTAAAGGTACTGTAGGATCAAATCGATGACACTGATAAAGATCTACATAGTCCATTCCTAGTCGTTGTAAACTTCTATCACACTGTTCAATGATATGCTTTCTTGATAGTCCTCTATCATTGGGCCCGTCACCCATAGGGAAATATACTTTAGTAGCAACTACAACCTTATCTCTATCATATTCTTTTAAAACTTTACCCAGTACTTTTTCCGCTTGTCCTTGTTCATAAACATTCGCTGTATCGAAAAAATTGATCCCTTTCTCATAAGCTAATCGAATACAATCTTCTGCTGTCGTATCTTCTACAGTTTTTCCATAGGTCAACCAGCTGCCTAAAGCAATCTCTGAAACTTTTAACCCGCTGTTTCCTAATTGTCTATATTCCATATTTCGGCCTCCGTTTTCTCATTTTTCTTAATAATGCCAGATATTTTTAAAAAAATCAAAATAAACATAATGTAATTTGTACACTGATTTGTGTACGTTAAGAACAAAAGTGTACAAGGCAACTCTCTCTTGTAAACGCTTATATAACCCCCTTACAATATGTTTATAAATAAAAAGGAGGAATTATCATGTCTAAAGATTTTTGGCAGCGTCTTGGCAAAGCATTAATGACCCCTATTTCATTGATTGCTGCAGCCGGGATTTTTCTAGGTATTAGTTCAGTGCTTCAAAATCCGGATATTGTAGGAGAAACGTTTGTATCTTTTACTGTTGTGCAACATTTCATTGGTATCGTACGTGCGTTGGCAGGAGCGATATTTGGAAATCTACCTATCTTGTTTGCAGTAGCAATTTCCTTTGGTCTTGCTAAGAAAGATAAAACAACTGCAGCTTTTTCAGGAGTTATAGGATTTATTTTATTTCATATCACAATTCAGTATTTATTAAGTGTCAACGATATTACTGCAGCAACCTACTCGGTAGAAGCATTAATAGACTCAGGTATGAATGAACTAGCTGCTACACAAGCTGCTTCTCAATATGAATCTGTTTTAGGTATATTCACTTTAAGAATGAATGTCTTTGGTGGAATCATTACAGGGCTATTGGTTTCATTCCTGCACAATCGTTTTCATACCATTGATCTTCCTACCGCCATCAGTTTCTTTGGCGGAAAAAGATTTGTCCCAATTATTACAACAGTAACGGTTCCTTTCTTGGCTTTACTGATGTACTTTGTGTGGCCATATTTCGGAGCTGCTATTGAAGGTGTAGGCAATTTGATTGCTGAAGCTGGACTAATCGGAACATTCTTGTTCGGCTTCTTAGAAAGATTACTCGTTCCTACAGGATTACATCATATCCTAAATCAGATTGTACGCTTTACTCCAATTGGTGGAATAGCTGAAATAGATGGTGAGCAAGTAGTAGGGGCGTTAAATATCTTCAATACTTCTCTAGCGCAAGATTCTCCAGATATGGGTGTTATGGCTGAAGCCACTCGCTTCTTAGCACAAGGTAAAATTCCATTTATGGTATTTGGTTTACCGGCTGCTGCATTCGCTATGGTCAAAACAGCTTTAAAAGAGAAAAAACAGGAGGTAAAAGGATTAATGTCCGCTTCTGGACTGGCTAGTTTTACAACTGGAATTACTGAACCAATCGAGTTTTCATTCATATTTGTATCCCCCATTTTATATATCTTCCATGCATTTATGGCTGGATTGAGTTTTATGCTGATGGACGCTTTCGGTGTAGTCATCGGTAATGTCCAAGGTGGTGTTATTGATTTAACTGTGTTTGGTATCCTTCAAGGAACCGCCACTAACTGGTACTGGGCAGTAATCGTAGGATTATTCTATGCACCTATTTATTACTTCGTCTTTAAGACAGTGATTGAAAAACGTCACGTTCTGACTCCAGGTCGAGAATTAGAAGACGATGAAGTAACCAATGAGTCAGTTAACAGTTCTGATCCCTCTGGAGATCTAGGAAGCACTATCGTCAATGCATTAGGTGGAAGCCAAAATATTAAGAGTATTGATAACTGCTTTACTCGCCTTCGTCTAGTACTTGGTGATACCTCAATCGTTGATGAAGATGCATTGAAAAAAACAGGTGCAGCAGGAACACTGAAATTAGATGAAACAAATTATCAAGTAATTTATGGACCAAAAGTTGAAAAAATCGCACCACAAGTGAAAGGAGCAGCACATTATCATGATGAATAAAAAAAGTAAAATTGTATTAGTAGGTGGAGGTTCCACTTGGACTCCTGGAATTCTGAAAGCAATGACAACTCATTTAAAACAGTTTCCTCTTGAAAAAATCACTTTATACGATATTGACGAAGAGCGTCAGAAAGTCATTGGTGAATTTGCTAAAATCCTATTCAAGGAAGAGGCACCTGATGTTAAGGTTTCTTATACAACTGATGAAAAAGAAGCTTATACAGACGTAGATTTCGTATTCTGCCAGATGCGTACTGGTGGTTTTGAAATGCGTGATAAGGATGAAAAAATACCTTTACAACATGGAGTAATTGGTCAGGAAACTTGTGGACCTGGAGGCTTTGCTTATGGTCTTCGTTCTATTAGAGACATGGAGAAAATGGTGAAAAGCGTACGCCGATTCTCCCCCGACGCTTGGATATTAAACTACACGAATCCTGCAGCGATTGTGGCTTTGGCTTTAGATAAAATATTCCCTAAAGAAGATAAAGTTTTAAATATCTGTGATCAGCCTGTCAACTTATTACGTTCGTTCGCAAGCTTGATCGATTTTGATGCTAATGACTTTGAACCGGTCTATTTTGGATTAAATCACTATGGCTGGTTCACACATCTATACGACCAGACTGGGAAAGATAGAATGCCGGAAATCAAAGAAATCATTTTGAATGGCGGTTTCAGACCAGTTGATGCCGAGCAGAGAGATCAATCCTGGTTAGACACTTATGCAATGGTTGAAGATATGTTAAAAGACTTCCCGCAATATTTACCAAACACTTATCTTCAATATTATCTGTATCCAGAATACAAATTATCTAAAATGGATCCTAATCGTACTAGAACAGATGAAGTCCGTGAAGGTCGTGAGACAAAGGTCTTTAATGAATGTAGAAGAATTGTTGAGAATGGTACAGCTAAAGATTCTTCTGTTGTTCATAATGATGCTCATGGAGATATGATGGTTGAAGTTGCGGCCTCTATTGCACACAATCTAAGAAAAACATATGTCGTTATGGTAAGAAACAACGGTATAGTATCGAATTTGCCTAATGACAGCATGGTTGAAGTTGCGGCTTCTCTTGGAGCAAATGGTCCTCATCCATACGCGGTGGGTGAAATTGATACATTCTATAAAGGATTGATCGAATCACAGCATGCGTATGAAAAACTTACAGTAGAGGCTTATATGGAAGAATCATATACTAAAGCTTTACAGGCTTTAACGATGAATCGTACAGTAGTTGATGCTAAAAAAGCACGCAAACTACTGGATGCTTTAATTGAAGCTAATAAAGAATACTGGCCAGAACTAAACTAGTAATTTAAATAAAAAGCATCGAACCTCCTTTCAGAATTAAGGTTCGATGCTTTTTTATTTTCTTAATCTGACACTTGATACTTTTTCAAATAATCATTGAATAGTTTGTTCACTAAATAATGTAATCCGAATCGATCAGATGCATCGATGCCTTCTATTTTAATCTCTGTGCTATATGCGTATAACTGATAGTCTGTTATTTTTGACAAAGCATTGCTTGAGAAGCCCGTGAGACTGATTGTTTTAGCTCCGGCAATATTAGCACGATTGGTTGCTGCAAATACATTTGAATTTTCTGATCCACTAAGACTGATCGCAATTCCTACGTCTTTACGTCCCATTTGCTTTGCATTATGCTTCATTAAATGCGGATCAATGAAAGTTTGGCTTTTCTTACCTAAAATTTTTAATCGCTCACTAAGTTCCTCCGCTGGAAATCTAGAAAGTCCAACTGCGAAAAACAGAATATTATCAGCATCATGAATTTTACTAATAATTTCTTCTAAAACTTCCTTATTCAAGAGTTGTTTAGTCTTGATAACCTTCTCATCTAGATCTGTCATATTAAGTATCGTTTCTTCCGCTTCTAAAGTCTTTTTCAATTCTTCTTTGAATTGAGTGTATCCTTTAAATCCAAGTTTCTGACACATTCTCACAATTGTATTAGGGACAGTATAAAATTGTTTTGCAACATCTCTGATCGTCCACTTTTCTACTTGTGTTTTTTCATTAATCAGATAGTTGAGTATTTCTTCTTCTGTTTGATTCAATTGAGTGCGATTTTTTTTTAAACATTCGTAGAAATACAAAGGTCTCATTCCTTTACACGTTGTTTATATAGTATATCAGATTTATTAACTTATGATTATATTATTCTTCATGTAATCAATTTTATTCGAACTGCTTAATTGATCATGTTATTATATAAGTATCTATGTATCCGTAGAAAGAAGGTTTGTATGATGATTACAATAGGATTAACGGGTTGGGGAGATCACCCTACGATTACCCTGGAGAATTCCAAAAAATTGGAAAATTACTCGAGCTATTTCCCTGTAGTTGAACTAGATACTAGTTTTTATGCTATACCTCCTCAAAAAAATATCTCTTCTTGGATTGAGAAAACGCCAGAAGCTTTTCAATTTATTCCAAAAGCCTATAAAGCCATGACTCAACATAAAGAATGGATAGAGGAGTTTTCCAGTATTGAGCAGATGTTTGAAATTTTTAATAAAACTTTTGAACCAATGGTTGTTTCTAATAAAGTAAAAGCTTTCTTATTTCAGTTTCCGCCCTACTTCGACTGTACGAAACAAAACGTAGCTTATTTACGACGTGTTCGAGAACTAATGAAAGATTTGCCAGTTGCTATAGAGTTTAGGAGTCAAAGCTGGTTTACTGAACAGAATAAAGAAAAGACTCTAGACTTTTTACTTCAGCAACATTTTATTAATGTGATCGTTGATCAGCCGCAAACTCCAAATAATAGTGTGCCAACTATACCTCTATCAACTAATGATACTTTGGCTATTTATCGGTTGCATGGGCGTAACTATGAAGGCTGGTTAGGAGAAAGTCTTAATGATTGGCGTGCAGAACGTACCTTATATAATTATAAAAAAGAAGAATTGGTTGAATTCGCAACTACTGTTGAAACCCTAGAAAGCAAGACGCAAGAAGTCTGTGTTATTTTCAATAATAATTCAGGTGGTCATGCAGCACAAAATGCATTTTCTTTGCAGGATATTTTAGATATCTCCTTTGAAAATTTGTCTCCAAGGCAATTAGATTTATTTTAAAAACCCCCGATAGGCATTAAGTCTATCAGGGGTTTCACTATTTATTATTTTTTGATATTCCAGAATGCTTGCCATATACTTCTTCTTCCAGAGATCCAATCAAGAATGGAATACAAAATAATTCCTATGAATGAACCCGTAGAATCGATGAAGACATCCGTTACTAATGCTGTTCTACCAGGAACGAAATATTGATGAAATTCATCTGATGCTGCATATGCTGCACAAACGACAAGTGCAAACAAGATCGCTTTGAATCCTTTTATATTAGAGGTAGACAAGGCATTTTTAATCAGTATCCCTAAGAACATATAAATAAAGAAATGCGCATTTTTTCGAATAAAGTTATGCAGAACATAGTAATTCATTTCTCTTAAATTATTGATTCCTAAACGTGGTCGTACAATTGTTAGTAAAAAGTAAATCGTGAGACCACAAAAAACTAAAAATACTAAGAAAACTATAACTTTACCCCATAGTGGCATACTTCTTCTCTTCAACCAGATTAAGAATATATTGAAAAATAGAAGGAATCCTATTGCCCCCACTATTCTCCAGTGATTCACAACTTGACTGCCAACTTCCATAGCTCCAAAACTCAATTGAGCTGATTCGTTTGCTGGTTGCGAAGAAAACCAAAAAATAATAGCCATCCATATGAATACCGTGAGCCATGCAAAAATTGCCGGATATCTAGATGAATGCGTTGTTCTCCTCATTGGTTTCCCACTTTCTATTTTAAGATAATATTTTATCATCATACCTCATTTTTTTCCTAAAAGCTAGACCAAGTCATATACTATACAATTTTTCCACGTTGCATAACTTTCTTACCATCTATCCAAACTGTCGGTGCTTTAACAACGCAGTCAATATGAACGCCAGCTTCCGTTTCTCCACCGAATGGTTTATTACTGCCGAAAGCAATATGAATGGTTCCATATACTTTTTCATCCTCTAAAACGACTCCAGTTATTCGAGCTGTCGGATTTGTCCCAATTCCAAATTCAGCTATGATACGGCCTTTGTCTTCTCCAAGAAGAGATAATAGAGCTTCTCCCTGTCTTCCAACGGCATCTACCAAACGACCTTCTTTCAAAACTAACTTGATAGGTTCAGAGACTTTTCCTAGTTGAGCAACAGACCCATCTACAATAATTGCACCATTCGCGGAGGTTTCAATTGGAGCAATATAAGCTTCTCCTGATGGAATGTTTCCTCCCTGACCTTTTTTTCTAAAGATCCCCGTACTTGGAATGCCTTTTCTCCCACCAATAGTAAATGATAGAGACTCCCCTTCTTTTTCAATGGTCACTTCCGATCCTATTTCAAGAAGTGACGTAAACTTATCTGTCAATTCTTCTACTTTTGATGGATCGGCTTCAATTGCACCTTGTTCCAACATATCAAGTGTAATACCAGGCATGGTTCCGATTCGAGTTCCTGCTGTAGTTGCTGCCTTTTTAGCTTGCGTATGTGTTAGACTCGCTGCCGTGATACATAGAGCAACATCCACTGCTCTCATAGCTGAAGCAATCACCTTTGGAGGCTCTTCTCCACTTTTATATTTGGCTGGAAACTGAACCATAACTGTTTCATTTCCTTTTACGATAGCTGCTTCATAGAAGTACTGGGCAATTTCTTTCATACTATCATCAGTGACAATCAAAACCGATTCTTGCGGCTTTAAATTAAAGTTATTTTCAAATACTTTCTGTGCATTTTCTATATATCGTGTCAAAATAACCATCCTTTGTTTGATTCATCTTTTTCCATTTTATCACATATAGTTTGTTCTCGCTTTTTTAAAAGAGTAAACTAAACTTATTAAAGAATAGAAAGGAAGATCACTTTGTCAGAAAAAATGACAGCGTACGGTTTTGGACATCCTGGAGATAAAAGTAACTCTCCTATCTTTGAAGAAAAAACGATTGATAAACCTAAGCCACATGGTAGACAAATCCTTGTGGAAGTAAAGGCAGTTGCTCTGAACCCCACTGATGTTGCTACTTGGCAGATGAAAAAAGAAGATGACGACTCTTTTACTGTCTTAGGTAGAGATATAGCAGGTATTATTGTAGAAACTGGAGATCATGTAGAATTATTCAAAGAAGGAGATGAAGTCTTTTATCCAGGTTCCAGTAACGTTCAAGGAGCGCAAGCAGATTATCACGTAATCGATGAAAGAATGGTGGCTCTAAAACCTGATAATTTAGACTTTGCTGAAGCTGCAGCTCTTCCATTAACAGCACTCACTGCTTATGAAACATTCTATGATCGTTTAAGGATTCCAGAAAATTCTAATGAGCCCGTCACACTACTAATCATAGGTGCAGCTGGTGGTGTCGGTTCGATTGCAACACAAATCGCTTTAAATGATGGTATACATGTCATCGGTACAGCTTCAAGGGATGAATCTAGAGAGCACCTTGCCCATTTAGGTATTACAAAAATCATTAATCATAAAGAGCCATACCAACCTCAATTAAATGCACTTGGAATTGATACAGTCGATTATATTTTCTTAGCTTCTAATGCTGATGAAAACATAAAAGAAGTAAGTAAAATTGTCAGCCCTCAAGGTCATGTATGTTCAATTTTACCTTTAAGGACTCCACTTCCTATGTCTTTCTTTTCAAAAAGTGTTACATTCAGTTATGAATTAATGTACACAAGATCTGTTTATGAAGCATCCGATTGGATTAAACAACACAACTATCTAACACAATTGAAAACGCACATTGAATCCGGTAACTTAAAGACTACTATTAATCATCGCTTTCATTCGATGAACTCAGAGAACTTGACAAAAGCTTATGAACAACTAATGACTGGTCATACAATCGGTAAAATTGTTTTAGAACATCATAATTAAAAAATACGCGAAGTTCTTCATTTAAAAGAACTTCGCGCTTTTTAATTATTAATTGAGTGGAATGGTCAACTTAAGCTGAAGAGTCGATTCTTTCATTGAGGCTTCCAATTGATATTCTAGAGCTTCTGCTATTTTTTGTGCAATCGATAACCCAAGCCCTGTGGAGCCAACTGCTCTAGTATCATCGCCTTTATAAAGTCGCTCAAATAAGCGATCAACCTCAATTAAGTTCGCATCTTTTACTTGATTTTCAAAATAAAGTATTAATGATTTTTCAGTCATTTCATTATATAAAGCGAACCTTTTTATTCCATGCGTATAGGCATTCTTTAATAAATTTCCAATTAATCGGTTGAAATCAACGGGACTAGTCAAAAGTGCTATCTTCTCTTCAAATAATTGTATAGAAATATGATCAAATCTGTTTTCTAATTCAGAATAGTACATCGCTACTTGTTCTTGTACTAGAATTATTGGATTTGCTGATTCAAAATTCATTTGATATTCTTTTGATTCTAGCAAACTTAAACTATAAAATTCTTCAACTAAGTTTTTAAGAATCTTAGTTCGTTCTTCAATAATTTTAAGATATTTTTCATCTTTCAAAGAGTTTGAATCATTCTGAAGAATTTGAATATATCCCAGCATGGAAGTCAGAGGGGTTCTAAAATCATGTGAAATTGATGATACCATTCGTTTATTTTGTTGAACCATTTCTTCAAATTCTATTCTTGTTTCACTCACTTTTTCAACCATTCGATTAATTTCATTCACCAGATTGTCATGCGATTTAGAAGAACCAGAGTGCCTAATTTTAGCTAAAGCATTCTCATCTATAATCCACTGAAGTTGTTTTTCAACATCCTTTTTCACTTTCCGATCCTGATATAACTTCAGAAAGAGCCCTACATTAACTAACAAACTGAATATTATAATCCAGACCATCTTATTTCCACCATTCTCTATATTAAAGAGTCTTAGCTACAAATTACTTTCCTTCTTTAATTTCAATTTTATTCAAAATAACTACTCCTATTACACTTGCAACAATGAGATAGATTAACGCTACTCCCCATGCTAGGAAAGATGCTGAATAAGAAGCTTCCCCTCCTAGTATTGTCGGCATCATACCATTAGTAGCTTCGTTCATGTGATAAGATAAAGTATATTCTCTTAAAAATTCGATTTTATCAGTAAATAATGAAATCAAATTAAATATTTGAAGAATAACCCCTGATACGAGTACACCCATGCTAATGACAGAAATTGTGCTATTTTGAGTAAAGTATGCCAATATATTTGCAACCGTAGCGTATCCTAGTATTCCGAGAAAAATAGTTACACTTACAATAGCTAAATTCTTGAAACTTTCAAAATCGAATGATCCGTCTTCTATCATTAACAAAATAACGTACATAATTGAATAAAGAATTGCACCTGATAAGAATGTTGTTAAAAGATAAACAATCATTGTAATAACTTTACCAATGATAAATTCAACCTTTGAAAGTCCATTAGTAAAAATGTTCTGATAGGTATTTGCAGACAAGTCATTTGTATACACCGCCACATAGGCTTGAATACCAAAAACTAAGGGGAAAAATTGAGTAAGCAAAATAATTCCAAGCTCCAAATAGCCTTCTGCAAAAGGCGTTCTCCCCTCTACGCTTGTTCTAGCAATAATGACAACAGCTATAAATAAAGCAAATACCACTCCGTAAAAAACAAAATTAGATTTTTTATGGAAGAGTCTATAAAGATCCGCTTTGATATAATTAAACATTATTCGCTCCTCCTTTAGCAATAAGCTGTAAATAGTAATCTTCAATCGATATTTCTTGGGTATCCAACTTATAAAGACTCAGATCATTTTGAACGAATAAAGCCGCAATTTCGGCAGTACGATCTGTCATTTTCATAATGACTAATTCTTTATCTCCATTTACCGTATATTCAATTGATTCAAATTTTTCTTCCAGTAAACAAGTAGCTTTCTCTATATCGCTCACTTTAACGATGACTTGTTCTTTGGTTTTATTTCGAATGACCTCACGATCAATCTCTTCAACTAGTCGACCATCATGAATAAAACCAAATCGTGTTGCCATCATCCCTAATTCACCTAATATGTGAGAGGAAACCATAAAAGTAGTCTTATTCTCTTTATTAAGTTTTTGAACCAAGTGGCGAAAATCAGCAATTCCTTGAGGATCCAGACCATTAATTGGTTCATCTAGCACTACTATATCAGGATAGCCCATCAGAGCATTCGCGATACTTACACGCTGCTTCATCCCCATAGAAAATGATTTGAATTTTTTTTTGACTTTTTCCATTTCAACTAATTTCAAAACACGATCCACTTCAGTTTTATCTGGAATCCCTTTTAATTTCCTGAAATATTCTAAATTTTCTCTTGCAGAAAGATAAGGAAAAAAGTGTGCCCCCATCATAAAACCAATTCTATGATGGGCCTTATTTAATCCACTAGTTGAACTATCTCCAAACATTTTAACTTCACCTGAAGAATAGGGTGCTAACCCCATCATTGTTTTAAAAAGCGTAGACTTTCCGGCTCCATTTTTACCAATTAGACCGTAGATTTCACCTTGTCTTACGTGAATAGAAACACTATCAAGTGCTACAGCTTTACTATAGCGTTTAGTCAAATCGACTGTTTCTATAATATTCTCCATTATGTCACTCCTCGTATTATAAGTTTATAAAAGAATTTATTATCATACTTTCTCTTATTAAATTTTATTTTAAAGTACACTTATTTCATAAGTCTGAAGTGATTCTTACAAAAGTCTTAAATCTTCAGAAATTACTTAAGTCCTTTTTTAATTTAAAGCCAACTCCCCAAACCGTTTCGATTAGTTCTTCACCATGATGATGGCTTAATTTCGATCTCAATCTTGATATATGTACAGAAATCGTATTATCATCACCAAAATAAGGCTCGTTCCAAACAGTCTCAAATAAATTTGCTTTAGTAAACACCTTTTGGGGATGCTCTAAAAAACACTTTAACAAGTCGTATTCTTTTTGCGTTAAGTTTACAGCCAAATGATTTACAGTAACAACCCTCGTTGCATGATCCATTTCGATCGATCCAACCTTATAAAGCGTTTGTTCGTCTGATTGTTGGTCTATATAATTCCTTAATTGTGCCTTTATTCTTGCTTTCACCTCTATCGTATTAAAAGGTTTTGGTATATAATCATTTGCCCCTAAGCTCAGTACGTTAGCTAGTACGTCTACTTCTGCTTTAGCAGTAATCACAATGATAGGTACACTTGAACTCAGTCTGAATAATCTAATAAATTCTTCACCAGAAATACCTGGCAGCATGAGATCCAGTATAATTAAATCGAATGATTCCTTTTCTACTATTCTTTTAGCTTCTGATCCAGCAAAAGCTTGCATTACTTCATATTCTTCATTTAACAAGTCAAAAAGCAGCTCATTAATAGCATTATCATCTTCTACAATCAAAATTTTCTTCATAACATTCACTCATTTCAATAAATAATACATACAATTATTCTCTTCAACAGTTAGTGTACAAGAAGAGGTTACTAATTTCTAGTCATCCTCTAGTTTTATTAGTTTACTCATACATTTTTTGTGCACAACGAAATACTCTAAAAGAGTAAACAGGGTAAAAAATAACAGAATAGTAAAGAATATGAATATGATATTTTACTATACGAAATACAATAATTGAGTCTTAAAAATTAATAAGCTATTGCGAAAAATAGCATGGTACCAAAAAATTCGATTTTCTCTATAATAAAAAAACTCCTAATAAAGTAGTAGAATTCTTATTATTTCTACTTTATTAGGAGCCTATCATATCAAATGCCGAATATCCTTTTAGTATTTTAATAGATTCAATCGTCTTCAATGCCAAACATCGCTTCAATAGTACTTTCTAATATTCCACCAATTGGAAATAATATCCAAGACCATGCCCAAGAGTTCGTACTAAAGCTTATGATCATATATAAAACAACGATACTTGGCCAGTAGATATTTTCAAGTAGATTTTCAATTTTTGTTTTTCTTCTACTATAGTCTCTAGCGGCTATGACCTCTTCTACGGTTTTACCCTTTCTTAATAAGTTTTGATAGCCTGTCCATTTCATTCCTGTATAGATAAATAATAGGACACCTACACTGGCTAGAACAAACATAACGCCTGCACCTAAAAACATAGCTGCTTCAGAATACATGAATGCGCCGAATATTACGGGAAATAAGGAAAAAATGCATAATACAACTCCGAAAACTATACTCAAACCATGAGATTTTTTATAATTTTTGGAAAGAACTTCAATTGTTTCCCGAGCTTCCGGCACCAATATAAACGGCTTATCGTACTGTTTGTAATTCGATAAACGCAACCCTTGAAAAATAAATTGAGCTACGCCTAAACAGCTGAAAATCAATAACCAGATCATTCCAATAAATAATGGTCCATCATTCCCCATTGCTAAAAAAGAAAATGTGGATACAAGTCCACCAAGTCCTACTGAACAAGCTAGTACTCCTAGCCCAATTCCCATTCCCGCTTTGCTTCTTGCTTCAATATACTCATGTGCATCAGCTAATTCAACAACTAACACATCTTCAATATCCATTTCATCTGGAGTTTTCTCATAGTTCAGACCCATTTCATCTAATACTTCTTCAATATTTCCAAATTCCACAATTACGGTTCCAATTGCTTCGTTTTCAGATGCTCCTTCTTCAATCAAGGCTAGATAACGATCTTCCATATTTGCTAATATATCTATTCTCAGTTGTTCCGTTTCTTCAGTCTTTACAACTTGTTTAAACATTTTATCTACATATTCCTCTATTGTATTCAATTTTCTCCACCTCCAAAAAATGTATCAACAACAGACTTAGTTAATAACCATTCCTTTTCTTTCTCTAAGAAAAATCCTTTACCTTTAGCTGTTACTTTGTAATAGGTTCTTTTACGTCCTTGTGTTTCATTTCCCGGATAGGAAGTAATATATCCTTTTTTCTTCAACCGAGTGAAAGCTGGATATAAGGTTGTCTCTTTCATAACATATTGACCCTCTGTTCGTTCTCTAATCTGCTTCGAAATCTCATATCCATAAGAATCCCCTTCAATCAATATTGATAAGATAAATGAATCATTATATCCTCTACTAACATCACTACTGATCATTCACCTCACCTCTTTACGTATTGATTTTAAATTACTTCATCTGTCGTTGTAATCAGTATAGCAAATTTTATTTTATATTACTACATCAGATGCAGTAAAATATAAAAATCAGACCTAAGACGGAGTCGTCTCAAATCTGACTATTATTTAGATTATATTATACTATCTCTTTTGTTGAATCCTATAAATCCTATAAAACTGAATAAAATACCCAGTATTAAAAGTACAAATAAACGGAGAAAACTCATTTCTCCAGCCAAAACATCTGGCACATGATAAAATGGAGAAATTCCTTTAAGCCATTCTGGTATATCAAACAAATTTGAAAAATAAAGTATTACAAAACTAAACCCTAACAGGATCCAAGTACTAAAAATCATTCTAGGCAACCAGCCAAATAATAAAATAACCAGACCAATCATGGTCCATAGCGCTGGAAGGTACACTAAGCCGCTTAATAAGATATCAGTAAAAACAATACCCTTGACTTGAGTAGTCATAACTGCTGCTGCAAAAGCAGAAACTTGAATAGTTTGTAATAAAATACTGACCAAGAAACTTAAAGCAACAAATATCCCTAATACATAATTTTTTGACCGTTTCCCTACTAAAAGATAAACAGATCGTCCTTTTTTCTCTTCACTGTATAATTTCATTAATATCTGAACAACTGGAATAACCGTTGCTATGGATAATAAGCCTAATATAATAGCTATAAATTGATTCACAATATTCTGATCAGGATTATTTTCAATAATTTTTCCAATCACTTCATTCCCCGCTATCAATGTCTCTAAATCACCCATTACAGATCCATATGTCACTCCAAGCACAATAAGTGAAAGGCTCCAGATCAATAGCGGGGTTTTAAGCAGATTTAATGCCAAACCAGGAACGGTCTTCAAAAGTTTTGAAGCAGAACGGCTGCCAGCCTTAGACGGTAGTAAACCAGAACCTAAATCTCGATAGTTTTGAAGGACAAACGCTATACTAATGAATAACAATGTTCCAATCAATATAAGCAGAACGGGCATCCAATCATTAGTGACAAACGGTTTTGTTCTATATAATAGACCTAACGGGGAAATCCAGCTTAACCACTCAATACCTGTATCTCCTATAATTCTCATAAGATAGGTTAATCCTAAAAAAAGCAATGAATACATAGTAGCATTTCTACTACTGCTGGATAACTGTGAAAACAACAATGCAACTGAACCATAAAAAATACCCACTAAACCATAAATAACGCCAGTTAATACGGCGCCATTCACATCCATACTATTATCACCAAAAGCAATCAGTATAATAGTGGAAAGTAACGCAAGTATAATGTTGTATATAGCAAGTAATACCATTGCTGAAGTGGTATGAGCTAATTTACCAGTAGGCAAGGATCGGAAAACTTCAATCATTCCTTCTTCTTCCTCCAGCCTAGTATTTCTCACAACTAGAAGAATTGCACTGATTGAAATTAATGACAAAGTCATCACAGTCATTGTATGTGAATACATAGCACCAATCGTATAGTTGTCTATGCCAATTACTTTCCCAAACAAAGCTTCCATTGCTGGATTTGACATAGCACCTACCATTGCCTGCCTGTCAATTGGATCATCATAAATAAAAACAAAAGCAGTAATTCCTATCAAAACAAATGATAAACAACCCGTTAGCCAAAACAATAGTTTAATTTTTTCTCTTTTAAGAGAAAAATAAAGCAGCCTCTTTGACTGTTTAAATGATTGCATCACACATCACCTTCCGAGCTTCTAGAATAATGTCTCATAAACAAATCTTCCAGTTTAGAAGGCGTACTTTCAAATTTCAATACCCCCAAACCTTGGATTTCTTGAATCAAATCTTCCGTATGATTAGAATCTAATTGAAAGAAAACAGTATCTTTTTCTTGTATAAATTCATGAATATAGTTTTTTTCTTGCAAATAATCGGCAGCCTCTTTTACTTGTAACTTCACTTGAGTACGCGTTAAATGTCTCAAGTCATCAAGGTTTCCAGATTCCACTATTTTACCTTTACGAATAATTGCTACTGTATCACAGAGCTGCTCTACTTCTGATAAAATATGACTCGATAATAGTACACTAGCACCTTTTTCTTTCACTTTTTTAATATGCTCTTGGAAAACTCGTTCTTGAAGAGGGTCAAGACCTGAAGTGGGTTCATCTAAAATGTACAAATCTGCATCTGCTGCAAACGCAGCAATTAGAGCAACTTTTTGTCTGTTCCCCTTCGAATAGCTTCTGCATTTTTTAGTTGGATCGAATTCGAATTCTTTCATCAATTCTTCCTTTTTTACTGTTTCTACTTTTACACCGCGCATACTTAAAAATAAATCAATGACTTCTCCTCCTGTTAGATTCGGCCAAAGATTCACGTCTCCTGGTACATATGCAATTCTTTTATGTACTTCAACCGCCTCATTCCAAGCGTCTTTACCAAATAAAGTCACTGATCCTTTAGTTGCTTTAAGCATACCTAATATAATCTTGATAGTAGTAGATTTCCCCGCTCCATTAGGACCAATAAATCCCAAAATTTCTCCTTCCTCTAGCTTAAAAGATACATCTTCTAAAGCTGCTTGCTTTCCGAATAACTTTGATAAATTTTTAATTTCTAGAATACTCATTTGATCTCCCTCCAATATTTTTAATCTAGATTTTTTTATAATAAATCTTTTTTAGCATTTTTACATAGCTGAAATATTCATCGTAATAAGTTTTGATATTTTCTTCATCCATTAAAAAATCTTCGTTTTGTTTGACTCTCATTTCTAATTCTTGACGGTATCCTTCGAGTGTCCATCTGATAAAATTAAACGTAATTTCTTGAGGAAGATCCTCTCTGAATTTTGAAAAATCGATATTTTTCTTCAATACTTGGGCCCATGTTTCTTCTACAATGGCTCTTTTTTTGATTTGTTCTTCTGACAAATCAAATTCGCCGGTATTTATAAGAATTTTTGAAATAAACCCCATAGGCGCCTGATATTTTTTATATACTTGCTGTTTTAATTGACTCACTTCTACCAGACGTTTGAAAAAATCCGTCTGCTCAAAATCTATTTTATTGAAATACTCCTCATAGGTTAACTGAAAAGAAGTATTAATTAAAAAATCAAACAGTTTTCGCTTATTCCCAAAGTAATAAAATAAGGTCCCTTTTCCAATTTCTCCATTTTTAGCGATGATATTAGTAGATGCTTTTTCATATCCATTTTCCGTAAATTCTTTGTATGCTGCATTTAAAATTATATTCTGTTTTTCTAATGAAAGTTTATTAAATCCTTCATTCACAACTAACGCTCCTTATCTATAACAAAAAGTGACCACCCTGGTCGATAAATTCATTTTATCACTTTTGACCAGGGTGGTCAACATAATTAAATCCTATTATTCTGTTGCTCTTTCCATTAAATTGATTCCAATTCCCATAAATAAAACACTACAAAGCAATAAATACCCTATGGGTTCTAAAGAATTCAGTAGACTCTTATTATAGATAAGTGTTTCAACAATTCCATAGACAGCATGTTTAATCGGCATTAATTCAGCTGCAAATAATAAAATAGGATTGTCGACAAGTTGTAAAGGCCAAAAAGCTCCGCCAATCATTGCCATTGAAGTTGCTACAATAGGGATAACTACCTGTAAGGCAGAAATTGATTTGGCTAATGCTGTCAGTAGTATTCCTAATGATACGATTGATAAAATAAAAGCGAGAATAATCAATAGTAGCGTTAAATAATGTCCACTTATTTTTATTGAGAGCATTTGACTCAGAATAATTAACAGTGTAAATATTTGTATAACGCCTATAGAAAAATAAAATAGTAAGTGTCCTATATATATTCTAGTCTTAGAAACAGGAGAAAAGATTAATCGATTCCAGGTTCCGTATGTTTTTTCTTCAAATAATTTAATCATTAAAAACATAATCGAATATATTGAAAAATAAAAGGTCATTCCTAACATCACAGAAATATTTGTAATCCCCGATCCAAAAGTCGAAAGAGAACTTACATCAAAGCTTATTGCCTCTTTCAATTTAACTTCTCTTTCAGGATGAAGTTTCTTAACTTCATTTATTATCTTTTTCTCTCTGTAAAATTGATTCACATATTGTTTAACAATCGGTAATTGTGAACTTTCTCTACCAACCAAGTATTGATAGGCATCATCATTTAATTCAAGTGCAAAACTATAGTTATCCATTCTAATATCTTTTCTAACTTTATCAGCTTCCGCTGGAATAAAATCAAATGAAGCATTATGGTTTAATTCCTCTACCCTATCAGCTAATTGTTCTCCTGTAAAAGTTTCACTATATACCCTAACTGGAATAGTATCACTACCCTGAGAACCAGCTATTACATTTACCATTAATAAGGTTAACCCTGAAAATAGTAAAACGAACAAAGGATTCTTAATTAACCTCTTCCACTGCATTTGATAGACTGTCCACATTTAGTTCAACCTCCTTTTAGGAAACACGTAAATTGCAATAATCACAAAAATACCCATCATCGCAATGACTCTTATCAATAACGGCATCACCTCTATTAAATCGAATCCAAGCATAATTTGAAGATAAGAAGTTAATACTGCCCCATTGGGAGTCCAGTTTCCAATGGTCTTGATTGATTCAGAAAAGGTTTCAACCGGTGTGAAACTTCCGCCTAAAAAGGCTAACGCAGCAGTAAATGAACTGAAAAATCCTACATTCGATGCACTATTTGATCGTAATGATAGGGAGGTTAATAAACTTGTAATACTCCCAATTAATAATGAATAGATGAACGTAATTATCATCATATTTATCCAAAATGATACATCCTTACCTCCAAAAGTACCGAAAATCAGAGTAGAGAAAATAAAAATAATACCTAATTGTAAAAACGTTAATATCGTTCCAGAGAGTAGTTTGCTTAATAAATAAGTATTTGGAGAGGTGTTCGTCAACATAATTCTTGCAAATACATGTTGTTCTTTTTCTCTGTAGGAACGAGCTGCGATAATTGTTCCGGTACTGAAAGCAAAGAAAACACCCATGCCAATAGTGTAGTACTGAAATGAATTTACTGGATCTTCAGTAGAGATATTGATCATTTTGCCATTATTATTTGAATTATCTAGATTTACCTTTTCTTTATCCGTCATTGCAATTGAACTTTGCAAATTATATTCTTCTACAAAACTATTAAGAAGGCTTTCTAAAACAACAGCATTTAATTGACTCTTATCCTGAACCTTAAGGTCGAAATTTGTAGTTGCTTTATCCTCAAATAATACATTTCTCCAAGTGATATAGCTAAATTCTTTGGGTATCTCTATAATTCCTTGTATTTCATCATTCTCTAAAGCCTTTTCTGCTGACTTTATATCATCGAAATCTTTAACCTCCATTATTTCTTTTATCTCATCACTTCTAAGGAAAGTTTTTAACTGGTTGATCGGATCAATAGATACACTAGAATCTAAAAGATTTTTCATGGTCTCTTTAGGTATATTTTCATTCTCTAAGTCTTCTTCCAGTCTGGATAAATCTTCTTCGTAGTTTTGTTGATTTACTATTCCAATCTTGCCAGTTTCTATAGGACTGCTTGTATTATTCATTAGGTTGCCTAAAGCAAATCCTAAAATAGAAATAAGCAAAAAGGGCGTCAATAACAATTCAATCATCTCGCTCTTGTTTTTTGAAAGTGTTAAAAGATCTTTTTTTAGTAAATTGAACATGCTGCCACCCCCTTTAATCTCGCAGTTTTTTACCAGTTAAATGTAAAAACACATCTTCTAATGTTGGTTTCTTAATTTGGATACCCGTAATGACAATATTAGAACATTTTGCATATTCAAATAATTTGACTAGTAGCTCTTCACTTTTAGAAACGATCAATCTATACCCATTCTCTTCTTTAGTAATCTGATTTATACTTTGATTATTCATTAAACATTCTGTGAAGTGATCATCATGCACGTTAACAGATACTTCTATCGTTTCTTCATTTGTTAAAATACTCTTTAATTCCTCATTTGTTCCTGATGCCACAATTTGTCCATGGTCCATAATGTATATACGGTCACATAGCTTTTCGACTTCTTCCATATAATGGCTGGTATATAATATCGTCAGTTTCTTTTCTTTATTTAATTTCTTAACCATGTCTAAAATATAATTTCTTGACTGAGGATCAATTCCAACTGTTGGCTCATCCATTATTAATATTTCCGGATCATGCAGTAATGCAACTGCTAAATTGATTCGACGCTTCATTCCACCAGAATAGTTTTTAACTGCATCCTTCTTTCGATCTGTTAACTCTACTAATTCAAGTACTTTTTGAATTTTATCTTTAAGAACTTGACCTCTTAGCCCATGAATTTTTCCAAAAAAAGTAAGATTTTCTAATGCAGATAACTCATCATAAAGTGCAATTTCTTGTGGTACAACTCCCAAAAATGGTCGAATTGACTCCGGTTTATCGAATATATCTTTCCCATTATATTTGACAGTTCCTTTAGTCGGAGGAAGTAAAGTAGAAATCATAGAGATCGTTGTAGACTTACCAGCTCCATTTGGTCCTAACAACCCCACTGATTCCCCTTTTTCAATATATAAATTCACATTGTCTACAGCCAACTTATTTTTGTATTTCATTTCCAGATTTTGTGCTTCTAGCATCTAGATCACTCCTTTGTATTGGTTTAATAATATTATACGAAAAAAGAGACAGTCAAAATACTGTCTCTAGTCATTAAATAGGGGTGACTTAAGTCACATTATATTATAATAAGTCAAAATATTTTATGTTTTAATGCATAAATGGCAATTTGTGTACGGTCTCTTAACTCCAGTTTAGTTAATATAGACGAAATATGATTCTTGACTGTCCCAACAGATAAGTATAAAGTATCAGCAATTTCCTGATTATTTTTTCCTTCTCCTATTTTTTTTATAATATCTAGTTCTCTATGTGTTAAAAAACGATTGACTGGTTCATTTGTAGGCTGCCGATCGAGTAGTGTAGGCATTACTCTAGCCGCTACATGGTCTTGAATGACCAATCCTCCATTTAGGGCACTTTTTACCGATTTGATCAATTCAAATGAATCTCCATCTTTCAGTAAGTATCCATTTGCTTTATTTTTAAGTGCTTCTAAAGCATACTCTTCATCATTGAAAGTTGTCAGCATCAAAATTATTGTTTGAGGATGTTGATTTCTAATTATTTTTCCAGCCTCTAATCCATTCATCTCGGGCATTCTAATATCTAGCAATACAAGGTCAAAAGACTTTCTTTGACACCACTCAACTGCTTCTTTTCCATTACTTGCTTCTGCCACGACACGAAACTCCGCTTCTGTTTCCAGCATCATTTTAAGCCCTTGTCTAACTAATACTTGATCTTCTGCAATTAAAATATCAATCATTTCTTCACCTCTAGTGGAAATTGAAAAATTAAACTTAACTGATCTTCCGTCTGGCTGAAATTCAATCTGCCACCGATTGTTACCAGTCGTTCGCGCATACTTGTTAAGCCAAATCCTTCAATGATCCTGATCTTTTGAGTAACCGGATGGCTAATTTCAACTCTGAAATCTTTCTGAGCAATTATTTCGAATTTAATGTCCGCTGTTCTGCTTTCACTATGTCGCATCATATTAGTCAGGGCTTCCTGTATTGACCGATATAACACAACAGATTGTTGATTTGTAAAATTTAAATGGAGCACACCTGGTTGGAATCTGAGGGCTAATCTTAAATGACTCTCTGCTTCTAACTTTCTTATTAATAAAATGATCGCTTGCAAACCGGAGTGTTCCTGAGTTTTAAGGGCTCTGACAGCTTTACGGGTATCCTGCAAACTACTTTGTGCTAATTGTTTAAGATTATCATATTGCATTTCTGTATGTTTATCATTTGCTTTTAAACGAGCCACTTCTAGCTGCATCAATAATGCAGTTAATCTATGTCCCACAGAATCATGAATTTCTCTAGCGACTTGGTTACGTTCTTCTTGTCGAATGACTTCTTCATTATTTATAATTTGTCGTTTCATAAATCGATGTTCATCATACACCTTTATGTACTTTTTCTTTAACTCTTTATTTCTTAACTCATATTTTCTTAATTGATTGATTAGTAAAATGGTTAAGAAAACCATAAAAACTATAAATAATACTTGTGTTATTTCAGCGTTTAATAAAAATGGAAATAATGATAAGGCATACACAACTATTACAGTTAGATACAATAATTTAGGTTTAAATAACCCATTAAATTCTATCAAAAAAATCGTATACATAAACCAAGTAAAGAAATTTAGATTATTAGAATAAAAAATAGATAACATCAAAAGTAAGGATAGAATGAATAATCCTTTTTTTATTTTATTTTCAAAAAGCGGCATTAAAAAATAGATAGAAAAAAATAAAGCACTTAATAGAATTGCTTTGGTGTCAATCCCTTTATTTATTAAAGCGAACATCCAACTAAAAAACAATAACAAAAAATTCAACCAAAAAGTTTTCAAACATTCCCCTCCTATGCTACATAATATTAGCAGTATAATTCTATTATACTATAATTAACAAGTGACTTTTGGACAATATCCTTTTATATTTCATAAAAAAAGAATAGGTTACACCGAGTTTGACAGAAAAGATAAACTGTGAAAAAAGAAAATCTAGCGGGTCAGCATAATTAATCATTCTGACAACGAGGTAGCCTTATTATGTGATTTACGACAAGAAAACATCTACTATATAAACTTTGCTGTGAATATTTTATTATTTGTTACTCTCAATGCGTAATAGTTGAACAAATACAATGTTTTCTGTAACATATTTATATAAGAGTTGTTATTTTAAACCGAAGATTAACTAAATTTAAATTTTGTTTTCAAGATTTTTTAGAAAGGGGGAATTCATAATGGGATTTATAAATTCCATTGAAAAATTCTGGAAGAAACAATCGAATCAATCGCAACAGCTTATAAAAGATATTCCGGTATTTAAAAAGAAAAATCGTACACCACTTTCAATAGAATATAAAATTCAAATCAATGCGAGTGAATTAACTTCAAGCCAAGATCTCATCAATCAAATTACGGAAAATATGATTAGACATACTCAAATTAAAAGAAATTATGCTGGTAAACGAGAAGAAGATTTGAGAAATTACAACGAAAAAGTCTATAAATATGAAAGTTATTCTACTAAGTATGTTAAGCTCATTCCTAATGAAATAGGCCGTTTAGATGTCTATATCAATTCTATATTTTTAGGTAAATTACCTAAAAATTATACAAGTAATACAATTCATTATCTACAATCAACTGTGATAACAGCCTTTGCTTTTGTTAAAGGTGGACCATATAAGTATTTCAATCCTAAGACACAAACCGTTGTACAAGAAGCAGATCCTTTTGATATCAGTATCTACATTCAATTTAGCTGATTCTTAAATTAGAATCATACAAAAAGCTGCAAAGAAATGCTGAAATATTCAGCGTTTCCTTACAGCTTTTTTATTTGTTATTTTATGCGTTCCGGCATCATTGCATTCATGAACATCCATACACCTGTATTTAACTTCAATTCATCACGCTCTTCTTCAGTAACTGTGTAGCGGATCAAATCTTCTCTATTACTTAGTACTTTGCTTGTCCAATGTGGATCTGCAAGCAAGACTCTACCTAGAGCAACCATCTCACTATCTTTAAGAGCTGTTTTAGCATCTGAACCTGTTTGAATATTTCCAACACTGATTAATGGAACTCTTCCGGCAATTTTATCATGAACCACTTCTAAAATGGTCTGTTCTTTTTTTTCATCAAATTTAGAATACTGTTTGTAATCCCCTAGAGAAATATGCAGATAATCAAGATTCTTATCAGATAATTGATCTACAAGATAAAGAGTATCGTCTATTCTAATTCCAGGTTCTTCATATTCTTCTGGTGAAAATCTATATCCTACAATAAAGGGTTCTGAGGCATTTTCTTTTACCGATTTGATTACTCCATCAACTAACTGATTAACAAAATGGAAGCGTTTATCCAGACTGCCGCCCCATTTATCCTCTCTTCTATTAGAATGTGGAGAAAAAAATTGCTGAATTAAATAAGTATTTGCTCCATGTATTTCTATCCCGTCGAAACCAGCCTTAATTGCTCTTACAGTAGCTGCTTTAAAATCTTCAATTACTTGAATAATTTCATCATCTGTTAATGCTCTAGGTTCTTCAGCATCTGCTCGTTCTGCTTTTACTTTACTAGCTGAAACTGGCTGTTTTCCTCTTAAAATTTTTGAATTAGTCATTCTTCCACCATGAAAAATTTGCAGTATAGCTTTAGTTCCAGATTTTTTTATAGCAGCCGCTAAATTAGATAGCCCTTTGATATGTTTATCATCATAAACCCCTAGCTCGCCTTCCCAGCCTTGCCCAATTTCTTGTACATTGGAAGCAGCTGTAATAACAGCACCAACTTCTCCACTTCTAAGTGAGTAATATTGTAACTCATTTTCAGTGATCGTTCCGTCAAAAAAGCTCATCATATTAGTCATTGGTGCCATAATCGCTCTGTTTTTTAAGGTTACGCCACTTTTTAATTTAATTGAATTTCCTAATGTACTCATTCAAAACATCCTTTACTTTTTATCTACTTACTTATTGTAACTCTTTTCTTGAATAACATCAATCTTTATTGCTAATTAAAAAACAGTCTATTAGATCAAGTTAAATAACATGACCTAATAGACTGTTTTAAATTTAATTATATAAAAATTCATTACACTGTTTTATTCGTTAATTTCGCTCCATAAATATCTTGCACGGTCTTATCTGGATCTATTACGATATATAATTTATCCTCATCTGATATCATACTTGATTGATATTGATTATCATGTCCATCAACATCCAACGCTTTATATGGAAAATAAATACGATCCTTATCTACACTGACAGGTTTATCTCCATTAATGCGATCACGATAAAGGATATCCATCATTTCTATATCTTGGAATTGTTTTACCCGATTGAACATGCCGGCTTCTAATCCACCTAGATTTATATCATTTGAGTTAACAGAATCTGCTTCTCTTGTTATTTCAATTTTTAATGATTCACAAGGATGAATTTCTTGAAAGTCATTTTCACCTATACGACCAAAACTAGTTGTTACTTGTTTAATCCATAAATCGCCTATATGCTTACGTTCAATTGTCCAAGTTTCACCATTTCTAAAAATAAATTTTAACGCACACATTACTTTTTTCACCTAAATCTCCTCCTTTTATTGTGAATAGTTTAACAAAAAATAAGAGAAAAATAAAGCTAAAATATAGATTTAAATATTTATTTAACTATTCATTGTTAGTTATTGAACAAATTATGACGAGATATATGATTTTTATTAAAAAAGCATAAAATGACTTTAGAAGTCATTTTATGCTTTACTTCAAATGAAATGATTATCTTCCTACTGTCCATCCACCATCTATAACCAATGAGGCTCCTTGCATATAGTTTGAGTCCTCTGAAGCTAAAAATAAAGCAGCGGAGGCAATTTCTTCAGGTTTACCTCCTCGTTTAGCAGGAATATCACTTAATCTCTCATCATCAATTCCTTCAGTCATTGGTGTATTTACAAATCCAGGTGCCAGCAAGTTTGCTTTAATCCCTTTTTGGCCAAAGTCATAAGTTAATTGTTTAGTAAACCCTTCAATTGCATGTTTAGAGGTAACATAAGTGGATCCACCTGGTCCAGCTACTAAAGTGGCCTGAGAACCTACATTTATAATTGTACCGTTTCCTTTTTCAATAAATATAGGCAGAACGGCTTTAGTGGCCAGATAGGGTCCTTTTACATTTACTTCCATAATTTTATCATAGTCAGATTCTTCAGTGTCTAATACTGTTTTGTACCCATCATGTATTCCGGCACCGTTATATAGTATATCAATTGTTCCATATTGATCCAGAATTTTTTTGGTTGCCTGTTTAATCTCATCAGCTTTAGTAGTATCAACTTGAACAAAAATTGCTTCATTCTGATTATCACTAATCTCTTGAACTATTCTTTTTCCTTCTTCTTCATTACGTCCACCCACAACTACCTTTGCGCCTTCTTTGGCGAATAGCTTGGAGGTTGCTTCTCCGATACCTGAAGTTCCACCTATAATAAAGGCTACTTTATTTTCTAGTCTCATTACACTATCTCCTTTTATCTAATTTTTTTAATAAAGCATTAATTTCTATAAATTTAATTGTCTTATACAATGCATTCTAAATTTTATTATTTAGTTACAAACTGATCTATGAAGGAATGGATTACACTGTCTGACTATATTCATTAAATAGAAACGCTTTGTCCATATTCAATGTACATCATGTGTAATTTTTGTTCAAAATATTCAACTTATTATAGAAGGATTATTACAATAAAAATTCTATTACTATAAATAAATTTTCTATTCAAATGGCAGTTAATAAAAAATCCTTATGAATACATTAATTAATGTATTCATAAGGAAACTATATTATTAATTTTTTAATTCTTGAATTATTTTTTCTCTATTTAATGCATTGATATAATAGGATCCAACTGCTAATACATCAGCTCCAGCATTCACACATTTTTTGCCTGTTACCTTATTGATTCCTCCATCAACTTCTATCATATAACTTAAATGATGATGTGTCCGATGAAGATCCAACGTTTGTAAATTTTCTAAAGTAGCTTCTATAAATGCTTGGCCTCCAAATCCTGGTTCAACTGTCATTTGCAATACCAAGCTCACTTTATCTAAATATTTTTTTATAGATTCAACACTTGTCGTTGGTTTAATCGCTAATCCTGGTTTACATCCATGTCTGCGTATCAGACTAAGCACTTCATCCAATTGATTACAGGCTTCATAATGCACCGTTAATATATCAGCTCCCACACTGGCAAATGTTTCAATATATCTTGCTGGATTATCTATCATGAGATGAACATCAAGCGGTATCTTCGTCATTCTTTTTACTTGAGCAACTATATCAGGACCGAATGTAAGATTGGGAACAAAATGTCCATCCATTATATCAATATGAATATAATCGGCCTTTGATTTTTCAATAGACTTAATTTCTTTTTCCAGATTCAAAAGATCGGAGGAAAGTATTGATATCCCAATTTCAGTCATTTGAATCCCTCATTTTCATTTGCTCTAAAACTGTATTGGCTATGTTATCTGCTGTAAATCCGAATTTTTCAAATAATATCTCTCCTGGTGCTGATGCACCAAAATGATCGATTCCTATAGAAACACCACTGTCCCCAACAATCTCTTTCCAGCCAAATGTGGAACCAGCTTCAATCGATACTCTTACTTTTACATCGTCAGGTAAAACAATTTTTTGATAATCCTGGTCTGTTTGTTTAAAGAGTTCCCAGCTAGGCATACTAATTACAGATACAGAAAGATTATGTTCTTTTTTTAACTTTTTCTGAGCTTCTATAGCAATAGATACTTCAGACCCAGTAGCAATTAATAATGCTTCTGGTTTACTGTTAGACTCAGAAACGATATAAGCACCTTTTTGAACCCCTTCAAGAATTCGATCTTGTTTGTTTGATAACACAGGAAGATTCTGACGAGATAAAACTAAAGCAATAGGTCCATCATTATTTTCTATGGCTATATTCCAAGCAGCAACCGTTTCTTTAGCATCTGCTGGTCTAATTACTCTTAAACCTGGCATAGCTCTTAATGAGGCAAGCTGTTCAATGGGCTCATGTGTGGGACCATCTTCTCCTACCGCTATACTATCATGAGTAAATACATACGTTACTGGCAATTTCATAAGAGAAGAAAGTCTAATTGCTGCTCTCATATAATCGGAGAAAACAAAGAATGTTGAACCAAATACTTTTAATCCACCATGTAATGCCATACCATTCAAGATACTGCCTACAGCAAATTCTCTTACACCGAACCAAATATTTCTTCCATCAGTTGAATCTTTAGAATAAGCATTACTTGAATTAATAAATGTTTTATTTGATCCCCCCAGATCAGCTGATCCTCCAAAAACTTCAGGCAAAATATCTGCAACTTGATTGATCATCTCTCCTGAAGCAGATCTAGTAGCTAGCTTAGTGTTAGCATCCTTAAACTCTGGAAATACTGATGAGAGATTCTCTGGAGTTTCTCCTTCCACCACACGTAAGAATTGCTCAGAAAGAACGGGATATTCTTCTGTATAGGCAGAAAATAGTTCTTGCCAGATACTTTCCAAGTTTTCCCCTTTATCTTTATAAGTTCTTAATTCTGTTTTTACTTCTTCGGAAATATAGAAAGGTTCTTCAGTCCATCCATATGCTGCTTTACTTGCTATAGCTTCCTCAGCACCTAGAGGAGCCCCATGAGATGCAGAACTTCCTGCTTTATTTGGTGATCCGAAACCAATAATAGTTTTAACTTCTATTAAAGTCGGACGATTCTCATCACTTTTTGCCTGAGTTAAAGCTTTATCTATTTCTGCCAGATTATTTCCATCTTCCACACGGAGTACCTGCCAACCGTAAGCTTCGTATTTTTTGTGAACATTTTCACTAAAAGACATATTCAAATCTCCATCCAATGAAATATCATTGGAATCATAAAGTACAATAAGCTTACTTAACTCATTATGACCAGCAAAAGAGGAAGCTTCTGAAGCCACGCCTTCCATCAAATCTCCATCACCACAGATAACATAAGTAAAGTGATCTACTATGGGGTAGTTTGGTTTATTATATTGAGCAGCTAGATGAGATTCAGCAAGTGCCATACCTACGCCCATTGCGATTCCTTGTCCTAAAGGGCCAGTTGTCGCATCCACTCCATCTGTTTCTCCATATTCTGGATGTCCGGGTGTTTTACTGCCCCATTGACGGAATTTTTTCAGATCTTCTAACGATAAATCATAACCAAATAGATGTAAAAGACTATAATACAGTGCGGATCCATGTCCAGCTGACAGAATAAAACGATCTCTGTTGAACCAGTCAGAATTATTAGGGTTAAACTTTAGATGATTTGCCCAAAGAGTATAGGCCATTGGGGCAGCCCCCATCGGCATCCCAGGATGACCGGAATTAGCTTTTTCCACCATGTCTATTGATAAAGTTCTAATCGTACTGACTATTTTTTCATCCATTAAAGTAAATTCTTGAGTCTTAGTTTTACTCAAAATCAATCATTCCTTTCTTCTCGCAAAAACTTTTATATTTTAACTTGCAAATTTGTTAGTTGATCTTTAGTTATCTTGTGCTTCTAAATCACTGATTTTATCTATACGACGTTCATGACGTCCACCTTCAAATTCAGTGTTTATCCAGGTTTCAAGTATTTTAACCGCTAATCCTTCTCCAATAACTCGCTCTCCCAGACATAAAACATTGCTGTTATTATGCGCACGGGTCGCTTCAGCGGAAAATGTGTCTCCTACCACAGCTGCTCGTATACCCTTAATTTTATTTGCAGCAATAGACATTCCAATCCCTGTCCCACAACATAAAATCCCAAAATCTGCTTGCTTATTTACAACATAATCTGAAACTACAACAGCATAAGATGGATAATCTACACTTTCGAAAGAATAAGGTCCTATGTCAGTTACTTCATAATCCTTATCTTTTAAATACTTAACTAGTGCGCTTTTGAGGTTCATCCCCCCATGATCACTACCAATTACAATATTCATATATAACCTCCTTAGATTAATCAACCACATCACTTTAGAATGAGAATCCAATCTACTATTAGATATTTTAGATTGGATCCTCCTTTTCTTATTTAAGATTTCACTAAAACTTTCACTTCATTTCCTTCCATCACAGCTTCAAATGCTTTGCGCCAATTTTCAAGCTCTTCAGTCATCGTAACCATTTTTTCAACTTGTACACTTCCATTAGCGATTAGTTCTAACGCTAGCGGCCAAGAAGTTGGTTTCTGCGAACGGCTACCAACATAATTGATCTCTCTTTGAATAATACTTTCTACATCTAATTTGATGTACTTATCTGGAAACAAACCTACTTGAATAAAATCACCTTTTTTGGCAGTCAGAGCTAATGCCTGATTAACTGCCGGTACCGCTCCTGAACAGTCAAAGACTTTATCTGCTCCATATCCATCAGTCAGCTTGAGAACTAATTCATCCAGATTTTGAGTTAAAGAATCAATAGTATAATCTATACCAAGTTTTTTTGCTAAGTCTAATCTTGATGCATCTCTGGTTACTCCGGATAATATGACTGTTGCACCTTTTGATTTAACCACTTGAGAAAGTAATAACCCAATCGGTCCAGGTCCCACTACCAATACAATATCTGTAGCTTCAATGCTGGTTTTCTCCAAAGCTGCATGTGTACAACACGCTAGCGGTTCGGTAAATGCCCCAGCTTCTAATGAAACATTTTCTGGTAAAACATGCACACTTTCTTCTCTAGAGATCAAATAGTTTGTAAAACTACCATTTTGTTGCGTTCCAATGCCTTTTCGATTGCTGCATAGATTATAATCTTTTTCTTTACAATATCGACATTCTCCACAAGTTTTAAACGTTGTTTCGCTTGTGACACGGTCTCCGACCTTTATGTTTTTCACATCAGGTCCAATTTCTACAACAACACCAGAAAACTCATGCCCTAAAGTAATGGGGGTAGTGGGGTTTTTATATTCCCCTTTGAATGTATGAATATCTGATCCGCAGATTCCGGTAAATGCTGACTTTATTTTTACTATATCCCCGTAAACTTCTGGTTCTTCAACTTCTTTAAATTCCATATGATCATAGCCTGGTTCTGTTTTCACTACTGCTTTCAATCTTTACATCTCCTTATTTGGAATAATCAATACCTTTTTGTGAAGTTCTTTCTGTTCTAATATCATCTCAAAGGCTTCTTTTGTCTGACTTAAAGGAAAACGATGAGTGATCATATCTTTTACATTTACTTTATTTTGTTTTATCAAGTTATAACTATTAGTCCATTCTTTTCCTGGAAAAGGAGCACTATATGAATTCCAGAATCCTTTTAACGTAAGTTCATGTCGAAAAATCTTTTCAAATGAGTCTTCTGGGAGATGAATGTCTTCATAAGCTATACCGATATATGCTATTTTCCCATGTTTTTTTACCACTCTTAAACATTGCTCTTGCGCAATTGCCGAACCTGCACACTCTAAAACGATGTCTACTCCGCTATTACCAGAGTATTCTTTGACAAGTTTTTCAAGATCTTCCACTAAAGAATTTATAGTAAAATCTGCTCCATATTTCTTAGCTTCTTCTAGATTTCCCTTTTTAACATCTACTGCAATAATATTTTTGACTCCAATAATTTTAAGGGCTTGAATGGTTAATAATCCTATATTTCCTGCTCCAAAAACAAGAACAGTATCTCCTAATTTCGGATCAATTCCCTGCACCCCATGGAGAGCAACTGCTAATGGTTCTATCATTGTCGCTTCTTCATAATTTAAATCATCAATGTTGAGAAGATTTTTTTCTGGAACAACCACTTTTTCTGCAAATGCCCCATAAAAGTGCGATCCTATCATTTTATAATTTTCACATAACGAGTATTCACCTGACAGACAATATTCACATTCATAACAAGGTAATAACGGTATCCCTACAACTCGTTCCCCAATGCTGAATTTAGTTACTTTGGAACCTATCTCTATCACTTCTCCAGAAAATTCATGCCCCATAACTGCTGGAAATCCATATTTCCATTTCGTACGCATTTTATGAGTATCTGAGCCGCAAATGCCTGCAGCCATAACTTTTACCCGTACCTCTTTCGCTTCTAAAGGCTGCTCATGTACATCTTCGATTTCTATAGAGTGTCCTTCATGTAATACTGCTGCAAACATTTATACGTCTCCTTATATTTTCATTAGAGGTTTTTAGCCGCCAAAGACCATCTGATAAAGTTCAGCAAATTTTAAGATTAACCAGTTAAGAGGATTTCCTCCAGTAGTTAATGAAACGATTTGAGTTGCATCACCAGGTGCTTGGAATCCTGTTCCTGCCATCATCTCTGTGTGCACTGCTGCAAAATCTGTTGCTAACCAAAGAGTAATAACCATCATCAAGGCTCCTGTAATAACTGATTGAACAATATTTCCTTTACTTGCTGCTAGTACAAATACAACAAAGAATGTAATCCCTACCAAATCTCCAAAAGGTAAAACACTATTTCCCGGAAGAATGATTGCAATTAGAAGTGTTACCGGTACTAGTAAAAGGGACGTTGATAATACCCCTGGATGGCCTACTGCTAAAGCTGCATCAACACCAATGAACAAATCTCTACCCGGAAATCTTTTTTTCATAAACGTTCTTGCTGCTTCTGATATTGGAATTAGACCTTCCATTAAAATTTTAACCATACGAGGCATTAAGAGCATTACCGCCCCCATGGCAATCCCTACTTGGAATGCTTCACCAATTCCATATCCACCTAATAATCCTATTGCTGTACCTAAAATCAATCCAATCATCATGGGTTCTCCAAAGATCCCTAAACGGTTCTGAATAGACTCTGAATCAGCTTTGATGTTTTTAATGCCAGGTATTTTTCCAACTAACCATGCTAATGGAATACCAATAAGTCCAAATCCTATAGGAGACCCAGTTGGGAAAGTTAACCCTTCTAATCCGAAAAAGTTTTCAACATACGGCTGGGTTTTATCTGCTACAACTAAGATAACGACTTCATAAAGCACAGCACATACTACAGCAAACCAAATATTACCGCCTGTAACGATGTAACCAGTAGCACCCGCAGCAATCATATGCCAGTAATTCCATATATCTACATTCAAAGTGTTTGTTAGTTTTAAGACAATCATCAGTAAGTTTACAAAAAGCAATATAGGAATAAGTAATACCGAAATTGGCATTGCCCAGGCTGCAGCTGCTGACGCTGGCCAACCAGCATCAATAACATCCAATCGTATTCCGAAGTTTTGAACCATTGCTTCAGCTGCTGCTCCTAGTTCATCCATTAGAAGGCCAATTATTAAATTGATTCCTACAAACCCTATCCCAACAATAATCCCGGAACGAAAAGCTTTTTTAAACCCAGTTCCAAATATCATCCCAATGAACACTAATGTAATTGGGAGAATAACTGTCGGCCCGAGATTGATAATGTAACTTATTGCATCTGTAATATAATCCATTTCTGCAACTCCTCTATTTTTATATTATTTAATTTTTTAATTTACTTTTGAAACTATATCAACGAAGTTCGGAAAGAATTTTTTCATCTAGTTGCTCTGCATTAATGCCTGAGATATATCCAGTAGCAATGATTGTTGGAATATTATAGGTAGTCGGTAACATAGTTGTAGAGACAATTAGATCCGCGCCTTCTTGCTTTCCTTTTGCTTCTGAAATTTTAATTTGTTCAACTTCTGCATTGATTCCATTTTCTTTGATCAAACGTTCTACCCGTTCTACAACTACTGTAGATGTTGCAATACCAGTACCACATGCCACTAAAACTTTTTTCTTTGTATTCATTATTTCTCCCCTTTTCATCTTTGTTTTTGTTTTGATAGATCTGAAAGATATTCAATCATTTGCTTTTTATCTGTTGTTTTTCTAAGATTTTCGACTGCTTCTTTATCTTGGAGTAAGACCATTAGTTCCTGGAGCATAGCTAATTGACTATGCGGTTGATTTAACCCCAGAACGAAAATAATTTTAACCTTAACTTCTGCAGTAGAATCATCCATTCTTTTAAATGAGACATCTTCTTCTGGAGTGAAAACTGCTATAAACTGTTTATTCACACATTCAGGATCTGTGTGTGGAATTGCAACGCCATACCCATCTAGCTGCAGTCCAGTTGGAAAAACTTTTTCTCTTTCTTTTATTTTTTCTAAAAACTCTTCACTGACAAATCCCTTATCTTGACATTTCGCGGAAACTTTTTCAAAAACATCTAGTTGTGACTTTACTGGTTCATTTAACCAAATAAAATCTTCTGATAAGAATTCTTCAATATTCATACTGCTTTCTCCTAACTTCTTAATGATTTATATAATGGATCTTTTTCTTTAATTGATTTTAAGATAACTTGATATATCTCATCTTCATTTCCACTTTTAGATAATTCTTTTAATAATGCATCGTTTCCTGCAAGTTTCATAAGTTCCATTAATGCTGTGAAATGGGATTTTCTATCAGTCGCTGCTATAACTACAATGAAATGAAGATCGGATCCATCAAAGTTAGGAATCCCTTCTTTTATAAATAACATACTCATTCCAAGCTCTTTAACACCTTTTTCACTTTCAGCATGCGGTATAGCAATATTTCTCTGTAAAACAATATGTTCACTTACTACAGGGTATTGATTATTAAGCGCTTTCAGATAATTCAAAGAGATTTTCTTTTTTTCTAATAAAGGTTGGGCTGCTACTTCCATCGCTTCTTTCCAATTAGATACTTTATCGACTATTTGAATCATTGATGAGTTGATCAGTTCTGGCAAGTGAATAACTTCTTTCTGATCAGATTCACTATTCATTATTTTATTATCTTCTTGGATGACACCTTTTAAATTGCTTATTAATTGCTGTTCATCAATTACTTCCGTATACTCGCTAATTATTTCCATTAGCTTAGAGATTTCTATCTGATTATTCTCACTATGAAATACTGATTTCATAACCATTTTACGTAATTCGTTTCGTTCAGATTCTTCCATCATCTGATTAACAACAAAAAGCTTTTTGTCTGAAGGTACCGTTATCGGTCTGGCTGAAAACACAATATCATACGGGAGGTCTGTTTTCTTAAATTCTCGAATTGACATAGTTGGGTAAAAGTATATTTCAGGAAATAAAGACTGCAAATTATGCTTCATCAATTTTGAAATGGATAGTCCATTTGGACAGACTACGATAGCTTTTTTCTTTGCCCCGAAATTATTCTGCTCATTATGTTCTAGAATGTGTCCTACCACAAACAATGTAATAAACATTATTTCACTCTCTGGTAATTCACTTTTAAGAAAGACCTTCAGTGGATCTAAAGATTCTTTAACAAAATAATGCAGCATTTTAAATTCTTCACTTACTTTTTCTAAAGGTCGATAATCCGTTGTCAGTTTATATTTAATTCGATAATAAGCAGGTTTAAAATGAAGAAATAATTTGTCGACTAAAGTTTTCTTATCAATTAAGTTTATTACTGCTTTTCTTTCAAATTCTTCTAGTGTTTTCTGTAAGGCATATTTTAACTTTGGTAATTCTTCAACTTTTAAATGCGTTTTCTTGATGGTATTGGATGTCAGAAGTTGCAATGCCAGGTAGAGTCTTTCTTCTTCTGGGATCATTCCCTTTCCTTCGATCAGTACTTTTACCGCTTCAAACTCTCTTGTATCTGATAACTCCTGATTATCAATATAGAATTCTGTATTAATATACTTTCCTTGCATCATTCTCTTGAAGAGCCCGTAGAAGGAATAGGGTAAGGTATCCATTTCTGTATCCGCAAAAGATATCGTTAATTCCTGTTCAATAATATTTAACCTTGAACGAATCTCGGTGACCTCTTCTTGACTAATACCCATTAACTTTTTAAGATAATATTCTCCTCCATGCATATGAATAATTCTATATATTGCATCTAACATAAGAGACCGTTTATCCCATTCATCCCCGACAGTGTAATATCCTTCGGATCGTGTATATTGTATGTCTAAGTTTAATGAGTCTAGTATCTTATTTACCTCTTTTAAATCTTGAAGGACAGTATTTTTGCTGACATTCATTTCTACTATAAAATGATTTAATGACAGTGCTTCATCTCTTGACAATACATATAAGATGATTAAATACTTTCTTTCATTCGGAGATGGAATATAAATTTCATGATCTTCTTTTTCAATTTCGAGAAGTTCTCCAATATTATCATCTACTCTATAATATCCATTCATTTTTTTTAATGCGTTAAAACCTTGATCTTCAAGCCATTCATTGACTTTATTTAGGCTGTAATTGACTTGTCTTCTTGTAAGTTTATGATCTAATTGCAGTTTTTTGTTAGTCGTATTTGGTTTCTTTACTATTTCAATCAACAATTTTTTGCTTCTTTCATCCAGATACATGTGCTTCACCTCCTTCTCTAGTATATTGAAAGAAATATAGTAATTTTCAGATTCAATCGACAGTTTTGGCAAAACCTATTAGACATTTTCTTTTTTAGCAATGATTCTAAATGGATCGTTTGTTTCCTACCTCCTGACTATATTGTACTTGTGAAAACCCACAAAATAAATACGCTTTCATCCCATTATATGCGCATAGGAATGTACACTTTTGGACTTTACCATATTATTAACTTTGTGAATTATTTATCAAACAGTAAAAATATACTGTAGCTGCAAATAACCACCTTTGAATAAATCAAAGGTGGTTATCAGATAATTGATTTTTGTTTATATCTTTTTTAATAAAAATTCAAGTTAATCAGTAATTAACTTGAATTCCTAATTTAGTTCAAAATATAATAAATTTTCACAGTAGATTTTAAAATTTAGGTTTTGAGATTGTTTTTTATAGGGGCTGGAGAAAAAAAACAGGCTATTGCAGCTAAAGTTGGAAGAATGAGTGAAATTAACAAAATTTCGTTATATCCTCCAAAAACATCAAATGCAATACCAAATGGTAATGGACCAAGAGCAGAACCGATTACCATAGCTGACATAGCTAATCCTCGAATTTTCCCTAAATGTGCTCTACCAAAATAATCTGGCCATAAAACATTGGTGGACACACTATCAAAAGCTGCAAAACTTCCTTGTAAAATAGCGAATATAATCAAGATAAACTGTTGTTCACTAAAATTCAATAATAACAAAATAATAAAGTACAGGATGAAATTTGTAGCTTTGACAATGTTGACTCTAACTTTCTCCAATACATAGCCAGCTGCAAAAGTCATAGCCATCTGTGTAATAGCGATTGCACTTAGTAAGTAGGCTGCAAACGCAGCATCATAACCTTTTTCTGTTATAATCGACACCATATGAAATGTAAAAGCGGTATTGATCATTGCAGGGACAATACTTGAAAATAACATCAACCAAAAACTTCGTGTTTTTTTAGCCTCTTGTAGTGTCCAGGATTCATCATACTCATTCTTTAAATCGATATCTGATTTATTATCTGAGGTTTTGGTTTGTTTATTTGGAATTCCATCAGTTAATTGACCAATATCTTCAGGCCTATTCCGTACAAAGATCACTCCAATCGGCATCATAACAAATAATATAGCAGCTGCCCAAAACAACCATGCAAACGTTAAACCACTACTTTGAATAAGAAAATTATTCAATGGAGGGATAGTAGCAGATCCTAAGACCGCTCCTACTGTAACAAATGAAAAAGCTCTTCCTCTCTTTTTATTGAACCATTGAGGGATTAAAACAGATGGAATTAAACTCATCGCTCCTTGACCGAACATGCGAATAAATAGGAACCCTATCAAAATCATCCACGGAGCATTTACTTGACTCATCCAAATCAAAGCTATACCGAATAAGAAAGTTACCACACCAATAGATGTTCTATGCCCTTTTTTATCAATTAGATTCCCTACAAAAGGCATGGATAAACCTGAAACTAGAGTTGCAATGGAATAAAAACTTGAAATTTGACTTCTGCTCCAACCAAACTCCTCAATGTAATAATCAATGAATATCGAAACCGAAAAAGTTTGTCCAGGTGAATTAAAAAAAAGTGTCATTGCTCCTATAAATACAATGATCCACCCATAAAATATTGGCTTTCTTTTTTTTGACATCTTTTATTCCTTTCTATAATTATAATCTTTACAAGTATAAAGAATCTAATCATACCATTCAACCAATCTATACTACACCAAAGAATTTTATTATATATTCACAGAATTTATTCATCATAAGTCTAAAAATAAATTTCATAATATTATCATAAAATATATACTGTGCTCATAATCGATATCTACTCGATTAATAAAACATACTAAGATTAGTCAAGGCAATATTAGTTAATCTTTGATCTTGACTAAACCGTAGGAAAGAAGCTGGGACAAAAGTTTCTATTAAGCCATTATTTGAAGTGTGTAACAACCAAAAACCCCGTCAAATCAAGGATTGGATTTCCTGGATTTGACGGGGTTTTACATTCTATCTAGTTTTGTCCCAGTCTCTTAATTTTTCACTTACTCAATTCTGAATACTTCAGCAGACGATTAATATGCACCGCAAGATAAGTCAATTCATCTTTTGGAACAGGTTTCTGATGAACTTCTTGCATATATTCTTTGATCTTAAATGCAATATTCATTGCTTCTGGGTACAGAGTTGAAATTTGTTCAAATAATTCTTCGTCTTTTTCTTCCATAAGTTTATCGGATAAATAGCGTTCTACAAAGAATTTAACATGCGTGATAAAGCGATTATAGTGAATTGAATCTGTTTGAAGAGAGGTCTTTAGATTATACCGCACTAAACTTACAATACTCCCAAGAATTTTAGCTGTTCTCATACTGTCTGCATGACCTTTTTCAGGATTTTGCGCATTAATCAAATGAAAAGCGATATTTGCAGACTCTTCTTCCGGTAATTCAACATCTAATTGTTGATTCACAAGATTCCTCGCATACTCACCAACATTGAATTCTTTAGGGTAATAACTTTTTACTTCCCAGTACACTCGATTGCTAATATTCAGTCCTTTCCTTGCCCTCTCAACAGCAAAGTGTAAGTGATCCATTAAGGTAAAATAAATACTTTGTTGTAATTCCGTATCTAAGCGTCCTTTAGAGTACTGTACAATTTCTTGAACCATAGTGAGATAAATCTCAGGAATGTTGCTCAGCAGCTCTAAAACTTGCTGCATGCGGGTGTTTTCAGCTGAAAAGAATACCTGATCCACTCTTGTCTCGTCAATTACCTCACCCGGTTTCGCCCCGAATCCGATTCCCTTACCAAAAACAACGATTTCTTTTCCATCTTTTTCTATTAAAACTACACTTGTGTTCAATACTTTTTTAATACGGGACAATCCGCACTCCCTCCTTTCTTCAAAATAATCGGGTTAGTAAATTATAAATTCTTGCCATTTGTCTCAATGATATCTTTATACCAGTAAAAGGAATCTTTCTTTATTCGCTCCATTGTACCATTTCCTTCGTCATCTTGGTCTACATAAATGAACCCATATCGTTTAGACATTTGAGATGTACTGGCACTTACAATATCGATTGCTCCCCAGCTTGTATATCCTATTAAATCAACACCTTCATTGATCGCTTCTTTCATCGCTCTAAAGTGAGATTCAAAATAAGCGATTCTATACGGATCATGAATTTTTCCATTTTGTACTTCATCTTTAGCGCCCATACCATTTTCTACAATCATTAAAGGTACGTTGTAACGATCATAAAGCTCAAGTAGTGAAATCTTTAAACCTTTCGGATCAATTTGCCATCCCCAATCAGTTGATTCCAGATAAGGATTCTTTACTCCGAGAACGGTATTTCCAGGTGTACGTTCAGCATTTTCATCACCAGATTCCGTCATAGACATATAATAACTGAATGATACAAAGTCAACTGTGTGTTCTTTCATAATTTTTAAATCATTCTCTTTAAATTCAAGATTAATTCCTCTTAATTCTAAATTTCTTAAGATTAATTTTGGATACTCACCAAAAACTTGAACATCTGCATAGAAATTATTTTCTAAGTTTTTCTTTAAAGTCAGTTCTACATCAAGTGGGGAACAAGTCCTTGGATAGGTTGTCAACTTAGTAATCATACACCCTACTTGACTGTCTTTAATAATTTCATGACAATCTCTTGTTACAAGAGCTGAAGCCACAAACTGATGATGAAGAGCTTGATAAATTTCCTGTTCTTCTTTTCCTTCTTCACATTGATCAGGAATAATACCCGCTGTAGTAAATGGATGTCTATGAATACTATCAATTTCATTAAACGTTAACCAATATTTTACTAAATGACTATATCGTTTGAAACATACTTTTGAAAAACGAACAAAATCATCTATAACTCTTCTGTCTACCCATCCGTTATATTTCAGACTCAAAGATAACGGCATTTCATAATGAGATAATGTAACGATTGGTTCTATATCCAAACGCTTCATTTCATTAAATAAGTCTTCATAGAATTGTAATCCTTTTTCATTCGGAAGAGCTTCTTCTCCAGTTGGGAAGATTCTTGACCATGCAATCGATACACGTAATGTTTTAAATCCCATTTCAGCAAATAAAGCTAAGTCTTCTTTATAACGATGATAAAAATCGATCCCTCTTCGTTTAGGGTACCACTTATCCGTTGGATCCTCTGCAGCTCGGCGTACAGTGTCAGAATCAATACTCATATGCTTAGCATAGTTTTTTACGTCTACATTTGGTTTATAAGTTGCTACATCAGCAACTGATAAACCCTTTCCATCTATATTCCAAGCACCTTCAGCTTGATTTGCCGCAATAGCGCCGCCCCACATAAATCCTTTTGGAAATCCGTTCATCATATTTAATTATCCTCCTATTGGTGATACTGTCATTACTGATTGTTGTACAGATACACTTTCATTAACTTTGGTTTGATCTACTGCAAACTGATCTTGATTGGTGACTACAGAAATCACTGTCGGATCATATTTTGCATCTTTAATAGCTTGTATATCAAAGGTTACTAATAAATCACCCGTTGCAACATTATCTCCTTGCTTCACATGTGCCTCAAATGGTTTGCCATCTAATTGAACGGTATCGATACCAATGTGAAAAAGTACTTCTGCACCATTGGCCATTTTCATGCCTACAGCATGTTTTGTATCGAATACCATACTGATTGTTCCATTTGCCGGTGCTCTCAATTCGCCTAGAGTAGGTTCAACAGCAAACCCTGCCCCAACCAACCCTTTAGAGAAAACTTCATCATTTACTTTTGATAATGGTAAGATTGTTCCTTCAACAGGACTATTTATTTCTGTTGGTTCAAAGCTACCATTGTTAAATGTCTTATCCGCTTCTTCTACGTGTTTAACTTCATCTTTCCATAAAATTAACACAGAAAAGAAAGAAATTGTAAGAGAAATTAAAAGTGTCACAATTGCCCATGTTAAGTTCATTGGATTATCAGGATTAGCAAACATTGTAATACTTGCAAGTCCAGGTCCTACTAATGCAAAAGCTTCAACCGCCATAATCCCAATAAACGACCCACTAATCAAACTACTAATAATTACACTGTATAAAACACGTTTGTGTAAAATTGTGACCCCATATAGTGCTGGTTCTGTAATACCAAAAAGTGCAGAAATACCAGCAGAAATTGCTGTGGCTCTAAGTTTTTCATCTTTTGTCTTAAGCGCAACTGCAAAACAAGCGCCTGATTCAGAAATATTATGTGCCAAAGAAGCTGGTAGATATAGTAACTCTTTACCTATTCCTCCCATTGAAGATACAGCATAAGGAATCATTGCTTTATGCATACCTGTTACAACCATGAATGGTAATATAGCCGCTAATAGCCCTGTTGCGACCCATCCAACATTTTCAAAGACGAATAAAATAACAGTTGATAACTGTTCCCCAACTACATATCCAATCGGTCCTAAGAATAAAAGAGTTGTGCTAACTGAAATAGCCAAAGACATCATTGGAACGAAGAATATACGAATAGCTTTTGGTGAAACTTTTGTAAAAAATTTCTCTAAAACAGCATAAAATAATACTAATAAAATTGCTGGGAAAACTTGAGATGCATAACTAATTCCTTGAATAGGAATACTAAAGAGACTAGCGCCTTCTTCTATCAAAGCCGTCATATCCGGCAAGAGCAATGCGCCTACTGCTGAAGCTGCAACAACTGCGTTCACTTTTAACTTATTGGCTGCTGTAATAGCAACGATTACTGGTAAGAAATAAAGGGGTGCAGAACCTATCAAGTCAATCACTCTATATGTTTGAGATGCTGGATCCATCCATCCAAACATGTTGAATAACAGTAGAACAGACTTTAAAACTCCCCCACCAGCTACAGCAGGAATGGTTGGCTGGAAAACCCCTATAATGAAATCCAATAAGACGGCGCTCCATTTTTGCTTCTGCCCGTTGTTTCCATTTCCAGAAGAATCAATATCTCCTACGATTTCTTTTACCTTATCATATACCTCAACAACATCATTTCCGATTATAATCTGTGTTTGCACATTTTTTCTTACGCCCATAACGCCATCGATCAATTCTAATTTTTCTATATTTGCTTTTCTATCATCTTTTAAAGTAAACCTTAGTCTAGTAGAACAATGTTCCATATGAGAAATATTATTTTTTCCACCAATATTTTTCACTACTTCACTAGCAATTTTTTGATAATCCATTTTTTCGTCTCCTTCATCTTATTTTTATCTGATTGGCCAAATCAAATAAAAAAGACAGGACATAATGATTGAAATGACTACAGTTACCCTGTAGGTTTCAAAATCATTAGGTCCTGCCTGCATTACCAGTCACATGCCTGTTATTTACATTTACTATACCATCAGTTTTTGAAAACGTCAACATCTAATTTTTGAAAAAAATGAATCATTTAACTTTTTTCCACAAAATGATGTTTTCACATACTTAAAGCATCTACCGCTAATATTGCATTGGCTACTTGTTCAGAGGTAATTTCCTGATCTAAATTTTCCATTGTTTCACCTTCAGCAGTTGCTAATTTACCCACTTCAAGTAAATCCTCATAAGAAGCATTCTCAAGATGCATGGATTTAAGTGTTGTCGGCATATTGATAGAATTATAAAAATCAATGTATTTTGTTATTTCCTTTTCTGATTTACCTTCCAATACTAACTGTACAAGTGTTCCATAAGCTACTTTTTCCCCATGAGTTAATTTATGGATTTCACCTTGAAGCGCAGTAAATCCATTATGAATTGCATGTGCACCTGCTAATCCCCCATTTTCAAATCCCAATCCTGAAAGTAAAGTATTGGTCTCAACAATCGCTTCGACTTCAGGCGTTACAATTCCTTCTTTAGCCGATTTATACGCTCCGATTCCATGTTTAAAAAGCGTTTTTTCAGCCATTTCAGCAATTGCTTGTGCTGCTAATGTTGGTTTGCCTCCAGCCATTGCATTTCCCTTACTCCTAATCGTGGCTTTTACTTCTACTAGTGTTGCCATTGCGTCGCAAATTCCGGATGCAAACAAACGAATAGGGGCATTAACAACCACTTGAGAATCTATTAGTACTAATTCGGGGTTTTTGTCATAAAACTTGTATCCTTCAAATACACCATTATCTGAATAAATAACGGATAAAGCACTTGTTGGTGCATCAGTAGAAGCTGTGGTAGGGACTATTACAACGGGTATATTTAATTCATCGGCAATTGCTTTTGCCGTATCCAATGTTTTTCCTCCCCCTACACCCATTACCAAATCAGCGTGTTTATCTTTTCCTATACTCGCTAAACGATCAATTTCTTTTCTCGAAGCTTCTCCATTAAACTGTTCAAAATGATAATCCGATTTTGAATTCAAAAAACTGCTGTCGACTGCTTCTTGGGTAATTCTCCAAACAACTTCATCTGCTATTAACAAGGGGCTTTGACCAATCATTTCTGTCTCTTTTGCTAGGTCATTGATTACACCAGCACCTTGGATATACCGACTAGGCGAACGAAAAATAAATTTACTCATTATACTTCTCCTTTCAAATTATGTCTTTTATCACCTAAATAATAACAAAAGTACTTTAATCGTTTCAAAGAATACGTTGTGAAAATCTAAACTTTTTAATATTTTTGATTTCTGAAAATATATTGCTGAATAAAAATAAATTTAGCAATAACCTTTAATATTTAATCTTATTTCTTGTGGTTTTCTATCAATGTTTTTCAAAGTATAATTTATGACGTATGTATTTATTTGTCTTGCCACTACCAAACGGTTATGATACAGGTATATTAAAGCAAAGGAGTATTCCTAATGAATTTTTATAAAAAAAGCGCTTCAAGAATTATGCATGTTTCTCAGGCTATCATAAGATACCCATTGTCTTCGTTGTGCTTTCTGATTTTAGTATTATTAGCAATTGTGAGTATCCATTCTGATGGATCAACTATTTTTGATATCGAAACACTAGCTATGTTGATCGGCGGAATTGCTGCTTTTACTGGACAGGCGATTTATGAACGTTTTTTTAGAGGCAATCAATTGATTAGATGGGGAATTTATATAGGTGTCATTCTTTTTATCTTATTATATTATTGGTTATTTTTACGCAATTATACCGAAATTAACACACCAACTTACGTCCGCTCAAGTGCGTTAATTAGTGCATTAGTAGTGGCTTATATTTGGATCCCTTCTATCAAGAATAAATTATCTTTTAGCACCTCATTTACTACAATAATTAAAGGATACTTCATCAGTTTACTTTTTTCTATTGTTCTAGAGATCGGCATACTATCCATACTGACTGCTTTCAGTTTATTGATCTTTGATCTGGATTCTAGAGTATATTTTGATCTTACTGTTCTAATTTTCGGATTATTCGCCCCTTTATACTTTTTATCATATATTCCTCTGTATCAGATTAATGGAAAAGGATTGAGTGAAAAGGATAAACAAGCTATTTTGGTACCAAAATTCTTAGAAATCCTTATATCATATATAATTATGCCATTATTAGCTGCCTATAGCCTTATTTTGTTATTATATATAGTTTCAAATTTAGGAGGTCAATTTTGGAATAACAACTTACTAGAGCCTCTACTTGTAAGTTATGTGATAATTGGTTTTATCATTTTGTTTCTCTCAGAAAGAATCGAAAGTAAAAGTGCTGTTATTTTCAATAAGTCCTTCCCGAAAATATTGCTCGTTATAGCTACGCTACAAACCACAGCTTCTCTATTAAAAATAAATCAGTTCGGACTAACTCATGGTCGATATTATGTTATTATGTTTGGCGTATTTGCAATCATTTCGAGTATCATTTACAGTTTCGTCCAAAATAAACAAAATTATGTTCCAGCATTATTCGTTATCATGTCCATTGTGTCAATCATCCCTCCTATTGATGCCATTACAGTAGGATTAAATGCTCAGATAAATTTTGCAGAAGATATTTTGAGAGAAAATAACATGTTAGTAGATAATACTATCGTAAAAAATGAAGATATTAGCTTGTCTGATAGAGAAAAGGTTGCAAGTAGTATAGAGTATTTGTATAACACTGATGGAGTAAAACTAGTTGATTGGCTTCCGAATAATTTCGATATTTATTATGAAGATTTTGAAAATACATTTGGATTCAATCATTACGATTATACATTTACTGATGATTCTAATAATCAAGATTTCGATAGTAACACAGCTGAATATGCTATTGTAAGTTTAAATGACAATGAAACTTTTTCAGTTACAACGGAAAACACAGATCAGTTTTTTTATGTTTCTATTAATAATACAGAGTACGTATCAGTCCCTGAGCAAAATGTACCTTTTGACATCAATAATGATGATTTTATTCTTCAAGTTCTATCTGATGATCAATCCTTCGCAATTAAGGTCTTAAATAATCAAAATGATGAAACTATCAACTTCAATCTAAAGTTTTTATTAAATGACACTTTTGAATATTTACCAGAAGTGCAGCAATTACCTATTGATGACTTAACATTTACAGAAGAAAATCAAGAGGGATCTATTAAAGTAATTGTAAAAAATTTGGAAACTTATGCTGATGGTACATACTCAGGCAAAATGTATGTATTTGTGTCTTTAAATAATTGACCTTTCTAAAGAAAAGGTTCTGTTCATCTCTCTGCAAATTCTTTTATGGATAGGCATATTATTTGAGGTCTGGATATTTGTAGTCTAATATGATGTCATAATCAAATGATAAACCAAAGGAGCGATTTTTTAATGAGTAATGAACAAAATGTCAATCCGTTAGATGAATATTTCAATGGTAAATTCCCTAAGCAACCACAGTCTCCTCCTGGTCTACAAAAAGAAATGGATCCAGTACCAGATTGCGGAGAAGCAACCTATAAAGGAAATGATCAGTTAAAAGGAAAAAGAATTTTAGTAACTGGTGGGGATTCAGGAATTGGCCGTGCTGCAGCAATTGCGTATGCTCGCGAAGGTGCAGATGTTGCTATTGTATACTTGCCAGAAGAACAGCCTGATGCAGATGAAGTAAAAAAACTTATTGAAGCTGAAAATCAAAAAGCAGTGTTAATTCCTGGAGATTTAAGAAACGAAGACTTTTCTAAAGAAATCGTCAAAAAAACAGTTTCTGAATTAGGCGGACTTGATGTTTTAGCTTTAGTAGCTGGTAAACAGCAATCAACAAGCAGTATTGAAGATATAACGACTGAACAATTAAAAAGTACTTTTGAAACAAATATTTATTCAATGTTCTGGACTATTCAAGCTGCATTACCGCATTTATCAGAAGGTGCTTCAATTATTACAACTTCTTCTATTCAAGGGTACAGCCCTTCTAAAAATTTATTGGACTATGCATCAACTAAATTCGCGATTAGAGGATTCACGATTGCTTTAGCTAAGCAACTTGCACCAAAAGGAATCCGCGTGAACAGTATTGCCCCTGGTCCAATCTGGACAGCTCTACAGGTTACTGGTGGACAACCACAAGATAATATCCCAGAATTTGGTCAAGAAACACCCCTTAAGCGTGCTGGTCAACCAGCAGAATTAGCACATCAGTATGTCTATTTAGCATCTGAGAAGTCAAACTATGTAACAGGAGAAATTTCTGGTATTACTGGTGGTTTACCTTTAGGATAGAAACTTAATTTAGCTCATAAGAAAATAAGCACTTATCAAGAATAAAACTCCCTCAAAAATCTAATGTGAGAAACATTAGATTTTTAGGGAGTTTTATTTATTCATTTGATTATGTTTTTTATAAGCTTTAACCAGATAAAATATGATTATTGGAGTAACTAACTGATTTATAGGAATAAAAAAGAAAATAATTGGACTTTGCGAATAACCTGAAGAAGGATAATAAATAAAGCTAAATAAGATGACTAGGTTTAGAGCCATACTGATTATGTATATAGTCTTGATTACTTTCCTCAGTCTTCCTTCAAAACTCTGTAATTCCTTTAATGCAGTAGTTCTATAGCAGAAAAATTTAACAAGAAAGCTATCTACCTTCCCTCTAATAATGAGAAGTATGGACATTAGATAAATACAGACAAAAAGTGTTAAAAAAATAGAAAAAAGAATCATTTTATCCTCCTTGATAAAATCCTCAAGTTGTATGAAAAGACTTACAATTACATTTATTGTAAAATAAACTCAGGAATCAATCAAACTAAATGGAGGAATATATAAAGATGATTAAAGGAAATTTTGTTTTTCATAATAATGTAGAAATACCAAAAATCGGATTTGGAACTTGGCAAATACCTAACGATGAAGCTTACAACTCAGTAACAATGGCTTTAAAAAACGGCTACACTCACATCGATACTGCCTTAGCTTACAAAAATGAAGAAAATGTTGGTAAAGCCATCAAAGCATTCGATATAGCTAGAGAAGATATTTTTATCACAAGTAAATTGCCTGCTCAAATTAAAGGATTTGATGAAACACTAGCAGCTTTCAACGAAACCATTACTAATTTAGGTGTAGATTATCTGGACCTATACTTGATTCATGCTCCATGGCCATGGGATGAAAAAGGCAAAGACTGTACTGAAGGTAATATTCAATGCTGGAAAGCTATGGAACAATTATATAATGAAGGAAAAATCCGTTCTATTGGCGTTTCTAACTTTGAAATTAAAGACCTTCAACCCATACTTGATCACTGTGATATTGTCCCAATGGTTAATCAGATTCCATTTTATGTTGGACGGGATCAAGAAGATTTACTTGCATTTTGTAAACAACATCATATTGTAGTAGAAGCTTATTCTCCATTAGCTACAGGAGAATTATTAGATCATGCTGATATAAAGAAAATGGCTGAAAAATATGACGTTACCCCAGCTCAATTATTGATTCGTTATTGCTTAGAAAGGGACACACTACCTCTACCAAAATCAACTCATGAGGAACGAATCATACAGAATAAACAAGTTGATTTCGAAATATCTAGCGAAGACTTAGAAGAATTAAAGAAATTCGAAGATATTAGAAAATAATACTTGAATCTATCTGAACTAGGCTGTCTATTCATTAGGCAGCTTTTTTTATCTATTTAGATATTTCAACTACTTTTTACTATAGGAGGTCTTCAAGGTGTGAATAAAGATATAAAAGATCAACTAGATGATATTGTAATTGTTATTCCTTCATATAATCCTGATAAAAAATTACTAGAACTCATAAAAAATATAAGACGGATTATCAGTCTAACGATTCCAATCGTCATTGTAGATGACGGAAGTGAGAGTGAAACTGAAAAGTACTTTGTTCAACTTCATGCTGAAAGCAATTGTACTGTTTTATCTCATTCTGAAAATGAAGGAAAAGGAAAAGCACTAAAAACAGCTTTTCATTATATTTTGAACCATCACCCTACTTGTAATGCAACTGTGACAGTTGATGGAGACGGACAACATACTCCAGAAGATATCATGAAGTGTATAAAAGCTTATCTATATAAAAAACATACTGTTATACTTGGTAGTCGCAACTTTAACAAGGAGACTATTCCTATCAGAAGTCGTCTTGGAAATATTTTTACCAGAAAACTAATCAGCAATATGAATAATCTCCAACTTACAGATACACAGACTGGTTTAAGGGTTTTACCTTTTTCTACTCTAAAATACTTAATAGATATAAAGGGAAACCGTTATGAATATGAAATGAATATGCTGTTATTTTTCAAAGAGCAAGCTATACCAATAAAAGAAGTCCCAATAGAAACTGTATATATTGAAAATAATGACTCTTCTCACTTCAACCCCTTAGTTGATTCTGTTAAAATATATGCACTATTTCTTAAATATTGTACATCTGCTGCTGCTTCTTTCTTAGTTGATATTTCTCTATTTTCTTTATTAGTCTATATTTTTGAAAACCGAATACCTTCGTATTACATTATCCTAGCGACTATAATGGCTAGACTTGCATCCGGTTGTTTCAATTATCTAACCAATAAACGTTTTGTCTTTCGAGCTAAGAAAAGTACAAGCTCAGTTCAACGGTATATCCTATTATTTTTCATTCAGATGGTTGCTTCAGCAATTATTTTACAACTCGTCTTCACTATTGCTTCTTACGAGACAGAATGGTTGATCAAGATCTTAATTGATTTAATAATATTTTGTATTAGTTTCTATGTGCAAAAAAATTGGGTGTTTAAGAACAATATTAAGAATAAAGCTTTCTTCAAAAAATAAAAATACGCTAATATATATCATAATCTTAATATTACTACGCTTACTTGTAAATTTATATTATGATCATTCCCTAATACCTTTAGTCAAAGATTTCTAAAGGTATTAGTGTGTATGGCAGAATAAATATGTAGAATAGTGCAAGAAAAAATCCATAACTCGGGCCAAATAAAATAGCCCATTGCTTCCACCCATACCATTCGCCTAAAATGGAGTTTGACTAAGAACTTCAGAAAGGCGTGGGAAAGGATGCTCACAATGGACCAAATTTATTCTATCAAAAAAATGAGAAATGAAGAAGGCTATTCTTTAAATAAAATTGTCACGGAAACCGGTTATGATTGGCGTACAGTTAGAAAATACGCAGATCACGATGTTCTTCCAAAAGAAAAAAACAGTAAAAAGCGCGGAATGATGTATACGAAAGGGTTTGAAGGACAAACCTATGGA
>NZ_FMZD01000013.1 GCF_900101525.1 Marinilactibacillus psychrotolerans | reverse complement strand
TTATCTGGTAACTGAATGGAGAACTCTTATTGAGTTGATTGATATGCTGCTTTTATCTGGGAACTGAATGGAGAACTCTTATTGAGTTGATTGATATGCTGTTCTTATCTGGTCAAGTTCATATAACTGTGTAAAAACAAAGAGCCTGGGACAAAAGTCCTAACAAAATAATAAGATCCGCTGAAAATCTACTTGAGATTTCAGGGGATCTTATTTGTTTATGCAAGCAAAAGGAGCACGGCTTATCATCCGAAATTTTTACTCAAAGCACGACTGTTTGCCTATTCAGAAGGGATCTTTTCCGGTCGAAAAAATGATGCAAGAAAATCTAGCGATGCAATGGTTAACAGGTCAAACGTTAGTGTCTTACCGTGCACTCAACCGATTCAGGGTATCCGAAAAAAACTAAAGACCTTTCACAAGATCTGTATTGTACTTTTTCTCTTCGGTTAAAAGAAGAACAATTGATTCAAGGCAAAGCATTATTTATAGATGATACAAGGTTTGAAGCAGATGCTAGTAAACATACCTTTGTTTGGAAAAAATCTGTGGATCTATTGTACTCGAATTTAAAAGAAAAAGAAATTCAATACTATGAAGAAGAGATCGCTCCACTCATCAACCAAGCGATTGAAAGAGATCAAAATCGGGCGTTTACTAAAGAAGAAGGCACTCAATTTTATAGTAAACGTAAATTTTATGTAGAACCAACTTTCGGATAGGTGAAGGCCAATTTGAGGTTCAATCGATTTTCAGTTCGTGAAAAATCGAATGTAGAAAATAAAACGAATCTGATCTTCATGGCCAATAATCTACGAAAATATAATAAAAGAAAGAAGAAATAGAATCATTAAAGTAAGAAGAAACCCTGAGAGAATTGTAAAAATGTACCGACCCCCAAGAATACAATTCTTTCAGGGTTTCTCTATATTTAAAGACGTTCAGAGACTTTTGTCCCAGCCTCTTTTTTTTATAATAATATTTCTTGCTTGATTTGTGACACAGTGTCACATATAATATTAAAAGTATGTTCCATGACACAGTGTCATATTCGTAATATTGAAAATGAATCTGACTTAAGGAGAGAAAATTTTGCCAACACAAACATTTTTCAATTTACCCGAACAAAAAAAGCAGCGGTTAATTGCTGGTGCAATGAAAGAGTTCACTGAAAGATCTTTAAATGAAGCATCTATTTCAAACATTATAAAAAATGCTGAGATTTCTAGAGGAAGCTTTTATCAGTATTTTGAAGATAAAAAAGATTTATATTTTTTTTTAATAGGAAAATTCAAACATAATTATCATCGTTTAATGGTTAATAGTTTCAAAGAAGCAGAAGGTGATTTTTATAGAGGTTATCAAATTTTTGCAGAAAAATATATTCAAAATATTATGGATTCTGAAAAATTTGGTTTTTTTAAAAACATGTATCTGCATATGAACTATCTGATTAATCAAGAATCTGGAGTCAATACATTTATGCCTTCATCTTCTATGAAGAAAAAAGCCGTTCTAAATAAGGAAGACATTTTAAATGTGGTTAAAAGAGAGCAAGTAAAGGCTTGTTCAGACCAAGAATTTTTTAATATTTTACGGTATATCTTGAATATATTAGACGATACGATAATGGAAGGTTTTTGGAAGGCATTATCTATTGAAGAAACACAAAGGCTATTTTCAACTCGTTTAGAATGGATGACAAAAGGTGTTTTGAAATAAAAAGAATAAGAGAGAAGAGGATAAGGTATGACAAGATTGGCTAAATTTATGAATCCCTGGCGTGTGTTTCTCACCGTCTTATTCATGGCAGTCCAAGTAGCAGGTATGCTTGCCATGCCCCACACTTACTGCCAACATCATAGATTTTGGAGTTGCAGAGGGGAATATTGATTATATTATAAGAACAGGATTCTATATGTTAGGCTTCACTCTGCTGACTATATTATCAGCATTATTAAATGTTTATTTTGCTGCTAAAGAATCTCAGGGGTTAGGAAATACGTTAAGAAAGAAAATATATAGAATGGTCATCTTTTTTACAAATGATGAATTAGACAAATATGGGACTTCTACATTGATTACCAGATCGACTAATGACATTATGCAGATTCAATTTGTTATGATGATGGTTTTAAGAATAATGACTCTATCACCGCTTTTAATTATTGGTGCTGGAACAATGGCTTATACTAGAGAACCACAATTAGCTTTTGTCTTTATTATTACTATACCCGTTTTAGCAGCTTTGATTTGGTTTATTTTACATTTTTCAAGTCCATTGTTTAAATCCATGCAGAAAAAAACAGATAGACTAAACAGAGTCTTCCGTGAAGGATTAACGGGTATACGTGTTATTCGTGCGTTTAATAAAGACGAATATGAAAGAGAACGATTTGATGAAGCTAACTGGGATTTTGCACAAACGTCTATTAAAGCGAATACTGTCATGGCGTTTATGATGCCTTCAATGGTACTAGCGGTTAGTGTAACAAATATTCTTATTATCTGGTTTGGTTCGCAGCTTGTCAGCACAGGTGATATGCAAGTTGGGAACATGGTTGCATTCATGACTTATGCAATGCAAATTTTAATCGGTGTAATGAATGTATCTATGGTTCTATTCTTTTTACCTCGGGGACAAGTTTCTGCAGAACGTGTATTAGAGGTTTTGGATACGCAAAATACCATTAAAGATCCTGAACAAGCAAAACATTTGAAAGATACCACAAATATTTCATTACGATTTGATAATGTCAGCTTTAGGTACCATGGTGCTGAGAAATCAGCCCTTGAAAATATTGACTTTACACTAAATAAAGGTGAAAGATTAGCTATTATTGGGGGAACTGGTTCAGGTAAAACAACTTTAGCTAATTTGATCCCTCGTCTCTATGATGTAGAAAGAGGCCAAATAAAAGTCAATGGTGTTGATGTTAGAGATGTAGAACAGGGAGAACTGAGACGTTTGATTGGTTTTGCTCCGCAGAAAGCGTTGTTGTTCAGTGGAACGATTCGGGAAAATATGAAATATGGGAAACCTGACGCTACAGATGAAGAAATTTGGCATGCTTTAGACGTTGCGCAAGGAAAAGATTTTGTTTCTGGCTTGCCTAAAGGATTAGATGCTAGAGTAGAACACGGTGGTGGAAACTTCTCAGGTGGACAAAGACAAAGGTTGAGTATTGCTAGAGCCTTGGTAACAAAAGCGGATATTCTAGTATTTGATGATTCGTTCTCAGCTTTAGACTTTAAAACAGACGCAAGACTACGTGAAGCTTTAAAACCCGATACTCAAAACGCTGCAGTTGTGATCATTGCTCAAAGAATTAGCACGGTTATTGATGCAGATCAGATTATTGTCTTAGATCAAGGAACAATAGTTGGACAAGGTACGCATGAAGAATTAAAAGCGAATAATCCAATATATCAAGAAATTATGGAATCTCAATTGAAAGGAGAGGATATTTAATGGCTAAAGAAAGCGGAAGCAACGCTGCGCATATCCGATCTAAAAAAGCGAATAATTTCTGGGGTACAGTACTTAGATTAATTCGTTATATGTCTACAAGGTTCTGGGCGCTAGTAGCGACATTAATATTGGCTATAGCTGCTACAATAATGGCTACACAAGCACCGCGTATCCTTGGACGTGCTACAACTGAGATTTATAGAGGTCTTCAAGAAGGACGAGCTATGCAAGAAGCTGGAGAAACGATTGATCGGTTCCCGATTGATTTTGAGGTTATTAAGAATATCATTCTTGTAGTCTCAATTGTGTATGTTACGCAAGCGATTTTTCAGTTTTTTCAACAGTTTATTACTGCAAGAATTGCCCAAAAAACTGTATATGATATGAGAAAAGAACTAAAAGAAAAGATGGCTACACTACCCATTAAATATTATGATACGCATTCTACAGGAGACATTCTTTCTCGGGCAGTTAATGACATGGACCAGATTGCTAATACATTACAACAATCCTTGACTCAATTTATTATTAGTGTAGTACAATTTGTGACAGTATTGATTGTAATGATCACAATCGATATTCGTTTGACATTAGTAACCGTCGTAACGGTGCCGATAAGTTTATTACTAATCGCCTTTGTAGCCCCTAAATCACAAAAACAATTTTCAAGACAACAAAAAGAATTAGGAAATGTAAATGATCATGTTGAAGAAACTTATTCGGGACATACGGTTGTAAAAACATATAATCGTGAAGAAGATGAAATTATAAAATTTGATAAGAGAAGTTCTAAACTAAACGAAGCATCAATGAAAGCTCAATTTCTTGCTGGGATTATGATGCCTTTAGTTAGTTTTTCTCGAGATTTGGGTTACTTTGGAGTAGCGTTAGTTGGAGGTATTGGAGTTGCAAATGGAACAGTTTCTTTAGGTAATGTTCAAGCATTTATTCAATACGTAAACCAGTTTTCCCAACCGGTTCGTCAAATTGCCAATCTCGCAAACACCATTCAAGTTACTATAGCTGCTTGTGAACGAGTATTTGAGGTGTTGGATGAAGAAGAAATGCAGGAAACTGTATCTAACTTAGCACCTAAAGAAAATTCTCCTTATAAAGTAGAATTTGAACATGTTCAGTTTGGATATGGAGATGAACCAGAAGATCCATTATTGATGACTGATTTTAATCTAACAGTTAGACCGGGTAATATGATTGCGGTTGTAGGTCCAACTGGTGCTGGTAAATCGACTTTAATCAATCTGCTGGAAAGATTCTATGATGTTAAAGGTGGAAGTATTCGTTTTGAAGGTGTAGATACAAGAGATATTCCTCAACCCGAATTGAGAAAGAAATTCTCTATGGTGCTGCAAGACACTTGGTTATTTAACGGGTCAATTTGGGATAATATTGCCTACGGTAGTGAGCGATATGGTAAAGACAGAGATCATATCTTAGCTGCAGCAAAAGCAGCACATGTCGATGATTTTGTTCAGCGTTTACCAGAAGGGTATAATACAATTTTGAATGAAGAAGGCACGAATATCTCACAAGGTCAACGTCAGTTGATTACAATTGCACGTGCTTTCTTAGCAGATCCAGAAGTATTGATCCTAGATGAAGCAACATCATCTGTAGACACAAGAACAGAAATACTCATACAAAAAGCAATGAATAATTTACTTGAAGATCGAACAAGTTTTGTCGTAGCGCATAGGCTATCAACTATCCGTGATGCAGATAAAATTATTGTAATGAATGAAGGAGATGTAATCGAAACTGGTAACCATGATGAATTAATGGATCAAAATGGGTTCTATGCTGATTTATATAATAGTCAATTTGCATCTTATGAAGAAAATACAGCCTTTGCTTAAATAGCTTATAATACAAATATCGCAATTTTTAAAAAACTGAAACCCTCATAGTTAGAGGATTTCAGTTTTTTTGTATGTATAGACCAATATGAGTAATGACGATTAAATAATATTAGGATTAATCATTAAATACTATATATAATTAATGATATAAGGATATATTCTTAATATATGATGGAATTCCACACCTGCTATTGATAAGTATACCAATTTATAAGTATAGTAGGTCTATCTTAAAAAAGGGGAGATAAGAACATGTCAGCTACTGATACACTTTGGGTTTTATTAGGAATTGTACTCGTGTTTTTTATGCAGGCTGGTTTTGCAATACTTGAATCAGGACTAACGAGAGCTAAAAATGCTGGGAATATTATTATGAAAAATATTATGGATTTTGTTTTAGGATCACTGCTTTACTGGATAATTGGATTTGGGATCATGTTTGGTCCTTCTGTTCTAGGCATTGCAGGAACTCCGGATTTCTTTGTTACGGGTAACTATGACTCTTCTATACCTGGATATGTATTTTTAATGTTCCAGACAGTATTTTGTGCAACCGCAGCGACTATTGTTTCTGGAGCAATGGCTGAACGTACTAAATTCAGTTCGTACTTACTTTATACGATTATTTTATCAGGCGTAATCTATCCGATATCTGGACATTGGATCTGGGGCGGTGGCTGGTTATCAGAACTGGGCTTCCAAGATTTTGCTGGGTCAACAGCAGTGCATATGGTGGGAGGTGTCACGGCTATTATAGGTGCTAAATTTGTGGGTCCAAGAATTGGAAAATATGATAAGAATGGAAATGCAAAAATTATTCCAGGTCACAATGTCGTTCTAGCGGCATTAGGCGTATTTATTTTATGGTTCTCTTGGTTCGGGTTCAATGGTGCTTCTACTTTAGAGGCTTCTGATGGGGATTCATTGAGCTTGATCGGTCTCATTTTACTTAATACAAATTTATCAGCAGCAGCAGCAACGCTGGTTGCTATGGGGATATCATGGATTAAATTAGGCAAACCAGATGTGGGCATAACAATGAATGGGGCGCTTGCTGGTTTAGTAGGGATTACAGCCGGATGTGCTGTTGTAGAACCAATAGGAGCAGTTGGTATTGGGGTACTTTCTTCAGCTAGTATGATAGCTGCACTTGATTTTGTGGAAACAAAATTAAAGATAGATGATCCAGTAGGAGCTTTTGCCGTTCATGGTGTTGCTGGTGGATTAGGGACCATATTAGTAGGTGTTTTCGCACAAGAAGGCGGTGTACTTTACGGCGGTGGTTTAGGGTTGCTTGGTATACAAATTCTTGGTGTACTCGCAGTTATTCTTTGGGTAACCGTCTCAATGGTACTTGTTTTCAAATTAATTCAGTCAACTATTGGATTACGTGTAAGCGTTGAAGAAGAAGAGGCAGGTATGGATGTTAGTGAGCACGGGTTAGCAAATAGTTACGCAGATTTTGCATCAACAGAAAGTATACCTAATAAAGGATAATCAGATTCAATCATTCATTAGTATGAAACAAAACAAAACAAAACAAAACAAAAAAATCCAAAGACAGTGATCTAGATTCTATGCTGTCTTTGGATTTTTAATAGCCATTTTAATTATTGAATTAAATGGCCTTACCAGGAATTGACGAAATAATATGAAAATCTCCGTTGAAAGTCCAGTTGTCTATTCCGTTAGGCAAAATGAAATGTGCGCCTTTTTTAAGTGTATAAGTTTCAGAATCTACAGTTAACGTACCCATACCATCTAAAACACTAACTAATGTATATAAACCAGATGATTTAAAAGTAGATTCTCCAGAAATTTTCCAATCTTGAACGGTGAAGAACTCATTTTCAACTAGTGTAGTGATCAGGGCACCTTGTTGCTCTGCGGTAGTTTGAGAAAGATCCGGATCTACATGCGGAATAGTTGTCACATCAATGGATTGTTTGATATGCAGTGGTCTTGTATTTCCTTCAGCATCTTTTCTATCATAGTCGTAGACTCTATAAGTTGTATCGCTAGATTGCTGTGTTTCTAAAATTGTTATTCCTCCGCCGATTGCATGGATCGTACCACTAGGGACATAGAAAAAATCACCAGGTTTAACGGTTACATATCGCAGTAAGTCTTCCCATTTTTCTTGTTCGATCATAGTTATAAATTCTTCACGAGTTTTAGCTTGGTGTCCAAATACGATCTGAGCATCTTTGTCGGCATCAATCACGTACCAGCATTCAGTTTTGCCAAGTTCTCCTTCGTGTTTAAGACCATAAGCATCATCGGGATGAACCTGAACCGATAATTCAGTTTTAGCATCTAATATTTTCGTTAATAATGGGAAAACATCCCCTTTTTGATTTCCAAATAGCTCCCGATGTTGATCCCATAATTCAGTTAATGTTTTTCCGGCATATTTTCCGGACTTTACAACTGCGGGTCCATTTTTATGAGCACTTATTGCCCATAGTTCCCCAGTATGTTCGCTTGGAATATCGTAACCAAAGAAGTCTCTAAGATTAGTTCCCCCCCAGATTTTTTCCTGCATTACACCTTTTAAAAATAATGGTTGCGTCATAATCAGTCTCCTTACACTTTTGTACTTATAGTTTAACATATTTCACAGTGAATGAACTCGTTTTGACAGGCAATTATTCTAATTGTAGATTTGCAACGAAACTTTTTTAAGACTAATTAAGTAACGAGAGGCATTCAGATGTTTATTTTTCCGACTCATACATCCCCTTGTACTTTCTCTACTCTTATCATATAATTTATAAGGATAAGCACATTGAATTTAAATAAGTAAATGAATTGTGATCTAAGGTAGTTAATCATACAATGAAAGTAGGATAATAAAGTGGCTCAACTGTATTTTAGATATGGAGCAATGAATAGCGGGAAATCTATTGAGATATTAAAAGTAGCGCACAATTATGAGGAACAGAATAAAACGGTGCTTCTCTTTACCAGTGCGATCGACGATCGAGATACAGTTGGACAAATTTCTAGTCGTATTGGACTCAAACGCGAAGCTATACCGATTGATGATGACATGAATATATATAAAATTGTAAAAAAAATGGACCAGCATCCTGACTGTGTATTAATAGATGAATCACAGTTTTTAAGAAAACATCATGTGCTGCAGCTAGCAGAAATTGTAGACCACCTCGGTATACCAGTAATGGCTTTCGGATTGAAAAATGATTTCATGAATGAATTATTCGAAGGATCAAAGTATTTATTGTTACTAGCTGATAAAATTGAAGAAATGAAAACAATCTGTTGGTTCTGTCATAAAAAAGCAATTATGAACATGAGAATGCATAATGGTAAACCAGTTTACACAGGAGATCAGATCATGGTGGGTGGGAATGAAGATTATTATCCAGTCTGCCGGAAACATTATTATGACTCGATGCGAAAAACTGCTTTAGAAAGAGGCGAAAATAAATGAGTATGTTTGACAGATTAGAACAAGTAGATAATCGATATGATGAATTAAACGAGTTACTAAGCGATCCTGCTGTTATTAATGATACTGACCGATTTATGAAATTAAGTAAAGAAGAAGGAGAACTTAGAGAAACCGTTGGAATCTATCGTAAATACAAAGAAGTGAACGAAGGGATCAAAGAAACAGAGGAGTTACTTCAAGAATCTTTAGAGGCAGATATGGAAGAAATGGCAAGAGAAGAGCGAGAAGAACTACTTTCTGAAAAGACAAAATTAGAAGAAGAATTAAAAATTTTACTATTACCAAGAGATGAAAATGATAAACGAAATATCATCATGGAAATTCGCGGTGCTGCAGGTGGAGATGAAGCACAATTATTTGCGGCTGATTTACTTGAAATGTACCAGCGTTATGCTGATTCTCAGGGATGGAGAACTGAAATTTTAGATACGAATTCAAATGGGCTAGGAGGATATAAAGAAGTAACATTGATGATTACAGGACAAAATGTTTATTCTAAGCTTAAATTTGAAAATGGAGCACATAGAGTACAACGTGTTCCACAAACTGAATCGCAAGGACGTATTCATACATCCACTGCTACGGTCGTAGTAATGCCGGAAGCAGAAGATGTAGAGATCGATATTGCAGAAAATGATATTCGTATTGATATTTATCATGCAAGTGGAGCGGGCGGACAACACGTTAACAAAACGGCCTCAGCTGTAAGATTGACTCACGAACCAACAGGGATAGTTGTGGCTATGCAAGATGAACGCTCGCAGCTGAAAAATCGAGAGAAAGCAATGAAAGTTCTGAGATCTCGTATATATGATAAAATTACTCAAGAAGCTCAAGCTGAAGTCGATGCTGAACGGAAATCAGCAGTTGGTACTGGAGACCGTTCTGAAAGAATCCGCACTTATAATTTTCCGCAAAGTCGTGTCACAGATCATCGTATCAACTTGACACTTCAGAAACTTGATCAGATATTAGCAGGTAAAATGGATGAAATTATTGATGCGCTTGTATTCTGGGAACAAGCACAAAAAATGGAGCAGCTCCAAGATGAATACTAAAATGAAACTTGAAGAATTATATGAGAAAAAAACAATTAGAGAAGTCCTGATGGGGGCTTCTTCTTTTTTGAATAGTCATCATAGAGAAGTCTTTGCAGCAGAATGGCTACTTAGAGAACGAAATGACTGGAGTAAAACCCAGCTAATTAGACGATACCCTGAACTTATGTCCAAGGAAACTAAAAAGATATTTTTATCAGATTTAAAATTATTCATGGAGGGATTGCCGATACAATATATTATTGGACATGAATGGTTTTATGATAGAAAATTTAAAGTTAATCCCAGTACATTGATTCCTAGACCTGAAACAGAAGAATGGTTTGATCGCTACATCAAAATGTTACCAAATCAACCATTTGAAGTTATAGATATAGGCACAGGAAGTGGGGTACTCGCAATCTCACATAAGCTGGAAAGGCAATATGATCAGGTTTTGGCGGTCGACATCAGTAGTAATGCTTTAAAAATTGCAAAAGAAAATGCAGCGACTTTGGATGCAGATGTTAAATTTTATAAAAGTGATTTAACTCAGGCGGTAAAGAAGCACTCGTTTGATCTAATCATTTCTAATCCTCCTTATATTTCTGTCGATGAGAAATCTGTAATGGATCAGTCAGTATTAGATCACGAACCATCGATTGCTTTGTTTGCTAAAGAAGAGGGACTAGAAATTTATCGCAGGCTTGCTAAAGAATTACCGGCAATATTAAAACCAAAAGGAAAAATTATAATGGAAATCGGATATCTTCAAGGGACAAGTGTCTATCACCTATTTGAAAAAGCTTTTCCGGAAGCTAAAATTGAAATATGGAAAGATATGGCCGGACAAGATCGGGTTGTTTATGTGACAACTTAAAAATTTATAAATTAAATTAGTTAGGAGTGATAAAATGGATACTGTATGGATGAAAGAAGAAGAAATTTATAAAGCGGCTGAATTATTAAAGCAAGGCGAAGTTGTTTCTTTCCCTACTGAGACTGTATATGGTCTTGGAGCAGACGCAACCAATGATGCAGCCGTTAAAAAAATATATGCAGCAAAAGGCAGACCAAGTGATAATCCTCTAATTATTCATATTGCAAATCTCGCACAAGTAAATGAATATGCACAAGGTATATCGGAAAAGGCAAGAATAGTCATGGAACATTTTTGGCCAGGACCATGCACGCTTGTCTTAAACAAAAAAGGACCTTTGGCAGAAACGGTTACCGCTGGGCTGGATACGGTTGGTATAAGAATGCCAGATCATCCAATTGCATTGAAATTAATTGAATTAAGTGGGAAACCATTAGCAGCACCTAGCGCAAATTCTTCGGGAAGACCTAGTCCGACCTCAGCAGAGCATGTTTACCATGATTTAAAGGGCAAAATAGCCGGGATCATTGATGGAGGAGAGACGGGAGTTGGGTTAGAATCAACTGTTTTAGATTTATCTGATTCGTGTAAACCAGTGATTCTTAGACCAGGAGGGATATCTAAAGAAGCGCTGGAAGCTGTAATTGGTCCCGTTATGTTTAACCCAGAACTTTCCAGTCAGTCTGATGTGCCAATGGCTCCGGGGATGAAATATACCCATTATTCTCCTTCAGAACCAGTTGTCATCGTTTCTGAAAATGGAATCGGCTGGAAAAAAGCTATCCATCATTATGAAAATAAAGGAGAAGTGATAGGATTACTAGCTTCTGAAGATATTATTAAAGAATTCAAGACAACACATAATTGTTCATTTTCATTAGGTGATAAGCAGGATATAGCATCTGCTTCAAAACGATTATTCAAAGGATTGAGGTATTTTGAAAAAACAAAAGCAACGGTTATTTTAGCAGAATCGTATAATAGGATAGGAATTGGAGAAGCCTACATGAATCGTTTAGAAAAAGCAGCGGGTAACAAAGTTATTTGAAATTCATTAAATTTGATAAATAAGATGGAAAACGATCAAATCTTTCTGTACAATAATGAGAGGAAATCAGGCAAGTCAATCAATTTATTGAGATCACTATAAATTCAAAAAGAGGGAGTCGTTTAAATGGGTAAATTTCAAGTCATCAATCATCCACTTATTCAACATAAGCTTACAATCATCAGAGATAAAAGAACCGGTACAAAATATTTCAGAGAAGTTGTAAATGAAATAGCTAGGTTATTAGCTTATGAAGTTTCTCGTGAAATGCCTGTAGAAGACATAGAAATTGAAACACCACTAATTAAATCTACACAGAAACAATTATCTGGGAAAAAAGTTGTAATTGTTCCAATTTTACGTGCAGGGTTAGGCATGGTAGATGGCATGCTAGATTTAATACCAGCAGCAAAAGTTGGACATGTTGGAATGTATCGTGATCATGAGACGATGGAACCAGTAGAATATTTTATCAAGCTTCCTTCAGATTTACCTGACCGCCAATTACTGGTCGTTGATCCAATGCTTGCGACAGGCGGATCTGCAGTGGCAGCGATTGATGCACTCAAAAAAAGAGGGGCAACTAATATTAAATTTGTGTGTTTAGTAGCTGCTCCAGAAGGTGTCAAAGTTTTACAAGATGCTCATCCAGATGTAGATATCTATTCAGCTTCTTTAGATGATAAATTAAATGAAAATGGATATATTTTACCTGGTCTTGGTGACGCAGGTGACAGACTGTTCGGAACATTATAAAACCATGTTGAAATCCTCGATCCAAGAAAATGGATTGAGGATTTCTCGTATGCTCTCCTACTCTGATTACTTATAATAAGCGTTAAAAATGAATTCAAAAGTTTGATATGCTAAAATTATTATGGAAGGATTGGGAATATGACTTTTATTGGAATACAATCGTTGATCACTATTATATCCCATATAACGTTTATTTTGATTACCTTTTGGGCACTGCAGGGACTTAGAACAGACAGTTTGATAAAAAAGTATCATATACAGCAAGCTAAAATATTGTATATTTTTCTTTCTATTGCAATTGGGTATACTGTTAGCAGCTTTTTTATAGATTTTATATTATCGTCACAAAATTTAGTTCAATTATTCGGCTGATAATATAGGATATATTATAACTATAGAGGAAGTTCACAAAAAAGTCATAGGGTTTGAAAAGGTAATAGTTTATAAATGTATAGCTTTCTGATATAATATGACAGGTTATTATGAACTTTTTTGTTCATCTAATCTTAAAATTGGAAAAAAAGATAGAGTTATATTATATATGATATAACTTGTAAAAATTTCGAATAATGATTTTAAATTATAAAAAATGATCGAATGAACTGAATGAATATTAATTAATAGGATGAGTATTACCTTGGAGGGCATAGTATGGACAAGATTATTGTGAACGGCGGACAAAACTTAAATGGAACAGTTGAAGTAGAAGGGGCAAAAAATGCTGCATTACCTATTTTAGCAGCTACAATTCTAGCGAGCAAAGGGAAAAATCATTTATCAAATGTACCGTTGTTATCTGATATTTATACAATGAAAGAAGTACTAAATTATTTAAATGTTGATATTTCTTTTGATGAAGGAAATAAAGAAATGACATTGGATGCAACAAGCGAATTAAATGAAGAAACGCCTTTTGAATATATGAGTAAAATGCGTGCTTCAATTGTTGTAATGGGGCCTTTATTGGCTCGTAATTCGTATGCCAAGGTAGCTTTGCCAGGTGGATGTGCAATTGGAACGCGTCCAATCGATCTTCATTTAAAAGGGTTCGAAGCGATGGGAGTAGAGGTACATATCAGAAACGGATATATAGAAGCCTCCGCTGAAAAATTGAAAGGGGCTCATATCTATCTTGACTTTCCAAGTGTAGGCGCTACGCAAAATATCATGATGGCTGCGACGCTTGCGGAAGGAACAACAATCATTGAAAATGTTGCAAGAGAACCAGAAATCGTTGATCTAGCCAATTTCTTAAATCGAATGGGTGCTAGAGTAGTTGGTGCAGGTACGGAATCTATCCGCATCGAAGGAGTCAAAGAACTAACTGGAACAGATCATATGATTATCCCTGATCGTATTGAAAGTGGAACCTTTATGGTTGCTGCGGCAGTAACTAAAGGGAATATACTGATTAAAAATGCTGTTTCAGAACATAACAAACCGCTGATCTCCAAGTTAAAAGAAATGGGAGTACGGTTTGAGGAAGAACAGGAGGGCTTACGGGTTGTTGGACCAGCTCAATTGCTTCCGACTGATGTAAAAACTATGCCACATCCAGGTTTTCCAACAGATATGCAAGCACAAATGACAATTGCTCAACTTAGTGCAAAAGGAACAAGCGTTATGCGAGAGACTGTTTTTGAAAATCGGTTCATGCATATGGAAGAATTGCGTAAAATGAATGCAGCGTTTAAAGTTGATGGCCAAAGTCTTATGATTGCTGGTGGGGAAGAATTACAAGGAGCCGAAGTTGCTTCCAGTGATTTAAGAGCCTCAGCTGCCTTAATTATAGCAGGACTTATCTCCAAAGGTCATACGCGTGTTACTAACTTGAACCATTTAGATCGCGGATATTATCAATTCCATGAAAAATTAAAACAATTAGGAGCCGATATCGAAAGAGTGACAGAGGAAGTTTCTTCACAGGTATCGAATGCAGTCGTCACAGAATAAATTTCGTTTGATAATAAATAAGGAGTTGAATCGGAAAGATCTCAGAAGATGATCGTTCGATTTTCTCCTTTTTTTGCATATAAATAGGTTTTATTTAATTCAAGTTGTTTTTAATCTTGCTCTTTAGTAAAATCTTGAGTATGATAGGAAGAGTGAGAAAATTTAGAGAATATATACAAAAATTATAAACTAGTTAGTAGTCTTTTAACTAATCTTGCAGAATCGCTAAAAGACTTGAGAGGGGAACAATTATGGCAAGAGATATTGGAATCGATTTAGGAACCGCCAATGTGTTAGTACATGTTAAAGGTAAAGGAATAGTATTAAATGAACCTTCAGTAGTAGCTTTAGATACTAAAACTAAAGAAGTATTAGCAGTTGGCGAGGAAGCTTATTTAATGGTTGGAAGAACGCCAGGGAATATACAAGCGATTCGTCCTCTTCAAGGTGGAGTTATAGCTGATTTTGATATAACTGAAGCAATGCTTACTTATTTTATTAATAAACTGAATGTTAAAGGATTTTTATCGAAACCCAATATCTTAATTTGTTGTCCTACTAATATTACAGCTATCGAACAAAAAGCAATAATTGAAGTTGCTGAAAAAAGTGGTGGTAAGAATATCTATCTGGAAGAAGAGCCTAAAGTTGCTGCTATTGGTGCAGGAATGGATATTTTTCAACCAAGTGGAAATATGGTGATAGATATTGGAGGCGGAACAAGTGACATAGCAGTTCTTTCTATGGGTGGGATTGTTACAAGTCGCTCTGTAAAAATTGCTGGTGATACGTTGGATAATGATATTATTATTTATTTGAAGAAAAAACATAGCTTGTTGATCGGAGAACGCACAGCTGAAGCAGTTAAGAAAGAGATTGGTGTGATTTTTGATCACGGACGCAACGACTCAATGGACGTTAGAGGAAGAGATGTAGTTACTGGATTGCCTCGTACTGTGTCCATTTCTTCTCTTGAGGTTATGGAAGCAACCCGTGAATCAATGGTAGTTGTAGTGGAGAAAGCAAAAGAAGTTTTAGAAAAAACACCGCCAGAATTATCAGCTGATATTATTGATCGTGGTGTGATTCTAACAGGCGGTGGTGCTTTGATCGACGGTATTGATCTATTGTTTGCAGAAGAGTTGAAAGTTCCTGTCTTTAGAGCTGAAAGTCCATTAGATTCCGTTGCATTAGGTACGGGGATTTTACTTGAAAATCTAAAAAAACGTAAGTAGTATTTTGGCTGTGAGAGAATCGAATGTAAGAAATATCCATGTATAATAAATTTGAAATGTTTAGAGGTGTGTAGTTCATGAATTGGAAATCTATTTTAAAGAAGACTGGAATGTATCTATTAAAAGTATTTTTAGTAATCTTAGTGATCGCTGTAGCTTTTATTGGAGGAGTAATGCTCGGATATGGAGTGATTGGTGATGGCGGTAGCCCCATGGATGTATTTAAACCTGAATTGTGGCAACATATTTTAGATTTCTTTATGTAATCCTACTTCTAACATATTGAAGATGAGTAGAGTAAATTCTACTCATCTTTTTTCATTAGTTTTTCTTGTAATTATACAGTCTATATAGTAGTGCTGTTCAAAGGACAGGTTCACTAAAAAGTCTAGTATATTAGGAGGAAAGCGTATGAATCAAGTAGCAATGGTGGGAAGAATTGTTCGAGAAATCGAGTTGCGCGATATAGGAGAGGGGAAAATAGTATCGAATAATGTCTTAGCAGTCCAGAAAAATTATCGTACTGACCATGGGGTGGAAGCTGACTTTATTCCATTTGTAGTCTGGGAGAAAAAGGCAGAACTTATTGAAGAATACTGCAATAAAGGTGACTTAGTGGGATTAATGGGGAAAATGCAATCTAGAACTTATAAGAATAAAGAATCAGAAACCGTCTATGTAGTAGAGCTATTAGTTAATGAAGTTCAGTTCCTACAGCCCAAAAAGTAAACATCTAAAAAAGTAACTAAAAAACTCGCTAATTTAATTTAGTGAGTTTTTTTATTTTAAGTTATATTATAGTCTTCATATTTTCATTATTTTATCTTATTTCTTTCTTTATAAATAAAAAATCACACAAAATTTTCAAATATTTATTATATAATGTAGAATGAAGCTTATAAAGAAATATTAATGAAAGAAGGATACGCATGAATATTTTGATGATTGAAGATAATGAATCCGTATGTGAAATGATTGAAATGTTTTTTTTGAAAGAAGAATGGGAAGCGACCTTTGTTCATAATGGTAAAAAAGGGTTAGACACTTATTTGAATAATCAGAATAAATATGATTTGGTTGTGCTAGATATTATGTTACCGGAAATGGATGGAATGACAATCTGTAAAGAGATTAGAAAATATTCTACACAAATTCCGATTATTATGCTTACCGCTAAGGATACTGAAAGTGATGAAGTAATAGGCTTAGAGATCGGGGCAGATGATTATGTTACTAAACCATTTAGTCCACTGACTTTAGTTGCGCGAATCAAGTCGCTTAAAAGAAGAGCAAATGCTCAAACGCATTCAACTGAATTAGAGGATAGTTTGTATGAAGTTGAGACAGAACATCTAAAATTAGACAGAAATACAAGGGAAGTTTTGTTGTATGACACATTATTAGAAGGATTGACACCTAAGGAATTTGATTTACTATACACTTTAGCTAATAGTCCAAGAAGAGTTTTTTCAAGAGAACAGCTTTTACAAATGGTGTGGGACTATGAATATTTTGGCGATGAAAGAACAGTTGACGCACATATAAAGAAATTGAGGCAGAAACTTGTACAAAACGGTCCACAAGTTATTCACACAGTATGGGGCGTAGGATATAAATTTGATGATACAGGAGCTATAGATTAAAAATGAAGTTTCCTTATTTTTATCAACAAATGCTGGGGTTTTTATCAGTTATCATTATGCTGCTAACAATATCAGTTGTTTCGATTGTTTTATTTGCTCGTAATACAGCAATAAAAGGAACTGAAAATAGATTATTTGCTTATGCAGAATCTATTGTAGATGTAAATTTAGAATCTAACCAATTATCTCATTTTCAATCTCTTCTAGGAAATCAAGGCGTAACCTTTTTTGTATTCGATAGTAATGGAGATTTGGTTTTTCCAAAGTTATCAGAAAATATAGAAACAAGGGTTGTGCCTGAGGAAGAAGACCGATTAAGAGATGGGGAACGGGTTTCTTTAACTACTGAACAAGCTGATCTTTATGGGAATCCTAGAGATACAGCTTATATCTATCTACCTTATTTTACATCGAGTGCTGGAGATTATGCGGGATTTGTGGCTGTAAGCGCACCAGTAAGCCAGATAGAGCGACAAATGAGCGATTTAAAAAGAAATCTATTTAATGCGTTTTTAATTTCAACTATTATTGCTATTATAATGAGTTTTGTATTCGCACGGTACCAAGTTAAACGGGTAAATGGATTGAGGCAAGCTGCTCATATGGTAGCTGAAGGGAATTATGATATTCGTATTAAACATAAAGATAGAGATGAAATTGATAATCTTTCTCAAGATTTCAATAAGATGATTTATGCTTTAGATATGTCACGGCAGGAGGTGGAGCGACAAGAAGAAAGACGTAAAACTTTTATGCAAGATGCCGCGCATGAAATGCGAACACCACTAACTACCATTAACGGATTGCTGGAAGGTCTAGAATATGACGTTATCCCTGAATCACAACGTTTGAGAAGCATACAATTAATGAGGAAAGAAACAAAGAGAATGATTCGATTAGTAAATGAAAATCTTGATTATGAAAATATTCGAGCAAATAGAATTATCTTGAATAAACATATTCTTCCTGTTTCCGAAATTTTAGATGAGATAAAAGAGCAAATGGCAAATATTGCAGAGAGCTCTAATAATAAACTGAAAATAGATTCGTTAGAGAACCTAACAGTGTATGCTGACTACGATCGTTTCAAGCAAATTTTAGTCAATTTAATTAAAAATGCTATTCAATTTACAGATGACGGATTGATAGAAGTCAGTGGAATGAAAACAGAAACAGGTACTAAGATTATCATTAAAGACAATGGGATAGGAATGACGGAAGATCAAATTAAAAATATCTGGGATCGATATTATAAAGCAGATATATCAAGAACAAACACAAAATATGGTGAATCCGGATTAGGGCTATCTATCGTTCAACAGCTAGCAGAAATGCATAAAGCGAAGTTAGAGGTAGAAAGTGAACCAGAAAAAGGAACTACATTTACAATAGAATTTCCAGACTCAAAAGATTAACCAAAAATTTAATAATTTATTAAGTCTTCAAACTCTTATAGAAAGAATATAAGAGTTTGAAGGTTTTTTCTTTACAGTACTGGGCTTTCTTAATTATTTTCAGACTTGCATTTACATAGATTCAACATTTGCCTTCTATGTAAGTTTAATGTAAAATGTCCTAGAGATTAATAATATTACCAAACAGTAAAAAAATATACTTTGTTTGAGGAATTACAGAAATAATAGGAGGCATATTCATGTCTAAAGTTAAAAGTTTATTAAGCACAAGAATGGGTTTTTTCGGATTAGCTAGTATTTTATTCTGGTTAAAGACCTATCTAGTCTATCAAGTTGAATTTAATCTAGGTGTATCAGGTGCGATCCAACAGTTTATCTTGTTAATCAATCCGATAGCATTTACAGTGATTTTATTTTCTATTGCGCTCTACTTTAAAAAAACTAAGCGCGCCTATATCGCTCTCTTCGTCGTGATGGCGATCGCTTCAATGATATTGTACTTTAATGTTATGTTCTATAGAGAGTTTAGTGATTTTCTTACAATGAATATATTGTTAGGTTCTAATAATGTTTCTGGGGCAGTTGTTTCTTCAACAGTTGCTATGATGAGACCATGGGATATCTTTTATTGGTTGGATTTCATTATTTTACTAACTGCAATCTTATATAAGAAGAAATCACCTATTAAAATGGATAGTCGTCCATTAAGAAAACGCTATGCGGTGGCAACAACTATTTTAGGGGTTGCGCTATTTGCAGGAAACTTAGCGCTTGCTGAAAGTAATAGACCTCAATTATTAGTTAGAACATTTGATCGTAATTATATTGTGAAATATTTAGGTTTGAACTTTTTCACAGCTTATGATGCATTCCAAACGGCTCAAAACAATCATGTTAAAGCTAGTGCTGATGAGTCTAATTTAGTTGACATAGTCGATTTTGCTAAAGAAAATGACGCAGCACCTAATCCGGAATATTTCGGCGAAGCTAAAGGACGCAATGTTATTGTTATTGCAATGGAGAGCGTTCAACAATTTCTAATTGATTATGAATTAGAAGATGAAAATGGTGAAAAACATGAAGTAATGCCTTTTGTAAACAGTCTTTTCCATGATGAGTCTTCTTACAGTTTTGATAATTTTTATCATCAAGTAGGTCAAGGTAAATCATCTGATGCTGAGATTTTGGGAGAGAACTCCCTTTATGGCTTGCCTCAAGGTAGCGCATTCCAAACTTTAGGTTCAACAAATACATTCCATGCTGCACCAAATATCCTTCATCAAGAAGCTGGATATACCTCAGCAGCTTTTCATGGAAATGTAGGTTCATTCTGGAATAGAAATGACACTTACCAACAGTTTGGCTATGATTATTTCTTTGATTCAGCTTTTTATGATGTATCTGGGGATAATTCATTGGAATATGGGTTAAAAGATAAGTTGTTCTTTGATGAGTCTGTGCAGTATCTAGAACAACTGCCACAACCTTTCTATACTAAATTTATTACTGTAACGAATCATTTCCCTTATCCATTAGACGAACAGAATGCTGGATTTCCTACTGCTAATACAGATGATGAAACTATCAACCAGTATTTTGCTACTGCAAACTATGCTGATCAGGCTATTGAAGAATTCTTCAACTATCTAAAAGCATCTGGGTTATATGATAATTCAATCATTATGCTTTATGGGGATCATTATGGCATTTCTAACATGAGAAATCCTCATCTTGCTTCTTTACTGGGTGAAGATCAAGATGAATGGGGAGATTTCCAAAATACTCAAATGCAGAAAGTCCCTATGATTATTCATGTACCAGGAGCAAAAAATGGACAAGTATCTCACAAGACTAGTGGACAAGTTGATATGTTACCAACTATGATGCATCTATTAGGACTTGAAACAAAAGATTATCTGTTTATGGGACAAGATATGTTATCAGAAGAACATGATGATACAATTCCTTTCCGAAACGGAAATGTTATCACAGACGATTATTCGTTTATAGGACAAAGTATTTATGATAATAACACAGGTGAGGAAATTCAAGATACTTTATCAGAAGAAGAATTAGCTAAATTAAATCAAATACAAGAAGATGCTAGAAAAGAATTAGGTTTTTCAGATGATTTAATGATGATGGATTTACTACGCTTTTATACTCCAGAATCTTTCAGTAATGTTGAACGAAATGACTATATTTATAGTGATCAGCTAAAATATTTGGAGAATGATCCTCTGAGAAGTAAAAGTTTAATTGAAATGAATGGCGGACAGTCTACAACTGATTTATACAAAACAGACGCTCCAGAATTATCAGATGATACGACAGAACCTGCAAAAGATTCAGAAGGAAATACAGATAATAAGGACCAAAATAGCTCAGAAGAAATGGATACATCTGAAGCAACTGAATGATAATATAAGGTGGATGTCAAATAGTAGTTTGACATCCACCTTTTTATATGGGATAAGGAATTTAGAAGAAGTTATGTTATAATGAGAATCACCATAAACTATCTGTCTAAGATAGTAAAGGAGTAGAATAGTGAGAAAATTAAAAGTAAAAACATTAGCAGCGAATCGTCTCAAAAAGGGATATAAAGCTTTAGAAGAATATGATTTCAAGACTATGGAGGACGTGGCTCAAGGAGAGTTTGTTGAAATCACTGATCAAAACAATAATTTTATTGGTAAAGGTTATATCGGCGAGGAAGATCGTACAGTAGGATGGATTCTTACAACTAATAAAGATGAACCGATTGATTCTAATTTCTATGATCGACATTTCCGAATGGCACAAAATGCGAGAACAGCTTATTATGCAGATAAATCTACTAATGCGTTCCGTCTATTTAATGCATCAGGGGATGGAATTGGCGGTATAACGATTGATTATTATAATGGATTTTATATTTTTTCTTGGTTTAATAAAGGACTTTATGATTACCGTGAACAAATCTATCAAGCTTTCAAAGTTGCTATACCTGACTTTAAAGGAATAGTTGAGAAAGTACGCTTTAAAAATGCTGAGATCCAATCACGACATGTGGCTGGAGCAACACCTCCTGAACCGCTTCTAATCAAAGAAAATGGCATCCAGTATGCCACTTATATTAATGAAGGCTGGATGACTGGGATTTTTTTAGATCAGAGAAATGTTCGTCGTAGACTCATGGAGGAATGGGGAACAGGCAAAACGGTTTTAAATACTTTCAGTTATACTGGTGCGTTTTCTGTAGCTGCAGCTATGGGCGGGGCTGTCAAGACAGTTAATATAGACGCTGCAAGACGTAGTAAAGCTAAAACAATTGAACAATTTGAAGTGAATGGATTGAATCCAGATGATCATGAAATTCGTGTAATCGATGTATTTGATTATCTGGATTACGCAAAAAAACACCAGTTAAAATTTGATATTATAATTTTAGATCCACCAACTTTTGCACGCACGAAAAAACGTACGTTTAGTGTAGAGAAAGATTACGTTGGTCTAGTACAAGAAGCATTAGAAATTTTAGCAGATAATGGTTTGCTGATTGCTTCATCCAATACTTGGAAATTAAGTCGAGATGATTTTTATCAAATGATCAATGAAGCATTTGATAAAGAAGAAGTAGATGCATATTTATTAGAAGAATATGGACTACCAGAAGATTTTAAAATAAATGAACAGTATCCAGAAAGCGATTATCTTAAAGTTATGGTCTTAGAGAAAACTAGTTAAGTTAAGCTTTAACTTCAAAGAGCCAGTAAAGTATGGGTAACTTTACTGGCTCTTTGTTATGAAATCGTGATATTTTTATGAAGAAAATGTGATGAAAAGCATACTATGTACAAGTCCTTTACGCGCTATGCTAATATATAGTAAGAGAATGATAGAGAGGAAAGATGTATGACAGCTTATATTACTGTAAAAGATGAATACAAAAGATATATATCCGGTGAAACAACTGTGGTAGCTAACAATGGAATAACATTTAACGTCGAACAACACGAGTTTGCTGTAATTGTGGGACCGAGTGGGGCGGGAAAGACTACTGTATTGAATATTTTAGGCGGAATGGATTCCGCTGATGAAGGCGAAGTTATAATTGATGGTACGAATATAGTAGGGTTTAATGAAAAAAAATTAACAAAGTATAGACGTGATGATGTCGGCTTTGTATTCCAGAATTATAATTTAATCCCTAATCTTACTGCTAAAGAAAATGTGGAATTGGCTGCAGAAATTTCTCCAGATGCTCTGGATGCTGCTGAAGTTTTAAAGAGTGTAGGACTTGAAGATCGGATGGATAATTTCCCAGCCCAACTATCTGGTGGCGAACAACAAAGAGTTGCGATTGCGCGAGCACTTGCTAAGCAGCCAAAACTACTTTTGTGTGATGAACCAACCGGAGCATTAGATTATGAAACAGGGAAAAAAGTACTAGAAATTTTAAATAAATCCAAAGAAGAATATGGCGCGACAGTTGTTGTAATTACACATAACCGAGCAATTGCACCAATGGCGGATAGAGTAATCGATATTAATAATGCTAAAGTGAGAAGTATGACAGTAAACGAACACCCTACTCCTGTACACGAAATTGAATGGTAAAATAAAAGAAAAACGAATATGTTGACCTGATCCAATAATGAAAACAACTTAAATGAGGAATGGAATTGAAAAAAACAGCTTTATGGAAAGACACATTTAGAGAGATTAGAAAATCTAAGACACGTTTTCTATCAATATTAGCCATTATTTTACTAGGGGTAGCTTTCTTTGCCGGAATTAGTGCGACTGGACCAGTCATGATCAAAACAGCAGATCAATATTATAAGAAGCACGATTTAATGGATTTTCAAGTACTTTCTACTATGGGACTAAACGACGAAGATGTTGAGCTATTAAATACGGTAGAGCATGCTACGGTAGAATCCTATTATTCAACAGATGTTGTCCTGAGTAATAACGGCATTACTTCTAAAATATACGGACTGGATCTTGATAAGAAGCAACAGTTGAATAAGTACACAGTATTAGAGGGGCGTTTGCCAGAAAAATCTGGAGAAATTGCAATAGACTCAACAACAACATATAAAGAAAATTTCCAAATTGGAGATACGATTCAGCTGGAAGAAGGAACAGATGAAGCCTATGAAGAAAATTTTAATCAACTTAAATATAAAATTGTAGGTTTTGTTAAAAGCCCTCTATATGTAGAGAGTGATACTCGGGGAAATACGCAAGTTGGTTCGGGAACGCTAGATGGATTTTCAGTAATTTTAGAAGAAGATTTTAATCTTGATTATCGAACCGAAACATTTATTAAGTATGATGAATCAGATCAATATCCGGCCTATAGCGATGAATATGATAATTTTATGGAAGACAAATCAAATGAATTAGAAACTTTAGTGGAAGATAGACCACAAGAACGATTGTCTTCCATTAAAGAAGAAGGTCAAGAAGAAATCGATAAAGGCTATAAAGAAATTGAAGAAGCTCAAACGGAGTTAGATGAAGCTAAGACAGAATTAGAAGATGCTAGAACTGAATTAGATGATGGTAAAGCTGCTTACGAAAATGGACTTGCTGAATTAGAACAAAAAGAAGCGGATGCTCGTGCTGAAATTGATTCTAGAAGAAATGAAATTGAGCAAGGAAAAGAGCAGATTTCAGAAGGTAGGGCGGAACTTGAGAGTGCACAAGCACAGATTAATTCTGGAAGACAAGAATTAGAAGCTCGTCGTCAAACTGCAGAAGCTGAACTGGCTAGTTCAGAACAAAATATTGCAAATGGTAAACAGCAGATTCAAAGTGCCAGACAAGAACTAGAAGCTGCGGAGCAGGAATTAGAAGCTAACGCTGCACAATTACCCGAAGCACAAGTACAAGCGACTCGTCAAGAGATAGCAAATAATAGAGCCCAGTTAGATGCACAGGAGCAGGAATTATCAGCAGCGGAACAAGAAATTGCTCAAGGACGTCAAGAATTAGCAAATGCAAAAGCTGAACTCGATCAATCTCAACAAGAGGTAAATGCTGGATTAGCGGAAATTGAACAGCAAGAAGCTGAGCTGGATTCTGGCGAACAACAGCTTGATGAAGCGGAAGCTACGTTAGAAAAAGAATTGGCAAATGGTAGAGCTGAACTGTCAGAAGCTGAAGCAGAGCTGGAAAACGGAGAAGCAGAGTACCAAGAAGGCCTTGAAACTTTTGAAAATGAACGAGAAGAAGCTGAAGCTGAGATCGCTGATGCTAGAACAGATTTAGAAGATGCTCAAGAAGAATTAGATAACTTGGAAGCACCTGAATATCTAGTCAATGATCGCTCTTATTTTGCCGGGTATGAAGAGTATGGAGAGAATTCTGAAAGAATTAGTGCTATTGCACAAATATTCCCAGTATTTTTCTTCTTACTAGCTGCATTGATTTCATTGACTACTATGACAAGAATGGTAGATGAAGGACGAAATCAGATCGGTACAATGAAAGCTCTTGGCTATACCAACAAAGATATTTCAACAAAGTATTTTGTTTATGCTTTTTTAGCAACAATAGTTGGAGCTGGAATTGGTTTAGGTGTCGGTTATTGGGTGTTCCCATCCGTCATTATGGATGCTTATGGATCGCTATATAATCTACCGGACATAGGGGTACAGTTCTATTGGAGCTTTTCTATTGTCTCATTAATTGCCGCCTTATGCGCTACAGGGTTAGCGACATTAGTGTCCGTACGCATTTCTTTACAAAGCAATGCCTCCAATTTATTGAGACCAAAAGCACCTAAAAAAGGTAAAAGAATCATTCTTGAAAGAATCCCTTTCTTATGGAATCGATTTAGTTTTACTCAGAAAGTTGCATCAAGAAATTTATTCCGATACAAAGGTCGTATGCTAATGACGATTATTGGAGTGGCTGGATGTACGGCACTTTTATTGACAGGGTTTGGATTATCGGATTCTATTTCGAATATCGGAAGTATCCAATATGGAGAAATCAACCAGTATCAAGCGATTGTTTCGGAAAACACAGATGCAGATGATAGTGACAAGTCAGACTATATAGAAACCATAGATAATATGGAAGAAATCAACAGTAGTATTGAAGTTGAACAAAATACTTTTACAGCAGAAGTAGATGAAAATCGACAAGACATTAATGTATTTGTGCCTGAAGATGCTGACAAAATGAATGAATATGTAGTTCTTAAAGATAAAGATGAATCGGATAAAATTTATGATCTGCCTAAAGAAGGCGGCATTATAACGCAGAAGTTAGCTGATCTATTGAACGTTACTGAAGGAGATAAAATTCAGATCAACGGAGAGGATCAAGAGGTATATGAGGTAGAAGTAAAAGGAATTGTAGAGCATTACTTCCAGCATTATGTTTATATGTCTCCTGAAGCTTATGAGACAGCTACAAAAAAAGATCCGGTTTATAATATACGCTTGCTGAAGTATGATACCGATGCGATCAGCGATGATGAAATTGGTCAAACATTAAATGAAAAAGAGGCAGTTCAAGGAGTAGTGTTTGTTTCTGCAATTTACGATACAATGCAAAGTTCTTTAGATAGTTTAGATGTAGTAACACTCGTAATTATCGTATCAGCTGCCACTTTAGCGTTTATTGTTTTGTACAATTTGACTAATATAAATGTTTCAGAAAGAGAAAGAGAACTATCTACGATCAAAGTACTAGGATTCTATGATAAAGAAGTAACCATGTATGTCTATAGAGAGAATCTTGTACTGACTTTAATGGGAATCATAGTCGGACTTGGTTTAGGGGTTATCATGCAACGATTTGTCTTACAGACTGCGGAAATTGATGTAATGAGATTCAGTCGCCAGATTAACTTTACCAGTTTCTTATTCTCAGGATTGCTTACTTTCCTATTCTCAGGATTGGTCATGATCTTAATGCATTTCAAACTGAAATATATTGATATGATCGAAGCTTTAAAAGCACAAGAGTAACATATAAAAAGATAGATATCATATGATATCTATCTTTTTATATGTTGTTACTTAGTCAAATCCATTCCCCAGGCTTTTGCAGACTGGTCCATTAGATCTGTAACATCTTTAGTTAATTCAATATAAGTTTTATTTTCTTTGTTTAGTATCGTATCAGAAAGGTCCTGTACTTCATAGGACAAAGCAAATGCTGAGGAACCGTCTTCTACAATTTCCGTGGCACCATCTGGGTAAGTGATGATTGCTTTATCTGCTCTAGGATAATCTAGTACAGTGATAAAGGCATTTTCACAGACAATAACACCTTGCTTTGGCATTTTACCTCTAAAGGATAAGGAAACAGTTGATAATTCATTTTGAGAATTTTTCAGTTGGATTGTACTCATTTCATCAACGCCGGTTTCATACAGATTGACCATTGTTTGTAAATCAGTCGGTTGGCTGCTTAAAAAATAACGAACGAAGGATAATGCGTAGACACCTATGTCAAGTAAGGCGCCACCACCGAGTTCTTTATTAAAAAATCGCATAGAAGGGTCGCTATCTTTAAGGCTTCCAAACATGGCGTTCACCATTTTTAATTCACCAAACTCACCAGTTTGAATTCTGGATTTCAGTTGTTTGAATAAAGGCATATGATAAATTGTCATTGCTTCAGCTACAATCAGATTTTTTTCTTCTGCAAGTTCCATTACTTCTGCAAGTTGTGCAGCGTTCATCACTATAGCTTTTTCACATAAGATATGCTTACCAGCATTTAAAGCCATTTTGATGTTTTCAGCATGATGACTGTTGGGTGTTGCCAGATAGACAATATCAATATCTGGATCGAAGCAGAGAGCTTCATAGTGTCCGTAAGCTTTTGGAACATTATATTCTGATGCAAAATCCTGGGCTTTTTGAAGTGTCCTTGAAGCAACGGCAATCAGTTCGGCGTTATCGGATTTAAATGAATCTGCAAAATTATGAGCGATTTCACCTAGTCCAATGATACCCCATTTTGTTGTAGACATAAGCATTCCTTCTTTCAGTATAGTTTATAAGTAACTTGTTATAATACATGTTTACTAGTTAATTGTATCAAAAATATGAAGTAAACGGTTAATAAAGTTCAGATATTCGTGTAGACTTTGTTATGTTAGTTTGCGTTGTGGTAAAATAGGAGAAGTGAATTAAACAAAGTAGGAGATTTTTGTATGATAATCAAAAGACGGTTTATACTTCTTTTTAGCACATTGATTTTGACTGGATGTTCAGTTATCGATAATGAGTCAGCAACGAATCAAAAAGTTTCTGATCCAACTATTGAAGAGCAAAATGAGAATAAATCTACCGATAGTCTTACTAAAGATAATCAGTCTGAAGAAGAAAAAGAGCATCTCGCACTAATAGAGTCGTTACCAGAAAATGTCAGTTCGACAGACTGGAATTTAATATTAGTGAATAACTGGACGCCCTTACCAGATGATTTTAAACCTGATTTAGTGGAAATAGAACCAGGTAAATTAATTGACCGTAGAATAGTAGATGCTTATAAGAACTGGGAAAAGGCAGCTTTAGAAGCAGGATACAATCTTTATTTTGCTTCAGGATATAGATCTGTGGAAAGACAGCAGAATAATTATGACCGTAGCATTAATCAGTATATGGAAGAAGGATACACGAAAGAAGAAGCAACAAAAAAAACAGAGGAATATATTGCTATTCCTAAAAATAGTGAACATCATACAGGATTAGCAATGGATATAGTCGATCAAAATTGGATCTCAAAAGGAAATGGATTAACACCAGATTATGATACTCAAGAGTCTCAGCATTGGTTAATCAAGACGATGGCAGATTATGGATTTATTCTACGTTATCCAAAAAACAAAAAAGAATTAACCGATATTAATTACGAATCTTGGCATTTCCGATATGTTGGAGAAGATAATGCTAAGTTTATTGTGGATAATAATCTCACATTAGAAGAATATATAGAATTACTAAAAGAACGAGAAGTAAGGATAGATGAGTAATTGCAAATAGAAAAGTTGTCTATTGGTTTCAAAGGAGAAGATTGGCTTGGCTAAAAAAATGGTCAAAAAACGTAAAAGCCCACGTAAAAAGAAACAAAGTCCAATTATCTTAGGAATGAAAATATTCTTCGTTTGTATTTTATTATTTATATTTTCGATCGCACTGATCAGTAAAAAACTATTTGAAGAACCTAGTAGTATTTCAACGAATTACGAGCAAGAGTTCATTCATGAACTAGCTGAGAATGCAGTGATTATCGAAGCCAAATATCATGTAAGACCTAGTGTGATGATGGCACAAGCTATACTTGAGTCTAACTGGGGTAAAAGTGAATTAGCACAAAGAGAAAAAAATTATTATGGCATCAAAGGAGAAAACCCTAGTTCTTATACTACTAAAGAATTTGAGGAAGATGAGTGGATTGAAATAAGTGCTCAGTTTAGAAGCTATGATTCTCTGTTGGAATCAATGGAAGATTATGCGAAGTTATTAAATAATGGAACTGAATGGGATGGAGAACTTTATAAAGAAGTAATTGAAGCTCCAAATTATATAGAATCAGCAGAAGCATTACAAACCGCTGGCTATGCAACTGATCCAGATTATCCAGAAAAAGTAATCTCTTTAATAGAAACTTATGAGTTATATAAATATGATCATGATACTATTGAACAGGAGAGTAAGAGTGAATGACAAAAAGAAAAGAAATGCCTATTGTTGAGACCAACTTGCGGAAAGATTATATCGCTGTTCCAGATGTTATAAGAGAAGCTAGTGGAATCAATATTAACGGAAAACGATTCAAAGCGATGCTTTTTACTACAGATATCGCAATTATTATGAATAATAATGCTGATGCGATTATGGCTGTTTATCCGTTCACTCCGCATCCGGCAATTATCGAAGCAATTACTTCTGTTTCTACAATACCAGTACTTGCAGGTGTTGGCGGCGGGACAACGCAAGGCCCACGTTCGGCTAATATGGCTCTTTTTGCGGAATCTCATGGTTGTCTAGCAGTGGTAGTAAATGCACCAACACCAATCGATACCATCGAAGCAATTAACGAAGTAGTTGATATTCCAATTATTATGACAATCGTTTCTGAATATACGGATATCGAGGAACGGCTGGCAGCTGGAGTTGATATTTTGAATATTTCTAATGCTGGAAACACTATAGAACTAGTTAAAGAGATTAGAGAAAAATATCCCAAATTACCTATTATAGCAACAGGCGGACCTACAGAAGAGAGTATCAAAGCTACAATCGAAGCCGGAGCGAATACAATCACTTATACTCCGCCATCTAATGGCAAATTGTTTAGTAAGAAAATGGATAAATATAGAAAAAAAGAGAAAGATGATTTTGAAAATTAGTGCAGAATTTCTGGTTAAATTAGATAAATGAAACCATAATAGAATCATTTTAAATAATTGGAAAGCAGGGATATATATGAAAGGTTCTTCAAACAGGTTTAAGGAGAAAAAAAAGAATAAAAAGGTCTGGCTCATTCCGTTAGTTATTGCTGCTGTTATCTTAGGTCTTATCGGAAGTTACTGGCTTTATAATAATTGGCAAGCTAATAAAGAAGCTCAGAAGCGGCAAGCACAAGCCGAAGAACTTTTACAAGCTTACTTAGATGCATTAACTGAAAACGATATGACGAAATTCGTCACTTTACTATCTGAAGATTCAATAAATGATGTGCCATATAATAGAGAAGAGATCGGAGAAAGATATAAAACGATATTTTCTGGAATAGGGGCTGCAAATATTGAAAATAGGGAAAACGAACTTATTATAGATGAAGAAACTGATCAGTATAAATTCACCTATACATTAGCCATGGATACATCGCTTGGAAGATTAGAAGATTTAAAATATGAGACAACTTTTTCCGAAGTGGATGATAAAATGTTTGTGGATTGGGATACTTCCTTGATCTTTCCAGATATGGAAGAAGGAGATACCGTTAAGCTTTCTTATGATGAAGGAGAGCGCGGAAGTATCAATGATCGTAACGGCAATATGCTCGCCGGTAACGGAAGTGCCTGGGAAGCTGGGATACTTCCAAGTTCGTTAGGAGAAGGAGATGCACGTAAGTCACAGTTATCTAGTATCTCAGAAAATTTTGGCATAGAAGTATCTTCCATAGAAAAAATACTTGAACAGTCTTGGGTAACAGATGAAAGTTTTGTACCTATTAAAGTTGTAAATGCAGATAATAGACCCGAACTAGCAGGCGTAGTATATAGACAAACAGAGTCTAGAATGTATCCGCTAGGGGAAGCTGCTGCACATTTGACGGGTTATGTTGGAGAGGTTACAGCAGAAGATATTGAAAGCAATCCCACTTTACAAACAGGGGATACTGTTGGAAAAGCAGGGTTAGAAGCAGCTTTTGATGAACGACTAAGAGGAATAAAAGGTGGACAGATTTATATTGAAACTGAGTCAGGAGAAAATAAAAAAGTCTTAGTTGAATCTGAAAAAAAAGACGGAGAGAATATTCGTTTGACAATTGACATGGATCTGCAGAAAGAAATGTATGATCAATTGCAGGGAGAGCCTGGGGCAGCTGTTGTAATGGCACCAGATTCAGGAGAGCTATTAGTTGCTGCTAGCTCACCATCTTATGATCCTCAACTATTTGTTGAAGGAATTTCAAATGAACAATATCAAAAATACACTGAAGATGAAGACAGTCCTTTTCTAGCGCGTTATGCTCAAAGGTATGCACCAGGGTCTACTTTTAAGATTCTTACTTCAATGATTGGTCTTGATCTAGGTATCACTTCACCTGATAAGACACATAGGATAGAAGGACTAGAGTGGCAACCAAACGATAATTCATTCGGAGACCATAAGATTACTAGAGTAAGTGATGCTGTAACAGAAGTGAATTTACAAGCAGCTATTACGTATTCAGACAATATTTATTTTGCGATGGAAGCTTTAGAAATGGGCGAAAAAGACTTTGTAGAAAAATTAAGTCAATTTCCTTTTGGTGCTAATATGAATTTACCCTTCAGTATGCAGCCAGCTCAAATCTCAAATGATGGTACTCTTAATCGTCCAACTTTATTAGCAGATACTGCTTATGGGCAGGGAGAATTGCTGATGAGCCCGATTCATCAAATTTCTTTCTACTCAGCTGTTGTCAACAAAGGAGCAATGACGTTTCCTCAGTTAGAGTTAGAGGGGAAAGTGAACCAATTAAGTCCAGTATCTGAAGAGTCTGCACAACTAATCAAGAAAGATCTTGTTGCAGCAGTTAAAGATACGGATGGAACGGCGCATGCCTTTTCTTCATTACCATTTACAGTAGGTGCGAAAACAGGAACAGCTGAAGTGTCAGAAGATGGCGAAAACGTCACAAATGGATTTGTTTACGCATTCGATGCTGACGATAACGATTTTACTTTTATGGGATTTTTAGAAGGAAAAGGCAGTGGTGATGTTGTCGATAGATTTTTACCTGTGTTGTCTGACTTGAAAGTAACAGAATAGCTATATTGTATTAAATCTACTAGTACATTATTTTATTGTGAGACAGTAGGATATGTGATATAGTGGCTTTGATTTTGAAAAAATAATAAGGTTCGTTCATAAAAAAGGAGAAAAACATAATGAATTCAGATCCTGGGAGTATACAGCCCTTAATTGGGCATGTTTCACTCATCATCTTATTGACTTTGATTTACGGGATTTTTGCGGCAATTGAAATAGCATTAGTGTCACTGAATCAGACTAGAATCATCGAGTTGTCAATTGAAGGCAACAAGAAAGCAAAAAAAGTGTTGAATCTACTTGAAAAATCAGATGATTATTTAATTGCTGTTCGAATTATATTGACACTTTCAGCATTATTCAGTAGCGCACTAGCATCATTTTATTATACAGATTATCTAGCTGATTTATTAGGCGGTTTTGTTTATGCTAGAATTGCCAGTATGATACTCATCACTTTAATTGTTTCTTCTGTTGTACTTATTTTTGGAGAGCAATTACCTAAAGCGGTTGCTGCACAAAATCCTGATCAAACAGCAATGGCTCTTGTTGGGATTGTTCTTTTTGTCCGCAAGTTATTTATTCCAATAGTATGGACATTGAAAGTTATCACAAATGGTATGAAAAAAATATTGCCTATTGATTTCAATGCTCAAGAAGAAACAATGACGCGAGATGAATTTCGTACATTTTTAGAACAGAGTCATCATCATGAGATTATCGATCTGGAAGAATTTTCAATGCTTAAAGGTGTGCTTTCGCTTGATAACAAGATAGCTAGAGAAGTGATGGTCCCTAGAACAGATTCATTTATGTTAGATTATGATGATTCAAATAGAGAAAATATTGATGCAATGCTCAATACCTCTCATTCAAGGGTTCCTTTGTATTTTGAAGATAAAGATAATATATTAGGTATCATTCATGTGAAGAACTTATTGAAAGCCTCAAAAGAAAAACCTTTATATGATATTGATTTAAAAGAAATTAGTAATGAGGCGCTTTTTGTTCCAGAGACCATTTATATTGATGATCTGATATTTCAAATGAAACGTACACAAAATCAAATGGCTGTGCTTAATGACGAGTATGGTGGAGTGGTCGGAATTGTTACACTAGAAGATCTTTTGGAAGAAATAGTTGGAGAGATCGATGATGAATACGATGAAACGAATAACTTGATTGAACAGATTTCAGAGCAAGAGTTTATTGTTGAAGGTGCAGCACCTATTGATAAATTTAATGATTTCTTTAATACGAAAATTGAATCAGAAAATGTTGATACAATAGCTGGATATTTTATAACTGAATTTGGAAGTGTACCTAACAAAGATGATGATGCATTCTTGAAACTAGAAGATTTATTAATGAGAGTAGAATCTCTTGAAGGATCGAGAATTTTGACTTTGAGAGTTGAAAAGATTGCACTTGAAGAAGATAGTTCACAATTAGTAGAAGATAAAAAACAACAATAAAAACAGGCTGAGACAGCTAGAAGTGTCTCAGCCGTTCTAGTATGTAAAGCAATAGATAGGACAAAAAATAGGGAGAGTTTTTAGTGAATTTAGATTGGATAATGTTATTAACAATATTTTGCATAAACGTAGTATACGTTACGCTTAATACATTGAGAATGATGTTGACGATGAAAGGTTACCAGTCAATCGCTCCTTTTATTGCAATGATAGAAATTACGATATACGTAGTGGGACTGGGATTAGTATTAGATAACTTGGATAATGTATTTAATGTATTCGCATATGCATTAGGTTTTGGAGTGGGTATTTTTACTGGAATGAAAATAGAAAATTATTTAGCACTAGGGTATATTTTGGTAACGACGATCGTACCAGAAAAAGGCTATGAGATCGCTAATAAATTAAGGAATTCTGGTTATGGGGTAACAACTACCCAAGCATATGGAAAAGAAGGCGACCGTTATGTATTGGAAATTTTAACTCCAAGATCGAATGAGCGTGATCTATATGTCAAAATACATGAAATTGAAGCCAAAGCTTTCATTATATCATATGAGCCAAGATACATTAATGGTGGCTTCTGGACTAAGAAAATTAAGAAAAATAAATTGAAAAAGAAATCACATAATGAATAGTTTTATTATAAATTAATTGATTTAAAACTAATATTGAAAATAGAAAGAGGAGCGGTAACCATGAGTGATTGGATTCAACCGGGTAAAACTATAGGAATAATCGGTGGTGGAAGCGTTGCTCGATTGCTGGCCCTTTCTGCAAAGAAAATGGGATATAAAGTTGGTATTCTAGATCCAGATGCTAACTCGTCAGCTAGTAGTATTGCAGATTGGCATTTAAGGGCAGAATTGACGAATGAAAAAGCCTTTCAAGATCTCTCGATGAAAAGTGATGTTGTTTTATACGAGACGGAAGCTTTTCATTCGGATTACCTGCGGATGATGAAGCGGACTTTGCCGGTTCCACAAGGAGAAGATTTACTCTCCATCTCTCAAGACAGAGTTTTGCAGAAAGCTTTCTTGGAATCCCATAGTCTTAACATTGCTCCGTTTGCCACTATTGTTTCTATAGAAGATGTAGAAGAAGCTGTTCAAAGCATTGGTTTCCCTTGTGTACTAAAAGCAAACAGAACAGACGAGCGGTATAAGGAACATGTCGTTTTATATGATGAAAACGATATTCCTAAAACAAAAAGACTAGTTGATTCTGGCGCAAGTGTACTTGAAGCATGGATACCCTTTGAAAGAGAGTTATGTGTTGCCATTGCGAAAGACAGCTCTAGCCAAATATTAATTTATCCAGTTACTGAAATGATGTACCGTAATGATGAATTTTTCCAATCTGTTACACCAGCACGAGTTAGTGAGGATATAGTAGAAGAAGTGAATCGAATTGCTAAAATTGTAGCAGGAAATATTGATTTTCAAGGAGTTATAGCTTTAGAATTATTTACTACTTCGACGGGGTCACTCTATATAAATGAATTGGTTGGGCACCCTCACCAAGCCTTTCACTTTACGATAGATCAAGGAGAGTTATCGCAATTTGATGCACATATTCGCGCTATCTGTGGCTGGCCAATACCAACAGAATGGAATTTGACTAGTTCTACTGTAATGAGAGTATTCGATTATACGCAGCTTGAACAGGCATACACGCAAGCTAGAATTCAACAAGACTGGAAGTTTACTTTTTATCAAAATGATCCAGCAGATCCAAATACTGAGAAAGGTCATGTATCAATTCCTGCAGATAATATAAATGAGTTATTAGTACTCTTATCAGATATAGGAATGTAGCTAAATGTTCTGCAGTAGAGTAAATTTCTTTTGATCTAATTAAAGGCCTAATAAGTAATGATTAGAGAAAAAGTCAAGGACTGAAAAAATGAAAAAAATTAAGAAAAGAGAGCTAGAAGCTTATCATTTTATAAAGAGAAAAATTGAAAATAAAGAATGGTTACCTCAAAAGCATATACGGGAACAAGATATTGCTGAAATTTTAGGGATGAGCCGAACGCCAATTCGTAATGCAGTTATGCTTTTGGAAAAAGAAAAATATATTAAGATCGAGCCGTATAAAGGGGCTAAAGTTTTACCATTAATGATTGATTCAAAATCTTTTCGCGAGCGCATTGAATTTATTGAATTAATGGTAATTCATTATTTAATGAAACTTGAAAAGCAAGAAAAGCAAATGGATCTTAAACATTCAAAAATAATATTACAAAGTATGAAACAAGCTAATTCAAACAATACAAATGATTTTGAAGAAAAAGAATGGCAATTGTGGGAAGAGCTGCTTTCATTAGAAAAAAATCGACATAGTAGATCAATGATTTTAATGTCGATGAAAGACTTGTTGCCAGATAACGGAAAAATTTCAAATGTTCTCTATCGAAGTCGGCAGACTAAAATAAAACATTATGAGCAGTTAATTCAATTATTAGAAGAGCAAAATTATCCTTATGCTAGGAGAGAGATAAGAATCTTATTGAATCAACTCCTTTTAAATATCGTACAGATCATAGATTAGATAAGAGAGTATTTAAAAAGTATATTGATGAAATCAATTCAATATGCTTTTTTTGTATGGATAAAATATTATGTTAATTAAAAGTATTTAGATTAAAACAAATGTTTTCTCTTATGTAAGTATAAAAGTGTTATACCGGAACTTGAAAAAGATAATATTCTAAGATTTATATGATGGAATGCCTTGTTCTATGGAAAGAAAGAGATGTTTTCTGTATAATAAAATAATGTATGATTACCTGAAAGGATGACGATATTGGTACTGCGTAAAGATATTTTAAGTGGAATGAATCCAAAGCAAAAAGAAGCAGCGGCATATACTGAAGGCCCGCTTTTAATTATGGCAGGAGCAGGTTCTGGTAAAACGAGAGTACTGACTCATCGTATTTCTTACTTAATAGAAGAACAAGGTGTAAACCCTTGGAATATATTAGCGATAACATTTACAAATAAAGCAGCTTCTGAAATGAAAGCTCGAGTATCAAATTTAGTCAAAGAAGGTGGAACCGATGTATGGGTTTCTACTTTTCACTCAATGTGTGTAAGGATTTTACGCAGAGAAGCTGACCAGATTGGATATAGCCGTTCTTTCACAATTAGTGATCCTGGGGAACAGCAGACATTAATGAAACGAATTTTAAAGAGACAAAACATCGATCCAAAAAAATATAATCCACGTGCAATACTTTCTGAAATTAGTAATGCAAAGAATAAATTACAGAATGAAGCAGCTTTTCGTGCAGAAGCAAGTGATTACTTCAGCAAAATTGTTGCTGACTGTTATGATGCGTATCAGCGAGAACTGCGAAATGCACAAGCTGTAGATTTTGACGATTTAATTATGTTGACGGTACGGCTTTTTGAAGAACATCCAGATGTGTTGAAAGTCTATCAAACTAAATTTCAGTATATCCACGTTGACGAGTATCAAGATACAAACCATGCTCAGTATAAATTAGTTCAGTTATTGGCTAGTCGCCTTCGGAATATTTGTGTCGTTGGAGATGCAGATCAAAGTATTTATGGATGGCGTGGAGCAGATATGGAAAATATTATGAATTTTGAGAAAGATTATCCAGAAGCTAAAGTGATTTATTTAGAGCAGAATTATCGCTCAACTAAAAATATTTTACAAGCAGCGAACCATGTTATATCCCATAATATTAATAGAAGAGAAAAAAATCTCTGGACGGATAATCATGATGGAAATAAAATCGTCTACTATCGAGCTGGCAATGAACATGAAGAATCTCGCTATATCGTACAACAGATTAAAGAAGAAATGGCCTTGGATTCTAAGAAGGAATATAATGATTTCGCGGTATTGTATAGAACGAATGCCCAGTCAAGAATTATGGAAGAAACTCTGATCAAGACAAACATTCCCTACCGTATGGTTGGAGGACATAAATTCTATGACAGAAAAGAAATTAAAGATATTTTAGCTTATTTAACTCTAATTGCAAATCCATCAGATAATTTAAGTTTTAATAGAGTGGTGAATGTGCCTAAAAGAGGTATTGGAGCTAGTTCCATTGAAAAGCTAATATTAGCAGCAGAAGAGATGGGATGGTCGTTATATGAAGCAGCATTAAATGCTCAAGTAACCAACTTATCTGGTCGAGCTGCTAATAGCCTGGAAGTATTTGCTGCAATGATCAATGATTTTAGAAAAATGGCCGAATTTCTTACTGTAACAGAGTTAACTGAACAAATTCTTGAAAAATCTGATTACCTTCCTACATTAAAAAAAGAACGAACATTAGAATCAGAAGCACGTATTGAAAATATTAATGAGTTTCTTTCTGTAACACAGCAATTCGATGAAGACCCTCAAGAAGATAAGAGTTTGATTTCTTTCCTAACTGACTTAGCTTTATTATCTGATTTAGATACAGAAGCAGAAGAACCTACAAGCGAGATTACTTTAATGACGCTCCATGCAGCTAAGGGACTAGAATTTCCAGTTGTTTTCCTAATTGGCATGGAAGAAGGGTTGTTCCCGTTATCCAGAGCAGAATTAAATGAGGAAGAAATGGAAGAAGAAAGACGGCTTGCATATGTTGGAATCACTAGAGCGGAAGAGAAACTCTATCTTTCCAATGCAATGAACAGAACGCTATATGGTAAAACACAACTGAATAGACCATCAAGGTTTTTAGATGAAATTGAAGATGACTTACTAGAAAGAGTAGAATCGAATAGTATAAAACCTTTCTCAAGTGGAATAAATAGCGGCTTTGGTAATCGATCTAATGACTATATTCCTGCTAACAAGAAGGTCAGAACAGTCACTTCTCATCCAACAGGTAATAGTGGGGCAGAAAGTTTAGACTGGACGGTTGGGGACAAAGCTAACCATAAGACTTGGGGAATAGGAACAGTTGTTAAAATTAGTGGATCAGGCCAAGATCTACAATTGGATATTGCATTTCCTGGTATTGGAATTAAACCACTGTTAGCAACATTTGCCCCAATTGAGAAAGTATGAAACCTGAAAAAGACTGAGAGGAGCAAACTTAGTGGTTTTAGATAATGATTTCAAGCAAGCTCAGAGAAGAGTAGATGAGTTGATTACTTTATTGGATCATTACAGTCATGAATATTATGTCCTTGATCGACCGACTATTCCAGATAGTGAATATGATAAATTATATCAAGAGTTGCTTAAACTTGAAGAAATGTATCCTACGTTGGTTCAGCAAGACTCGCCTTCTCAGCGAGTAGGAGGAACACTTCTTCCAGGGTTTGAAAAGGTTGAACACGATTTACCAATGCTAAGCTTGGATAACGCTTTTGATTTAGATGGACTAAGAGCTTTTGATAAGCGAGTCAGACAATTGGTTGACGGTGAAGTTGAATATGAATGTGAACTCAAAATTGATGGTTTAGCTGTTTCCTTAAAGTATGAAAATGGAAAACTCATTCGAGCAGTCACTAGAGGAGACGGAAGAGTCGGAGAAAATGTAACAGGGAATGTAAGATCAATTAAAGCAGTTCCGCTTAAGTTGAAACGAGCCGTGACAATTGAAGCTCGTGGTGAAATATATATGCCTAAGTCCTCTTTTATACAATTAAATGAGGAAAGAGAAGAACAAGGGGAGGCCGTGTTTGCAAATCCCAGGAATGCAGCTGCAGGAACATTAAGAAATTTAAATCCCCAAGTAACAGCTTCTAGAAATCTAAGTGTCTTTTTATATTCAATAGTGCAGTATGGAGATTTGAATGTAGAAACACAAAGTGACGCTTTAAACTCTCTGGATAAATTAGGATTAAGAACGAATCCAGAAAGAACTGTTTTTCAATCTATTGAAGAGGTTTGGACTTACATTGAAGAGTATCAGAATAAACGAACTAGTTTACCCTATGAAATTGATGGGATTGTTATAAAAGTAAATAAATTCGATAATCAAGAACAGGCTGGTTATACTGTGAAGGCTCCAAGATGGGCAATTGCTTATAAATTTCCAGCTGAAGAAGCTAAGACGACTGTAAATGAAATTGAATGGTCTGTCGGACGCACAGGAGTGGTGACGCCGACTGCGTTAATGGATCCAGTTCACTTAGCAGGAACTACTGTGCAGAGAGCGAGTTTGCACAATGTCGACTTGATAAAGGAAAAAGATATTCGAATAAACGATACCGTATTTGTCAGAAAAGCAGGAGACATTATTCCTGAAGTGGTGAGAGTAGATTTTGATTCGAGATCTAAAGAGACTGAACCATGTCAGATACCTACACAATGTCCTGCTTGCCAAAGTGAATTAGTACACCTAGAAGATGAAGTAGCTTTGAGATGTGTGAACCCAAAATGTCCAGCTCAAGCAAAAGAAAGATTAATTCATTTTGTCTCAAGGAATGCAATGAATATTGACGGACTTGGTGAAAAAATTATCATTCAACTTTTTGAAAAACAGTTAGTACAAGATGTATCTGATCTATATCGACTAAATAAAGAAGACCTTTTAACTTTAGACAAAATTGCAGATAAGTCTGCCGAGAATTTATTAAATGCTATTAAGAATTCGAAAGATAATTCTTTGGAAAAATTGTTATTTGGTCTAGGGATTAAACACGTTGGCGCAAAAGCCGCAAGACTTTTAGCTGAAGAATATGAATCTATCGAGAATATCAAAAGGGCTTCTCTTGAAGATATCCAATCTATTGAAGGGATTGGAGAAATTATTGCTGAAAGTATTGTCGCTTTCTTTGAGTTAGAAGCTGCAATGGATCTCATCGATAAATTAAAATCATTTGGTATTAATATGACCTATACTGGAGTCAAAAGACAAGCAACAATTAATACAGATTCATATTTCAATGATAAAACAGTTGTTATAACTGGAAAATTGGAACACTTTAAACGCAATGATTTAAAAGAAGAGCTAACTTTACTGGGTGCGAATGTTACAGGAAGTATTTCTAAAAAAACTGATCTACTCATTGCTGGAATAGATGCTGGTAGTAAATTAGATAAAGCTAAAGAGTTAGAAGTTTCTATATGGGATGAAAAGAGATTACTAAAAGAACTGTCTGAGTAATCTTGAAAGTGAGGTAAAAAATATGCATAAAAAAAGAATATTGTTTGGTTTAGCTAGTATGACATTGCTATTGGCTTCCTGTGATGCGTTACCAGATCCTGTTGGTCCTAATGGGAATGTTCCTGAAGAAAATGAAGAGGGGACTACTCAGACTAGTGAAAATGGAGATGCAGTTATTATAGAATCAAGAATTGATTCTGACTATTATCGTCCGGTCATCACTAAAGAAGGGACATATTCACCAAGCTTAAATCGCGGTATTACAAGGGAATTGAACTCTAACGTCAATATTAAGACATTTGAAGAAGATTTAATGAGATTTTCACAAAAACATTTTTCTACGGAAGACTATTTTTTTCAAGAAGGCCAATTTCTTCCTGCTGGGACAGTCACTAGCTGGTTGCAAAGATCTAGAAAATTAACGGAAAAAGAGATTGAAGATGGGGAAGAAAACTTAGGATTAAATCCTGAAGATAATGGGGAAACAGATCCTGCAACGAGAAATCCAAATTATTTAAGCTCAATACTGGAGCAAGATTACTATAAGCAAACAGATGATGGTATGGAGTTAGCAGGTCTAAGTGTTGGGTTAGCGCTCAATTCAGTTGATTATTTTGGAGATCAAAGACAAGAAGTCCAAGAAATTCCAAGAGAAAAGTTATTAGAAGAAGGTAAAAAAATAGCAAATGAAGTCATTTCTCGCATGCGTAAGATTGAAGAATTAAAAACAGTGCCAATTATGGTAGGTCTTTATGAGCAATCGAAGCGAGATGATTTTGCTGGAGGCACGTACATTTCTCATGGACTCAGTGAAAGTGGGGCTTCAGAAGTTTCAGGATGGAAAGCCATCAATGAAGATAGAAAAGTTTTTCCTATTGAAGGGATGCAAAGTGCGGAAGGGAACCAGTTTGCTAATTTTAAATCAGAAGTAGAAAACTTTTTCCCTAATTTGAGTGGGGTAACAGGGATCGCTCATTATATTGATAATAATTTAGCAACCTTACAGATAGAAGTTATGACACAGTTTTATGGAAAGGGAGAAATGATTGCTTTTACCCAATATTTAAACCAAGCTGCTAATTCTTACTTAGCAGAGAATCTTCCTATTGAAATAAAAGTAGAGTCATTAAATGGAGTTGAAGCCTTTTTGAGTCGCGAGTCTGGGGAAACAGAATTTGTAACTCACGTATTTGATTGAGTTTAATTAACTAATTCAGTATTTATAAAATGGAAGGAAGTAGAAAATGGCGATTAATGAAGAAACAGTCAAGCATGTGGCAAAATTGGCGAAGTTAGAATTTAAAGAAGAAGATATACATGATTTTACTGAAGAAATCGATAAGATTATCCAAATGGTTGAACAACTTGAAGATTTAGATACGCAAGGAGTGGAAGGGACCTTCCACGGGATTACACATCATAGTGTTGTAAGAAAAGATGAATCTAAATTAGAAATAGACAGAGAAGAATTGTTTAAAAATGTTAAAACAAAACAAGATGGATTTATCAAAGTACCTGCAATCATGGACAATGGGGAGAGTGGAGCATAATGGCCATTTTAGATTACACATTAGAAGAACTGCATGAGCGATTGGTCAATGGTGAGCTTAGCTCTGTTCAGATAATTGAAGCAGTCTACGATAAAATAGATGAAACCGAAGCGAATGTTGGGGCATTTTTAGCTTTGAATAAAGAAGAAGCTTTAAAACATGCTCGTATGGTGGATGAAAACGGAATAGATCCGAATAATATTTTAAGTGGACTTCCAATTGGAATTAAAGATAATATCGTTACGAAAGGGTTAACTACAACCGCAGCATCAAAAATGTTAGAAGATTTTGTTCCTGTATATGATGCAACTGTAGTTGAAAAGTTAGCTAAAGCCGGTATGGTTTCTATAGGTAAGCTGAATATGGATGAATTTGCAATGGGTGGATCAACAGAAAATTCTGCATTTAAAGTAACCCGAAATCCTTGGGACTTGTCAAAAGTTCCAGGTGGATCATCTGGTGGATCAGCCGCCGCTGTTGCAGCTGGTCAAGTACCAGTTTCATTAGGATCGGATACTGGTGGTTCTATTAGAGAACCAGCTGCATTTACGGGCATTGTAGGAATGAAACCAACATATGGCCGTGTGTCTCGTTATGGATTGATTGCGTTTGGTTCAAGTCTTGATCAAATTGGGCCTTTTTCTCGAACTGTTAAAGACAATGCACTAGTTTTGAATGCGATTAGTGGTTACGACCAGCGGGATTCTACCTCTTATAAAGGAGAAACACCTGATTTTACAGATGGCATTGAAAAAGGTGTTAAGGGGATGCGTATTGGTGTACCTAAAGAGTACTTCAATGAAGATGCTAAAGAAAAAGGCATTGTAGACTCAGTTAGAGCGGCGCTTAAAAAATATGAAGAACTTGGCGCAGAGATTGTGGAAGTAAGTTTACCGCATTCTAAATATGGGATTCCTGCCTACTATATTATTGCGTCCTCTGAAGCTTCCAGTAACCTTCAAAGGTTTGATGGGATAAGATATGGATATCGTGCAGACAATGTGAATAGCTTAGAAGAACTATATGTAAAATCTCGATCAGAAGGTTTTGGATTAGAAGTTAAAAGACGGATTATGTTGGGTACATTCTCGCTAAGTGCTGGATTCTATGATGCGCATTTCAAGAAGGCTGCTCAAGCTCGAACACTCATCCGTCAAGATTTTGAGAAAGTTTTTGAAGAAGTAGATTTTTTAGTTGCGCCAACCACTACTACAACTGCATTTGATATAGGTGGGAAGATCGAAGATCCATTAGCAATGTATATGGCTGATATTCTAACAGTCCCAGTTAACTTAGCAGGAGTACCATCTGTATCTATTCCTTGTGGATTTTCAAATAATATGCCTGTGGGTATGCAATTGATTGGCAAACATTTTGACGAACAAACACTTTATCGTGCCGCATATGCTTATGAACAGGCTACAGACTTTCATAAACAAAGACCAAATTTCAAAGGAGGGAAATAAAAATGAATTTTGAAACAATTATAGGCTTAGAGATTCACGTAGAATTAAAAACTAACTCTAAAATGTTTTCACCCTCACCTGCTCATTTCGGCGCTGAACCAAACACAAATACAAACGTGATTGATTGGGGATACCCTGGGGTGTTACCAGTAGTAAATGAACGAGCTATTGAATTTGGAATGAAAGCTGCTTTAGCATTGAACTGTACAATAACTCAAGATACAAAATTTGATAGAAAGAACTACTTCTATCCAGATAATCCAAAAGCGTATCAAATCTCTCAGTTTGATCGTCCAATAGGGCATGATGGTTGGATAGAAATAGAAGTAAATGGAGAAAAGAAAAAAATCAGAATTGAAAGAGTGCACCTTGAAGAAGATGCAGGAAAAAATACCCATGGAAGTGATGGCTATTCTTATGTAGATTTAAATCGCCAAGGTACACCTTTAATAGAGATCGTTTCTGAAGCAGATATGCGTTCTCCAGAAGAAGCTTATGCGTATTTAGAGGCTGTCAAACAAATTGTTCAGTTTACCGGCGTTTCTGATGTGAAAATGGAAGAAGGATCTATGCGCTGTGATGCCAATATTTCTTTAAGACCATTTGGACAAAAGGAATTTGGAACGAAATCCGAATTGAAAAACTTGAACTCATTTAATTTTGTCCGCAAAGGATTGGCTCATGAAGTAGAACGCCAAGAGCGTGAGTTAATAGCCGGTCGCGAATTAATGCAAGAAACTAGACGCTATGATGAAACCACAGGAAAAACAATTTTAATGCGTGTCAAAGAAGGTTCAAGTGATTATCGATATTTTCCAGAACCAGATATTCCTAACTTGTTGATTGAAGATGAGTGGATAGAAAAAGTGCGTCAGTCACTACCAGAAATGCCCAAAGAAAGAAGAACGCGATACGTTGAAGAGTTAGGTATTCCTGAATATGATGCAGAAGTACTAACATCTTCTCGAGAAATGTCTGATTTCTTTGAGGGAACAGTTTCTCATGGTGCGGATCCTAAACAAGTTTCCAATTGGTTAATGGGAGAGGTTTCAGCATACTTGAATAGTGAAAAGCTTTCATTTAGTGAAACAGCTTTGACTCCTAAAGCACTAGCTGAAATGATTAATTTGATTGCAGATGGAACGATTTCATCTAAAATTGCAAAAAAAGTCTTTCGAGAATTAATTACTAATGGAAGCAACAATGTTGAAGCCTTGGTTGAAGAAAAAGGATGGGCACAATTAAGTGATCCAAGCAAACTACTTCCCGTAATCAACGAAACGCTTGATCAAAATGAACAGTCTATTGAAGATTATAAAAATGGTAGAGATCGTGCTATCGGGTTTTTAGTAGGACAGATCATGAAAAAAACTCGCGGTCAAGCAAATCCTGGTGTGGTGAATAAATTATTAAAAGAAGAGATTGAAAAGCGATAAGCATTGAGTAGGGATTAAATGTTTATAGGAGGAACACTAAGATATGAGAAAGAGAGCAAGAATTATCTATAATCCAACTTCTGGTAGAGAACAAGTCAAGAAAGCTCTACCAGATATATTAAAAGTTTATGAAGATTTTGGATATGATACCAGTGCTTTTTGTACAACAACAGATCCATTAAGTGCTCGAAAAGAAGCTTTAAGATGTGCAAATGAACAGTTTGATTTAGTTGTGGCTGCTGGTGGCGATGGTACAATTAATGAAGTTATAAATGGTATTGCCGGAGCGCAGACGAGACCCAAAATTGCTATAATTCCAGCAGGTACTACCAATGACTATGCTAGAGCGTTACATGTACCCAGAGGTAATATGGTCGATGCAGCAAAAGTAATTGAAAAAGATCAGACTGTTTTTATGGATATAGGGAAAGTAAGTACGGCCAAAGAAGAAAGATATTTTATGAATATTGGAGCAGCTGGCTTTCTTTCAGAAGTATCCTACGAAGTTCCTGCTAACATGAAGTCCCTATTTGGTTCCTTAGCTTACTTTGTTAAAGGTGCTGAATTGCTTCCTCGAATTGGAAAAGTACCAGTACGAGTGGAGTATGATGATGGTGTATACGAAGGACAGGCTTCTATGGTCTTTGTAGCCTTGACTAACTCTGTTGGAGGATTTGAGGATATTGCACCAGATAAAACACTAGGAGATGGCAAGTTTACTTTGATTATCGTAAAAGCTACAAACCTTGTGGAAATTATGCGTTTAATCACCTTATTAATGAATGATGGTAAGCATGTCAATAGCTCAAAAATTGTTTATACGAAGACTAGTAAAGTTGTCACTGAAACATTAGGGGATAAAAAATTGATGATTAATATTGATGGTGAATATGGTGGAGATGCACCGGCTACATTTATCAATTACCGCCAGCATATGGAAATGGTTGGCGATCTCGATGCGATGAAATTAGATATTGACACTAGAGATCCTTCAATGGAAGAAAAAGAAACAGATTTTATCAAAAAAGTATCAGAATTAGAAGAACAAAATGAATAAAATACATTTGTTTAAAACATACAAAACAACAAATTAATGTATTTGAAGACATTGACAACCTAACTCAAGGATAAATTTAAAGGGAGCATTATATTGGGAAAAAATAAGCAAAAATTTACAGCACCAGTATCAAAAAATAAAGATTATACAGGTACAATCGAAGATTTAACTCATGAAGGACTTGGTGTCGTTAAAATCGATAACTTTCCAATTTTTGTAGAAGGTGCATTACCCCAAGAAGAAGTTACATTTAAGGTCGTTAAAATTGGCAAAAAATTTGCTTTTGGGAAACTGCTTGAAGTCATTACAGAAAGTCCAGATCGAGTGGAGGTAATGGACAAAGTATACGCCCAAACAGGGACGATGCCTCTACAGCATTTATCTTATGATGCACAATTACGATTCAAAAAAGATCAAGTAGTAAGAGTTTTTGAGCGAATTGCTAAGCTACCAGAAGTGCCTATTGCAGACGTTATAGGTATGGAAGATCCTTATGGTTATAGAAATAAAGCGCAGATACCTGTGCGTAAAATTGATGGAAAAATGGCAACTGGATTTTTCAGAAAAAACAGTCATGATTTGATTCCTCTAGAAGATTTTGCGATTCAGGATCCTAAAATAGATGAAGCAGTTGTGATTGTAAGAGATGTTCTAAAACGGTATCATATCAAACCATATGATGAAGTGAATCATAAAGGAGATATCCGTCATATTCTTATTAGACGAGGATATTATACTGGAGAATTGATGGTCGTTTTAGTTACAAGAACAAGCGATTTACCAAGAGAAGACGAAATTATTAGTAGTCTAAAAGAAAAATTACCAGAATTAGTCAGTTTGATTCAGAATATTAATCCTGAAAAAACGAATGTAATACTCGGATCAGATCATAGGGTATTATTTGGGGAAGATGGCTATCATGATACATTATTAGGTGACACGTATTTTATCTCTCACCAGTCATTTTATCAAATTAATCCAGTACAAACGCAACAACTATATCAAACAGCAATTGATTATGCTGAATTAACTGGGAAAGAAACGGTTATTGATGCGTATTGTGGTATTGGGACATTAACACTTGGACTAGCTAAAAAAGCAAAACACGTTTATGGACTTGAAATTGTAAATACCGCAATCAAGAATGCAAATAGAAACGTTCAAGTAAATGATGTTTCAAATGTATCTTTTAAAGTTGGGGCAGCTGAAGAGTTAATGGTAGAATGGACAGATCGAAATGAGAAGGTTGACGTGTTAGTAGTTGATCCACCAAGAAAAGGGTTAGCAAAAGCATTCGTTGATGCCGTATTAACAATGAAACCAGAAAGAATGGTATATGTAAGCTGTAATCCGGCAACTTTAGCGCGCGACTTGAAGCTTTTGCATGAAGGTGGATATGACGTCATTAAAGCACAACCAGTTGATATGTTCCCTCAGACTCATCATGTTGAGACGGTAGTATCGTTGTCTTTAAATAAATAAACAGTGTAAGAAAGTGGTATGTTTTCGGCTTTTCCAAGTATAGACGATACTTCGGAAAAGCTCGGCTACTTTGAATAGGTATATCATTGATGAAAAAAATGGACTTATTGCTCAGGCATTGGTTTGGATGTCGTAGGTTGTGAAACGAGATTTGATATGGTGTAGAATTTTATAAAATAGATTGCAATTTTTTGATTGCGTTTACAAAAAACGTCAAAAAAATTATTGAAAGAAAAATGGACCTGACTGATTTCATGAATGAAACTCAAAAATATGGATATTATATATCTATAATCACACAAAAATAAGTAGTTGATTTTAAGATGATAATCCTAGAGAAATGATATAGACATAAATAATTTAGGTATATTATTTTATTAAAAAGGAAGGGGACATCCATTATGAGTAAATACGATCCGTTGTGGAACTACATAAAAGCAAATGGTACAGATAATTTTAAGCTGACTTATGCCGAAATAGAGAAAATCGCAGGCTTGCCAATAGATCATTCTTTTCTGACCTACAAGAAAGAACTGTTGGAGTATGGCTATAAGGTTGGAAAGATTTCTATGAAGGAACACACTGTGGCATTTGAAAAAATGCAGTAACAAAGGGAAGAAGCGAGTGGATGGCTAATATCATAACAGTTTGTCGCATTTTATATTGCATAGCGCTTTTGTTTTGTTTATCTCTCTCTCCAGCCTTTTATATTCTTTATTTGTTGGCTGGATTTACTGATATGATTGATGGGAGAATTGCAAGAAAGACAAATACCGTTAGTGAATTTGGTCAAAATTAGATACAGCAGCTGATTTTATATTTTATATTGTCTGTCTGATAAAGCTGCTTCCTATACTTGAGATGCCAATGTGGCTTTGGTTATGGTTTGCCATAATTGCTATAGTAAAGATCAGCAATGGGCTATCTGGAGTTGTCTTACAGAATAAATCATTGGTAGAACATACGATTATGAACAAAGTTACTGGTTTACTACTTTTTATTTTACCATTGACATTAGCTATCATTAAATTAAAATATAGTGCCATTTTGGTATGTGCTACTGCTACATTTGCTGCGATTCAAGAAGGGCATTTTATTAGAAGGTGGATAGAAGACTGAGTCAGTAAGTATGATCTGTAAAGGATTGTAATGATAGGAAATATCTTTCTGCTGATAGAAAAACTATGAATATAATCATGTGTTTTAAAATCTGAAATGGAAAAAGAAAGACTAATTATATCAAATTAATCGAAGGCAAAAGTATAGATAATTGGCCATGCATTAAAAAGTAACCTATATTGAATGGTACATAAAGTGCTAGAGAATATTTTGGGAGAGAAATATACTATGAATAAAATATTAGATTTTTTTCAGATCAGCATAGGGTTTTCATGGAAGGGTCTAGTGATATTTCTATTACCTATGTTCCCTAATTTTCTTTTTTTAATAATAAACAATCCCAGCAACGAAATGGTAATAACTAATAATAATCTTTTGATCAATATGATTGAACATGGAAGCCAGGGGTTGTTTGCCGTTCTCTTGATATTTTTTATAAGTAAAAAAGAGGCTCCAATATTATCTAGATACATGATTTTTATATCTTTATTTTTACTAAGTTACTTTTTGCTTTGGTTATTATATTTTACAGTTGGCGCAAATTTTGAAATTCTTATGTTAATGGCTATTATTCCTGTTATTTATTTTATCATAGCAGAAGTATGGCTTCATAATCTACTTGCTGTTGCTGTCACAGTTGTTTTTGGGATAACCCATGTTACAATTACCTATTTAAATTACCATTGACTATACTTGCAAACAATTAGGTTGTTCACAACTAGAAAATCCTTCCTAAGCCAATAAAATGGCCAATATAGAAAGAGCTTTTTTAAGGTAATATAATTTATTGAAACTTTTGAACAATGTTTGTCTGATTAACAATTGATGCACACGCAAAGATCAGTAATACTAATACAGTTATATATGTATTCAAATGTTGTTCTAGAGTTTTAACTATTTTATTAGAAGTGTATAGAACCAGAAAACGATTAGATTTTTATAAAAAGTCCGTTAGTTTCTCAAATTCATTTAAAGGATTATGATATTCAGAGTAAATTTTTGAAAATTCAGGTTTTGCTGCTGAAAGAGCTTCAGATAGATTGGGATCAAACTGTGTACCTAACCCTTTTTCTAATTCTTGGAAAGCTTCTTCGATAAATTGTTCATTCTGATAAGATCTTGTTGAAGTCATTGCATCAAAAGAATCTGCAAGAGCTAGAATTCTCGCATCTAAAGGGATTTCAGATGCTTTCAATTCTGATGGGTATCCTTTTCCATCCCATCTTTCATGATGATATAAAACACCACTTTTTAACTCTTCTAGACCTTCAATCTTTTCAATCATTTGGGCTCCAAAAGTAGTATGCGTTTTTATGATGTCATATTCTGGATCCGTTAATTTTGTTGATTTTGTTAAAATATCCTCAGAAATATTAATTTTACCAATATCATGAAGGAGACCACTCAGTCGTAGATGTTTCAATTGTTGTTCGTCATGATACTCGGGAAGTTGTTTACCTAATGCTACTGCATATTGACTAACTCTTTCGCTATGTCCAAATGTATAGTGATCCTTTGCTTCCATTGCAATTATAAAACTTTTAGCGACTTGCTCAAGAGTTGTTTCCAACGAAGTAACAACTGTATTGACTTGTTTATTATAAAGCATATTAAGTTTGGACAATAACAAATAACTGAATGTTGCAATGATTAAATAAAGCAATATACGGTTTGAAATATCAATGCCGTCAGTGACATACTGCGGGTTAATGGGATAAACGATACTAATAATAGACAAACTGAGTAATCCAATGATTGAGTAATAAATAGATAAGGCTCGTTTGCCATAAAGGCTAGAAATTATTGGTATAAGCAAAAAATAACTCCAAGATTCTGAATAACCTGACCCAAAATATAGACTAATAGTTACAAAAATAACAAATAACAAAACAATATGAGTCCTGATTTTTTGAGGAATATTTACAATGTGAAAGACCCAGAACACTGCCAGTTGCACAACGAAACAAAGAATTAAGACACCAATATGAGCACGAGAAAATGGCACATTAAACCACTTAAAGATAAGATTCCAACTAATACTTAATCCAATATAGATTAAACATACTAGCAGAATTTGATTATTCAAGTTCTTATCATAGTCCGTAATAAGCTTTTGTAATAATTGTTGTTTTTTTGTTACAATTTTATCCATTTTATCTATCATCCTATTTCTTCTATTTTAAATGATGTTATTCCGTAAGAGTTTATCATTTTTTTTGTTGATTGACTATAGATTTTTAAATAAGTATCAAAAATTACTTTCAATTTGTCAAGATTTATCTTTTAATAGACATAAGTTAGTAAAAAAATTAAAGGAGTGTGTCTCAATGGATAAAAAAGAGGAATATTATTATAGTAAAGCCGAGGGGGACCTTTGTGATGAAGCGGTTGCCTTGCATCATCATCGCTATCAGGAAGTAGGATTTATTAAACAAAAAATGGAGGATCCTTACATAGAGAATTCAACCTATTTTATTGTTCAAACAGTTGACTTGAATAAGGTAGTAGGGGTGACTAGGCTTATTTTTATGCCGTTGAAAGATCTTCCAACAATGAAACACTTTAATATTTTTGAAATTGAAAAATTAAAATTATCAGGAATTGAAAAGAATAAATTTGCAGAGATTAGTGCATTTACTAAAATGCCAAAACATGATGTAGGCTTAGGATTAATAAAAATAGTTTTAAATTATTCATTAGATAATGGTCTGACACACTGGGTTTGTTGTATTGATGAACGAGTTTATAGATATATGTATCGTATTTTCAAGTTCCCATTTGAAATAATAGGAGAACCAAATGTTTACCTGGGGTCAAATACCATTCCCTGTGTATTGAATTTAGCAGAATGCCTTGAAACATTGAAAGAAAAACGAAGGGCTTTATATGATTATTTTATGGATGACGAAGAAAATGAAATGGAGGCATTAAGATAATGATTAAAGAACAATTTATAAGAAATTTAGGAATTATGACAGAAGAAGAAGTACAACAGCTTCATGAGACAACAATTGCTATAGCAGGATGCGGTTGTATTGGAGGGTTTTCTGCAGAACTACTTGCTCGTATGGGAGTCGGGAAATTAATTTTAGCAGATCCTGATACTTTCGATGTATCTAATATTAATCGACAGTGTGCAGCAACTCATCTAACTGTAGGACAGAGAAAAGCAGAGGCACTGAAAAATCATTTGCTAACCATCAATCCAGAAATCGAAATCGTATGTTACAACGATGGTGTTAACGAAGATAATGCAGATTCTTTTGTAAACGCAGTGGACTACGTAATTGATGCTATTGATTATTTTGCTTTTCCGGAATCTGTTGCGCTGCATCGGGCTGCTCGAAAGAAAAATTTATTTGTTATTACTGCTGTGGCACTAGGATTTGGAGCATCCGTATTAACTTTTTCTCCATCAGGATTAAAGCTAGAAGAATATACTGGTATACCAGAAGATATAGCGATTGATAAATTAAAAGGAAAAACCTTTCCGCCGACAGGATATAGTCAAAATCTTCCCGACTATGCTACAGAAGAAAAAATAGCAAACTGGATCGAAAATCGTAGTATACCAACAATAAGTGTAGGACAAGCATTAGGACCAGGTATTCTTGTTTCTAAACTAGTTTTACACTTACTAGACCGAAAAGAACCAGAAATTGTACCTGATTATTTCCAATTACAGTTTGAATAAAATAAATTTTTGTTATCATAATTGCACATGGATATATTTAAGTAGAAGTGTATTAGTTTTATAGGCTTTAAAAACATCATTTTTTGAAATAAGGTCTAGTAACTTCTCTAAGGTATGATAAACTTTAATATAAAAAGTAAAAGGAAGTCATGTCATGTTTGAACGAGTTAAGCAACATTGGAAAGGGATTGTTTTTTCTATATGTTTATTCCTTGTTTTAATTATAGTTGGTATGTATGTCTATCTGAAAGTCTCTACTTATGAAGCAATGCCTGAAGCGGCAATCTTGTTAGACGATGGTAGAGTAAAAGCAGAAAATGATGTGATTATAGTTGAACCAGAAAAACCAATAGGAAATATAGTGTTTTATCAAGGAGGACTGGTGGAAACCGAAGCTTATTTACCACTAGCCAAAGAGTTAAGTGGAGAAGGGTTTAGGGTATTCTTACCAGTTATGCCGATCAATCTAGCTATCACTGATTCAAATGTATTTGAAGATATTTACAAAGATTATAGTTCTGATCTACCTTGGTATATTGGAGGACACTCTCTGGGAGGAACAAGTGCTCTAATATATGCTGAAGAACATTTAGAACAGTTACAAGGGATTTTACTACTAGCATCTTATCCAAGTAAGAGTGTAGACATTTCTAGCTCTGAGCTAAGTGTATTATCTATTACAGCTTCAAATGATCAAATACTTAATCAGGATAACTTCTTAGAATCTAAATCATTGTTACCTGATGATACAGAGTACCAAATCATTAAAGGCGGAAATCATTCTAATTTTGGATATTACGGACATCAGAAAGGTGATGGAGAAAGTGAAATCACCAGAAAAGAACAGCAAGAAGCAGTTGTTGATTTATTTATAGAAAATATAGAAAGATAAGAAAAGGGATCAAACTTATTTTCAAGTTTGATCCCTTTTTGAATTTATAATAAGAAACTCTACATTCGTTTTTTACGTCCAGTAATCATATTATAGATAAAGATGATCAACGCAACAACTAGTAAGATATGAACAAGGCCACCAGCTATCTCAAAAATAAAGCCTAAAATCCAGAATAATAATAATATTCCAATTAAAGTCCAAAGCATTTATAACACTCCTTTATACTATTTATTAGATTCATTATAGCAAAACTTCTGACAATAAAATAATAATATGAATTAAAAGTATTATTAGTGGAGGGACTAGGAAGCTAGATATATTCTGTTTCTAATGGTTCTGACTGTGGTTTACCAAAATAATATCCTTGAAATAGTTGATAACCTTGTTTTTTTAACCAATTAAAATCTTCGACAGTCTCAATACCTTCAGCTAATGGAATTGAATTTAAATAACGAGCTGTTTCTAAAAATGATAAAGCAACAGCTTGTTTCTCCGAATCATCTGCCACTCCTAATACGAACTTCATATCGAGTTTCATATAAGGGGGACTTAATTCTTCTAACACGTTAAGCGTATTATATCCAGCTCCAACATCATCTAAAGCATACTGAAATCCATTTTTTTGATAGTAATGTAATATGTTTTTTAAATGATCCATATCATCAATTTTTTCAGTTTCTACTACTTCAAAAATAATTCTTTTAGGATCAATATTTAAGCGATTTGCAATCAGTGTGGTCGTTCTAAGGCAGTGTTCTGGAGAATAAATGGCAGTAGGAATAAAGTTAATAAAGCCTTTTTGATCATTTTTTAGTCTTTCAATTTGTTTAACAGCATGCATTCTACAAATTCTATCAAGAGCAAAAGTGCGCCCTCTAATTTTTGCAGCGGGAAAAATTTTATCTGGGTAGATTATATTTCCATTATCGTCATTGAACCGAGCTAATAGTTCATAACCGAATATTTTACCATCTGCTTCAACAATAGGCTGAAAATGCATAGTTAAATGATCTTCATTAAGAATCGAATCAATCCAAGAGGCTTCTACAAAATCGTGAAACGACTCTAGAGAATGCCAGTCTAATTTATTGAGTTTGAATTTTACTCCATTAGCTAACTCCATTTCAATTAAAAAATCATATAAATCAATCGCACCTTTCTCATTTGTTTCAAGATAAATGTCCTGTACATTAAAGTGATGACCATAATGAATGAAATGATTTGAAATAAGTGAAAGTAGATTTTTATTCAACTGAAACGTAATACGTGGACTAATTATCGAACAATTTTTACAGGCCATATGTTCCTCCGAAATCGAGATAGTTAATAGGTGAATCATATCATAATTTAAAAAAAGATAATAGGAAAAAAGTGAGATTTGCTAAGTGTAAATTGATATACTAAGTTCAAGTATATTGAGTATGATAAGAAAGTTTCAACATAATAATCAATAGAATACGGTGAAAGAATGTCTAAAACTATTTAGAATTACAGAGAACTGCTAGAAAGTAGGATTGTTTATGAGGTATAAAAAATGGAGTCAGACAAAAAAGTTGTTAATGAGTTTTCTTTGTGATGATTTAAGGAGTAGAGTTGATTATCAGTTAGTTAATTACCGTAAAGCTCATGATCAAACTGGTCGAGCTTACATCACAGTAGATAAAAAAGATGTTCTTAACATGTGTTCACTAATATCCATGAATAAAGAGGCTGAAGAAGAGCAAAGAATAATCAATGAAAGAGTGTTGATATATGATCTAAGTGATACTAAAAGCATTCTTGAAACTAAAGAATTAGCAGTAACGATTAATATGAATAAAGGGATTTATGCTCAATGGGATTTCTTAGATATCGTTAATATGTTTTTGCATAATCCTATAGAAGTATCTCTAGGTTCTCAAGATTTATTGACAAATATCCTTTGTCTATTAGATCGACGTGTAGGCAAGCGCACATTAAGGAGAATGAATGAATCAATACAAGATCATCATGAATTGATCCAATATTTTTATCAATTAAGATGTGAAGCTGAAAAGGTATAGACTAAAATAAAAAACGAATGATTTTATTAAATTCAATGAATAAGGTAGGATAATAGTAGAAGAACAAAATGAATCTGACTAGAATCATTTTTCTTATAATTAAGGTGAGTGAGGCATAACAAGTATGGTCTCACTTTTTACTTTTAATCAACTGAGTTTTAAAGGGAGAATATCAATTGAGTATCGGGTACCCATGTATAACAGTAGGTGTAGAAGGAACAAAACAGAAGACATGCAGAAAAAGCAATGCAACGGGAGATCATCTTGCTGCTTTAATCAAGTATAATTTGGATGCTTTGAAAAATATTATAGAATTTAATGGGAAACATAATATTCATCTTTTTAGAATCAGTTCGGATATTATTCCGTTCGCTTCAGATAAAGAAGTCAATACATTGGATTGGTCTAACCAATTTGCTGAACAGTTTAAAGAGATTGGTAAGTTGATCAAAAAGTATGAAATAAGAGTATCTATGCATCCGGGTCAGTATACAGTTCTTAATTCACCAGATGAAGGGGTCGTCAAAAGAGCAATCGCTGATCTGGAATACCATGCATTATTTTTAGATAGCTTAGGAGTTGATGCAAGCAGTAAACTGATTTTACATGTGGGAGGAGTTTATGGTGAAAAAGAGAGAGCAATGGACCGTTTTGTGGAAGTATATAAAACCTTAAATGATAGAATCAAGGATCGTTTAGTCGTTGAGAATGATGATCGTTCTTATACAATTGAGGAAGTACTTTCAATTAGCGAGAGAACAGGGGCTCCAGCGGTATATGACAATTTGCACAATGCCATCAACACTAGTGATCCTGATAAATCGGATACTTACTGGATAAATAAGGTTAAGCATACTTGGAAAGAAAAAGACGGAAGGCAGAAAACCCATTATTCTCAGCAGCAAATAGGTAATAGAACTGGGACTCATTCTAAATATATTCGTATCGATGAATTTATGAAGTACTATGACGAAGTAAAAGATTTGGATATCGATATTATGCTTGAAGTAAAAGATAAGAATCTTTCAGCTGTAAAATGCGTTTTAGCGACAGTTAAAAAAGGTGAAATTAAAAATTTAGAGCAAGAATGGAGTCGCTATAAATACGTTGTACTTGAACGTTCTCAAGATATCTATCAGAGCATACGCTCATTATTGAAAGACAAGTCTGACTATCCAGTTATTCAATTCTATCGTTTGATTGAAGCGGCGATTGACTTGGAACCTTCGAATAATTCGGCACTTAATGCAGCCAGTCATGTATGGGGATATGTCAAAAATGAAGCAACAGATAAAGAAAAAACAAAATTTAAATATTTATCAGAAGCTATCACTAGTGAAGAAGCTAAGATAGAAAAATTAAAAGTTTTTTTGAGACAAATGATGGAAAAATATAGTCAGTATTATATGTTACAATCGTTATATTTTGAATTTTGAAAGGAGTTATGAAAATTGACTAAAACAAAAAAAATGGGTATTTTATATTTGGTTTTTTTTGGAGCTATGATTTTCATGAATTATTGGTCAGCGACAGATGTAGGAACCATTGCTGATAATCAACAAGCACTGATTCAACCCGCCGGATATGCTTTCTCGATTTGGGGATTAATTTATTTAAGTGTACTCATCTGGATTATTCGCTTGTTTTTCATTAGAAAATTTGAAGGCACTATATATGATAAAGTAAAAGTTTGGTTAATCTTAAATTTCATTCTAAACGCGGCATGGATTATTACTTTTACGACTGATTTAATCTTTGTATCTACGCTAGTTATTGCTGGCCTTCTGTTCACACTTGTTATGATTTATCGGAACATATCATTTGCCCGTTATAATTTCTTTGATCGCTTTCCATTTTCTTTATATTTTGGATGGGTAACAGTCGCTACCATTGTGAATATTTTTAGTTGGGTGAAATCGATTGAGGCTGAACAGGTTTTAGGAATGAATGAAGTAACTTGGACAATTATCATGCTTGCAGTGGCCACAGTGCTATGTCTCTATATTTCTCTTAAATATAGAGATTGGTTATATCCATTAGTGTTCGTCTGGGCATTTACAGGGATCTTTATAAAAGAAAGTCAGTCAGCTATTATCATGACGGTTAGTATAGGAATTGGGTTACAGCTTCTAGTAGCAGCATATACTGCCTATCAATCATCAAAACGAACAATTGCTTAGCAAAGTTAATAGTAGGACCCAGAAAGAAGATTCCTTGCGAGGGATCTTCTTTTTTGATAAATTCAAACACTGTTTTTGTAATAATTTGTATAAATAATAAAGAAATAACTTGAGAAACTTAACATTCTTAAGCAAACTCCTTTATTATATATAGGTATGGTATAATAGATAAGTAGTTTTTTAGGAAAATAATAGGAGTGAATAAATATGAAAATTGCAATTGCCGGAAGCGGAGCGATGGGTAGTCGTTTTGGATTTATGTTACACCAAGCTGGTAATGATGTAATTCTTATTGACAAATGGGATGCACATATTAAAGCCATTCAAGAAAATGGGCTAACTGTAAACTATAATGGCACTGAGAAAGTTATAAATATTCCAATTTATCGTCCAGATGAAGTAAAAGAAAAAGTAGATGTAATCTTTATGTTCACAAAAGCAATGTTTTTAGGATCAATGCTAGAGGAAATTCAACCAATTATCAAAGAAGACACACAAGTTGTCTGCTTGTTAAATGGCATTGGTCATGAAACCGTTATGAAACAGTATGTTTCATTAGAAAACATGCTGATTGGCGTAACAATCTGGACAGCTGGATTGACAGGTCCTGGTAAAATTGAATTGGAAGGAACTGGATCAACAGAAATCCAGAACTTTAAACCGGGTGGAGAAGAAAAAGCCAAACAGATTGTTAAAATACTTAAAGATGCCGGATTAAATGGAATCTATAGTGAAGATGTTAAATTTTCAATTTGGAGAAAAGCTTGTGTCAATGGAGCACTGAATGCTACCTGTACTTTGCTGGATGCGACCTTAGGAGAAATGTTTGAAACAGATCAAGCAATCTCAATTACAAAAAATATAGTTAATGAATTTGTTCAAGTTGCTGAAAAACAAGAGGTTCAATTAGATTTTGAAGATACAGTTGAATATATTATAAAAACCAGTCATGAATTAGGCCATCATTATCCATCAATGCACCAAGATTTAATGCAGCATAATCGTTTAACGGAAATAGATTATATAAATGGGGCTGTTGCTCGTTTGGCAGAGGAATATGGATTAAAAGCACCAACCAATGCCTTGATTACCGAACTTATCCATGCGAAAGAACAAATATTAAACGCAAAATAATTAGGTGCTTGAAAGTCAGGTCCATAATAGATAGTTTTAAGATATTTATTCGTATGCTTTTAAAAAAAGGATCGCAGAGATTATTCTCTGCGATCCTTTTTTATTTAAAATTCTGACTGAGATAAATAAGCAAGCGCATACTGAGCATATAATTCAGCTCCAACTTTTAAAGCTTCTTCATCTACATTGAAGTGACCATGATGGTGTGCCCAGCAGGTATCTTTTTCAGCATTACCTGATCCAATTAAAGCAAAAGCACCACTAGCTTTAGACATATAAAAGCCAAAGTCCTCTGCTCCCATAGTAGGGGGTTCTTCACGTACTACATCTTTTCCAAACGCATCTTCAGCTACTGACTGAACTAATTGAGCAGATTTATACTCATTAACAACAGGTTCTGTTTTTCTATCGTATGTTACTTCAACAGTTCCTCCGTATAGATGGGCAAGATGAGCGGCATACTGTGAAAGTGAACTTTCGATCTTCTCTCTTGTATCATTATTAAATGTTCGAATGGTACCTTCTAACAATGCATTCTCGGCAATAACGTTAAATCGGCTGCCTACTTCCATTTTCCCAATTGTGACAACTGCCGGATGCAGTGGATCAATTTCTCTTGAAACAATAGTCTGAATGGTTGAGACAAATTGTGACGCCATTACAGCAGCATCGACAGTTTGGTGGGGCATAGCAGCATGACCACCTTTTCCTTTGAAACGAACGGTCAACATATCTGCAGCAGCAAAAGAGGGACCAGGAGGACAGGAAACTTTTCCGGATTCAAGTTCAGACCAAATGTGGATTCCAAATACATTGTCAACATTTTCAATAGCACCTTGTTCAATCATCTTCCTAGCGCCTTCAGCAATTTCCTCAGCTGGTTGGAATAATAAACGAATCGTTCCATGAATATCTTCTTTGACTTCATTCAAGGCTGCAGCAGCAGTTATTAGCATTGCTGCATGTGCATCATGACCACAAGCATGCATTTTATTAAGAACTTTTGATTGATAACTAAGACTTGTATTTAATTCAGTTACGGGTAAAGCATCAATATCTGCTCTCAATAATATTGTTTTTCCAGGATAGGATCCTTTGATTTCTGCCAAAACACCCGTTGGATTCATCCGTTGATATGAAATAGATAGTTCATCTAACTTAGATGCTATACGGTTAGTTGTCTCGACTTCTTCAAAAGCGATTTCTGGATTCATATGAAGATTTCTTCTGAATGCAATTAGTTCTTTCTCTAATGAAAAAATTTTGTTTTTTATAGCTTGATTCATTTTTTTCTCCCCTTAATACTTCTGAACTTATCCCATATTGTCTTATAAATTTCTGATAAAAGCAAGATATCATAAAGCCAAAAGTGATTTTAAAGAATTAAACAACTTAATAATAAATCTAACAAAGTCAAATTTTTTAGGCAAACCATAAATATTATCGTTAATTTAGCTTTTATGCAAGGGACCAATTTTGACACTATATCAACATTGAATTTACAAGGTATTAACATCGGTGTGATAGACTGCAAGAGAATAAAAATGATACGCTTTAATGCTACCTGATAAGTATTTGGCTCAATATCAAAGGAGTGAACGATGTGCAAGTTCAATTTAAAGATGTCACGATGTCTTATGGAGATAAAGAAGTATTACAGAAAATAAGTTTTACAATTCCTGAGGGAAAACTCGTTTCTATATTAGGTCCGAGCGGGTGCGGAAAATCTACAACATTGATGTTGATTTCGGGTCTGACATTTCCATCAAATGGTCAAATATTTTTTGGAGATAAAGAGGTTACAAAATACGATGCAGTAAAACGAAAAGTTGGTATGGTATTTCAGAATTATGCTTTATATCCGCATTTAAGTGTTTTAGAAAATATTATGTTTCCACTTAAGATGGAAAAGATGCCTAAAAAACAACGTCAGAAACGTGCTTTAGAATTAGCGCAGCTTGTACAGATTGAAGATCACGTGGATAAGAAACCTAAACAGCTGTCTGGTGGTCAGCAGCAGCGTGTAGCAATAGCAAGAGCCTTAGCAAAAGAACCTTCTATACTATTGATGGATGAACCGCTATCGAATTTGGATGCCAGACTACGCATCGAAATGCGAGAAGAAATCCGACGTATTCAGCAAAAAACAGGTGTAACGACTGTCTTTGTAACGCACGATCAGGAAGAAGCGCTAAGTATATCAGATGAAGTCATGGTCTTGAACGAAGGGGCTATTCAGCAGAACAGCGATCCAATCACATTATATAAAAAACCTAAAAATCGCTTTGTTGCTCAATTCTTAGGTACACCTATTATCAATACGATTGGTATAGAGGATTACCCAGAAGTACTGGAAAGATTGAATATTTCAGAAGAAATTAAGCAGAATATCGAGACAATTGGTTTGAGAGCAGAAGAGATTCTGACAACAGAAAATAAAGAAAACGCCTTGTTTGAAGGAATAGTCAGTCATGTTGCTCGAGTAGGAAAAGATACAACCGTTCATGTTAAAAATAAGGAAAAAGAATTGGTTGCTACTAATTTAACTATTATTCCGCTTGAAGATACAGAAATCTATTTAACGGCTCAGATGAAAGATATTCACTTTTTTGATCACAAGGGTCAAGTTATCGAGGTCAAAGAGGTGGTTATGGCATGATAGAAAAGCCTACTTTGAAAAGTTCCTTAAAATCCTTACTCTATATTGCACCGATGATGCTGATTATCACAACTTTTAATTTATACCCTATTATACGCTCTTTTCTAATGAGCTTTTATACTGACTTTAATATATATACACAAGAGGTTAATGAATATGGTATTAGTAATTTTATAGAAGTATTGCAAGATCCTGAATTTATTCTGGCCATTAGGAATACATTTATATTTGTACTAGGTGTTGTTCCGGCATCAATCATTATTTCGCTTGGCATTGCTGTGTTGTTAAACAAGATAAAAGTATTGTCCGGATTTTTTCGTTCTATCTATTTTCTTCCTTTTGTCACCAGTACAGTTGCCATATCCATTGTCTGGAGTTGGATCTATCATAGTCGATTTGGCTTGATGAATTATGCATTAGGATTGATAGGGATAGAACCGATTGAATTTTTAACGGATCCAAAGTATTCAATGCTTGCACTTGTTATTATGGCGATCTGGAAAGGGTTGGGATTTAATATTATTTTGTTTTTGGTTGGTCTCAACAATATCGATGAAAACTACTATTCAGCAGCGAAAATTGATGGAGCACGGGGCTGGGAAAGATTTACAAATATTACCATTCCCTTATTAGGTCCTACCATGTTTTTAGTATCTGTAATGGGTGTGATCAATAGTTTTAAAGTATTTGATGAAGTGTTTGCTCTTTTTCAAAGCAGACCAGGACCAGCTGGTTCAGCGTTGACAGTTGTTTACTACATATTCCAGAAATTTTATCAGGAAAGCCAGTATGGAATTGCAGCTGCAGCCGGAATCGTTTTATTCTTAATTATTCTAGTATTCACATTGATACAGATGGCCTTTAACAAGAAATTCGTACATTATTAAAGAGAGGAAATCAAATAGTGGAAGAAATAAGAGGGAAAAAAGTGCCAATTTTAATGAAATGGTTCAAACCGAAAACAAAAGATAAAACTCAACTTGTTACCGTAGGGGATAAGTATACAAGAGCTGTTGCGTACGTTTTACTTACCATAGGGGCTTTTACAATGTTGATTCCATTTTTATGGATGGTTTCAACCTCTTTGAAATCACCAGCAGAAGCCGTTTCTATGCCACCGATTTGGATTCCCAAATCCTTTAAAGTCGAGAACTTTCTGAAAGCTTTCGAAGTGGCTCCTTTCGGCCGTTACTTTTTAAACAGTGTATTGATTACTTCACTATCAACAATAGGAGAATTGCTGACGACAATACTCGCTGCTTTCGCTTTCGCTAAAATGCAATTCTATGGAAAAAACCTTTTGTTTACAATCCTGATTGCTACGATGATGGTGCCGGGGGAGCTTTTGATTATTCCTAATTATCTTACGATTTCAAGACTTGGACTCATTAATACATACGCTGCGATGATCGTGCCGTATGTAGCTAGTGTTTTCTCAGTATTCATGTTAAAACAGAATTTTGAGTCAGTACCGAATGAACTATATTATGCTGCAAAAGTGGATGGAAGCAGTGATTTTAAATTCTTATGGACCATTATGGTTCCCTTATCAAAATCAGCGATTGTTGCTGTTTCTATATTGAAGATTATTGGAAGTTGGAATGCGTTTATGTGGCCGCTAATTGTAACGAATGATCGTATGTTACGACCACTCCCGGTAGGACTGCAGGCTTTCACCACAGAAGCGGGTACTCAATATGAATTGCTGATGGCAGCTTCAGTAATTGTGGTTGCCCCTATGGTGATCATTTACCTATTCTTGCAACGCTATATCATTATGGGCGTATCGAAGAGTGGCTTAAAAGGCTAACACATTTCATGATGTTCGGATCGAACAGGCGTGTACCGATTATAGGTTTAAAATTTAAAAACCAAACATACAAAAAGGAGAATGGATTACAGATGCAGAATAATAAGAAATTATTTAAACTAGGAACAGGTATATTAACAGCTGGCACATTATTAATGGCAGCATGTGGTAACGGTAACGCAACAAGTAAAGAAGCGAATGATGTCACTGCAACGGAAACTACTTCGGGAGAGACCGTTGAAATTACTTTCTGGCATGCAATGAACGGACCGCACCAAGAAGCTATAACAGCATTGACAGAAGCGTTTAATGAGTCACAAGATCAATATGAAGTTGTTGAACAAAACCAAGGCGGCTATGATGAGTTAAATCAGGCTATCACCGGAGCAGGAGTATCGGGTGAATTGCCGACAATGTCTCAATTGACATCGACTGACGTTCCTGAACTAGCTTCAAACGATTTGCTTGTGCCACTATCAGACGAGTTTTTGACTGAAAATGGATTTGAACAAGGTACTTTAGACGATATTTACGAAGGATTCAAAGAGACTTCAGTTTTTGAAGAAGAAAGATACGCAATGCCATTTTCTAAATCTACCCGGTTGATGTTCTTTAATCAAGATATTTTAGATGAGTATGAAGTTGAAACACCATCTACATGGGAAGAAATCGAAGCCTTAGGTAAAAAAATGGTGGAAGCTGGAGATGACCGTGTAGCTATGGGACTTGAAAACGGCTTTGAAATGGAGTACGAAACAATGGCACGCCAGAACGGAGCGGAGTTCATTAACGGAGAAACGCTTGAAGTAGATATTGATTCAGCAGAAAGTGTAGAAGCGCTTGAATTCTTAGGTAACATGATGCAAGAAGGTTATGCACGTACAGCTGGCGAGGATGGATACTTCTCTGGGCCATTTGGACGCGGAGAATCGGCTATGTATATCGGGTCGTCTGCCGGTTTGGCACACGTTGCTCCGGTAGCAGAAGAAAATGGAATTGATTGGGGAACTGCTGAAGTACCAACATTTAATGATAAGGAACTGACGTTATTTGCTGGAAATGACCTAGGGCTTTACGCTTCAGCGACTGAAGAAGAACAAGCAGGATATGTTGCTTACGTTAACTTCTTACTGCAACCCGAAAATACTGCACAATGGGCTATGGATACAGGGTACGTGCCAATCGTTGAAGCAGCATTAGATGTACCAGAATACATTGAATTTTTAAAAGAAGATCCTCGCAGTGAAGCAGCTAATCGAATGTTAGATTATGGAGTTACTTCTCCAACTTTTGCTGGTTATGGTGAATTCAGAAATGAATTAGTCAGTGCAATGGAAGAAATATCAGTAAACAATGCTGATCCACAGACTGTATTAGAAAACTTACAGACTGAAACAGAATCGATTATCGAGGCAAATAAATAATTACTTTTACAGTAACTTAAAATAAAATAGTTCTTGTTTTGATTATGTATCAAGAACAATAGAGAGGATTTCTAAAATGACAACATACCAATTTTGGAGTGGTTTAAAAACCATCGGAGGGAATATTGTCGAAATCCGCACAGACAAAGCCAGAGTCCTATGTGACTTTGGCTTATCTGTTGCCGGACAACTTCCTGAAGATACAAAAGGCTTATCTGAAGCTGAATACTTAATTCAGACTGGAAATTTACCAGCAATAAAAAATTTGTATTCAAGAGACATCATTAAAGAATCAAAAAAAACTTTCCCCTCTACTGACTTAAATTTGGAGACAAGTATTTTTATCTCGCACTTACATTTAGATCATATGGGCGGACTGCGTTATCTTGATAAAGATGTAAAAGTTTATCTTTCAGAAGAAGCGTATAAGCTATATAATGAGTTAGTAAAAATAAATGAAGAGGTAACTGTCGACTGTCAATTGATACCTTTCAGTTATAATCAGTCGATTACAGTAGGAGATATTATAGTCTCTCCTAAACACAGCGATCATGATTCTATCGGATGCAGTGCATTTTTTATCGAAACAGCTTCTTTAAAAATACTTCATTCTGGAGATTTCAGACTTTCAGGAAAGTATCCTGAAAGAGTATTGAAATGGGTTGAAGAAGCTAGAGATTGGGATGCCGATGTGTTGCTGATTGAAGGAACATCTTTCAGTTTTCGAGAAGAGAACGAGTTGGAACAACCAGAGAAATACAAAACATTTACAGAAAATACGTTACTGAATGAAATAAAAGATTTAATGGCAATGAATACTGACGAGTTATTTTTTTACAATCCATACGTCCGGAATGTAGAAAGAATGTTTGATGTAAATACTATTGTAAAAAATCATAATAGAACAATGGTATGGGAAGCAAGTTATGCTCAAATTCTTCATGCCTTTTATCCAAATGAAAAATGGACTATACTTAAAGAAACAAGTAGTCAGGAAGATGATTTTGATTATCTGGAGAATAAGATTTCTTTGCAACAATTGATTCAAAATCCCGGTGCTTATGTTCTGCAAAACAGTTTTAAAAATCTTCAGTTTCTAGATTATTTTAATAGTGGATACTATTTGCACAGCAATGGTGAACCGCTGGGAGACTATGATCCACGCTATGCGCAATTAAAAGGATTTTTAGAAAATCAAGCGATTGAATTTATTGCTTTAGGGGCAAGCGGCCATGCTACACAAGAGAATTTATTGAAAGTAGCTCAACTTATCAATGCAAAAAATACAGTTCCTTGGCATACGTTTAATCCGGAAACATTTTATGAAGCAATAAAGAAAAGAAATTTAGGTTCTTTCATACCTGAATACAATAAAGAATATATAATTTAACTAACCACAAGGGAAGCTAGTTTTAAGCTTGCCCCTTACATAGATTGGAGATATAAAAATGAAATTAACCATTTTCGAAACAAGTGATATTCACGGGTATCTATTTCCTACCAGCTACCAAAAACGAGGTCTGAACTTAGAATATGGCTTATTCAAGTTAGCTCACGTATTAAAAAAAGAAATAGAATCAGCTGAAGGACCAACAGTCTTGATTGAAAATGGGGACTTCATTCAAGGATCTCCTTTAAGCTTCTTCATATTAAAAGAAAAAGGAGAAGCGAATTCACTCATGAAAGCAGTGAATGAATTGCCATATGATGCAGGTGTAATTGGAAATCACGAATTCAATTATGGTTTGGACTACTTAAATTCTGCTGTACGTTCAGCGAAATATCCGATTCTTTCGGCAAACATATTAGATGAAAAAGGTGAACCGGCATTTGGTAAATCGTACATTATTACTGAAAAAGACGGTGTCAAAGTCGCTATTCTAGGATTAACGACTCAGTACATACCGAACTGGGAACATCCGGAAAACTATGCGGGACTTACATTTCATTCTGCCTTAGAAACAGCACAAGAATATGTACCGAAACTTCGAAAATTAGCAGACGTTGTCATTGTCAGTTATCATGGAGGATTCGAAAAAAATATCGATACAGGCGAAGAAACAGAGATTCAAACAGGAGAAAATGAAGGTTATAGATTACTTACGGAAGTAGAAGGAATCGATGTTTTACTTACCGGACATCAACATAGAGTCATTGCTCAAATCAAAGATGGTGTGCCGACTGTGATGCCGGGGCACAAGGGAAGTTATCTAGGAAAAGTGATTTTAGAACTGGAACAGGAACAAGATCAATGGATTATAAAAAATTCATTACCTGAATTAATTCAAGTCACAGAAAAAACCTTAATTGAATCTGAACTTTCAAGTAAATATGAAGCGTTAAATCAGGAAGTTGAAGATTGGCTGGATCAGCCCATTGGCAAAGTAACCGGCGATATGACGATTAAAGATGTAGAGCAAGCACGTATAGAAGAACATCCTTATATCGAGTTTATTCAGAAAGTGCAGATGCATTATACTAACTGTGATATATCCGGGACAGCATTATTCAATAATGAAAGCAGCGGATTCAGTCCTAAAGTAACGATGAGAGATGTTGTAACCAATTATATTTTTCCGAATACATTAGCAGTGCTTGAAGTGACTGGTGCAGATCTTAAAGCAGCAATTGAACAGTCAGCAGAATACTTTATCATAAATGAATTGGGAGAGATTGATGTAAATCCTGACTTCGTTGAACCTAAGCCACAAATGTACAATTATGATATGTATGAAGGCGTAGAGTACATTATTAATGTATCGAAACCGTTTGGCGAGAGAGTTACTGAATTTAAATATAAAGGTGAACCCGTGAAACCGGAAGACAGATTAGAAGTTGTTGTAAATCAGTATAGAGCTGTTGGAGGTGGCGACTATACTATGTTTGATGCTTCGAAGATTATAAGAGAAGTTACAATACCGATGAATGAATTGATTGGAAACTATTTTAAAGAATTCGGCACTATTGAAGCTACCGCTAACCATAATTTTAAGGTTATAAAATAAAACCTAATGAACGAATACAATTAGATTATACTGCTAAAGAAATCAGATAACCTGATATATTCTATTATTTTATAATGAAACTTAACCTGAAGCGAGAAGAATTTAAAAAAATTGATCCAATAAAAAGACGATTAGCTGAAAAAAATTCAGATAATCGTCTTTTTATACTTTTAGATTATTCAATCACGATAGGGTTCTACATGTACGTCTGTATGCATGACATCAAATTTTTCGTATAATAATTGTTCGATTTTTTCAGTAATATCGTGACCTTCTTGTACAGTCATCTTTGAGTCTACCAGTATAGTAATATCAGCATAAATATTTGTTCCATACATCCTAGCCTTTAATGAAGCAATTTTTCTTACTTGTGGTAATTCGATTACCGCAGCATGGTATTCTTCGAGTTCAGTTTCATGAAATCCATCTGATAATGAGAAAGTACTCTCTCTAAAGACTTCAATACCTGTCTTTAATATAATCAGGGAAACAATTACGGCCATTATGCCATCGATCCATTCCCAACCTAGACCAGATGCTAATATCGCTACAGCAGTTGCTAAACTAGTTAAGGCATCCGCAAGATTGTCTTTTGCTACAGCAGCTAAGCCACTAGATTGAACCTGTTTGGATAAATTTAGATTATATTTATAAACACCTAACATTACGACCGTTCCAATCAATGCAGCAATAGCAGCTAAGCTATTAGGCGGAACCACATCTCCTGATAGTAATCGATTGATAGTAGATTGCAAAACTTGAAATCCAACAAATAGCATTGCAAAAGATGTAATTAAACTAGCAATTGGTTCAGCCTTCCAATGGCCATAGGGATGGTTGGAATCAGCTGGTTTTCTAGCAGCACGCAGACCGATTAGTATGGTTACTGAAGAAATAACATCCGTGAAATTATTTAATCCGTCTGCTCTTAAGGAGGTGGATTTGAATGCATAACCAACAGTTAATTTCATCAAAGCCAATAGGATATAAACAAGGATACTAAGTCTTGCCCCCCGCTCAGCAGATTGAATTTTATTATAACGATTTTCCATAAAAAAACCTCATTTATCTTTTAAGTTAAATACATAATAAAACCTATCTTTATGAAAGATAGGATACCGAAATAACCAAAACTAATCATTCTTTTTGGTATTATTATCTTATACTTTTAATCGTACTGTTTAAATAAGAAAAGTTCAATCTAAAAAAAATAAACTTAGAAATCTTTAAGATTTAAAAGATTCTATAAATACAAAATTCGAATAACTAATTAGTTTCATAAAGAATCAATAGAAAATAAAAAAAGTAGCTGGGACAAAAGTCTTCATTGTCTGAAAATTTGAAGTGTCGGAAAATCAAGAACGCCGTCAAATCAAGGATATGATTTTGATTTGACGGCGTTTTACTTTCTAGCTCGTTTGCTCTCAGTCTCTATCTTTATTGTTACGCAGGCCAATTTCTCTAAAAATAGATACTTTACTTGAGTATAGAAACCTGACTGAAATGAGCTGAATGGTGTGATATGCTGCTCTTATCTG
>NZ_FMZD01000034.1 GCF_900101525.1 Marinilactibacillus psychrotolerans | reverse complement strand
TTACCGCATAAAAGCAGTTTATCACTTAACTCAATAAGAGATTATCACTCAGTTATTAGATAAGAGCAGCATATCAATCGACTCAATAAGAAATTTCCATTCAGTTACCAGATAAGAGCAGAATATCAATCAACTCACTAAGAAATTATCATACAGTTACCAGATAAGAGCAATTCATCACTTAACTCAATAAGAGATCTCCACTCAGTTACCAGATAAGGGCAACTTATCAATCGACTCAATAAGAAATTATCATACAGTTACCAGATAAGAGCAGAATATCAATCAACTCACTAAGAAATTATCATACAGTTACCAGATAAGAGCAGCATATCAGTCAACTCACTAAGAAATTATCACTCAGTTACCAGATAAGAGCAGTTCCTCACACCATTCAGCTCATCTCAGTCAGGTTTCTATACTCAAGCAAAGTATCTATTTTTAGAGAAATTGGCATGTGTAACAATAAAGATAGAGACTGAGAGCAAACGAGCTAGAAAGTAAAGCGCCGTCAAATCAAAATTAAATCCTAGATTTGACGGTGTTTTTGATTTTCCGACATTCCAAATTTTTAGACAATGATGACTTTTGTCCCAACTACGTTTTTTATGAAAATAATTAATAAGATAAGAATGTTATTCTAAAGATCAGACTCATTTTTATCATACTGAATAGAGTCGTTATGAAGCATATAGTCTAGGAAAATGATTAACTCAAGGAATTGAGCACAAATTTAAATGCTATGCTAAATTTATATTGGGCTCAATAAACATTTAAATAATAACGCTTTCATTTTATGATTAGTGCAAGGAGGAAGAACATGATTGATAATCGCTTGTTGGCACTCTTAGGAGTTTTAATTGAGATGCCAAAATTTTATTTAACTGAATTATCAATATTGCTAAATAGAGAAAGGAAGGGAATTGAAAAGGATATTCAAGAAATTAATCATTATCTGCAAAAAAACGATTTTCCCCTAATCAGTATAAAAGATAATTTGTATATTGTTCCGGAAATATTGATAAAAGAGTTTAATGCTCCAGAGAAGAAATTGAAGCATACTCAGATTTATCTAAACGAAATCGAGCGTATGCAATTGATCTATTTGGTTACGTTTATTCGGAAAAGTGAGCTTTCTAACTTTCATTATCAGGAATTTCTACAAGTAAGTAAAAATACGGTTTTGACTGATATCAGAAAACTAAAAGAAGACTGCAGAACATTCGATTTAATCTTTTCTTATTCTAGAAAAAAAGGATATTTTATCCAAGGAAGTGAAATAAATAAACGAAAAATGGCGTTTGATATTATTACATCGTTACTGGAAGCATCTAATGGGAAATGGATCTTAAAATATTTAATGAGTTATTGGAATGAGGAAAGTGATGTAAAAAAACTTGTAGAGAAAATGAAAGAAGAAGCAACACAGTATTCGATATCTTTAGTGGAAGATAGGTTAACAGAAATTGCCTACATGATTATCTTAATAAAAATTCGAAATAAAAAGATAGAAGAAAACATGGAAAAATACACTGATAATATTTCTCAAACTTCCACGATATTTCAGTATTGTAAGAGTATTCTGACTTCAATAATCAATAAAGTTAATAAAGAAGAAGTTTATTTCTTAAGTAGCTTTCTTTTGAGTATTGCTGAAGGGAATAGTTGTACAGAAGAAAATAGTAAATTATATTCTGTTACAGAAAATGTTGTAAACACGATGGAAGCCTTATCGCTTGTATCATTTCCGGCAAAAGAAACGCTGATAAAGTCTCTTTATATTCATTTAACAGACTATAAATTAAAATGATCTTCTTTTATAAATAGGGTGAAGACAATAGAAATCAAAAACAGAAAATAAATTGATTGAAATATTTTTTAGAATTGTATATGATTAAACTCTGAATTAAATAACACTAATTTTATGTAAGTATATTTGGTTATGGAATTATTCAGACCAAAGTGTTATTAGAATATGAGGGATAATCATGAATCACAAAAAAACGGCAAAAATAATTCTTGAAAATGTTGGCGGGCAGGAAAATGTTCAAGAGCTGACCCATTGTTATACACGATTGAGATTTGTATTAAATGATAAAGATAAAATTGATAAAGAAAAAATAAAAGAATTAGATAATGTGTTATCAGTAGTTGAAAGTGGAGGCCAGACTCAAGTTGTTATTGGTAAAGATGTCTCTGAAGTATATAAAGAGATTGACCCATTATTGTCAGGCGAAGATACAAAAGCGGATATTAAAGGAAAGCAAAACGTTTCATTGGTCAATAAAATCTTGAATACAATTGCGGCAATATTTACACCCACTATACCAGCGATCGCAGCATCGGGAATGGTTAAAGGGATTTTAGCGATAGCGGTTATGGTAGCTGAAGCCTATTTTTCAACTGATATTAAAGAATATAATACATATATTATTCTTAGTGCTGCTTCAGATGCTATTTTTTACTTTATGCCAATCATTTTAGCTTACACTTCTGCGAAAGTGTTTAAAGCTAATGAGTTTATTGCAATGGTTATCGCTGGAACGCTTGTTTATCCAACTGTTATTGACCTGATGACAGGTGATGCATCCGTTTCACTATTTGGGGTAGGTGTAACTCAAGCTAACTACACTTCTTCCGTTATTCCTATTATTATTGCGGTTTTCTTTCTAAGTTATGTACAACGTTTCTTTGAACAGACGATACCTGAAGTCCTCAAAATTATTATCGTTCCTACCTTTTCTTTACTGGTTATGCTTCCATTAACTTTATTGCTTTTCGGGCCGATTGGAATCTATTTAGGAAATGCAGTGAATTTTGCTTATTATTATATTATGGACTTCAGTTCTATACTGCTTGGAGCGTTCATCGGAGGATTATGGTGTGTGCTTGTTGTCTTTGGTGCACATCGGGCCATTATTCCGATTGGGATTAATGATGTAGCTCAAAATGGACGTCAAAACTTACTGGCTTTTGCTGGGGCAGCTAATTTTTCTCAGGCAGGATCTGCCTTAGGCGTGTTTTTTAAAACAAAAAATAAAGCGTTAAAAAGTGTAGCAATATCGGCGTGTGTGACAGCATTATTTGGTATTACAGAACCAGCTATTTATGGAACCAATTTGCGACTAAAAACACCTATGGTTTATGCTATTATTAGTGGTGCGACCGGTGGAGCGATTATGGGCTGGGGCGGTTCCTATGGTACAGCATTCGCAAATCAAGGGGTCCTAACGATTCCGGTTTATGCTGAGGCTGGAACGGTGGCATTTATTTCTTATCTAGTAGGTATAGCAGTCGCCTTTTTCGGGGCTTGTATGATGACCATCGTATTCGGATTCAAAGATCTGCCAGAAGAGGTAACAGAAAGCGAAAAGACTATTTCATAAGAAGTCGATAATTAAGTTAGTTGAAATATAAGGAAACTTTAGAAAAATTAATAATAGAGTCTTATCAAAATTATGAACGGTTCATAAAAATAAATGAGACCAATAAATTAAATTAAGGAGACTAATGATGGATAACCATTTCCCTGAAGATTTTTGGTGGGGTGCATCTTCCTCTGCATTTCAAATAGAGGGAGCTTGGGACGAGGACGGAAAAGGAATGACTGTAGCTGATTATAATTCTTTTAAAAAGTCAGAAGTTCAAGCTGATACTAAAGTAGCAAGCGATTTTTACCATCATTATGAAGAAGATATTTCATTAATGAAGGAATTGGGAATGAAAACTTACCGTTTTTCGATCTCATGGGCTAGAATTATTCCGGATGGTGATGGGGAAATTAATCAAAAAGGGATTGATTTTTATAATAAAATAATCGATTTGCTGCTAGAAAAAGACATCATTCCTTTTATAACGTTGTACCACTTTGATTTACCATATGCTTTGGCTGAAAAATATAATGGCTGGGAAAGTCGTGAGTGTGTTTATGCATTCGAGCGTTTTGCTAAAACTTGTTATGAAGTATTCGGTGATCGAGTAAAGCATTGGCAAGTTAATAATGAGCAGAACTTAATGGTACGAGTAAACGAACGCATGAATATGTATAATGTTTCAGAAAAGGATGCAGAACGCGTTCGTGCTCAAATGGATTATCATATGTTTGTTGCGCATGCGCTAGCAACAAATGCTTGCCATGATATGATTCCAGGTAGTAAAATTGGACCAGCTGTATCGTCTACAAAAACCTATCCTGCTTCAAACAAGCCTATGGATATATGGGCGGCTGAAATGAATGATAATTTTAAGACTAATTATGCACTAGATATGTACTGTTATGGAGATTATCCGGGTTATTATAATGAATATTTAAAAAAAGCAGAAATAAGTCCAGTAAGAAAGCCAGAAGATGAAGAAATCTTAAAAAAGGCAAAGCCGGATTTAATTGCAGTGAACTATTATCGCACACTAGTAGCAAGTTATCTTTCTGAAGATGAAGAGCATACTTATGGGACTAAAGTAAATGAAATTGATTATGACCTATATGGTTATTTCAAAATTGAAAAAAATGCACATCTAAAATCAAGTAAATATGGTGCCCAAATAGATCCAATGGGCTTAAGACTTGTGTTAAATGATTATTATAATCGCTACCGCTTACCGCTTATTATTACTGAGAATGGATTAGGTACTCCTGATGAATTGACGGAAGATGGAAAAGTGCATGATGACTACCGAATTGATTATCTAAGAGATCATATTTCGGCCTGTAATGATGCAATCGCTGATGGTGTTGAGCTGATAGGGTATTGTCCATGGGCGGTAATTGATATTTTAAGTTCCCATCAAGGATTTAAGAAACGGTATGGATTTATCTATGTTAATAGAGAAGATCATGACTTAAAAGACCTTGCTCGAATCAGAAAAGACAGTTTTTACTTTTACCAGAAAGTTATTGAGAATAATGGATTGACCAAATACTAAGGTAAATAATGGATTTGATAGGTATTTAACGCTCTACTGTTACTGTCATTAGAAAGAATAGTTATAGTTGACAATATACAAATAAACAGGTAAACTTTGGGTATCAAAAATCAAATAGGTATCATTCGTTTATTTTTAAGGTATGATACGCTTTAATGAACAAGCGGTAAGCTTTTTAAAGTTTATGCAGCCGGGCTACAACATGTAGCAGCAGCGTGTAAAAGACACACTGTGAGACAGTTATTCTGTCTTGCAGTGTGTCTTTTTTTATTGAAATCAAGTGGTTAAATGAGGTTTTAGTAAGAGTAGGAAAATAAAATCAGGAAGGAAGTTGCACAATGGTTCATTATTTATTAAAGACGAAAGCAGGACAATTTTTTATCGTAGGTACATTTTTTATTATTTTAGGAGGTGCAATGTTGCCATTCTCTGATTTAATGAGTCAATACTTTTTTTACAGTTCAATCTGTTTCTTAGGGTATTTTGCTGCAAAAAATGCTGTATCCGTTACGATTCAAACAAAATCTCCAAATGTAGACTTATTGATGATATTAGCTGCTCTTGGAGCAGTATTGATCAATTATGAATCAGAAGGCGCCATGTTATTATTTATATTTGCTGGTGCCGAATTGTTAGAATCATATGCTTCAGCAAAGTCCACGAAGACTATTTCAGAACTCATGTCACAAACACCAAGAACTGCACAACTTTTAAAAGAAAACGGTGAAGTGGTAGAAGTGTCTACTGAAGATTTGGCCATTGGAGATAGAATTATTGTATCAAAAGGTCAACAAGTTCCAATCGATGGCATACTTGATCGGAGTGTTCTAATAAATGAAGCGGCATTAACGGGAGAATCTATTCCGGTTAAAAAAGAAAAAGGCAATGAAGCTTTAGCTGGAACAATTAATGAAGGGGATGTCTTTTACTTAAAAGTAAATAAACTAAGCAATCAAACCGTTTTTTCTAATATTATACGAATGGTAGAAGAAGCACAAAATAGACCATCTAAGATATCCAAAATGATTGATAGAATCGAATCGAAATACGTTACAGCTGTATTGATCATTGTTCCGATCTTTATATTGGCTCTTTACACATTTGGTGACTTCAACTTTCAAGAAGCCTTTTACAGAGGCATGGTCTTACTAACAGTTGCTAGTCCGTGTGCATTAGTAGCAGCAGCTACTCCGGCTACACTCAGTGCTATTAGTAATGGCGCTAAAAATGGGATACTTTTTAAAGGTGGAACAGCTATGGAAGCATTGAATATGATGGATATTCTTTATAGTGATAAAACGGGCACACTAACATATGGGACCTTTAAAGTAACTGATTATCAACTAGAAACTGAACTTTTAAAAGAGGTTGTGTTCATGGAACAACAATCGAACCATCCAATTGCTAAAGCGATTATCACTGCATTTAAAGCGTTAGATTTATCGACTATAGATCATGAAGAAAGTATTAAGGAAATTGCTGGTTCAGGGTTAGTAAAAGGCGATCTTATGGTTGGAAAAAAGAATCTTTTTAAAAACTATGAAGATGAAAATCAGTATCTTAACATGCATCAAAAAGGTCATACCATAATTTATGTTGGAAAAAGTGAAAAGGTTCTAGGTTACTTTGCTTTGGCAGATCAAGTTCGAGCAGAGGCTGCTGAAGCAGTCAAAGACTTTCAAAAAGAAGGGGTTAAAGTAAGATTAATAACAGGAGATAATGAAGAAGTTGCCCAAACGGTTGCTGAAGAAGTGGATATTTCCCAATATAAAGCAAACTGTATGCCAGAAGATAAAATTCATTTCATTCAAAGAGATCAATCAATGTCAAAGACTGTTGGAATGATCGGGGATGGCATAAATGATGCACCGGCGCTGGCTAATGCTGATATTGGAATAGCTATGGGAGGCGGTTCGAGTGTGGCAATGGAATCGGCTGATATTGTCATTGTAAAAAATGATCTAACAAAACTTTTTTATAGTTATCAATTAAGTAAAAAACTTAAACAGATTATTATGCAAAACCTTATTTTTGCCATTAGCGTTATCGTTATTCTTATTGGATTGAATTTATTTGGTTTACTGGATTTGCCGGTCGGCGTTATTTTTCACGAAGGTTCCACAATATTAGTTATCTTGAATGGTCTAAGAATGTTACTTCAAAATAAAAACTCCTTATTAAAATAGGAGCTACTGCAGACTCAAGTAATCTAGCAAATTGAAAAGTAAAGTTTATTTAAAGTGAGTAGATCTATAAATAATGGATAAATTTATTTAATGACGACTATGAATTTTCATTGAGGAATATAAAAGAAAAAAAGCAAAATTCAGTACTATTTATAAGGGCAATAGTTGGCTTAATGACTATTGTTCTTTTTTGCGGGCTAACTTCCTGTTAAAGTAGCGTGCTGTTAAAATGTCAGTTAAGAATAATAAATGTTCCGAATGTTAAAATGGCTTAGAGAATTTTGTCCATTGCAGTGGACAACTATTAGTGAAGCGTTTTCTTAAATGTTTGATAAACTATAAATAGCAAAGGAGGGATAGCGATGAGTTCAAAGAAAGACCGTGAACAAAAGCTATTGCTGTTTCTTTCAAAAAAACAAACCTATATGACATCAGAAGAACTGTCTAATCAACTAGAAATCTCCAGAAAGACAGTTTACAGAATTATAAAGGATATTAATGAGGTATTTCCAGAGGGAGATCTTATACATGAAAAGCTAGTAATTCAACATTAAACATACTTATTAAAGTAACAATGCGCTAAGAACTCAATAAACATTAATAATTTGTATTTACCACCTCGTTCTGTTCCGTGGTCACCAAGGTGGATGACGTGATCGAAAACAGTTGAAAGCTTCATTTCTGGATTATGAGTTAACAGCACAGTAGTTGCTTTTGACCTGGTTATTTTCAAAGTTAAATCTTTTTGCATAACATAGGATCCTTCAAGTGATATGAAAATAGCTAAGTCATTTTCTTTAAGGTTATCAGCAGCAATTAATTGATTATTAAGTTGAGGATAGTATTCAACAAATTTTCCGGCAGTCAATAACATATGCTGCAGGATTTCAGCCATGTTTCCTGGTATCAACGTTGCGTAAAGATGAACCTTTGCAGCTTCATGAATTAATTCAGATAAACTCTCAAATTCTTTTAAATCCAGATTTTCTGCATAAGCTGCTAAGTCATTTACTGAATTTTGAAATTCTGAAAGGATATTTTTTTGTAAAGGACTTACTTGTTTATTAGTTATCACATTTAGATCAATTTTCATTTCGTCAAGTTCGATATAGGTTAAGTGATAATCTTTTTTTAAATCATTAAACCCAGCATAGCCTAAATTTTGAGAAAATCGAGTGACGCTCGCTTTCGATATATGGCATTCAGTGGCAATGTCGTTAATTGAAAGATTCTCTTTATATAAATGATTTAATAAATAGCGTGCAATAACAATATCGATTTCCGTATAGGTTGGAGATTGATTTATGATGTTTTGAAGCGTTAATATTAATCCTGCACTCATATGACCACTACTTTCTCGTTAAATAATTCATTATGATTTCTATCCTTTTCCTTATTATACCAATTAGTTTTATAAAACCATAATAGACATTATTTCAATTCATAAAACTAGTTTCAGAACATGAAACCGTTCTCTTATAGAGAGCCCATCTTGCTTAGTGTTGTTGGTATACTTGGACTATCAAATAGGAAAAGGATGAGCGTAAATGGGATTCAGGGAAAATTTTTATTGGGGAAATTCTATTTCAAGTATGCAAACAGAAGGAGCTTGGGATGCAGAGGGGAAAGGTAAATCAGTCTACGATATCAAAGAAGCGACTGAGATTTCTTCTGACTGGAAAGTTGCAACTGACTCTTATCATAGATATGAAGAAGATTTCGACTATATGCAAGACCTTGGAATGAATATGTATCGTTTCCAAATTTCGTGGAGCAGAGTAAATCCTACTGGAGAGGGAGCGTTTAATGAAGCTGGGATTGAATTTTATGATCGATTTATTGATTCCTTAATTTCAAGAGGGATTGAACCAATGATTTGTTTATATCATTTTGATATGCCTTTACATTTAGCAGAAAAGTACAATGGATTTTTATCGAAAGAAGTTGTTAGCGCTTTTAGCCGATATGGGATTGAAATGATTAAGAGGTTCGGCCATAAAGTGAAGCATTGGATTACGTTTAACGAACAAAATGCATTCAGTTTAATACCTGAAGTTTTTGAATCTTCTGGATATATGACAGGGGAAAAAAGTATAAACGAAGCCTATCAGATACAACATAATATTATGATGTCACACACATATGTGGCGAATTATATACATGAGAATACTGACTGCCAAATAAGTGGAATGCTTGCTTATCAAGAAATATATCCGGCAACTTGTCATCCAAAAGATGTCTTTAGAGCAAGAGAATTTGATGAGCAGATTAATAATAATTTATTAGAAGCATTTGTACATGGTCGTTATTTGGATTCATTTTGGTCACTGCTTAAAGAACATAATATTAAATTGGAAATCGAAGCAGAAGAATTAGATGAGCTCAGTAAATTAACAAGTGATTATTTAACGTTTAGTTATTACGCAACTAACGTCATTGATCATAAGAAAATTCCAAAAGGAACATTCCCTGCAGAATATTTAGAATTTGGAAAAGTTGATAATCCATATATAGAATCCACTGAATGGAATTGGCAAATTGATCCCCTAGGTTTTAGAAATATATTAAATAAATTGTATGCTAGATATCATTTACCAGTTTTCCCAATTGAAAATGGAATTGGCGTTATTGAAGAATGGGATGGAAAGAACTCAATAGAAGATGATTATCGTATTGAATATCATAGAGATCATATACAAGAAATAAAAAATGCTGTAGAAAAAGATGGGGTAGATGTAATGGGATACCTTGGATGGGGTCTGATTGACATTCTGAGTTCAAAAGGAGATATGCGTAAAAGATATGGTGTGGTGTATGTAAATAGAGAGAATCATGATTTGAAAGATTTAGCGAGAGTTCCAAAGAAAAGTTACCAATGGTTCAAAAGAGTTATTCATACAAATGGAGAAAATTTATCTAATGTGGTAAGCAGAGAGGAATGATCATATGTCAGATAAAAAAGAAAGAATGATGAATAAGTTTGTTGAAATTGCAACTAAAATAGGAAATCAAGTTCATTTACGCTCTTTAAGGGATGCTTTTGCAACGATTATTCCGTTGTTTGTTTTAGCTGGATTAGCCGTTCTGATAAATTCTGTCGTTTTTCCATGGATATTGTCGGGTCAAATGTTGGAAACAGCAGAACAGTTTGGAACTAGTATCATTCGGGGAACATTGAATAGTGCCGGCTTGTTGTTATGTCCTGCTATAGCTTACTTCTTATCAAAAAACAAAGGATTCAGTAATCCTATTTCAGCAGCAATTATTGCCATAGCAACTTATATCACAATGATGCCACTGCAACTAATGGCTACTACTACCACAGGTGAAGAAGTGCTAGTAGATAATGTATTAAGCTTTAATAATTTAGGAACCGGAACAATGTTTGCCGGTATTGTTATTGGTTTAGCAGCTACTGAATTGTTGATTGCGCTTAATAAATTTGATATTTTGAAAATCAATCTAGGAGAAAAAGTTCCACCAGCAGTTTCGCGATCTTTTAATGTTATGATTCCAGCTATCATAACGGTCTCTTTATTCTCTGGATTATCTTTACTACTCATGATTACATTGGGAACTGATTTAATTTCTTTAATTGTAACGATTATACAAGAACCTTTAAGAGCAGTTGGAACAAGTTTAGTGGGATATCTTTTCCTATATAGCTTAGGAAACTTATTCTTTGGATTAGGGATTCATCAATCTGTCATTAATGGACCATTTACAGAACCGTTCATGACACAAAATATTAATGAAAATTCAGTAGCTTTTGCCGAGGGTGTAGATATACCGCATATTTTAACAATCAGCTTTCAAACTGCATTTGCTCAAATGGGCGGAACAGGCGCAACGATTTCTTTAATTATTGCCATCCTCATATTTTCAAAAGTAAAAGCTTATAGACAAATTGCAAATTTATCAGCAGCACCCGGTATTTTCGAAATCAACGAACCTTTAATATTTGGTATGCCGATTGTGTTCAATTTACCAATGATTATTCCATTTGTTTTACTTCCAATTATTCAAACCATTATAGCTTATCTGGCTACTGCGGGGGGATTGATAAGTAAGACAGTTGTATATATACCATGGGTGACGCCGCCTGTTATAAGTGGCTGGCTGGCAACTGGAGGAGATTGGAGAGCTTCGGTACTCCAGGTTTTCCTGATTGTGTTAGGCGTTATAATATATCTACCATTCTTGAAAATCAGCGAACGAGTATTAATCAAACAGGCAGAATTGGAACAAGATCTGTAATAGAATTATGATTTAAGAAGAAAAACAATGAGTGTATTTATAATATTTAAAAATGAACTAGAACGAAATAGCCAACTCGATGATATACTGAAAGTATAAGTATAAGTATAAGTATAAGTATAAGTATAAGTATAAGTAATGAATTAATTAGAATAGCCCTATAAAACAAACTTGATCAGAACTATAAGTTTTTAACGAATAATATGATCAAATTATTTCTTGTTTGAATTCTAAACAAAAAAATACTATACCATTGATTTCTATAATTGTGAGTAATATTAATCGGGAATGTCTCTGAATTAAAGTTTTTATTGACTATAAAAAGAGTATAATCATCATCAAAAAAGGAGAAAGCCAATGCGTT
>NZ_FMZD01000038.1 GCF_900101525.1 Marinilactibacillus psychrotolerans | reverse complement strand
AAATTCACCATTCCGATCACGTGGAATCTGAAGCTGAAGTTCGCCGTATTCGGTTTTGACCTTACGATCATAGGTGCCATTACGAGAGTTTCCTGAATGGAAACCGATCCGATCATATTTTTCATAATCCAAAAAGGCAGTCAATTCTGTTTTTAAGAGGGTGTTAACGGCTAATTCTAGATGAGAACGAAAACATTCGTTTAAATCACCTTTTGTGGCTAGAGTCTGTAAGATATCTGTAGTAAGATTGTTCATAGGGAAGTCCTCTTTTCTGTGAATGTAGTGTGGTAACTCTATTCTACAGAAGGGACTTCCTTTTTTCTATTTACACAAGATATTTTACACTCTCTTGTAGGAAACTCAACTATAGTTATTAATATATTATTTTAAATAAAAATTAATAAAAGAGGCGATTATAATGAAAATCGATAAAAATTATACGAACTACCTAAATTCAGTAAAACAAACTAAATCTGAACATTCTAATGAAGCTAAAAAGACAGAACAGTCGACAAAAAAACAAGCAAATGTAGAAGTTAATATTTCAAAAGAAGCACAAGCACTTCTAGATGCAGATCAAGTAACTTTTTCTGAGAAAGTTCAATCAATCAAAGCTGCCATTCAAAATGGTGAATATGAAGTCGATGCATCTAAAATTTCTGCTGAATTAGTCCGTACGATCCAAACTCAAAAGGAGCAATAAAGTATGAAAAAGACAGCAAAAGTTCTTTCTCTGATGAATGAATTGAAAAATTATTTAGTAGAAGAAAGAACTGTCTTGATTAATAATGATGGAAATCGTCTGCTTGAACTGATCAACGCAAAAGAAGAGATTATGATTGAGCTTGCTCAATTTGATGAGTCCGAAATTGAAGTTGAACAATTGAAAGAGATTACCTTCGAAATCAAAGAATTACAGGAAACGAATGTTTTATTAACTGAACAATCTATCAGCTTTACTGACCAACTTGTCAGTAATATACAAAAAAATGCAACCAAGAAAAGTACTTATTCAAAAAAAGGCACTTTTGATAAAACCGGACAAAATGCATTTATAGATCAATCATTATAAGGAGTATGTACATATGTCAGGACTTTTCGGAACTATAAATACTGCAACAAGTGGACTATTAGCTCAACAGAATGCGTTACAAACAATTGGACATAATGTGTCTAATATTAATACCCCAGGTTATTCTAGACAGCGGGTTGATTTACAGACAAATGTCGCTCAACAAATTCCTGGAGTGGGACAAATTGGTACTGGCGTTCAAGTCGCTGGGATTTCTCGTATGCAGGATCAGTTTGTAATGAATCAGTTAATGAATGGCTATTCAACTACAAATAAACATCAATCATTATCTGATACAATTGGCCAATTAGAAGCTACCTTTAACGAGCCTTCTAAAACAGGATTATCTAATCAGATTTCAGAAGTTTTTAATGCTTGGACGTATTTAGCTTCTAACCCAGAGCAGGCAGCTTCTAAGACAATGTTGGTTCAAACAAGTGAAACTTTTGTCGATACAGTGCAGCATATGGGTAATGCAATGAAAGCACTAAAAGCTGATACGATTCGTCAATTAGATAAAGAGTCCGTTGATGCCAATTCCACTTTAAAACAGCTTGAAGATTTAAATCACCAAATCTGGCAAGCTTCTGTAAGAGGATTTACGCCTAACGATTTATTAGATACTCAAGATCAGCTCGTAAATAAACTTGCTAGCCAAGGGGATATTAAAGTTGATCGTGATAAATATAATCGAGTGTCGATTTCAATGGATGGACAAAATTTATTGAATGAAGATACAAGGAATGAATTAATGACGGTCACTAGTTTGAATGATAGTGGAGAAGCCGTTCTATCAGATGGCACTGTATTAACAGAATCTGCAGAAGTCGGACAATTCGTTTTACGTTCTGAAGAAAATGGAAATACTGCTTATCAGCCGATTGATTTAGAAGGCGGCAGTGTTAAAGGGAATCAAGAAGCTTTGACTGTTATTAGCGATATGCAAAATGAGTTAAATGATTTTGTATCTAGTTTCGCAACTGCTGTGAATACGATTCATAGTAATAAAGGAGAAGGTATAGACTTTTTTACTCTGGATGAAGAAAATGCAGCTTTGTCTTTACAAGTCAATCAGGATATTAAAAAAGATTCTAGTTTAATTGTGACAGGAAAGGCGTTAGATAATGCGATATCTGGAGACGGTACTAGAGCACAATTGATTGCTAGCTTAAAAAATACACCAATATCAGTTGATGATGCTACCTGGTTTGACGAGAATACGATGGAAATAAACTCTGGTGCGAATAGTTCAACTTTATTTAGTAAATACAACAGTATGGTTACAGATATGGGAATTATCAAACAACAATCAGACAATATGCTGGATACGCAACAAGGTCTAATGGCCTTACTGGAACAACGTCGAGATTCTGTATCAGGTGTAGATATCAATGGGGAAGTTACAGATATGATTAGATTCTCAAGTGCATTTCAAGCTAACTCAAAAGTGCTTTCTACACTAGCAGAAATGCTGGATACGTTAATTAATCGAACTGGGGTGTAATCGTTGAGAATTACTAATTCATTAATGTCAAAAAGTTTCATGAGAAATTTGAATAACAATATGAAGAGTGTATACAAATACCAAGAACAACTTTCCACTATGGAACAAGTGAGCAGACCTAGTGATGATCCTTTGAAAGTTTCAAAAGTATTAGACCTTAATAACGAAATTAAACAAAATGCAGAATATAAGTCAACCATTAATGATTCCATTGATTTTACCAATGCTCAAGATTCTGCACTAGCCAATGCGACTACTTCGATGCAACGAATCTACACATTGACACAACAAGCTGCTAACGGAACTTACAATAATGAAGATCGTAAAGCGGCAAAAGCAGAAATAGAAAATGAAGTTGATACAATGCTGGATTCATTAAATACAAGTTTTGGTGGACGTTATATTTTTGCAGGCAATAATACAACGACTAAACCATTTGAGAAGACAATAGACGCAGATGGGGATTTTACCGGCATTGTCTACAACGGAACCGTGGATCCACAACTATCTGGTAATGTGACAAAAGAAATTGCCAGAGGCGTCTCCGTAGAAATGCAGACAGATGGTAGGAAGTTAATGAACGAACAAGGTGCCGGCAATGATTTGGGTAATTTTTTCAATGATATGTTAACTGCCTTAGATAATGATGATACTGAGGCACTTGGTGGCGACTTATTGGAACGTGCTGATACAGAGCTGAATAATATCGTAAACTTGCGTACGACAATAGGAGCTACACATAATCGTCTTCAAGCTGCAAAAGATCGAAATGAATCTGAATACTTGAATTTAAAAACAACTTATTCAAATACACAAGATATTGATCTAGCAGAAACTTATATGCAGTACTCTATGGAAATGGTTGCTTATGAAGCCTCACTTCAGATGGGGAATAAAATTCTACAAAATAGTTTGTTGAACTATATGTAATCAAATTAGTTCTGTGAATCAATAAATTAATTAATTAGAACGTATCTACACATAGGTTTAAAAGAATAGTGGTTTGATTACTGATTGATCAGTATTCGAATCACTATTCTTTTTGTTTTAAAAAAAGTATAATAAAAATTTCATCATTATGAGAAAACAACTATTATCTTAAAGACAAAGCACATAATAGATATATTGATATTTATGTTCTAAGTGAAAAATATTTTAAATTTAATTATATTTCATCCATTAGCTTAATAATTTTGAATATCAACCGATACTATAATTAGAAGGCCATAAGGTCTTTAAATTAATTAAACAAACATTGGAGGAAAATAAAATGCGTATAAATACAAATACTGCAGCTATGAATACATACTCACGTTTGACAGCGGCAAACGGAGCAAAAAGTAGTTCATTAGCTAAATTATCATCAGGACTAAGAATCAATAAAGCCGGCGACGATGCTGCTGGACTATCAATTTCAGAAAAAATGAAAAACCAAGTTTCTGGTTTAAACCAAGCTACTCGTAATGCACAAGATGGAATCTCATTGATCCAAACTGCAGAGGGTGCTTTGAATGAAACCCATTCAATCTTAAACCGTATGCGTGACCTTACTGTTCAAGCGAAAAATGATACTAACACCAACGAAGACCGTCAAGCAATCCAAAAAGAATTAGATACTTTAACTGAAGAAGTTGACCGTATTGCTGGTCAAACACAATTCAATACAAAAACATTATTGAATGGTGACTTCAAAGATGGTACTGCTTCATTAAAATTCCAAATTGGTTCTAACTCTGGTCAAGATATTGAGTTAAATATTGAAGACATGACAGCTACTGGCCTTGCTTTAAAAGATGGTACTGGTGAAAACTTGAAAGTTAGTGCCACTGATGCTCAAGTTGAAGCTTTAGCAACTGCTAAAGCAGCTGTTGTAGATCCAGCTGCTCCAACAGCTGCAGAGCAAACAGCTATTGATGATGCTCAAGCAGAAATTGATGCTGCAACAAATTTTGACGCAGTAGTAGATACAATTGATTCAGCAATCAAAAATGTATCAACTGAACGTGCGAACCTAGGTGCAACTCAAAACCGTTTGGATCACACGATCAATAACTTAACTACAACAAAAGAAAACTTGTCAGAAGCTAA
>NZ_FMZD01000016.1 GCF_900101525.1 Marinilactibacillus psychrotolerans | reverse complement strand
AAAAGCATTAGAGTTCAAAGAGTATTATCCTACGGACAGCCGTTTGTCGACAGCCATGAATAAAGCATCAGATAGAGTTTTAGCATTAGGTCAAAGTTATCATCGCTCAGGAAAATTAAGCAGTGCGATTACACTATATAAAAATTTAATTAATGAACCTATGGTAAGCAGTGCTGTTAGAGATTCGTCAACTAAGTTGATGACTTTGGCAGAAAACGGGAAAAATATGCCGTATTCAAGTAGCCTCTATAAACAAACGATTAATGCTAATACAGCGTCAGAAGCATGGTCAAAAGCATTAGAGTTCAAAGGGTATTATCCTAAGGACAGCCGTTTGTCGATAGCGGTAAATAACGCAGCTAATCGAATTTTTTCCATGGGGCAAAGCAGTCATAGATTAGGTGATTTTAACACCGCTATGACATATTATAAGATGTTGTTAATTGAGAATAAAGTTGATAGTCAATTAAGAAATGTTGTTAGCAGATATAATGTTTTAGCTGAAAATGGTTCGAAATTACTTACAGTAAGTGGATATGTAAGTAACTCAAAAAAAGCTAGTACTGCTTCCAAATCTTGGAATATTGCATTAGAGGGAAAATTGGTATTTCCTAATAGTAGCAATATAAATAATGCAGTTGAAGATGCTGCTCAAAGACTATTGAAGTTAGCTAGAAGTTATCAACGATCTGGAAATAAAAGCGGAGCATTAACTTACTACAATATGATAATAAATGAGAATGCAGTATTAAATGATACTAAGGACTTAGCACACATGTATTCTAAACAATTATTAAGTAACTTTATACCTACTGTTTATATTGATCCTGGTCATGGTGGAAGTGACCCAGGTGCTCAAAGTAGCAATGTTACAGAAGCATCGTTAAATTTAAGTACAGCAAACTATCTCAAAAATTATTTAGAATCAAAGGGCTATAATGTTGTAATGTCCAGAAATTCCAATAACTTTTTATCTTTAGCTGAAAGAGCTCAAGAAGCAAATGAGTTAAAAGTAGATGCCTTTGTGAGTATTCATTATAATGCTATGGGAATACCAAATTCAACAGCAAGTGGAATTGAAACATATATTTATCATCGTGTAGCTAGTGGATTTGGACAAGAAAATAATCGCGATAATTTTAATACAGATAATTCTAGAATCAATGAAAGTTTATTATTAGCAGATAAGACACATGCTAACCTAATATCTTCTACAGGTTTATATAATAGGGGTGTTAAGGGTAATAACTTTCACGTTGTAAGAGAAACAAATATACCTGCTGTATTATATGAACTTGGGTTTATGGATAATGCAACTGAACTAGCTAAAATCCGGACTTCTCAATATCAAAAAACTGCAGCTCAAGCAATTGGAAAGGGAATTGTACAGTATTTTAATCAGCTGAAATAATCTTTTAAATATTGTTTTAAGCCTTTAAAAAGTAGAATTTTAACTTTTTAAAGGCTTTTTTTACATGAAAATAGTTCTTAAAGTTGTAACAAAATCATATTGATTAACCTAATTTTTTTTAATATGATTAAAGAAGACAATAAAATGAGGGTAAGAAAGGTTGACGATATGCAAAGCAAAAAATTAATAAAATCTATATTTCTTTCTAGTATTGCTTCAATGATACTGTTTAATAGTGATGTAAATGCTGAAGATAGCACATTAACTAGCGATAATAATGATAATTTTGAAATTAATGATTTTTCCCAAATAAGTTCTTTAGTTTCTGAAAAACAATTGGATTGGAAACTTTTAGGAGCAATAAAAGAACACCAAAATGAGGAGTACATAAGTGCTTTAAAACTTTATAATGAGTATATTGATTTGAATGATTTGACTGTAGAATTAAAAGATGAAGTTTTATATTTAATTGAATTAGCCGAAACTAATCAAACTCCCCCTGTTGAATTTGATATTTTCTTGAAAGAATTCAATGAAGGGAAACAAAAAGAAGATGATAATGTTGATGATATTTCAAAGCAAAGGACATCAGATGAACTAGAATTAGAAAGTGAAAAACAACCGTCTGAAGAAATTAAAGAGGATATGCCAGATATCAATAAGGATGATAAAAGCAACAGCACAACAAAAGATGTTATTGAAGATGAATCTGAAAATGAAAAAAATCAACAAGATAAAGAAACTACTAATAGTGTATCTGCTAGATCTACTGCAGTATTAAGTGCTGATTCAATGTATTCGGATTTTATAAATGCGAGTACAGCTACAAAAGCTTGGAATGCAGCACAAGAATTTAAAAATAATTATCCAAATGATAGTAGATTAAAAGAAGTTTTCATAAAAATTGAAAAAAGAATTTTGGATCTAGCTCAAAGTTATCATCGTAAAGGTAACTATAATAGCGCATTGACATTATATAAACAATTAAAAAACGAGTCCATGATAAGTGGTGAAACAAAAAATTTAATTGAAGAATATCTAAATTTGATAAATAAGAGCAAAAAATTACCATACTTAAGTACTTTATATAGTGATACTATAAATGCGAGTACTGCTTCAGAAGCATGGGGTAGCGCAATGAATTTCAAAAAATATTATCCAAATGACGAACTATTAATTCAAGCAATTGAGGATGCAGCAAAAAGAATCTTGAATCTAGGACAAAGTTATCACCGTAAAGGTGAGTTGGTCAAAGCAAAAGAATTATATGATAAAATACTAGACGAGCCTTTAGTTAATAGTATTTTAAATAAATCAGTGGAATTATCTTTTTTACAAGCCAAAAATGGCCAGAAATTATCTTACGTTACCACTTTGTTTAATGATACAATTAACGCTAAGACTGCTTCGAGAGCGTGGGATCTAGCTTTATATTTTCTAAATCTTTACCCTACAGAAAATAAAGCTTTCAAAGCACTTGAAATTTCTGCTAATAGAATATTTTCTTTGGGACAGTCATATCATCGAAAGGGTGATTTTAATAAAGCATTACATTATTATAACCTTTTAATCAATGAATCAAGAATTTCTGATTCACTAGAGCAATCTGTTAAACAGTATGTAGAGCAAGCTGATGGGAAAATAGACTTAGTGACAGATAATGATTATAAGAATAAGTCTATTAAAGCTAAAACAGCTTCAAAAGCATGGGAAATCGCTTTAGAAGGGAAAGCAAATTTCCCCAATTCTGAGTTAATCCTAGATGCTGTAATTTCTGCAGCAGATAGATTAATTGCCCTTGGAAAAAATGCTCATAGTTCCAAAGAATATGATAAGGCAATAAGCTATTATGAGATGGTTTTGAATGAAAGTTTAGTTCCTTTCTCATATAAATCAGTTCTAGAAGTTTATATTATGCAAGCTAAAAGTCAATTTCCTAATATGAATTCAGAAAAAATTTATAAAAAATCACTATCAGCAAATACTGCTTCTGAAGCTTGGAATTTATCAATCAAGGGACTTGAATTCTATCCTAATAATTCTTTACTCCTAGATTCTTTGGAACAAGCAGGACTTAGAGTATTTAGCTTAGGAAAAAGTAATCACAGAAAAGGGAATTTTGATATTGCAACTACTTATTATAATATGATTGTTGGAAATCCAAGTTTACCATCATATTTAATTGCAAGAGCAAGTTCTTATCTGTATTTGTCAAATAATAATATGTTCTTAACTAGTTATGTTATTAAGGGGACTCAGTATAAATCTAGTTTTTCTGAAGCACTCAGTAAGCAAATGAACAATAATCCTCAAACAGATTTAAATGGTAATGGGTTTTCAAAAGCTACTACTGAACAAACGAAATATTACTTAAATCCAGAAAATTTTTTACCAGAAAATTCAAATGATATTGACGTTATGCTTTCTACTTTGAAAGTTATAACAAAAACTTTAAATGTAAGAACAGGTCCTAGTACGAATTATACTAATATAGGTCAAGTCGAAAAAAATCAGAGTTTCCAGATATTGTCTAGTCAAAATGGTTGGTTCGAAATTAACTTTAATGGTAGAAATGCTTGGATATCGGGTAGTCAAAACTATGTAAAAGTGGATAATGATGTATTGCAATTTTTGAAGCTTTCAGGATCTTCTGGTATTTCAGTTAATGATATGAATAAAGAGTTAGCAAGTGCTGGAATTTTGAAAAATATGGGAAGTGTATTCTCCAAAGCTAGCCAAACATACAATATTAATGAGATATATCTTATCTCTCACGCTTTGTTAGAGACTGGATATGGAACTTCTGAATTAGCAACTGGAGTTAAAGTAAACGGAGTCACAGTATACAATATGTTTGGTATTGGTGCTTATGACTCAAACGCTGTAAAATTAGGCGCTCAACGTGCTTATGAGTTAGGTTGGACAACTCCCGAAAAGGCGATATTAGGTGGAGCTAAGTGGATATCTAATCAATATATTAATAATTCAATTTATTTGCAAGACACACTCTATAAAATGAGATGGAATCCTAGTATGCCTAGTATTCATCAGTATGCTACAGATATTGGATGGGCAGTTAAGCAAACTAACAGTTTAGATTTATTAGTTCGTTTATCTCAAAAATATGATTTAGTATTAAATTTTGATGTACCTATATATAAATGATGCATTTTTAAGAATTATTTATTTAAAAAAGCCACTGTTATAGTGGCTTTTTTAAATGATATTTAAGGAAAACTTATTATTATTAATATAATATTGACCCTGTAAGGTACATCTTGTATTATAAAAAAGCATGAATATTATAATTATTGTGAAAGTGATGGTATACGCTATGAATAAGCAAATAGTCCTAGTATGCTTTAAATATCCACCTATTTACTCTGGATATGGTAAGCAATTAAAGTTGATTACTGAAAATATATTAAAAAATTCCGACGACATTGAAATTACTTTGCTTACTGGGTATAAAGAATCTGTGGAAAGTAGTTTAGAAAAACTAAATATAATACCTCTTCTAAGTGAATATGACAATAATAGTAAAAGTGTATTTCCTTTTGCTAAAAAGGTATTTCAATGGTTAAAATCTAATAGAAAAAATTATTCAGTTATACACTGTGTCAAAGCCGGTCCGGAAGCAATGGCATGTAATCTAATTAGTAAACTGTACAAAAAACCTTTAATTGTCAAGGTTGCCCAAGATGAATTAAGTGACAAAGAACTATATAGTAATAAAAAAATCAAATTTATTTTTAGACTAATTCGACAAAAATATTTGTCTACTTCAAATTATTTTATTGCAATAAGTGAAGAAATAAAATCAAATTTAGATAAAAGAATAGGTAAGAACACAAAAATTATAAGTATACCAAATGGTGTAGATATAAGAGAATTTGCACCAGTAGAATTACTAAAAAAGACAATGTTACGCAAAAAATTAAATATCGAAAAACAAGAAACAGTGTTATTATATGTAGGAGCTATTAATAGGAGAAAAGGAGTTTATGATCTTTTAAACTCATTTGAACACTTTCAATCGATATCTCCTTTTAGATTAATTATGTGCGGACCAGTATTAGAAGATCGGAACTTTTTTGAAATCATTAATTCTTTAAACAAAAAAAAGAAATTTATCGTTGATTACAGAGGAAAGGTTTCAAACGTTAATGAATATATGAATGCATCTGATATATTTATATTACCTTCTTATTCCGAAGGATTACCCAATGTTTTATTAGAAGCTAGTGCATCTGGCTTAGCTGTTATAACTACTGATATAGGTGGATCAAGAGATATTGTCTTAGATGGTGTTACTGGATACATCGTGCCAACTAATTCTCCATTAGAAATAGCTGATAGGATTAGCTCTTTAAATGAAAATAAAGAATTAATAATAAAAATGGGAAAAGAAGCTAGACGTGATGTAGTTAAAAGATTTTCAATCGATAATGTTACTGCAAAATACATTAATATATACAGAGAACTTTCAAATAAAATCAATTAGAAACTCTAATTAGTGAGAGGACAAAACTATGAAATTTACTAGTCTACATGGTGCGTATTTCCCTAATAATTATGGAGATGTGCTGATTTTAGCAATTCAAGCAAAATGGATAAAAGAGTTGACAGGAGAAGAAGTTAGCCTGCCTTTTGCTACCAACGTATATAGAAAAACAATTGAACCAATTAATCTTGCAGGGAAAGATAGTATTATAAAATCTAACTATCTTATTTATGGTGCAGGTGGCTATTTAGGAGAACCGCCTTTAGGAAGATTTAAATGGTCTATAAATTTTATACGAAACCATTTCAAGCCTGCTTGGATTGCAAGTAGAAATAATGTACCTTATTCTATAATAGGCACAGGAGCAGGACCTGCAAATGTCTGGATTGCAAGACAAGCTCTCAAGTTCATTACAAAAAGAGCCGAAATGATAGCTGTAAGAGATGAAGAATCAAAAATATATTTAAGCCAATTTTTAAAGAATAATAATAAAATTAATATAACAGCTGATGTAGCATTAAGTTTAACAAAAGACGATTTAAATAAAGAAATAGTGTGTAAAGTGAAAGAGCAATATTTAGATTTTGAAGGAATGAAGATAGGGGTACATATTGGTGCTGACAGACATGCCGAAGATACGGGGCAAAATGTACAATCAGTTATTGATGAAATAATTCAATTTTTTAAAGACAAACCAGAATTAACTCCTGTACTAATAATTGACAATAATAATAAAGTTCAAAATGAAGCAGTGGAGTATATTAAAAATGAAATTAATAGAAAATGTAGCATATTTAAACATGAAGATATCTGGGAAACTTCAGCGTTACTATCCGAATTAGATACTGTTGTCACAAACAAGCTGCATATTGGAATAGTTAATTATGCAATGGGAAATGTTCCTATTAGTTTTCCTTATCATTCAAAAACAAAACGTTTTTATAAACAAATTGGCTTAGAGAATTTATGTACACCAATAAGCGAAGTTGAAGAACAGATCACATATAATTCATTAAGCTCTGTATATAAAAATATAAAAGAGGGTAATAAAAAAAAATATCAACAAAAGAGAAGTGAAATGATGAGATTATCATTATTAAATAAAAAAATATTAAAAGAAGTATTAAATAGTAAATGATTTGAAAAGAGATGATTTTAAGTTGTCAAAGTTCAATAGTAAAAAAATAATTGAATTATTAAAGAATAAATTTTTATCAGATAAAATGGTAAGAAATATAGCTGTTGTCTCTGGCGGAACTGCTATTGGTCAAATAGCTAATATGATGTTTACTCCAATTATAACGAGAGTATACTCACCTTCTGAATATGGTATTCTATCAGTATTTAGTTCAATTTTGCTCATATTCTCTTTTAGTTCTTTGAAATATGAACTAGCTATCCCAATAGCCAAAAAAGAAGATGAATCCGTGAATATTCTTTCACTAAGTATACTAGTATTATCTATCATTTCACTTAGCGCTGGTTTAATTGTAACTTTTTTTGGGGAACAAGTACTCAATTTGTTAAATGCTGAAAGCTTATTTCCATATAGATTTTTTATTCCAATTGGTATTTTCTTTCAAGGTTTGTATTTGATTTTTAACCAGTGGATGTTTAGAATAAAAAACTTCAAAATCATTTCTAAAACCAGAGTAACTCAAAACCTAATAGGAAATGTAATTAAAGTGATACTTGGTTTATTAAGTTTTGGAGGCATTGGCTTAATAATTGGAAGAATCGTTAGTGTAAGTGCAGGAACTTTAAGTTTTTACAAAAAATTTACTAATAGAAAAAAAGGTGACGTGAAAGTTGAATGGAGAAAAATAAAGAATCTTGCGATTAAGTATAGGGACTTTCCAATGTTCCAAGCAACAAGTACAGGAGTGGTTCATTTTAGGAATCAATTTCCAGTATTGTTTCTTGCACCTTTATTTGGAACACAAATTGTTGGTTTATATGGATTAGCAAACACTATTGTAAAAATTCCAATGACACTAATCGGGCAATCTGTAATGGATGTTTTCTTTGCAGAAATTGCTAGTATCGGAAAAGAAGATCCCAAAAAAATAAAAAAATTATCTAATAATCTATTTAAAAAACTGGTTTTAGTTGGTTCGTTACCAATGTTAGTCTTGTTATTAGTTGGACCAACTCTCTTTTCATTGGCATTTGGAGCAGAATGGGTAGAAGCAGGAGTATATGCTAGAATATTATCCATATCGATTTTAGCAAATTTGATTTTTTCGCCTATTAGTAAGGTTTTTGAAGTCTTTCGAAGACAAGCAGCGAAATTTATTATTGATGCTAGTAGTTTAATTATTATCGCATCAGTGTTTTTGTCTGCTAATATTTTTAATTGGAATGCTGAAATTACTATCCTACTCTATTCTATTTCTATGGCTTTGGTCTATTTTACAACATACTTAACTGCACAATCTATATTAAATAAAGAAATAAAGAAATAAGTCCAGTTTAGGAGCTGTTCAGAGTGACATTATATAATTTTATAAAAAAACTGAATTGTTTCTTTGAAATGATTCAGTTTAGATATATTTATATTATTAAAAATCATTATTTTAGAAACACAGGTAGTAAAGTTCTTTTTCATAAAATCAAACTGAAAGTAAAAGGAAGCAATAATAGTCTAGAGTTTAAAAATAATAGTAGAATGAAAAATTCTACTATTATTATTAGAGGGAAAGATAATAAAATAATTATTAGTGAAAATACAGTTTTAAGAGATAGTGTAGTAATAATTAATGGAAATTTTAATGAAATTGTAATCGGAAGCAATAATGATCTGAAATTTGTTGAAATCAATGTACAACAATCTGATAATCGTCTAACAGTTGGAAATAACACTACTACTAGTGGGAAAGTTGAGCTCTACCTCAAAGAAGGTACTTCTATCTCAATTGGAAATGATTGTATGCTATCTCGGGGAATTATTATTAGATCTTCGGATGGGCACTCTATTTTAAATGAGACACATAATCGGATTAACGATGCTAATTCTGTAGAAATAGGCAATCACTGTTGGATTTCACAAAATGTTACAATATTAAAAGGTGTCAAAGTCGGTTCAGGATCAGTTGTTGGAGTTGGGTCAATTGTTACTAAGCAATATAAAGATTCTAATCTAATGCTTGTAGGTTCCCCAGCTCGTATAGTTAAAGAAAATATTACATGGGATAGAAAACTGGTTTAAGTAAAAGTAAAAGTAAATAAAAAACAGGAGGCCATCATGGACAATGATTTAACGTTACAAGACATAATATATTATTTGAAAAACAAGAAAATGATTATAATTGGAAGTATGCTTATTTTTGGTTTATTAAGTATTGGGTACTTGTTGCTAGATACATATGTAACGGGGGATAATGAACAGAATGTTAAATCAAGTGAAGAAGAGATTAGCGAAGATATTAATATAAATGAACTTTTAAAAATTGATAAAGAAGAAAGAACTTCTTTAGAACAGAAAGAAATAACTGACTATTTATCTAATGATATGTATTTTTTCCGTGTTTATATTGAAAATAATGATTTTAGCGTATTTAATAGGACTAGTTTGTTTAAGGAAGTTCTATTAAGTGATGAAGTACTAGCATTAATTAAAGAAGAAGTAACAATAGAAAACGAATCATTTTTGGATGACTATATTAATGTAGATTTAAATACAGATAATGCAATCTTTACAGTTTATGTTTCAACAGGGAATACTGCTTTAAATGACGAATTATCTAGTGCCTATTTTGATATTCTTAAACAAGATAATATCGAAATATTAAATGATAGAAGTTTATACTTTTTTGATAGTCCTCGCTTATTTTCTTTTGAAGACGAATCTTTAGTAAATGGCTCTGAAGATATTATAGAAGATAGATCTGTATCGGACTGCGCTATATATGCTCTGTTAGGGGGGATATTTGGTATAGTATTTGGTATAGTATTTTCAGTTATTCATTCGATTTTCAGCAATAAGGTGGATGCTATATATAATTATAAAATGAAAAAACAGGACAAGTTAATTAATTTGACGAATAATACTGAAGACAGTCAAACGTTGAACCATGCAATACATTATCCTTCGAGACTAAAAAGGATAATTTTAGTAGAAAAAATTAATGAAGATATAATTAATGAATCTCAAAAAAACATTTATAAGGACAATGAAATTGTAAATGAATTTTCTTCAGTTCAAATAGATAAAGAAATAGATGAAGCTGTTATTATAGTTAAGCGCGGATTCACTAGCAAAAAATGGTATGAAAAACAGAGAAATCAAATCAAAGGTAATTTAATACCAATAAAAATTATTGAGGTATAATAATTAGGATTTGTAATAGGAGGTGAAGCATTTATGAAAAAAAAAATTCAATTAATTCTAAGTATGTGTTTTGCTTTATTTGTATTTATGACCATCAACTTGCCTAGCATTAAGTTGTTTTATTCATCTTCGATATGGAATATACTAGCTCTTTTAGGTTTGCTTGTCATTGGAATTGTTAGAAAAAAAATAATAAAAGAAAAAATGATACTTTTAAAAGGAATTCAAATTAAGTATATAACTTTTTTTCTTTTATTATGGGGCATGATGCTATATGTTTCTTTTTTATATGCCCCTAAATCACTCTCGCTATCTGACAAAGTTCAGTATATATCAGTCATATTATTTAGCCTTGGTATAGTGCTTTTTTTAAAAAAAACAGATATGAACTTTTTAGTTTTGTATCAAACAAGTTGGGGAATAATATTATCCTTATTAGAAGCTACTGTGGGAATTGATAAAAATACTAGTTTAGGGCAAAATTATTTAACTAGTGGTGTTGCTATAGCAGTATCCATTGTAACTTTTTTTGGTTATGTTTATGCTAGTAATAGAAGTATAAAAATCAAAGTTCTTTCTTTCCCAATCTTTTTGATTCTTTTTGTTGGAGTTACTTCGTTAAGGGGAAGAACACCAATTTTACTGGCTATTATAGTACCATTTGTGGTTCTTATTTTGAATACATTATTTGAGACAAAAGTAAAGAGAAAAATTTTGATGTTGTTATCAATAGTAGTAGTTGCAATTGTGAGCATTATAGTTTTAACTTATGTTCTTCCAGAATCAACGATTAATCGCATTTTTAGGGTCTTTTCATCATTGGAAGAAGAACCACGTTATGAATTATATAAATCATCGTTTGATTTGATCAAGAAAAACCCTTTTGGAATTGGATTAAAAGGTACTTTAGATTATGGTATCATGTATCCTCATAATATTTTTTTGGAATTTTTCTTAGTTGGTGGTTACTTTATGATTTTTCCACTTCTTTTTTTGGGTGCTTTTATAGTAAATACAATAAGGAAGGCTTTTGTATATAAAGGTTTTTCTATAGTTTGGTTCAGTCTTTTTACTTATTTCTTTTTGACTTGGAATATTTCTTATGATCTAAGTAGTTCATATTTGCTATTTACTTCATTAACATTGCTAGTTACAAGCACTACTTTAAATGATCAATTTAGAGTAGATAAAATATAGTCTGAAATTTTAATCTAATGAAAGTCAGTAATTTTATTTATATATTTTTAAGAGAATCTATTAATTTTGAAATAATTTAGTGAACAAGAGGTTTTTTGTTAGTATAGAAATTATTGGCATGTATGTATAGAAACTGCTGAATTAAAAATATAATATCTTGATATGCATCATATTTTTATTGTGGTAATTAATGTACATACTTTTGAAATTAAAATTAGTTTCTATGGAAGCTATTTTCCAAAAAATTTTAATTATTATAATGTTTAGTTACAATGATATTGATAGTATAATATAAACAAGCAGAACTTGATTCAAAAAATATCATTGATAAGGGAGATATCTATGTCAACTATTTTAGTAACAGGTGCAGCAGGATTCATCGGAATGCACTTATCGGTAAGATTGTTAGAAGAAGGTCATGAAGTTGTTGGTTTTGATAATGTCAATGATTACTATGATGTTCAGCTAAAGAGAGATCGTTTAAATATGCTGAGACCTTATGAGAACTTTAGCTTTATTGAAGCGGGTCTAGAAGATCAAGAGGCAGTAGAAACTGTTTTTAAAAATAATGATATTGATATCATTATTAATTTAGCAGCGCAAGCAGGTGTGCGTTATTCAATTGAAAACCCACGCGCTTATATTGATTCCAATGTGGTTGGATTTATCAATATTTTAGAAGCTGCAAGACATAATGATGTAAAACATGTCATCTATGCTTCATCAAGTTCAGTGTATGGCGCAAATGTTAAAATGCCTTTCTCCACAGATGATGCTGTAGATCATCCAGTCAGTCTGTATGCCGCAACTAAAAAGTCGAATGAATTAATGGCTCATACTTATAGTCATTTATATAATATTCCAACTACTGGACTCCGTTTCTTTACCGTTTATGGTCCTATGGGTCGACCAGATATGGCATATTTCTCTTTTACAAATAAAATATTAGCAGGTGATACAATTAAAATCTTCAACAACGGTGATATGATGCGTGACTTTACCTATATCGATGATATTGTAGATGGGATTATTCGATTATTAGATAAATCTCCAGTTTCTAATCCTGCTTATGATCGTGAACATCCTACTCCTAAAGAGAGTTATGCACCCTATAAAGTTTATAATATTGGAAATAATACACCCATTCAACTTCTAGATTTTGTTAAAACATTAGAAAAACACCTTGGTGTAGAAGCAGATAAAGAATTCTTACCTATGCAGCCTGGGGATGTTAAAGCAACTTTTGCTGATATAGAAGATTTGAATAAAGTAACAGGATTTAATCCTAGTACAAGTATTGATACTGGTTTAGGTAAATTTGTAAAATGGTATAAAGAGTACTATCGTATATAATAAAGTTAATAAATTCTTCATAACTCCTCCATTGTATTTTGTCTTTATACTGGTAAAATAGTTTTGAGTATGAATTTATTTACTAAAGAGAGAAGGTGTATAATGGAAGAAGAATCACGTGTTAGACGAAAACGTAAAAAAAGGAAAAAGAAACCTTTATGGAAAAAAATACTTATTACAGTAATAATACTATTAACTCTTATTGTTGGAATAGGTGCTTTTGTTGCATGGAGAGTATACAGTGATGTACAATCTTCAACGAATGAAATGTACGAAGAAGCTGGACATGATCAAATCCGAAATAAGCCTGTTGTTGTGAATAATGGAAAAGATCCATTTTCTGTATTACTAATGGGAATCGATACAGGTGATTTGGGAAGGACAGAACAAGGACGTTCAGATACTATGATGTTAATGACTGTTAATCCTAATACGAAAAAGACTACGATCGTAAGCATCCCTAGAGATACTTATACTGAAATAGTGGGTAAAGGAACAATGGATAAAATCAACCATGCCTATGCATTTGGTGGAACATCTATGGCGATGAATACTGTACAAAAACTGTTTGATATTCCTGTAGATTATTATGTGTCTGTGAATATGGAAGGATTACAACAAATCATAGATGCAATGGATAGAGTAGATATTACACCTCAATTAACTTTTGAACAGGGTGGATATAATTTTGTTGAAGGACAAACAGAGCATATGGATGGAAATACTGCTCTTGAATACTCTCGAATGAGAAAGAAAGATCCGAATGGAGATTATGGACGTCAAGAAAGACAAAGGGCTGTAGTAGAAGCTACAGTTGAAAAGATGGCTTCTGTTGACTCCGTGATGAATTATAAGAGTGTGTTAAATTCTTTAAGTGCGAATATGCAGACTAACCTATCATTTGATGATATGGTAGCTGTCTTTACTAAATATAACTCTGCTATTGGTACAGTTAAACAAGATCAACTGTCAGGAACAGGACAAAAACAAAATGGTGTTTATTATGAATTTATACCTGAGGAAGAAATAGAACGTGTCAGTGAAGTCTTAAAAAGAGAGCTAGAAGTAAATTAACAAAAGGGTACTATCGCTAATTGATAGTACCCTTTTGTTAAAGTTTTTACTAACTATTTTAGAATAGGATTTCAATTTGTAGAAAGATACGTTATAATTAAGTTAATTTGAATTGGAAGGAAATGAGATATGAATATAACAGTTGTAGGAATGGGATATGTTGGTTTATCTAACGCTATCCTACTTGCTCAGAACAATCAAGTAAAAGCATTAGAAATTATCGAAGAAAAAGTAGAGATGATTAATAATAAAAAATCTCCTATCGAAGATAAAGAAATTCAAGAATACTTAAGTAATAAAGAATTAAATCTAGAGGCAACATCCGATAAAGAAAAAGCTTATAGTCATTCACCAGAGTATGTCATAATTTCTGCTCCAACAAACTATGATGATAAAAATAATTATTTTGATACTTCTTTAGTAGAAACAGTGATCGAAGATGTATTGAATTATGCACCTGAAGCAGTCATTGTTATAAAATCTACTGTACCAGTAGGCTATACTGCGTCAGTGAGAAAAAAATATAACACGGATAAAATTATCTTTTCGCCGGAGTTTTTGCGAGAAGGCAAAGCGCTTTATGACAACTTACATCCTAGCCGAATTATATTAGGCGAAGATTCAGAACGTGCTCAAACGTTTGCTGATTTATTAGTTGAAGGTGCAGAAGATGAAAATATTTCTGTTCTGTTAATGAAATCTACTGAAGCAGAAGCCGTTAAATTATTTGCGAATACGTATTTGGCCCTTCGTGTTGCTTATTTTAATGAACTAGACACGTATTCTGAAGTTCACAATTTGGATACGAAATCTATTATTGACGGCGTAGGACTAGATCCACGTATTGGAAATCACTACAATAACCCATCCTTCGGATATGGGGGCTATTGCTTACCAAAAGATACAAAACAATTACTAGCAAACTACGATAAAGTGCCTAATAAAATTATTGGTGCAATCGTAGACGCTAATCGTACGCGTAAAGACTTTGTTGCAGATCAAATCCTAGCTAAAAAACCTAAAAAAGTAGGTATTTACCGATTAGTCATGAAAGCTGGTTCAGATAACTTTAGACAAAGCTCTATTCAAGGAATCATGAAACGATTAAAAGCAAAAGGAATTGAAGTGGTCGTTTACGAACCTGTACTAGAAGATGACTTGTTTTATAATTCGAAAGTGAATAATAATCTGGAAGAGTTTAAACAAGAAGTAGATGTAATCGTTGCGAATCGATTAACGGATGATATTTACGATGTGAAAGAAAAAGTATATACAAGAGATTTATATCATTTAGATTAATATACTACAATATAAGAAAATGCATCCTTCTAAATCAATATAAAGAAGGATGCATTTTTTATTCATTATGTGACGATATTATCGTAAAATTAAGTAAAAATGTCGTAATTATTAAAAAAATAATGATATTAATTGTATTTATGATAAAATATTTGTATAGTCTAATTTATAGGGAAGTAATTTAGCATGATTTTTCTATTCTTAGACAATAATCATTATTGTTTTACAGGAGGAAATTATGGAAGAAGAAATAAGTTTGGTCGAACTGTTCAATACGCTTAAGAAAAGAATGGGATTAATCATCAATATGGTATTAGTAGGCTTAGCACTATCCGCTGCTTATACTTATTTTATTGCTACACCAGAATATAGCGCAACAAGTCAATTGTTAGTCAATCGCACACAAGAAACCGAAACGATCCAAAGAACGGACATTGATACGAACGTTCAATTGATTAATACATATTCAGATATCATTAGGAATCCGATCATTTTAGACCCCGTTATAGATACATTGAGTCTGAATCAGACAACGGAACAACTAAAAAATAAAATTACGGTAACTACAGCAGAAAATTCTCAAGTGTTCTCATTACAAGTATCTGATGATAATCCTTATGAGGCAGCGAAAATTGCCAACACGACTTCAACTGCATTCAAAGATAATTTGGATTCTATTATGAATGTTGATAATGTAACCATCATTTCTGAAGCAGTTGCAGACACAAACCCTGTCTCTCCAAATAATGTACTTAATTTAGCAATCGGTATAGTTCTAGGAGGCATGATTGGTGTCGGAATGGCTTTTTTATTAGAATTTTTAGATACATCTGTTAAAGATGAAAAATTCATCGTTGATGAATTAGGTTGGACAAACCTTGGGACGATTTCTATGATGTCACCGGATGAATTAAAATCTGAAAATCGCCCTTTAGCGCCACAAAGAAAAAACGAATCTCGTACATCCCGTTCGAGAGTATAAAAGGAGTCTAAGTGAATGCTTTTTAAAAAGAAAAGAGATACAAACTTAAATGAACGTCCAGGACTAGTCGTATTAAATAGACCAACCTCAGTCGTTTCTGAACAATTCCGGACGATTCGTACAAATATACAATTTTCAATGATTGATGATACCTTAAAAACCATCGTTGTAACATCTGCGGGGCCTTCATCGGGTAAATCAACGGTTGCGGCTAACTTATCGGCAACACTGGCTTCTGACGATAAACGAGTATTATTAGTTGATGCTGATTTGCGTAAACCGACTGTTCATAAAACCTTTAATATCAGAAATAGTGAGGGCTTGACGAAACTATTGACGGATAGGATGACAAAATTAGAAGATGTCATTTACCGTACCCATACTGAGGGGTTATATTTATTGACTAGTGGCGCTATTCCACCTAATCCAGCTGAGCTGTTGTCATCTAAGCGCATGGGTGAAGTGATTGAAGAGATGGGTCATTACTTTGATATGATTGTGTTTGACATGCCGCCTGTATTAGCAGTGACAGATGCTCAAGTCATGGCTTCTAAAGTAGATGGGGTATTGTTTGTTATTCCTAAAGGTGAAGTAAGTAAAGACCAAGTATTCAAATCCAAAGAATTGTTAGAAAATGTAAAAGCAAACATTCTGGGTGCAGTACTAAATAAAGTAGATAAAACCGACGATTATTATTACTACTACGGAGAATAAACATTGAAAGAATATTGTGAAACAATAGATGGCATAATATTCTTTCGATGTTTTTTACATAAAGCATGTTAATAAATTGAACAGTTAGCATCCGGTCGTTTTTTGAAAATGCAAAAGTGTTTAAATAAAGTAGGAGGGTATTGATATGAACCGCAAACTTAAACGAGTCATTTTAGCCATTATAGATCTGATTGTTATCATTCTTACTATTGGCTTTTCTTATCTATTTTTAAAACCTTTTGTATCAATATCTAACTCTGATGTTATTTATTCACTTTTATTTCTGACAATAGTCTACTGTATACTAGCGTATAGTTTTAATATTTTTAATAAAATCAATCGGTATACAAGCATTAAAGAGACTTTTACACATTGTGGTGTGATTACCCTAGATTATTTGCTTTCTTCTGTAGTACTCATGCTTTGGAGTTCAATTAGTATGAGATTTCTTTTTTTATCTTACATATTAACTGTGATTATTATTCCGAGCAGCAGAGTTGTCTGGAGAATTATGATTGAGCACAGAGTTAAACTTGAAAAGATAGAGAATAATCTAAATAACAAAGTTTTTCGTACGCTCATTGTAGGGGCTGGTGAAGGTGGGAGCCTTTTTATTAAGAATTTAAGGCATAATCCAGAAATTGTCTTAGTTGGTGTTGTGGATGATGATATAAATAAAGTAGGAACCACGATTTATGGGATTCCTATCTTAGGGAATACAAGCGAAATAAGTAACATCGTAAATAGATATGATATCGATCAGATTACAGTGGCTATTCCTTCACTTGAACCCAAAGAACTAGATCGTATCGTAAGTCAGGCAACTGAAACTAAGGTAAAAGTTAACCAGATGCCTTCAGTGGAAGATATTGTCAAAGGAACTTATCAAGTTAACAAATTTAAAGAAATCGAAATCTCTGATTTATTAGGTAGAGAAGAAGTGAAATTAAATATGGAAGAAATTTCTAACCAAGTTTCTGGAAAGACTATTTTAGTTTCTGGAGCAGGAGGTTCGATTGGTTCGGAGATTTGTAGACAAATTATCCGGTTTTCTCCAAGGAAACTCTTACTACTCGGTCATGGTGAAAACTCTATTTATCTTATAAATAGAGAGTTACAACAAATTGCGAAAGAAGAGAATATAGAACTAATCCCTGTGATTGCAGATATTCAAGATAGAGAGCGTATTTTTAAAGTTATGAAAGAGAATAAACCAAATATCGTCTACCATGCAGCAGCACACAAACATGTTCCGCTTATGGAATATAATCCTTCAGAAGCTGTAAAAAACAATATTTTCGGTACGAAAAATATGGCTGAAGCAGCCAAAGCAGCAAGTGTTGAAAACTTTGTGATGGTTTCAACGGATAAAGCTGTGAACCCGCCAAACGTCATGGGGGCAACTAAACGAGTTGCTGAAATGATTGTGACAGGGCTTAATGAAAAGGACCAAACAAAATTTGCAGCAGTCAGATTTGGAAATGTTTTAGGTAGCAGAGGAAGTGTTATCCCAGTTTTTAAAGAACAAATCAAAAAAGGTGGCCCCATAACGGTCACTGATTTTAGAATGACCCGCTATTTTATGACCATTCCCGAAGCTAGCCGTTTAGTGTTGCAGGCTGGGTCCCTAGCAAAAGGTGGAGAAATTTTTGTCCTTGATATGGGAGAGCCAGTTAAAATAGTTGATTTAGCTAACAAAATGATCCAATTAAGCGGAGAAAAGAATAGTCAGATAAAAGTCGTAGAATCAGGTATCAGACCTGGAGAAAAACTGTATGAAGAATTACTGACTAACGAAGAATTAACCGAAGAAAAAGTTTTTGAAAAAATCTTTGTCGGAAAAGTAAATAATGCTCCACTTGAAGAGGTTCTTATCTTTGCTGATAATTTAGAAGATTTGAATGACGAAGCGTTAAAAGAAAAGCTAATAAAATTTGCAAATAATAACATGAATTCTAATAAAGACTTAAAAAACATGAGTAGAGAATCATCTATGCTTTATGCAAAAAGTTTGAATATTTGATTAACTAAATATTGTGGGAAAGTCAAGTTGAACTTGATAGGTTTAAATATAAATTATACAAGATAGATTAAAATAAATAGATGAAGTAGGAGGGAGCAATATGGGCTATTTAAAAGTAAAAAGGTTAATAGATATTATACTTGCCTCATTAGGGCTTATCCTATTGTCTCCAATTTTTTTAATAATTATTATAGCAATTAAATTAAATTCTCCTGGACCTGTTTTTTTCAAGCAAAAAAGAGTAGGTATAGAAAAAAGTCATTTTAAGATTTTGAAATTTAGAACGATGCGGATTGATACGCCCAAAGATACACCAACGCATCTCTTAGAAAATCCGGATCAGTGGATTACAGAAGTTGGCAAGTTCTTACGCAGAACGTCATTAGATGAACTCCCACAAATTGTCAATATATTCAAGGGTGAAATGAGTATTATCGGTCCAAGACCCGCTCTATGGAATCAGTATGATCTTATTAAAGAAAGAGACAAGTACGGCGCTAACAATGTACCGGTCGGTCTTACTGGTTGGGCGCAGATTAATGGCAGAGATGAACTGGAAATAGAGGTAAAAGCACAGCTAGATGGAGAGTATGTTGAAAAGATTGGTTTTTTGACGGACGTGAAATGTTTTATCGGAACCATAATCAGTGTATTTAGGAGTGACGGTATTCTTGAAGGAGGTACTGGCAATAAATCAAAAATGACCAAAAATTCTAAAGAAACATAATATCATATGATTGAGGTGAAGATATGAAAAGAGTATTAATTACTGGTGAAAATAGTTATATAGGAACATCTCTTGAAAAGTGGTTAATGAAAGAACCAAATAGATACAGTATTGATACTATAGATATTAAAGACAGATCATGGAAAGAAAGAGATTTTAATTCATATGATGTTGTATTTCACGTTGCTGGTATAGCTCACATTAAAGAAACAAATGACAATAAAAATCTTTACTATAAAGTAAATAGAGATTTAGCCTATGAAGTTGCTCTAAAAGCAAAAGAAGATGGAGTAAAGCAGTTTATATTTTTGAGCTCAATGAGTGTGTACGGTGTTGAAAATGGAATAATTGATGAAAATACTCCTCTTAAACCAAATAGTGCATACGGAAAATCTAAACTAGAAGCTGAGGAACTAATTAATACACTTCAAAATAATTCATTTACTGTAGCAACTCTAAGACCCCCTATGGTTTATGGAAAGGGCTGCAAAGGAAATTACCCTAAACTTTCGAGACTAGCTCTTAAGGTTCCAATTTTCCCGAAAATAGATAATAAGCGCAGTATGATCTACATAGACAACTTGTCAGAATTTGTAAAACAGCTTATTGATAATAGAAGTAATGGACATTTCTTTCCTCAGAACGCTGAGTACGTGAATACTAGTGAGATGGTTCGATTAATAGCTGACATGTATGGGAAAAAAATTAGAGTGACGAAATTGTTTAATCCAATATTAAGACTAATAAATATTAGTATAGTCAATAAAGTATTTGGAGATTTAGTATATGAGATGAGTTTATCTGAGTTTGAGAACAACTATAGAGTTTGTGAATTTAGAGAATCTATTAAGGCTACGGAGGAATAAGTATGAGCATTAAAAAGAATAAAAGAATACTGATTCTTTCTAATCATCATTCTTATACTTATAATTTTCGAAAAGAAATAATTCAAAGGTTGCTGAAGGAAGGTTATGAAGTACACATCGCTTTACCGTATGGGGAAAAAGTGGATCTATTAATCGAGATGGGATGTATCTATACAGAATCACCACTAGATAGACGGGGAATGAACCCTATAACTGATTTTAAATTAATTAAATCATATTATAAGTTAATGAAAAGAATACAGCCAAATATCGTACTTTCATATACGATTAAGCCCAACATATATGGTGGGCTTATCTGCTCAGTGTTAAATATACCTTTTATAGCAAATGTTACAGGGTTAGGTACTGCAGTTGGCAGCGGTGGTATTCTTCAAAAAATATTAGTTAAGTTCTATAAAAAAGCTTTTCAAAAAGCGGAATGTATTTTCTTTCAGAACGAAAGCAATAAAGATTTTTTCACTAATAATGGTATTTCTATGAAAAAATTTAATGTTATTCCAGGATCTGGTGTTAATATAGATGAATTTTCGTATCAAGATTATTTTAAAGATGATTCTACTGTAAAATTCTTATTTATAGGAAGAATTATGAAAGATAAGGGGATAGAAGAACTTATCGAAGCAGCTCAAAAAATAAAAAAGTTGTATAAAAATGTTCAATTCGATGCTTTAGGCTTTTGCGAGGACGAGTATAAAGATAGAGTTAAAGTACTACAAGAGAAAAAGATCATTAATTTTCATGGAGCTAAAGATAATGTTAGAGAGTACATCAAAAATTCGCATGCCATAATACACCCAACATACCATGAAGGAATGTCTAATGTTATGTTAGAAGCTGCTGCAATTGGAAGACCAGTATTAGCATCCAATATTCCAGGCTGTAAAGAAATATTTGTTGAAGGTATAAGCGGCTTTGGGTTTGAACCTAGAAATTCTGAAAGTTTAACTCAAGCAATAGGTAAGTTCATTGAATTGCCTAATGAAAAAAAGGTGGCAATGGGAAGAGCAGGACGAAGAAAAATCGAAAAAGAATTTGATAGAACAATAGTTGTTGACGCCTATTTAAAAGAAATCAATAGAATTTTGGAGGAAATATAAATGAATTTATATGAACAAATCAAAAATAAGGAAGAAAAAATTTCACTTATCGGTCTAGGATATGTTGGAATGCCCATCGCAGTTGCTTTTGCCAAGAAAGCATCTGTTATAGGTTTTGATATCAGTAATGAAAAAGTTGAATTATATAATAATGGGATTGATCCAACTAAAGAGGTTGGAGACGAGGTTATAAAAAAGACGACTGTTGAATTCACTGCAGACGAAAATAAGCTTAAAGAAGCTAAATTTCATATAGTTGCTGTACCTACACCGGTTAACGCAGACCACACACCAGACCTTACTCCAGTTAAATCTGCTACTAGAACTTTAGGAAGAAACTTGACTAAAGGTTCAATAGTGGTTTTCGAATCTACGGTTTATCCAGGGGTTACAGAAGATATTTGTATACCAATTCTTGAACAGGAATCTGGATTAGTATATGGAAAAGATTTTAAGGTAGGATATTCACCAGAAAGAATAAACCCAGGAGATAAAGTTCATAGATTAGAAACAATTATAAAAGTCGTCTCTGGAAGTGATGCAGAGGCACTTGATATTATTGCAAATATATACGAATTGGTAGTATACGCAGGGGTCTATAAGGCAGAATCCATAAAAGTTGCAGAAGCAGCAAAAGTTATCGAAAATTCTCAAAGAGATATCAATATTGCTTTCATGAATGAACTATCAATCATTTTTAATAAAATGGACATTGATACTAAGGCAGTCCTTAAAGCAGCGGGTACTAAGTGGAATTTCCTGAATTTTTCTCCAGGTCTTGTTGGCGGTCATTGTATAGGAGTAGACCCTTACTATTTAACCTATAAAGCTGAACAATTAGGTTATCGTTCACAAATCATTCTTTCAGGTAGAAGAATTAATGATGATATGGGTAAATACGTAGTAGAAAACTTAATAAAAAATCTCATTAAGGCAGATGTACCAGTTAAAGATGCAAAGGTAGCCATTCTAGGGTTTACATTTAAAGAAAATTGTCCTGATACAAGAAATACAAGAGTTATTGATATTGTTAATGAACTTAAAGAATATGGTATTGATCCAATGATTGCAGATCCAGAAGCAGATGCTGAAGAAGCAATGCACGAATATAATATAATTTTTGATTCAGTGCAAGACATTAAGGAAATGGATGCAATTGTTGTAGCTGTTGGTCATGATCAATTCTTAAAATTTACAAGAGAAAAATTTGATGGGATGTTTAAAAATAAATCTGCTGAGAATAAAGTATTATTAGATATTAAAGGGATCTTAGATAGAAAAGAGTATGAAATAGCAGGATATAAATACTGGAGACTTTAAAAAGGGAAGGGCATACTATGGGATATGAAAATATAGAATTTGAAAAAGATAGTGTATTTCTTGTGACTGGCGGAGCAGGTTTCATTGGTTCAAATTTGTGTGAAGCTATATTAAATAAAGGTTATAAAGTCAGATGTTTAGATGATCTTTCAAATGGAAAACAAGAAAATGTAGATCTGTTTATTGATGATCCAAATTACTCCTTTATCAAAGGGGATATAAGGAATTTGGATATATGCATCAAAGCTTGCGAGGGTGTGGATTATGTATTACATCAAGCCGCATGGGGGAGCGTTCCGAGAAGTATTGAAATGCCATTATTTTATGAAGAAGTAAATATCAAGGGAACTCTAAATATGATGGAAGCATCCAAACAAAATGCCATTAAAAAGTTTATTTATGCATCTAGTTCATCAGTTTATGGAGATGAGCCTAATTTACCTAAACAAGAGGGCATAGAAGGGAATATACTTTCACCTTACGCATTAACTAAACAAGTGAATGAAGAGTATGGAAAGTTATATACTAAACTCTACAATCTGGACACATATGGCTTGAGATACTTCAATGTCTTTGGAAAAAGACAAGATCCAAACGGGGCTTACGCAGCTGTGATTCCTAAATTTATAAAACAATTATTAAATGATGAGAGACCTACAATTAACGGTGATGGTAAGCAAAGTCGTGATTTTACTTATATCGAAAATATTATAGAAGCCAACTTAAAGGCATGTAAGGCACCTAAACATGCTGCTGGACAAGCTTATAACATCGCATACGGAGGAAGAGAATATTTAATTGATATCTATTATGAATTAGCTAAAGCTCTAAGAAAAGAAGTTGTACCTATTTTTGGACCTACTAGGAAGGGTGATATTAAACATTCTAATGCCTCTATTGCTAAAGCTAAAGAATTAATTGGTTACGATCCGGATTATAGTTTTGAGAAAGGAATACTATTAGCTTTAAATTGGTATAAGGAGAATATCTAATATGAGTGGGAAAGAAAAATTCAATAAGTATATATATATTATAAACACCACTAGTCTATTAATAAATTTATTGCCAAATATTCTTATTAATAGATTGTGGGATTTTATAAATAATTGGAACGGTAAGTTAGGAATTGTTTTAAGGTATTGCATTTTGAAAACAAATTCTAAAAGCTGCGGTGAAAATGTATTTATAGGTAAAAATGTATATATTAATTGTTTTGAAAACTTAAGTATTGGAAATAACGTAAGCATTCATGCAAATTCTTATATTGATGCAAGTGGAAATATTTATATAGGTGATAATGTATCTATAGCGCACAGCACTTCAATACTAAGTAGTGACCATACTTGGGATGATAAGAGTCTACCTATAAAATATAATAAATTATCACTAAAACCAGTCACGATTAAAAGTGATGTATGGGTAGGATGTGGTGTAAGGATATTGGCTGGAAGTTTTATTAATAAAAGAGTTGTAATAGCTGCAGGAGCTGTTGTAAATAAAACAATAGAATCTAATATTTTAGCTGGAGGTATCCCAGCTAAAAAAATAAAATTATTAGAATAGAGGATTAAAGTGGAGAAAAGCATAACTGTTTTCACACCAACATATAACAGAAAACATACGATATATAAATGTTATGAAAGTCTTTTACGCCAAACGAGTAAGGATTTTACTTGGCTAATAATAGATGATGGATCGACTGATGGTACAAAAGAATTAATTAATGAATGGATTAAAGAAAATAAAATTGAAATAAGATATATACTGCAAGAAAATAAAGGAATGCACGGAGCGCATAATACAGCGCATATAAATATGATGACAGAGTTATGTGTGTGCTGCGATTCTGATGACTATTTATCTGACAATTCTATTGAACTTATTCTAAATAATTGGAATAATATCGAAGACAAGAGTAGATTTAGTGGAATGATTGGTATAGATGCAAATTTAGAAGGTAAACATTTGGCTAAAATACCTAATGAATTAAAAGAAACTACCTTGTTTGATTTAAGATTTAAATTTAAATTGCGCGGAGATTATAAATTGATTTATAGAACGGAATTAATAAAAGAGGATCTATACCCAGAATTTGCCGGAGAAAAATATTTAGCAGTTGGTTATAAATATTTCAATTTAGATGTAAATTATAAATTATCTGTTATAAATGATGTATTGTGTTATGTAGAATATCTAGAAGATGGTGGAACTTCTAATAAAATTAAGCACTATGTAAAATCTCCAAAAGGATTTTCGCATTATAGAAAAGAAATGATGAAAAATAGTAGTTTAACTTCTGTTAAATTTAGAAATGCTATTCATTATGTATCAAGTTCTACTTTTGAAAAAAACATAAATTTTTTAAGCGATTCACCAGCAAAGGTTTTGACATTTTTAGCAATCCCAATGGGAATTATGCTTAATATTTTCATCAGACTTAGATTTAATTTTCTTAAATAATTATAAATAATAAGGAGTTAAAGATAACCATGAATTCTGAAAATAAACCTATAAGAATACTCCAAATAACAGGGAAAATGGATATAGGAGGAGCAGAAACATTTTTAATGAATTTATATAGGGCAATTGATAAAAAAAAAATCCAGTTTGACTTTGTTACTTTTGGAGAAGTAAAAGGAGATTTTGATGAAGAAATTATTGAATTAGGGGGTAAGGTAATAAATGTTGCATCTCCTACTGATGAAGGATTGTTTTCATTTATAAGTGATTTGTTTAAGGTTATTAAAGACAAAGAATATGAAGTTATTCATTCTCATATCCTATTTAACTCATCATGGCCACTTTTAGTAGCAAAAATATGTAATATAAAAGTTAGAATAGCACATGCTCATAGTACTAAATCTTCATCTGCAACAAATAGGATAGCAGTTCTGAAACACCAGATAATGAGAAAAATTATATTGCTTTCTACAACTAGAAACGTAGCATGTTCGAATGATGCAGGAAGATTTTTGTTTGGAAAGAGTTTTGCTACCAAAGGTATTGTATTAAAAAATTCTATAAATTGTGAGAGTTTTCAAAAAATAGATAAACACCTATCAGCAAATATTACAGAAAGTCTTGATATTAACGAAAAAAGAATAAATATCGTTCAAGTAGGAACACTTAAAGATGTAAAAAATCATATGTACTCACTAGAAATAGCAAATCTATTAAAGAAAAAAAACGTAGACTTTAAAATATACTTTGTAGGTGAAGGCGAATTAGAAAGAGAACTAACATTAAAAAGAAACGAGCTAGGACTGGATGAAGAAGTATTTTTTGTAGGGAAGAGTAAAAACGTAAATAATATATTAGAATTAATAGATGTAGTATTATTACCATCAAAGTACGAAGGTTTACCGCTAACTATGATAGAATCACAATCATTAGGAAAACCTTGTATAGTCTCTAGTGAAGTGACAAAAGATATTGATATGGGCATGGATTTGATAAATTACATAAATATTGATGAAAGCAGCAAGGATAAATGGGTAAATGCTATTATAAACGCAAAAACTAATAACAAGACCAGTAAACAAGAAGCTTATAACAATATTTACAAAAATGGGTATGATGTAAGCTCTTCTATTAAAATAATAAGTGATATTTATAAAGGAAGATAAATTATGAACTACAGCTATAGAAAAAAAAATATTAATTTTGTAATCTTAATAAATATAATTGTGATAGTGAGCTCAATCATATTAGGTGTTATTAATCTAGGCCTATCAACAGACTATAGTCCGCTTTTGTATTCTATAATAAGTATTATTTGTGTTATCTGGTGTTTCTCATCTTGGATGTTTTTAACTAAAGAAAGATTCTCACCATATATAATATTTCTACTTTCATGTTTTTTGTTTTGGTTAGGACAAACTTTTTTATATGCTTTAAATATTAGAGCAGGAAATTTTGAGTTATATTATATGTATGGTGATAAAGAGTTACTAGCTGCAGAAATATTTACGTGTATAGGCTTTTTGTTTTTACACCTAGGTGCATTATTAAATTACAAATTCAATTCTATAAATGAAGTATCTTGTATAGAAAAAATTGAAGACAAACTTTTAGTAAAGAGTATGAAGTTGGTAATAATACCTATTTTTTTGTTCTCAGGTATTGGATTTATGCTAGAACTAATCAATAAAATAGAAACATCAGTAACTACTGGATATAGAACCATATATGAAGACACATCTTTAGTGAGCGGACTTTCAAATATAATAAACTCATTAGATATGTTTTTTATTCCAAGTCTATTCACATTATTTGTTGTTTATAAACATAAAAAAAATATGAGAAACATTTTTACAGTTTTAGTATTTTTTATCTTCATAGGAAATATTATCATCGGCTTACGAGGATATGCATTTGCTCTTATTATAAGTTTTATTTGGCTGTACAGTAATCAAGTAAAAAAATTCAAAACTAAACATTTTTTAATGTTGATGATCTCAGGTGTAATAGGTTTAGTATTAATCAGTGTTGTATCTGATTTTAGAAATATGAGTGATAAAACCATTCAATCTTTTTTTACTTTAATTAGCGATAATATTTTGTTTGGTAATCCAATTTTCGAAAGTATTGCTGAATTTGGTGGTTCGATGTTTCCTATGATAGAGACAATGAATATTGTCAATCATATAGAGGATTTTGGATTTGGTACAACATATATTTCCTCAATTTTAGCTATAATACCTAGTGCTTTATTTGGTGGATATAGCTTTGCTGAGCAAGCTGCTTTAGCTACTTGGCTAAAAGAGTCACTTTCTATGAATTATGGACCAGGATACTCATTAATCGCAGAAGCATACTATAATTTTGGATGGTTCGGGACTTTTTTTATGTCAATATTAGGATTTTTAATAATAAAAGTCTTATATCCAAAATCTCTATCAAAAGACAAACAAATCTTGAAAAATATATTTGTAGCTATTAGTATTTTTTATCTGGTTATTTATTCAAGAAGTTCAGTATTGTTGTTAGTTAGGTATTTGTTCTATTCTACAGGAGTACTATACGTACTCATTATGATTGTGTATAATCACTTGAAGTCTAGATATAGATTAAACATTGCAAACTAAAAACCAATGTACAATTATAAAAGATTGGGGGATAAAAATGTTTTTATCCATATACACACCTACCTATAATAGGTGTAACCTGTTAAAAAGGTGTTATGAAAGTTTATGTGAAGAAGATAAAAATAAATTTGAATGGATAGTTATAGATGATGGTTCTACTGATAACACAAGGTTACAAGTAGAGGAATGGATTGAGATTGGTAAATTAAATATTGTATATGTTTACAAAAAAAACGAAGGAGTACATTCTGCTAGAAACTTGGCTTGTGAGATAGCAAAAGGTGAACTTTGTATGTGTATAGATTCAGATGATTACATAGCCACTGGTGCTGTCCAAAAAATATACGATTACTACCAAGAAAATAATAGTAAAAGTATAGTGGGTATAATAGCGTTGAACGAAACAAAGGATAAGAAAATTGTTGGAGAACTTTTTCCAAAAAATCTCACTACATCTAGCTTGTATAATTTATATAAAATAAAAGGGATTAAAGGAGACAAAAAACTAATATATAGAACGAATTTACTAAATAAATATAAGTATCCAGTTTATAAAGGGGAAAAAGGAATACCACCTTCGTACGTTTATTACCAAATGGATCAAGAAGGTGATCTATTATTGCTAAATGAGACAGTTTGCATTGTTGAATATCAATTAGATGGAATAAGTAATAATATAGAAAGAGATAGATTCCGAAGTCCTAAAGGTATGGTAGATTACTATGAACTCATGTTTAAATTAAGTAGAAATTTTAAAGAAAAGTATTTAAACACAATAAGGATTCAAAGTTATAGGAAATTGTCAGGTGAAAAATGGAAATCAATATTGTTCAGCGAGTTTTCATTTATAAAAGTATTATCTGTTCCGGGGTGTTTGTACTTTATTATGAAAAATAAGCGGGGTAAATAAAAATTGAGTATAATAAAAAAAATAGAAAATAAAATAAAAAAAAGAAAATATTACAAGAAAAATAATTGTGAAATTAAAACTAAATATATAAGTTCTAATGTTGAGATGGGAAAAAATGTAAAAATCGGTAAAAATACTATTATTGAGGAAGGATGTAAGATTGATAACTATACTTATATTAATTCTAGACAAGGAATGCATCCAGTTTATATAAATAGTAACACTATTATTGGAAAATATTGCTCTATAGGACCAAATAGTATGATTGGAATAGGTAATCATCCATTAGATAGATTTACTACCCACCCAGTAACATATGATAAATACTATGTTGGAGATACTGATGAAAATACTCAACAAAAAGTTAATATGCAAGGAAATGTGGTTATTGGAAACGATGTTTGGATAGGTTGCAATGTTGTAGTTATGCAAGATGTTAAAATAGGAGACGGGGCAGTCATTGGGGCAGGAAGTATAGTAACTAAAGATATTGAACCATACTCTATCTCGGTTGGCATTCCATGTGAAAAAATTAAGATGAGGTTCAGTAATACTATAATAAAAGAAATATCTAAACTAGATAAAAATTGGTGGGATCAGGATTTAGATTATATAATTAAAAAAATGAACTTTGGTAATTCAATTGAAGTATTCCTAAATGAATAGGAGGAAATATGATGAAAATTTTTAAAATTATAACCCCCATTTATATACAAGAAAAATTTAAAATAAAAAAGGTCATGAATCTTAAAAATATATCATCTAAAGTTCATATTGATGGGAAAATTTCTATAAGATATAAATCTATTAGTATTGGTGCATATACATTTTTGGGAGATAATTTAAGTTTGGAAAATGTAAAAAATATTGGAAGATATTGCTCTATATCGAATGGTGTAAGAATAGGATTGGCTCAACATCCTATTGACTGGATATCAACAAGTGCTGTGTTTTGCAATCCAAATAGAGGATTTGTTTCGGAAAATTTATTTAAAACTGATATAGATAAATATTGTGATATAGGGAACGATGTATGGATTGGCACAAACTCATTAATAATGAGTGGAGTCAATATAGGTAATGGAGCAATAGTAGGTGCAGGTTCAATAGTTACTAAAGATGTACCAGATTATGCAATTGTTGGAGGTAATCCAGCTAAAATTATAAGGTATAGATTTAATAATGAAATTATTGATAGCCTAACAAGTAGCAAATGGTGGGAAAAAGAGCCATCTGAAATACTACAAAGCGGACTTGACATTACAAATATAAATAGTGTTATCGAAAAAATTTAATCGAAAATAGGTGATGAAGAATGAAAAGATTTTGTAAAAATGCTTTTATCCTTATAAGTAAAATTATTATGCCTCTATTTTATGAAAAAGAGTATTTAAGAGGTAAATGGTTTGATAATAATGTAAGTGGTTGGAAATGGTGTTGGAAAGGTTTGCTTTGGCAAAAAATACTGGGAATTAATAGAAAAGTACCATGGCCAGTATCTTTTAAAGTGACCATGGGAAGCGGTTGGAAAAACATAAAATTTAATTTAGATGACATGAATAACTTTCAAGGTTTTGGAGTATACTTTCAAAGTTTCTATGCAGATATTTTTATAGGAAAAGGTACTTATATTGGCCCTAACGTTGGTTTAATTACGGCTAATCATGATCCAGAAAATCTTGAAAACCATTTAGAAGGTGAGTCTATAATACTTGGAGAAAAATGCTGGATAGGAATGAATTCCGTGATTTTACCAGGAGTTAATCTAGGAAACCATACAATAGTAGCAGCCGGAAGTGTAGTAACCAAAAGTTTTAGTAGGGGAAATTATATGATCGGTGGAGTTCCGGCAAAGATAATAAAAGACCTTGATACCATGGCGGTAAAAAATGATGAATATTAAAATTGGAAAAAAAGAAGTAATTTGGAGTTACATGGGATATATATTAAATAATGGAACAAATTTAATTTTAATGCCATTCGTATTAAATTTTTTACCAACACAAGAACTAGGATTGTGGTATACATTTTTAAGTGTAGGAGGAATGGTTAACCTTTTAGATTTTGGATTCTTACCCACTATAACTAGAAACTTTACATATTCTTGGAGTGGAGTTAAAAAACTAACTAAATCTGGATTAGGTAATGAAAAAACGGACGCAACACCTAATTATGAACTACTATACTTGATAATAAAAGCCAGTAGAATGATCTATTTGATTATTGCTTTAACTGCGCTAGCTGGTATGACGACTTTAGGAACATTATATGTAATCAATATACTTGAAGATAACTTTAGTTTGAAATATATTGTTGCATGGATTATATATTCTGTCGCAGTATTTCTAAATATGTACTATGGTTATTGGAGGGCAGCGCTTAAGGGTGTTGGATTAGTTAAAGGTTCACAAAAAAGTATACTATATGCAAGATTAGTACAGATAGTAGTTTCTCTTGTATGTCTTTTTCTAGGATTGACTATCATTGGAGTTGCATTAGCATATCTAGTATCAGGAGTAGTAACTAGACAGCTCTCGATAAAATATTTTTATAATAGTGAAAGAATAAAAGGTAAACTAAATTATAAAGTCGCATACAAAGATATAGTTGAGAATATTAAAGAAGTTTTTTTGGTTATATGGCATAGCGCTTGGAGAACTGGAATATTCTCATTAGGAACTTTTTTGACATTACAATCTTCAGTGTTATTTACTTCAAATTATTTGGGTTTAAAAGTAACGGCTTCATATGGACTAGCCTTTCAGATGTTTAACATGTTATATGCACTTGCATCAATATTTTTTAGTACTTACATGATAAAAATGAGCGAAGCAAGAGTGAATAACAATAATAAAATGATAAAAGAATTTTTTTCACTATCAATTGTTGTCTCTTGGATAGCTTATGTTATAGGCGTCATAGGTATAGTATTCTTTTCAGAACCTATACTTAGAATAATAGGGTCAAACACGTCAATGTTACCTAGACCGATTTTAATGTATATGGGAATAGATTTGTTTTTAGATTTTAATTATAATAAGTTTGTTTCTTATATTTTGACAGGAAATAGTATTCCATTTTATAAGTCGTCTTTTTTGTCAGGTGTTGGAGTTGTCATTTTAACATTTGCTCTTTTGAATTTTACTAATTTAGGAATATGGAGTATATTGATATCTCGTACAATGATTCAAGGGATCTATAATTATTGGTACTGGCCAAAATTCGTCCTCAAAGAATTAGATATGAAAATAAGTGAAATTATTAAAATTGGTTTCAATGAAGTTAGTAAATTAATAAAATAAGATTATTATTTATCTCATATGAGTAATATTTTGTTCTTACCCCATGTAATTGCCGGTATATCCTTTCTTCTGAATAAATTTGTAAATACTTTTTGCGGTACATTGTTCTTCCAATTTAATTTCTATGATTTGCTTGTATGGGTCTAATCTACTTAGTTTATCACCTTGTAAAGCTTCTTGGTAGGTTGCTATTACGATCCGATAATCACATTTATATTGTCCACTAATACAGAATAGTTAGGCTTTATGCCATCATCTATCATATACTTTTTCACTCCTCCTTTGAGGTCTCTTCTCATTCTTATCACACTCCAATTTCATAGGGGATAAGAAGAGTATATAAAAAATGTAGGAAACTAACAATTTTTCATTGTCACTTTCCTACATTTTATAACTGTGCTTTACATGTTGTTCCGCTTCCCGAAGAAACGACGGTAGAGCCTGTGCTGTTTCAGGTATTCGAAATTGTTTGAATTGTGTTTGAAGTTTCTCTGTTGTTCCTATTGTTGTTCACCTCCCAGCACCTCTAAGTACGACTCAAAGGAACGTTCTTTAGCGGTAATCGCTTGATAGTTTAGGTAACTTGTCAATTTTTTCAGAGTGAGTATCTGTCTGGCCGTGTCGACGGGCCATATCTATTGCCACGTTTCTTAAATAGACGCACTGAACAAATTCAATGCTAGACATGCGTTCAATGCTTTGTCTAATACATCGCTGTTTTTATCTACAATGGATTCTATGACTCATAACTGGTCCCTAATGTGTCTAGGATACCTAACTTTTAGGTGATCAATAAAGACCGCCGTTTTCTCTTTTTCTTCAAAGTTGCGGAGCGCTTCACAGATATGCTGATCAAGCTTCTGTCTCTTATCTTCTTCGCGACCATGATTAGAATCTTTGATAAGGTTGCCTTTACCTTTTGTTAGGGGATGTTGGGCAATCAGCCGATCGCTCTTCATATCGTACGCGTAAAGATGAGTGTCAATTGTCGTTATACGGACCTTCGTTGTCTTTCCTGATTGGTAGGTTCCTATAGGAACCGAGTAGTAATTTGACTGAAATTGAATCGTATTGTCTTTCAATATGGTCTTTGTTATACTTTCATTATTCGAAAGAATGCGTTTCTTAGAGATTCAGCTGAGGTGTGGCTTTTCCAGAGTAAACACGTCTATCGGTCTATTTTTGTTTTCTCATGAATTTTTTAATTACCCGTTAGGTCTAACCAAGCTTCGCATTGTTCTTGCCACGACTTAATTGTCCGAAAGCGTCGTCCTCTCGCAAAGTTATACTTCACAAATTTAATGACAGCTTCGACTTTTCCTTTTGATTCTGGATCAGCGGCACGACAGACATGAACGATAAATTGTTTCTTCAATACATACGACTGAAATTGTTTAGTAAATAAGATATCTCCGTGGTTTTCACTGACGATTATTAGCATATCTTGATCATATACGATTTCTTCTGTGAGTCCCTCAAAATAATCGAAGGCGTTCTTATGAGTTCATATGACATCTCTGGTGGTGAAAGACTTATCCTGCCATTTAATGTATTTGAATCGGGAATGGGAGAGGACGAACCCAATACAACTTTACTCGTTTATCGGTTAATGCATGTTGTACTATGATTTCTCCAAAATTTACTTGGATTTTTTTGCCAACGGGGAGTTTCAGATACCGCTTCGTAATGGCGGTGAGTAAAGACTTTTGGGATACTGTAGGTTTCCTTTAACTCTTTAACATACGAGCGAATGGTACTAGAAGCTGCTTCTTTATAGTCGAATTGTTCATTCAGTCAGTTTTCAATTTGAGCTGCGGATAATTCTGGCTCATTACTAAGCCAATTCACTATCGTTTCTTTATAAGGCTCAACCTTTCTTTCCCGATTGGTCAGTGATTTGACCCAGAATATTGCTTCTTTGGGCTTCTTCTGCAAATCACTTCTAACGGTATTTCTATGAATGCCGAGCATTCGATTTATCTTTGCATTTGAGAATCCTTTCTTTTTGTAATGGTGCACCTTCGTAATTCTGTTTACTTTTTCAAAATCCACCTTTTCTTCTCCTTCCAGTCAATAAACTAACTGCTCTAGTTTATCAAAAGGAACGAAGTGTTAGGGTAAAAGTGCACATTCTTTTCTAGCGGTAACTGCACAATACAGTTTAGCAGTCACAAGGGGAAGGACTTGGAATGGGGGGTTCCCAATCTAACCTTAGATTTAATAGAAGGACAGGATATTCAATTAGAAGGGATGGAAGAGACTACTTTCACTCCTGTAAAAGAACGATCAGTATCCAATGTTTTAACAACTGGAATGTGGGAAGTTGGAACAGATATTGAACCCGGAAATTACACCGTAACAACAACGGGAGAAAAAAGTGGAAAGATTATGGTTTACGATGCTGGCGAAAAATTACCGGCAGTTATGGACCCAATTGATCCTGATGGAGAACTTGGAGCTGAATCACTAGACGTAGAATTAAAAGAAGGTCAGACAGTAATTGTGAGTACAAGTCCAGAACTGTCATTTGAATCAAAATAATTAGAAGCTATTATTAAAAAACTAAATAGAGGTAGGATTGTCCTTTTTGAGTAAGCGATGAATAGTTGAGTACCTTCACATGAAAAAAAGACACCTCTATACTAAGAGATGTCCGAAGATTATAATAAGAGTAAATGTCTAGCGACATTCCATTTGCACCTTTGGATCCCATGGCAAATAAGCCTCCAAAGGTGTATTTTGTCGATTTGGAAGGTTCGTTAAGAGATAAGCCAAATATTTTCGCGGATGTAATCCGTTAGATTTGGCCGTTTCGATGAGACTTAAAATAGTCGTAACGGCATGTGCACCCTCAAATGATTTAGAGAAAAGCCAGTTTTTTCTTCCCATGACGAGGGACTTGATCCCACGTTCGGCTAGATTGTTGGATAGCACAAGACGGCCGTCTTCCAGAACATTCATCATTCGCTCTTTTTGATTCAGCGCATAGTTGATTGCTGTGCCAAGTTTCCCATGCGCAGTCAGGGATTCACACCAGTCAAAAAATTCCTCAAGCTTCGGCTTCACTAAGGCTAGGCGGTAATCATACCGTTCGTTAACAGATAAGTCCTTTAGGGACTTATCCAATGCAAATAGCGCATTACACAGCGTGACACCCTTATGAGCTACACTCTTATTGGAATAGTTCTTTGGACGTGCGTCATAGAACTTCCGTCTGATATGCGCCAAACAGGCGATCATGGTCACCCCTGGAAGATGATTATACCCAGAGAATCCATCACTATGCAGATAGCCAGTATAATGCTCTAGAAAATCTCTGGGAACGGATCCGCTGCGTGACGGACCTAACTTAAAGATATGTATGGCGCGTTCGCTGTATTTGCCCGTACTGAATAACCACATATAGGATTTTTGACGGTCTTTGTCGTTCAGTACTTTGAATGTTGTTTCGTCGGCGTGAAGAACCTTCTGGTTCAAGAGTTCTTGGCGCATTTCAGCCACGAGTTCTTCGAAATAATACTGCGACGTTTTAATGTGCCAGTTCGTAATGGTGTGGCGAGGGAGCGGATAACCAAGGAGATTCCAGTAAGATTCTTGACGATAGGCCGGGACTTTCTGTTCAAACTTCTGATACATCGTTTCCGCTATCAGTGACGCAGAGGCAGCCGTATTATTTAACGGTAGTCTAGGAATCTCAGATTTTGCAAATGGTGTCCTCGTTCCACTTTTCTCACAGTTCGCGCATCCATAGGTTTTCTGGAAATGTCTGTGGTTTTCCAATTTTGCCGGGATAAACTTTACTTCCTGGCGAATCAATTGAGTAGACACTTCTTTCATGGCTTCTTTACAGGTTGGGCAAGTGCAAGATTCAAGTTCATGGATATGATCGACCGTCGGTAGATATGCTAACTGTTGGTCTTTTAATCCTTTGCGTTTTTTGCGACGGACAACTTTCGTGACAATGATTTCATCTTCGTCGCTTTGATCACCAGTCTGCTCTGGTTCATTAAAAAGCCGATCATTGAACAAGTTTCCTTGATTTGGGTTATTCTTCAGCGTTTCCTTCTTTGGACCATAAAGTTTTTGAGTTAGGAAATCAATTTGTTCTTTCTGTAAAGAGAGCTCATCATCTTTTTGAGCAATAAGGGTCTTCAGTTGTTTGTTTTCTTCTAAAAGCTGATCTAATTTTTCAATAATCACTTCAAACTGTTTTTCGCTCTTGATAGACATGTTGTTTGCCTCTCCTCACCTAAATAGTTCTTAAATTTTACTATAATGAGGAAAAGAAAACGAGAGAGTCCTTGATTTTTTTATCAATTTCTCTCTTATTTCTTAGGCTATGCTTCCTTTAACCGCAGGTTTGATGGAGACTTTCTGGTTTATTGATAACCCTTCTAGTAGCCAACGTAGTTGTTGCGCGCTTAACTTTTGAACCTCGTTTTGGTTAAGCGGCCAATTCAATTTGCCATTCTCTAAGCGTTTATATAAAAGAAGGAAGCCATCGCCTTCCCAATAAAGAGCTTTGAAACGATCTTTATGTCCACCACAAAAGAGAAATAGAGCGTCGTTATAAACATCCATATCATATTCTTCCGTGATCGTTGCGGCTAATCCATCAATTTGGCGGCGCATATCTGTCTTACCACACACAATAAAAATATTCTCTACCTGAGTAAAGTCAATGAGTTTCATGGATAGCCATCTCCGTAAGGAGAATTCTCAACGTCGATGGTTTGATCCCCTCATATATAAACAGCTCAGTTTGGCTACGTTTCAAATGGGCTACTACTTTCTGTGGTAAGGCATTCGTAGCGGTTTGAAGATCTTTTTGGTTCTCTTGTAATTTGATAGGAACGATGGCCTGTTTATTCTTTTCCAATTTAATACCTCCTGCGTACTTAAGATAACTTAAGTTTAACAGGAGGACATACGGACTAACAGGTACCCAGCTATTCATCGCTTACCTTTTTGACAATCCTACCTCTATTTATGTGATTTAAGAAATTGAACAATTTAGACTTTTAGAAAAAAATTATTCTTTTTCAAATAAGACTTGATATTCAATGTCATCAAAATAATCTGGTACCAATTTGTCTAACCATTGAAACTCTTCAGCACTGATTTCAGAGTGATCTATTTTAGCAATGATTACTTTTCTATGTGAAATAGATATTAATTCGAATTTTTTTGATTGTTCTTCTAAGTATTGTTTTGTTTCAAATTTAGTGTAATCCATATTATCGGATAGAGGAATGTTATAATGATATTCCTTTTTGTCCTCAGTTAAAGTTCCTTTTTGATTCATGATAATTCTCCTTTTCTATAATTTTTAATCCAAAATTGGTTATTTCTAAAATTATTCTTATATGATGTAGCTATCTATAACAGATAGCTATTCACTATGTGGTAATATTTAGTTAATCAAAGATTGATTACTCATTTTCAACAGTTTCAATTGAAATCATTGAATTGATATCATCTAAATCAAGTGCTTCCGCAATACGTTGTAGATGACCAATATCCACACGCTGACGTTTGCCGTTGACTAAAGGACTTAATTTAGATATGTCGATGTCACTTAACCTACCTAGCTCACGCATAGACATATTGCGTTCTGTTAAGAGCTGATGGATATGGAAAACAATTTTTTTCTCTTTCATATAAAAAACCTCTTTCCATTGTTGACTTTATAACCATCATAAACTAAAATATACTATGTAAGTGATTACTGAATGAACATCATTTGTGATTTAATTATTATAATTTATTATGAAAGGTTAGATAAAATGAAAGCCCTTCATGTTGTATCTAATAATGCAGTAATAGTCAGGACAGAAGAGGGGAGGAAATGTGTTGTAACAGGTAAGGGACTGGGATTCAAAAAAGCGAGAGGAGATATCATCAATAAGAAACTGATCCAAAATGTATTCGTCGAAGATCAAAGATACAAAGAACGAATCATAATTAAAACTGAATAATGGGGAGTTACTCAATGTCAATCATGAGGCTTTAACCCAAATTCTTTACAACGACCATTGTGTCCGTAGAGAGTTTGGGTTTTTTATTTGGATTTATTTAAGGAGGTGATCTACGAAACAAGATTGATGAGAGGGGGATAGAAGTATTAACATTTTTTTAAAAAATAGGAGGTAACAGCAATGCCAATCGTATTAACGAGAATAGATTTCAGAATGATTCATGGACAAGTGATTACTCAATGGGTGAAGCGATGTGATGCAAATGAGATTATTGCTGTTGATACATCACTAAGTAAAGACATCTTTATGCAAGAAGTGTTTAAAATGGCAGCTCCAAAGGGTGTAAATATCAAAATAATGGATGTGGATAAAGCCATAAAATCACAATTAGATGGTAACTTCGAACATCGGAAAGTCTTACTTTTATTTAAGACTGTGCAGCAGTTATATGAAGCAGTTCAAAAAGGACTAGAGTTAAAGGATGTTCAAGTAGGAGGGTTAGGTGGTGGACCAGATAGAAAGTCGGTAAATAATGCTATTACTTTAAATCAAGAAGATGCAGACTGGCTAATTGAAATAGAAAATAAAGGAATTGAGGTATATCTGCAAACTACACCTGATTATCCTTCTATGAAGTTGGAGGATGCAGTTAAAAAACTATAAAGAGGAGGTTTATTTATGTTCGTACAATCAATATTAGTAGGTTTACTGTATTGGCTCTCTATGGGAAGAGCACATTACTTCTTTTCTTACGCACTTAGAAGACCGGTTGTTCTTGGTGTATTAATCGGTTGGATATTCGGTGACGCACAAGCAGGATTATTATATGGTGCAACTATTCAATTACTTTATATGGGTGGAATTGAAGCAGGAGGTAATATACCAAGTGACCAAGCCTTGGCAGCTTGTATTGCTATACCGGCAGCTTTATTAAATAATTTAGATCCTACAACTGCTGTAGCGTTAGCTATTCCATTTGGAGTACTTGGTGTACTGATTAATAATGTCCGAAGAACAATTAATACTTTTTTTAATAGTCGTTCCGATACAATGATTGAACAAGAAAAATACGATAAAGTTTCTTTATATACCTTTTTACTACCCTGGTTAGCAAATGGTGTTTTGTATTTTACACCTGTATTTATAGCAACGCTTTTTGGAGCAAATGTCGTACAAGCTTTTATCGATTTTATACCAGAATGGATTATGAATGGTCTATCTAATGCCGGGGCTATGCTACCAGCCTTAGGGTTTAGCTTAACCTTAGTGGTTATGGGTAAACGTCATTATTTACCATTCTTTGTTTTAGGGTTCTTTGCTTATTCGATAGCAGGATTTTCTATGTTGACAGGAGCTGTTTTTGCGTTATCACTAGCAATGATAGTTTCTTTATTTAAACAACATTCAGATGAGGAGGGAATAGCTTGAGCTCAAAAGTAGAAGTACAAAATGATTCAAAAAAAGTAACAAAATTTGATTTATTTATTGCTTGGTTGAGATGGTGTCTAGTGGTAGAGGTACCGGTGAGTTTTGATCGAATGCAAGCACTAGGATTTTGTTACTCTATCAATAAAATTTTGAGAAAAGTTTATAAAGACCAACCAGAAGAATTACAACAAGCCATGAGACGTCATGCTCGTATGTTTAACACTAATGCGGACTGGGGGAGTGTAATTCATGGAATAATCATATCCTTGGAAGAACAAAGAGCAAGAGGGAATAAAGACGTTAGTGAAGAAATGATGGAGTCATTAAAAATTGGTTTGATGGGGCCTTTAGCCGGCATTGGAGATAGTGTGGATCAAGGAATTGTAATGACTATTCCACTGGCTATTTTTGTTCCAATGGCATTGAATGGATCAATTTTTGCTGCTTTTGTCCCTTCACTTATTTATATGGCGTGGGCTTATGGATTTTCTTGGTTCCTATTTAATAGAGGATACAATTTGGGTAAAAACTCAGTTCTATCGATCCTTCAATCTGGAGCAATTAAAAAGGTTATTGATATTGCAAGTATTGTTGGCTTATTTATGATTGGGTGTTTATCAGCTGCTTACGTTAAATTTGAAACGATTTTAAGTTATTCCAGTGAAGCAGAAACTGTACAGGTTCAAGAATTGATAGACAATATGATTCCCAATTTATTGCCGTTTGCCTTAGTAATGGGTATTTATTATTTCATTATAAAAAAAGGACCTAAATACTTGCAGATTATTCTATTTGTAATGGTATTTGCAATTCTGCTCACATTAATTGGTGTTATTTAGTTACAAAAACATAAAAGGAGGAAATAGGTCAGATGAAAGTTGTGATTACTCCGAGAGGTTTCGCAAACTATGGAGAAAAAGCTTTAAAACAGTTTGATGAAAATGGGATTGATGTAGATTTCAATCAGACAGGGTTGCCTTATACTGCTGCCGTATTATTGAAAAAAGCAAAAGATGCAGATGGACTAATTGTAGGAGTGGATACAATAGATAAAGACTTTTTAGATGCATGTCCAAATCTAAAAGTGATTTGTAAGTTTGGGGTAGGAACCGACAATATTGATTTGGAATATGCTGCTGAAAAAAATATTTTTATAGGAAAAACCCTTGGCACAAATACAAATGCAGTCGCAGAACATGTTCTTTCACTAATGTTCATGGACGCAAAAAATCTTTTTTCTTCAACTAAACAAGTAAAGGAAGGAAACTGGATAAAAGAGACGGGAAGAGAATTAAAAGGGAAAACATTGGGAATAATAGGATTTGGAGCAATTGGTCAACGCCTTGCAAAGCAAGTCAGTGGATTAGGTATGGAAGTACTTGTATATGATGTGATAGAAATTGATGAAAAAATTAAAGAAGAAAGTAAGGTTAAAGAAGTATCCTATGACGAAATTCTTCAAGATAGCGATTACCTTTCCTTACATGTTCCACTAAATTCTTCTACTAAAAATTTAATTTCAGGTTACGAGCTTAAAAAAATGAAATCTACTGCCTGTTTAGTCAATAGTGCACGAGGTGGAGTCGTTAATGAAGAAGCCCTATTAAATGCGTTAAAGAACAGTATAATTCGTTCTGCTATGTTTGACGTATTTAGCCAGGAGCCTCCAGTAGAAAATATAGGATTACTAAAGTTAGATCAATTTATTTTGACACCTCATACTGCTTCAAGAACTGAAGAATCCGAACAACGGACTTGTCACTTGGCAACTAGTATTGTAATGGAAAAACTTTTAGTAGGTGGAGATGAAAAATGACCCCGATAAATATACTTGTAGCTAGTCATGGACATTTTGCTGAAGAACTAGTGGCTTCTGCTGAAATGATTATAGGAAAAGTTGAGCGAGTAGAAGTTATCTCTTTATTACCAGAAATGTCATTTGATGATTTTCTGAAGACTGCTGAATCTATATTGAAACGGAATGATGGAAAAACAATAGCTTTAGTTGACTTGTTCGGGGGAACCCCTTCTAATGTACTAACGGCTCTAACAAAAAAATACAATCTTGAAGTAATTACGGGGGCTAGTCTGTGTATATTCATTGATCTTTACATGAAGGTTTCAGGGGAACAAGAAATAAATATTGAAGAATTAGTAGATGAAACTATTAAGATAGCTAATGAAGGAACTGTTCATACAAATAAGAAATTAGATTAAAAAGTGAATAATAGAGTGATTTTCTAATCGTTCTGAAAGGATGAAAAAATGATTCAAGGAATGATAACCCCTATGGTAACACCTTTTTGTAGGGATAATAATCAAACAATAAATTATGAAGCTACTGATCAGTTAATAGATCGTTTAATTGATAAAGGTATAGATGGTTTATTCTTACTGGGTAGTAACGGAGAATTTCAGGTTTTGACCGAAAATGAAAAACTGCAGTTTGTAGAACATGTAACAAAAAAGGTTAATAAAAGAGTACCTGTTTATGTGGGAACAGGTAGCTGTTCATTACATGAAAGCATTAGATTATCCAAAAAAATGGAATTGCTTGGAGTTGATGCACTTTCTGTTCTTGCTCCTTACTTCTTCGAACCTACTGAAGAAGAATTGTATTACTATTTTTCAAGTATTGCAAATAGTGTAGAGATACCAATCATTTTATATAATATTCCAAAAACAGTTGGATATAAACTATCACCTGAACTTGTTGAAAAACTTTCAAGTATTAAAAATGTGAGAGGGATCAAAGACAGTAGTGGTGATTTAGAATTATTTGAAAGCTATATAAATGCTACTAAGAATACTGATACTGTTGTATTAATAGGATCAGATTCTAAAATTGCACAGGCTTATGCGTTAGGTGCTAAAGGAGCTGTAGCAGGAACTAGTAATTTATTAACTGATCAATTAGTTGGCTTTAATCATGCTCTAAAGTACCACGAAGTAGATAAAATAAGTGGTTACCAGCAAGCGATTGAAGAGTTGAGAAAAATTTTGAAATTAGGAACTGTTCCTTCAGCCTTAAAACGGTCTATTGAATTAGCTGGAATCGCTGAGGTAGGCCCAGCAAGATATCCAACGTTAGAATTGTCAGAGGAAGCAGATAAAGAAATTCAAGAAATGTTGAAAAAAATAGGCATAAATAAAGAAAGATAGAGTAACACTTACTCAAAAAAAGAAATGGAAAACTAAAATGGTAACGCTCAAAAGTAAAAAGCAACATAGAAACGCTCAAAAATAAAATGAAGGAGTAAAGAGATGCTACAGAAATTTATTGATACAGTTGATAGTGAAGTAAATAAATTACTTTATGATTCGCTTCCGGTTTCTGCCCTCAAGTATGCAGCTAAACTTATACAATCAGCAGAAAAAAAAGGAAATAGAGTCCATGTTATGGGAATTGGAAAACCATCTTATGTTGCAGGATATTGTGCTTCTTTATTATCTTCAACAGGAACTCCAGCTTATGAACTAGATGGAACGGAAGCAGTTCACGGATCAAGCGGGCAAGTTATTCCTGGAGATATCGTTATTGCTATTTCAAATAGTGGTGAAACAAAAGAGTTACTTTATTCGGTTGAGACTGTGAAATGTAATGGAGCTAAAGTTATTGGTTTATCAAAGAACATTAGGACTTCCTTAAGTCGTTTGTCGGAAGTTGCGCTAGTATCAGAGGTTATGAATGAAGGAGATGATTTAAACAAACCACCTCGGGCTTCGATATTAAATCAACTAATTATTTTACAATGTTTGTCTGTATTATTACAGGAAGCAAAGGAACTTGATATGGAAGGTTATCTAAAATGGCACCCTGGAGGAACAATTGGAGAAAATAGAATAGGAAAAGAAGGAGTATAAAAATGAAAAAATTAGAAGTCACGAAGCGGTTACACGACACAGGTGCTCTTGCTATAGTCCGTACGCATTCAATTGAAAGAGCAACTGAAATAGCTACGGGGTGTATAAATGGGGGCGTACCAGCAATGGAGCTTAGCTATACACTAAATAATGCAGGAGATATTATTAGTCAGTTACAAGAACGCTTTGGAGAAACTCTTTGTATAGGAGCAGGTACAGTACTCGATTCAGAAACAGCGAGGCATGCGATCATGAGTGGAGCAGAGTTTATTATCGCTCCAAATTTCAATAAAGATGTTGCAAAAATTTGTAATCGATATCAAATTCCTTACGCACCTGGGTGTACAACTTTTACAGAAGCAATAGAAGCATTAAGTTATGGAGCAGCATTTATTAAAGCATTTCCGATATCCGATTTCTATGGTAGTAAATTATCTAAAGTTTTTAAGACACCATTTCCAGATATGCCAATACTAGCAAGCGGTGGTATTAATTTAGAAAACTGTAGTACTTGGATCGAACGTGGAACAGACATATGTGGTTTTGGATCCTTACTCACTAAAGGAACTACAGAAGAAATTACCCAAAACGCTAAAAAAATTCGTAACATTATTGATGAAAAAAGAAGTGAATGTGAAATACTTGAAATAGAATAATTTTATTAAATGTTTCGAATAGCAAAAGGCATAAACTTTTATTGAGAAAATAAGAGTTTATGCCTTTACTATAATATTTCTGAATTATCACTATATGCTGGATCAATTAGCAAATGGGAAAAATACTGTCTGACTATACTTTTTGTAGTAAACGCTAACAAAATCGAGATTCAATGCTTATTGATATTGTAACCGCTTCAAATTATGATGTGTATATAAAGAAATTCAAAAAGAAAGGAGGTCAAAGATTTTGCTAAGTAAGTTAATTGGAAATAATGCAATTCAGTTAAATGTAGAAGCTTATAATTGGGAAGAAGCGATTTACAAAGCAGCAAAACCATTGCTGGAAAGCAATAAAGTTACAGAACGGTATGTAGAAAAAGTAGTACAAATTGCTAAGGAAACAGGTCCTTATATTGTAATTGCTAAACATATAGCGTTACCACATGCTCCTTCTGAATATGGAGCATTAGAATCATCTTTAAGTATAACTGTCTTAAATCAATCTGTAGAATTTGGTAATCAGGCGAATGATCCAGTTAAATACCTATTCTTTTTAAGTGCTACAGATAGTACCAGCCACTTAAGTGCATTAGCTAACTTGGTGGAACTAATGGAAGATGAAACGTTTTTATCGTTATTAGATACAAGCAATAATAGCTCAGAAATATTAGATTATATAAAAAATATGGAAACGAATTAGTGGGAGGAAATTTTATGTTTAAAGCGTTAATTGCATGTAGAGCTGGCGTAGGATCCAGTTTGATGCTGAAAATAAAGGCAGAACAAGTTATTAAGGAAGAAAATTTTCCAATTGAGGTAGAACATGCTTCGTTAGATGCCGTGAGCGGGTTCACTGGAGATTTATTAATTACTTTAACGGATGTAAAAGATGAACTTGAAAGTATAGGGATCAATAAACCAATAATTGGTATAGCAAGTATTACCAATAAGGAAGAAATAAAAACAAAATTAAGCTCATTCATTGAAGCACATTCGAAATAAAGGAGAGAAAAAATGAAATTTATAGTCAGTCTTCTAAGCAATCCAGGGATTTTACTTGGAACATTTGCGCTAATAGGATTATTAGCACAGAAAAAAAGCGGAACAGAAGTTTTAAAAGGCACATTTAAAACAGTCATAGGGTTTTTAATCTTTAGTGTAGGGGCCAGTACAATTACTGGTTCGCTTCAAAACTTTAATACCCTGTTTCAAACAGGATTCAATATAACGGGTGTTATAGCATCGCCAGAAGCAGCGATTGCATTGGCACAAACTTCATATGGTTTTGTCGTTTCGAGTACATTAATTCTTGGTTTTATAATGAATCTATTTTTTGCTAGAATTACACCTTTAAAAAATATTTTATTTCATGGTGGACATAGTTTGTTCTTTGCAGGCGTTCTAGCTCTTATTCTAAAATCGCATGGTTTTGATGATGTAACTGCAATCATCATTGGAGGAACAATGCTTGGCTTCTTTTCAGCAGCATTACCGCAACTTTGTCAGCCATTCATTAGAAAAATCACAGGTAGTGATGATATGGCGATTGGACATTTTAATATGATTGGTTATGCTGCGTCAGGTTATATTGGACAAGCGTTCAGTAAATATAAAGATAAAACAACTGAAGACATCAATTTTCCAAAGTGGTTATCCTTTTTTAGAGATTTTTTAATGGGTGTTTCTGTCATTATGTTGATATTATTCTATATTGCCACAATAGCAGCAGGTAGTGAGGCAACATCGGAAATTTCAGGATCAGTTCATTGGCTAGTTTATCCTTTAATGCAAGCTTTTACCTTTGCAGCTGGAATGTCTATTTTGATGACAGGGGTTCGAATGTTCCTTGCTGAAATAACTGCGGCATTTGTATCGATTTCAGAGAAATTTATTCCCAATTCTAAACCAGCATTGGATGTACCGACTATTTTTCCATTCGCACCAACCGCTGTATTAGTTGGTTTCTTATCTTCATATGCAGCAGGATTGCTTGCTATCTTATTTATGGCTAGCTTCAGTTTTCCTGTAGTCATCATACCAGCAGCACATATTTGTTTCTTTTCTGGTGGTGCAGCGGGTGTATTTGGTAATTCAACTGGTGGCTGGAGAGGAGCGGTTTTAGGATCTTTCTTTGTCGGATTATTACTTGCATTTTTACCAGCTATTTTATATCCATTATATGCAGGTATGGGTGTTGAAGGTTCCACGTTCCCAAATGTCGATTATAATATTGTCGGAATATTCTTAGATTGGTTGTTGGGAATATTTAGTTAATGATGGAACCAAGATATAGGAGGATATGATGAAATTTGAAGGTATTATTACAGCTATGGTTACTCCCTTGAATGCTGACGAAACGATCAATCTTGATGCTACAGAAAAATTGGTTAATCAGTTAATAGAAGCAGGTGTTAATGGCTTATTTATTCTAGGAACAAACGGGGAAGCGCATTTGCTAAGTGAAGAAAGTAAGCTGATTTTTGCTAAAAAAGTAATTGAAACAGTTGCGAATCGTGTGCCAGTCATAGTGGGTGTGGGGATGAATTCTACAAACGAAGTCATTAAACTCTCTAAGAAAATGGAAGAATTAAAAGCTGATGCTTTATCTATTATTACGCCTTATTTTATACCAGTCACTCAACAAGAATTGGTGAAACATTACAGAACAATAGCTGATGCTACTTCTTTGCCAATTTTACTATATAATATGCCAAGTAAAACTGGGGTTAATATTGAACCACAAACGGTTCTTGAATTGTCAGAACATAAAAGAATTGTAGGGATTAAAGATAGTAGTGGGGATTTTGAAAATATGAAAGCTTACTTGGAGATTACCAGGAATAATGATGAGTTTTATGTACTTTCGGGTTCTGACTCTAAGATACTAGATTTACTTGAAGTAGGGGGAAATGGAGGTGTAACGGCACTCTCGAACGTTATTCCAGAAACGTTTATCGAACTATATGAATGTTGGAAAAATAATAAGTTAGTTAAGGCGCAAGAACTTCAATCTAGTATAGAACCACTAAGGAATATTCTGAAAAGTTCAACAATTCCTAGTAGTTTAAAATATTGTGTAACGATAAGTGGTCTAAATGTAGGGAGAGCATGTAAACCAATATTAGATCCAACCTCTAAAGCTAAATTAGTCATTGAAAAAACGCTGAAAAGATATGATAAGAATGAATAGGAGGTATATTCATGAAATTAGAAGTAGTATCTGAAATTAAAAATACAGGTATAATGGCAATTGTAAGAGTTAAAACAAAAGAAAGAGCAAAAGAAATTGCACAAGCATGTCTAGATGGTGGCGTTAATGTACTGGAAATTAGCTATACCCTTCCAAATGCTGGAGAAATTATTGAGTTTCTAAAAGAAGAGTTTAAAGAAACAATGGTTATAGGAGCGGGAACTGTATTAGATAGCGAGACTGCTAGACTAGCTATAATGGCAGGGGCACAATTTATCATTGCACCTAATTTTAAAAAAGAAATTGCTTTTAGTTGTAATAGATATCAGATACCTTATGCGCCTGGGTGTACAACCATGACAGAAATGATTGAAGCTTTAGAGTACGGAGCTTCATATGTAAAAGTATTTCCAGTAGCGAGTCATTTTGGGCCTTCATTTATTAAGACGATCAAAACGCCCATTCCACATATGCCTTTACTTTCCTCTGGTGGGGTAAATATTGATAATGCTGAAGAATGGTTTAACACTGGAGTGGAATGTCTTGGGGTAGGTTCATTATTGACTAAAGGTTCATATGAAGAAATTAAAAAGAATGCAGCGTCTTTAGTTTTATCAAGAGATAACATTAGAAAGAAAGATTAATTGTTAGGAGGGGAATCATGTTAGATGGTAGATCAATTCAGGTTATTAGAGCACTAACTACATCCTCTTATGTATTAAAACAAGATATTATGAAAGAAGTAAACCTTACTAAAAGACAGTTAGAATATACTATGGATAAAATAAATGGCTGGATCAAAGATAATAAACACCAGCCAGTAAGATTTATTAAAGAAAAAGCTAGTATAGATCACGAAACCTATACATTTTTGTTAAAACGAATAGATATGGATAGTGATCATTTTGATAGTCAGTATTTAATGGATAGGCAAGAAAGAATGCATTTTATCTATATGATGATATTTTTACGAGAGGGTTATTTGTCTATTAACCATTTCGTGGATGCACTTGAAGTTAGTAAAGCTACTATTTTTAAAGATTTAGGAGACTTAAAAAATGATTTAGAAGAACAGAATATCGGCATTGAGTATAACCGATTAGAAGGATATAACCTCTCAGGGGATGAACTTGATTTAAGAGCATACTTATTAAAGATCGTGTTGTATAGTTTAGCTTTTAATCCAAATCGTAAGTTCATAGACTATTTTATCGAAACAAACCAATTGATTAAATTCGAAGAGATGCTAAGTATTATATCTTCTGTAATGAGGAAACATGATATAAAATTTGTGGAAAACCGATTGATTGAATTTACGTATAGTTTTATTTTATTGAAACAGCGACTATTAAATCATGCTGTAAGAATTGACGAATACATTGATGCTAAAGATTTAATGAATACAGATGAATATGAGTTTTCATTATCTTTATTAAAATATTTTGATATGTATACTGAATCTTCTTCAGAATATTTAAGTAGATGTGTATTAGGTTTTTCTGCCGGGATTCATGAAATAACAAATGAAAATAGAAATAATGTGATGAAAATGGTTAGAAGATTTTTAAATCGTTTTGAATCCTTTTCAGGAATAGTCATTGAACAAAAAGAGGATGTTATTGCTCAATTATATATACATTTTCAACCTGCCTATTATCGATTGTTATTTAGAATACCAGTCTACAATCCATTATTAGAAAAAATAAAATCAGAATATAGTGCACTTTTTACAATTGTTAAAGAAACATTTAAAAGTTTTGAAAAAGAACTAGATAGAGTGATATCTGAAGATGAATTATCATATTTGACGATTCATTTTGCATCTATTATTTCAAATTTTAGCAAGCAACCCGAATATCAGAAAGTAGCTGCAATCGTCTGTCCAAATGGAATAGGTAGTTCAATGTTGTTGTATTCAAGGTTGAAATCTATATTTCCTGAATTTATTTTTATGGAGCCTATTGAATTCATTAATCTGGATTCTGTTTTTGATCGAGCAGATATTATATTTACTACAATTAACCAAGTTGAATTTGTTAAAGAGAAAAAACCATATTTTGTAGTAAGTCCAGTAATGACAGATGCTGAGATCTCGGATTTAATAAGTGAAGTGTACTCGAAGATAAATAACTTTCAATACCAGCTTCCGAGTTTTAATCAAATGATCAATATAGTGAAAAAGTACGTGCCGGAAAAAGAATTTAAAGAGTTTGAGAATGAAATTAGAGGATCTATTGTCGATGACTTATCACACGAAACGTACGGAAAAGTTAACTTAGAACTTTCAGATATTATTTTAAAGGAATATATCCAATTAGATGTAACTGCTCATGATAAATGGGATGCAGTTGAAAAAGCGGCTAATCCTTTAAAAATATTAGGTGCTATCTCTGAAGAATATATTAATGAGATTAAAAAATCTATGGAAACAAATAGTGAATATCTTGTTATTTCTAATTCAGTTGCAATGCCTCATGCTAAACCAAAGTATGGTGTTAACAAAACAGCTATGGGGATAACGGTTCTAGCCAAACCTGTTAAATTCGGTAATAATAATAAAGATCCTGTTAAATATATATTTACTTTGGGTTCGATTGACAAGGAGTCGCATTTAAAAGCTATGTCGACATTTATTCAACTGATATCAGAAGATTCTTTTTTCGAAAAGCTTAATTCATCTAATACAGCATTAGAAGTAAAAGAATATATAAACGACTTTGAGACACGAATAAATACAGCTTAAATGAATGAGGTGATTATGATTAATATATTAGAAGAAGCAAAAAGAATTATTGATATAGAAGCTTTAGCATTGAAAGATTTATCAATTCAAATAGGAGATGAATTTGCGAAAGTCATTGAAGTGATTGCTAATGTCGAGGGCAAGGTGGTGGTTGTAGGAGTCGGGAAGTCTGGACATATTGGACAAAAAATTGCTGCCACATTATCAAGTACGGGAACACCTTCATTTTTTATGCATGCTGCAGAAGGATTGCATGGGGACTTAGGAATGATAGAGAAAAAAGATATTGTAATTCTTATATCAAATAGTGGTGAAACTAGTGAACTGGTTTTTTTACTACCATCTTTAAATCAAATAAAACCAGTAAAAATTGCTTTAACTTCAAATAAATATTCTACTTTAGCAAAAGCTGCCAATTATTCACTTATCTATCAGTATGATAAAGAAGCTGATTATTTAAATGTAGCCCCAACCACTAGTTCAACACTAACCTTAGCAATAGGCGATGCATTAGCAGGTACAGTAGCAAAATTAAAAGCTTTTGATAAAGAAAACTTTCATCTTTACCATCCAGGAGGAAGTCTTGGAAAGCAACTAGAAAAAAAGATATAAATAAAAAAGCAGCGATGTATTCAATGAATACGTCGTTGCTTTTTGTGAATATTGTGTATCTTTTAGTGGATGAATAAAGAATTTAGCCAAAATTTAAATATCTGGAAATTCCTTCGGAAAATAATTTTCGAAGCTAGTAAAGTATTTTTCAAGTAATGGATCTTGGTCTTGCGCGAGTGTAGAAGCGACTCTTAGCATTTTGGTAATGTGTTCGGGAGTATCTTTGCAGATAAGGACATAGGCAGTACCATAATTTTCAGTTGGAATAGTACATGCAGCAGCATTAGCCATATTAGCAACTCTGATTAACCCTTTATTCGCACTTGCTTGTAAATCATTTGCCAGTGATCCCATATGACCAAGTACTGTATCACCTAATCCTAATAAATCAATTGGTCCTTCTAAAGAGACAATAAGATCATTTTTTTCAACTTGGTCACTTACAAATTTAATGAGTGATTCTCTAGAGGAAGATAAATCTATTGAACAGGTAGTAGGATGATAGTGGTCTAGTGCTGTATCAAAAGAAAGTTGTTTAGTCTTGTTCTCTACTTTTAACATAGATAATGGAGCAGTAGAAGAGCTTTTAACACCATTTATTGAAATCATTATAGCTTTGCTGATTTCGTCATAAGTTCTTGTAATGAATCCGATGGACGGAGTGAAGGATAGCGAATCAGTAGACTTTTTCTGGAACTTTTCGACATGCTTTTTACATAAAGCGGGTGAAATGAAACTGAACAAATTTAGAGACATAGCAGGCGCGAGGACCGACCCGCCTCCATCAGTACCTATCCCTAAATCATTGATTCCAAGTAATACATTGATGGCAGTACCGCTAGAAGATCCAGTCATTGGTCTACCTGTAATTGGATTCATTAAACGTGTATCAATTGCCCTGCCTCCCAAGCTTGATGAATCTATTGTATGCAAGGCATACTGGTTTGTGTCTTCAAAAAGATCAATTAACGCTTTTGGAATTTCCGGTTTGTTCTTAATGCCAATATAAGAAAAAGGGGAAGCTAATATTTTATCAATAGCTTGAGGGTAGACTTTTACTACAGATTGATAGGGATTATTCATTGCTATAAAAGTTTTCTTTGCCATTTTTTTAATCGTTAACTGGTTCATAATATCACCTTTTTAATAAGTATTTGGTTCAACCACCAATAAACTACCATAAATCAAAATAAATAGTTAGAGAAATTTTATAAAAAGGTTATTTAATAGATTTTTTAGATTTTGTTTAAAATAAAACTTGCAAAAACAAATTAGGCATATTATACTTTGTTCAAGAAAGCGGTTAACAAATTTTCAAAGGAGGAACATCTATCTGGGTGAGGTATGGTTTCTAGGTAAGTGAATAAACCTGAGTAAGAATGTAATCTATGTTGAATAGATATTTTTTAACTATCAATTTACAAAAAAATGTAAATTGAAATATCATTGAGGAGATGCAAATATGTTGAAATTTGTTGTAGGTGGTCAAATTGATAAAAAAGAAGTGGCTCAAGTTATTAATGAATTAGTCGGGGACAAAGCGGAAGTAGAAGTGAAAAGTGATTTAGATGCAGCAATGGCTTTGAAAAATAAGCAAGCTGATTATTACTTTGGAGCATGCAATACCGGTGGCGGTGGAGCATTAGCGATGGCCATTGCATTGATTGGACGGAGTAATTGTTCTACTGTTTCTATGCCAGGCAATATTATGTCAGAAGAGAAAATTGCTGAAGAAGTACAAGCTGGGAAACAGGCTTTTGGATTTACAGCCCAACATAAAGATACAGTTTTACCAATTATCGTAAAAGAAATATTAAAAAAAGAAGATAAATAGGAGGTTCAAAAATGGACATAACTCAAATAATTGTCATCGGTGCTTTAGGTGCTATGGCGACTATGTTAACGAATAAGGGTATAGCAGTATTTAATGATGGTTTAAGACCAGTTATGCCAGAGTATCATTCTGATGGCGTAATTAGTAAAAAAGAATTGGCGGCTACAAGCTTTGCGGTTAGTTTTGGTTTAGTGATTGGATTTGGTATTCCAGTTTCAATTGGTGCAAGTATTTTACTTATTCATAGTTTACTGTTGATGACAGATATTATTGGAACTTGGACACCAAATTCCAAATTGGGATTAGCACTTGCTGGAGTTTTAGGAGCAGCATGGGGAATAGGTCTGACATTTGGTCTGCAATTTATCGTAAATATTTTTGAAATACTTCCAGTTAATTTCCTTGATGCACTTGGAATGGTTGGAAACCCAATTGTTGTAGCTTTCTCTGTGTTCCCTGGTATAGCAGTTGCTTATCAACATGGATTTAAAAAGGGGGCTTTAACAGTTGGAGTTGCTGCCTTGGCTATGTTTTTAACGAAACAATTTGGGTCATTTACTCTACCTGGAGGTGCACAAGTTACCTTAAGTGCTGAAGGTATGACCTTACTTGCTGGTATGATTTTCATGCTTTATTTTGCAATAAAAGTTAAAGGTGACTCCACAGATAATCAGAATTTAGTCAGTATCTTTGCTGAACGTGTTAAGAAAATCAAGAAGAATATGATTTTACTTTCATTAACGGGTGGACTAGTTGCTGCTGCTACAAGTTTAACGTTGATTGCAGGAGATCCGATTTCTTTAAGCTTAATGGATAGTGGACAATTTGGAGAAGCAGGATTAGCTGCTTTAGCTAGAGGGATTGGCTTTATTCCACTTGTGTTCTCCACAGCGATTGTAACAGGAGTATACAGTCCTGCAGGAACCACCTTTGTTTTTGCTATAGGAATCTTTTTACAAGGTAATCCTATATTAGCTTTCGTTTTAGGAACTGTTGCAATGTTAGTAGAAATCTCACTTCTGGATGGAGCAGCTAAAGGATTAGATCGTTTCCCTGGTGTACGTGAATTGGGAGAACATATCAGAACTGCAATGAATAGAGTACTTGAAATTGCTTTATTAGTTGGTGGAGCGTTAGCAAGTGAACAAATTGCTCCAGGCATTGGATTTTTCTGGGTAATCGGTATTTATCTTCTTAACCGTACAGCTAAAAAGCCGCTTGTCGATATGGCAGTTGGTCCAGTAGCAGCGATTGCGCTAGGTATTATTGTAAATATTCTTTATGTATTGAGCTTATGGACGCCCGCTGGATAGTTAAATAGAAGAAAGGATAAGCAGAGAGTTCTTTTAATTTTCACGTCTCTCTGCTTTAACTTACATAGCCATATAAAGGAGGATATAAATGATTTTATTAGAGGGTTATACCTATGCGCATGAACATACTACAATAGATCTTTCTTCCCTTAAAAAGGTAGAAGATACAAATTTGAATTGTTTCAAACAAACAATTGAAGAGTATAAAGAATTATATGATAAAGGTGTTCGGAATGTTATTGATGTTACAGTTAGAGGGATGAAACGAAATCCTGAATATGTCAAAAAAGTAGCGGAAGCTAGTGGGATAAATATTGTTCAATCTACTGGGTGGTATCAGGATAAATTTCTTCCTGAATATATTGAAACATCAACAGTTGAAGAATTAGCAGCTATGATGGTAAAAGATATCACAGTAGGAATAGATAATAGTGAGGTCAAAGCTTCGCTAATCGGAGAAATAGGGACAAGTAAAAACCAAATGACCGATCGTGAAAGAAAAGTATTTGAAGCATCCGTACTAGCTCATAAAGAAACGGGCGTACCGATTACCACACATACAACGCTTGGTACGTTTGGTAAAGAACAAGTGGAATTCTTTAAATCAAAAGATATAGAGTTGAACAAAGTAGTAATTGGACATGTTGATTTAACAGGAGATGTAGAGTATGTACTGTCTTTGTTAAGAGAGGGCGTTTATGTTGAATTTGATACAATAGGAAAAGAAAATTATATGCCTGATCAGACAAGAGTAGAGATGTTGAAGAAAATTATTGAAGAAGGTTTCGAAGATAAAATTTTTCTATCAATGGACATTACTCGGCGTTCTCATCTAAAAGCAAACGGAGGTCTAGGGTATGCCTATTTACTTGATACTTTTGTTCCGTTGATGAGAAAAAATGATATTTCAGAGCCTATTATCGAAAAAATGTTATCACATAATCCTAGAGCATTTTATAAATAAGGAGCATCAGAATGCAAACCTATCCATTAAAAAGTATTACGATAGAAGAAGCTGCGTTAAAACAATTTAAATTTGTTGATTGTATCAGTCAAGTCTTTCCAGGAAATGAACTGTTAAGTCAGGGAGACTTAGGAGTCGTTCCAGGTTTGAACAAACCTGAAACAACAGATAAAGTAGAAAAAGTATTAGCAAAGTTTTTTGGTACTGAAGCTGCTTTATTGGTAAGAGGAGCTGGCACAAATGCCATCAGAAATGCATTATATCGTGCTATTGGTCCAAATAAAACGATTATGATCCACGATGCACCCGTTTATCCGACTACTCAAGTATCTTTAGATATGTTAAATATTGCTACTATTAAAGTTAACTTTAATGATATAGAAGAAGTCATTAAAGTAATCAATGATAAGACTTTTGATGGTATCTTGATTCAATTAACTCGGCAAAAACCAGATGACGCTTATGATTCAGAGCAACTCATTCAAGCTATTAGAAAAATTCATTCAGAAATACCCATTGTTACAGATGATAATTATGCAGTGATGAAAATACCTAAAATCGGTGTTGAGATGGGTGCTTCTTTGTCTTGCTTCTCTACCTTTAAATTATTAGGACCTGAAGGAATCGGTTGTGTAGTAGGTAAAAAGACGTATATCGAACTGCTAAAAAAAGATAGTTATTCAGGAGGATTACAAGTACAAGGGCATGAAGCTTTAGCGGTGTTAAGAGGATTAACTTATGCTCCAGTGGCATTAGCGATCTCTGCGAGAACAAGTCAGGAACTATATGATAGATTAAATAATGGGGAATTAGAAGGAATTAAATCAGCACGAATAGCGAATGCTCAATCAAAAGTCGTCCTAGTTGAGTTTGAAGAAGCAATTGCTAAGAAGGTGCTTGAACAGGCAAAAGAATTTGGAGCTGCACCTTATCCTGTAGGAGCAGAATCAAAATATGAAATTGTCCCTATGTTTTATAGAGTCTCCAATACATTCTTGCAATATGATTCATCATATGAAGAAAAAATGATTAGAATTAATCCGATGAGAGCTGGAGCAGATACAATCATAAGAATTTTAAAACAGTCAATAGATAAAGTAGAAAAAGCAAATAATAGGAAGGAATAAGCTATGGGAGAAAGTTTTTATAAGAAAAAGGGTATAGCAATAGAAAAGATTGCTTCAGAAATCTATTTGTTAAATATTAATGACCGTTTACCCATCATGAATGAACTCCAAGAAAAATATCAATTTTCTAGAGGAACGGTACAAAATGCTTTGGAATTTTTAAAGAAAGAAAAAGCCATAAAAACAAAAAGCAGAGGTCATTTAGGCACATTCATTGAAAAAATTGATTACAAAAAATTGCAGAATTTTGCAAATGCTAATAGACTAGTCGGAACTATGCCATTACCCTATTCAAAACTATACGAAGGCTTTGCAACAGGACTGTATTCTATGCTGAATGAACAAGATATTAAACTGAATTTAGCCTTTATCAGAGGGTCTAAAGAGAGAATAGAAGCAGCAGAAAACGAAGTATATGATTTTGCGGTTGTTTCTCGTTTTGCTGCAGAACAAGAAATTCAAAATGGTCGCAATATATCTATTGCCTTATCCTTTGGACCATCCTCTTATTTATCTAAACATATTTTGATATTTTCTGAGGATAATAAAAAAGAGATTCAAAAAGGTATGAAAATCGGGATAGATAAAGACTCATTAGACCATTATTTCTTAACGAAAGAATTAGTGAAAAATAAAGAAGTTACATTAGTAGACTATCCTGCCAATCAATTGATTCATGCAATTAGAGAAAAGAAAATCGATGCAGGGGTCTGGAACTATGATGAAATTTTAGAAAAAGGATACACGGACTTGAATTATATTGATATTCCTATGAAAGATTATCATAAAGCAATTAGCGAAGCGGTTATTGTCTGTTCAAAAAATAGACTGATGAGACAAGTAGTCTGTAAAAAAAATATCTCAATCACTCAGATGAAAGAAATACAGCAACTTGTAAAAACGGGAGATTTAATTCCTAGATTCTAAAAAGGAGAAGTGTCATGATTCAAGAAAAGTTAATCATATTAAAAGAAAATAAAGTTATTGATCAAGAAACATTTGAGTATGCTCAAGAGGCTTTAATGTTTTTAATAAATAGAAATATTGTTGAAAATGAAGAGGAAGCAGATGTATTTATCACACATTTAGCTATGGCTACTGCCAGACAAAATACAGATGAAATGATCGATGGTATTGATGAAATCATAAAACAAGAAATTGAAAATGATGAGAAGTATGAAGAAGCAATTGAAATATGGAAAGAATTAAAAGTTATCGCTCCGACTACTTTTTCTCAAGATGAGGACGGGTATTTCCATCTTCACTTAGTTACGTTATTACGAAATTAATTGATTAGGAGACGATAAGATGTTTTTGGAAATGGTTAAGAAACGTAATCCAGAATTAATTGACTATGCTGTTTCATTACATCAAAGTGGACAGATTTTACCAGACACATATGTGATTGATTTAGATAAAATAAAAGAAAATGCCAGTAAAATGTCAATAGAGGCAAAAAAATTAGATATTGAACTATATTTTATGTTGAAACAAATCGGACGTAATCCAATTATTGCCAATGCACTTATTGAAGCAGGAATAGAAAAAGCTGTAGTAGTGGATTTTAAAGAAGCAAAAATCATGATGGATAATCATATTCCTATTGGAAATGTTGGTCATTTGGTTCAACTTCCAGATCACTTTATCAAAAAAGTCATGACCTATGGTGTAGATTATATAACGGTTTATTCAGTAGAAAAGTTACGTAAAATAAATGAAATTGCTGAAGAACTGGACATTAAGCAAAAGATATTATTGCGTGTGATTGATCAAGGGGATGCTATATATCCTGGGCAGTATGGAGGCTTTTTGTTAGAGGAATTAGAAGCAGATATGACTGAATTTAAATCATTTGAATTTTGTGACATTGTTGGTGTTACATCTTTTCCTTGTATCTTATTTAATCAGGAGACTAAAGCATTTGAACCATCTCATAATGTGATTACTTTAGAAAAAGCTAAGCATTTATTAGAAGAAAACGGATTTTGTATATCAGAAATGAATGTACCTTCGGCTACTTCAGTTAAAACACTTCCATTAATTAAAGAAATAAAGGGCACACAGGCTGAGCCCGGTCATGCTTTATCAGGTACCTCTCCAATGCATGCTGAATTTGAGCTAGAGGAAAAACCAGCCTACGTATACGTCAGTGAAATTTCCCACAACAGCAAAGATAGTTCTTATATATATGGTGGCGGGTACTATCCTAGAGGAAATTTGGAGAATGTTTTAATTGATCATAAAGCTAACCGCTCAGAGACTAAAGTGAAACCTTTTCCGAGTGAAAATATTGATTATTACCTAGAAATAAAAAATCGCCAACCTATCGGAGCGACGGCCATTATGGCATTTCGCACACAAATTTTTGTGACGCGAAGCCATGTAGCGATTGTTGAGGGGTTGAACTCTGGAGCACCCCAATTAGTTGGTATTTACGATAGTCAAGGAAATCAAATAGAAAGGATTTAGCATGGGCAAATTTATTGTAATTGTATTAGACAGTTTTGGTGTAGGTGCTATGGGCGATGTAGAAGAAGTAAGGGCACAAGATGTTGGTAGTAATACTGCACTTCATATTATCAAAAAAATACCGGAAATAAATATTCCTAATCTACTTAACTTAGGTTTGATGAATGCAATAGGAGAAGAATGGGAAGGATTTAAATTTTCTGAAAAAGCAAATTGGGGTACCGCAAATCTATCACATCAAGGTGCGGATTCATTTCTAGGACATCAAGAAATAATGGGAACGATCCCGCCGATTCCGTTAAATGAACCTTTCAGTGCTTCAATAGATAAAGTGAAAAAGCATCTTTTTGAAAATGGATATACTGTTAGAAAATTAGGCGAAGAACATGAGCCAAACATACTGGTTATTAATGAATGTGTAACCATAGGAGACAACTTAGAAACAGACCTTGGACAAGTTTATAACGTATCGGGTAGTTTAGATCTTATTTCATTTGAAGAGTTAACAGAAATTGGAAAAAAGGTTAGAGAAGTGGTCAAGGTTTCTAGAGTGATCACATTTGGTGGAGAAAATATGGACCTTGATAATCTGCTGAATGCCAGAAAAATTATAGACAATAAATTTTCTGGAGTCGATGCACCCGAATCAGGTGTGTACGATAAAGGATATCAGGTTATACACTTGGGATATGGCATTGATCCTAAAATACAAATTCCTTCCATATTAGATACACAGGATATACCTGTTTCTTTAATAGGAAAAGTTGCAGATATTGTTCAAACAAAAAGTCAAGAGTTATATCCAGGGGTGGATACTCAATATCTTTTTGATCAATTATTTGAACAAGTTGATAAAATGTCCACTGGTTTTATCTGTTTGAATATTCAAGAGACTGATTTAGCTGGACATGCTGAAGATGTTCCTCGGTATGCAGACCGATTAGAAATAAGTGACAAAAATATTGGTCGTTTGTTAGATAAATTAAATGAGGAAGATATTTTAATTGTTATGGCCGATCATGGAAATGATCCGACAGTTGGTCATAGCCAACATACTAGAGAAAAGGTTCCTCTTTTGATTTATTCAAAAGGATTATCTAATAGACAAGTCGGCTTGAGAGAAACGATGTCTGATGTTGCTGCTACAATTAGTGACTATTTCGAAACTCAAAAACCAGCGAATGGAGTTTCGTTTATGAAAGAACTGATAAAATAAGTAAACCTTTGAGAATAAGACTAGGACAAAAGTTTTTGAAAATCTTCAAATATAGAGAAACTCTGAAAGAATTGTATTTTTACAATTCTTTCAGGGTTTCTTCTTTTTCTTAAATGCTTCTTGATCGTTTGTTTGATCAATTTCTCCTTCATAATCACTATTTTATTGTTCGATTTGGTTTTCAGCTTGAATAAATTCAGTTCGAGGGTGCTTCTTTAATTAGGCAAATTTCAGACTATTCTCAGTTCATTTTTGTATCTATTTGTTTTGGTGCTGGATTAATGTGTTTTACACAGTTAGATGAACTTTACCGCATAAAAGCAGTTTATCACTTAACTCAATAAGAGATTATCACTCAGTTATTAGATAAGAGCAGCATATCAATCGACTCAATAAGAAATTTCCATTCAGTTACCAGATAAGAGCAGAATATCAATCAACTCACTAAGAAATTATCATACAGTTACCAGATAAGAGCAATTCATCACTTAACTCAATAAGA
>NZ_FMZD01000014.1 GCF_900101525.1 Marinilactibacillus psychrotolerans | reverse complement strand
CGCAGTTCCTTCTCCACTTGCACAAACCGCTAAAATAACTTGTTTCTTACTCTTATTTATCGATAGATCATATGATTTAGATTTCACTGTATCAACATACCCTCTAAATTTTTTAAGTGAATCATAAAGTGTGTTCAGATCTGTATCAACGAGAGAAGCTTTTCTGACTGCTTCAAGAACGACTGCTGTTGATACCATATCAATCGTTCTTACCGCAATCCCTGTCTCTTCCCTTAGTTTCTCACCGAAAGTAGAAAGTGAGCCCATATCAACCAGCAGCAAGACACCGTTTCCTTCGTCTACTTCTATAACTGCTTGCTTAATACGTTCATAGGCAGTTTGAGGCGGCATATCCAAGGGCATATCAATAGAATTGATTTTCTCAATATCCAGAAGTTCTTCTACCACGCTAGTCATACTGCTTGCTGTAGATTGTCCGTGGGTTGCTACAATAACCCCTACTTTACCTTGAGCTTGTTCATCTTTCAAAGAGACAAGTAATACGGTAAGATAATAAACTTCATTTTCTGGGATCTTTACATTCATTTCCTCAGAGATTATGGTTTTTATCTCTTTAGCTACCTCGTATTCTTCCGGAAAATCTATTGCCATTTCTTTAATGTTGTGATTGATATTACGTTCTTCCCCTAAAAAAATCTTTTTCAAGAATGAACTAATATGCAAACTCATTGCATAAATAAAATTCTGTTGAAATTCCGCGCCCAATCTTCTTTTTACTAAATCATATAATGTCCTAGTTAATTGAATAACTTCAGTATTAACAAATTCTGCTAATTTTGATTCAGTATTAAAAGAAAAGCCGTGATTTCTATAATAAGACTTTAGATGAACATTGATATCAGTTGATATATAATGATTGATTGATTCCTGATCCAGCCCCTCAGCCTTTAAAAGTGCAGCTTTATCTCCGATTATGTCATACAAATTATAAGGCAATTCGTAAGCATCGGTAGTCATTTTAGCAAACGATTCATTTGGTGAAACCGTAATTTCAGGCTCAAGATATTTAGATAATTCGGTATGTCTTTTTCTATCAGAAGAAAGCTGAATCAAACCCGATTTGATGCCATCTGGTAAATCATTAACCGTTAAATTTACCTCTTCTTTCTGCATTTGATGCATAAATCCTCTAGCACATACCAATTGAATGTTTGATTTGAGTTGACCTACATTACCATAGTTCACACTTGTGATCAGCGCTTTAACAACGTCTTCTGTCAAACTAATTCTTCTTTGTATCCTATTTGCTTCGATTCCTGCCATTAGTTTCACTAAATCAATTTGTTCATTAGCAGGCCTTTGCTTGAAAGAAGGCAGATGAATATTAATGGGAATTCTTCTCATAAAAGTATCTAATAAGGCCGATCCTGGATCTTCAGTCGTAGCCCCAACAATCCTAACAGCTGCTTGTTTTGCTTTGCCCGTTTCTCCCATCCGGTTATAGGTTCCATGGTCCATAAAATAAAAAATCATTTCTTGTCCTTCAGGAGGTAATCGGTGAATCTCATCTAAAAAAAGCATACTGCCATCAGCTTGCTGGATTAGCCCTGACTTATCAGTCATGGCTCCTGTAAAAGCACCTTTTGAGTATCCAAATAAATGGCTCATCAGCAACTGAGGATTATGGGCATAATCTGCACAATTAAATACAATTAATTCTTTCGAAGCATCAATCATTCCATTTGATTGCGCAAACTTAAACATCGCATGTGCAAAAAAAGATTTACCAGATCCAGTTGGTCCAGTAATTAGTGTATTCAATCCTTTAGGAGGGTACAGTACCGCTGCTTTAGCTTGTTCAACAGCATTTTTCATACTCCCCTTCGCTCCAATAGTGGTCTGAAAGATATCTTCATCTGTAGAAAAACCGAAACTATGAGTACTTTGGTCTATTTTGCTATCTTGAGTTCGAGTCTCTTTATAACTAGATACATACTTTGAAAAAGGTTTATGTTGCATTAATTTAATATCAATATATTTAACCGGTCTACCTTCAACTTTATAAAGTTTTCCTTCTCGAACTAATAAGTTCAAATCTTTGGAGACATTACTTCTTTGAATATCCAATGCTTCAGAAATTTCTTTCGTCGTAATTCCTTGTTTCAACTCTAGTTCTTTTTTTGAATAGTATTTAGTATTTGAAATCACATAATCATAAATACGCTCTATTCTTTTCATTTCTTATTCTCCTTTCAAGACAATGGCTCTTGAAACTTCAACGTTAGTATACACTAGATAATACACAAATAAAACACACTAGAATGAAACAGTCTAAATTATTAAAGACTGTTCAATTTTAGTGTGTTAAAAGTTCAAATCACTATGTCTATCAACTTCATTTATTTCTTAACTATGTCTAAGTAATTAGAGTGCAGCGAGAAGGAAGGGCCACACCTTCACTTCTCAGCTATCACCCGGTAAGGGATACCCATTATGAATACACAAGTTTACAAAACAAGTACCTTGTGCAAATGATTCATCAAAAGAGTTCTTTATGAATATGTCCGTTATACTACTAAGTAAAGATTAGCATACAGTAAAACACTTGTTTGAACTCTGAGTAATATTAATGAAAGGAGGAGAAGAAGGAGAGAATGCACTAAAAATAGGATGTTTCTTCTCCGTTTCATTACACTTAAAACTATATAATAATATTGTGAAATAGTCAACAATTTATTTAAATTTATTATCCTTTTCCTTTCGCCATTACTAGTATTCTTTTATTTAAAAGGTTTTTCAAACAAAAAGAAACTCTTATTCTTTATTGTATAAAAGAGAATCTTCACATAGTTCGAATTCGAGTTAATTTTTAAATTATGGTTCGCGCATTATTTCATTTACTTCACTATATCTTTACTTTCTTCAAAAATTGATATGGCCCGTTTTCTAGCATCAGAATGATTGACCATAGGATGAGGATAATTGTCCCCTATAATGACATTTGCTTTCACTTGCTCTTCTCTGCTCATTTTTTCTGGAGCATGGATATACTTCGATTTAACAGCTTTCAGCTCAGTTACATATTTTCGAATGAATTCACCTGAAGGATCATATTTCTCTGATTGAGTAGTTGGATTAAATATTCTAAAATATGGCACAGCATCTGTTCCTGTTGAAGCTGCCCATTGCCATCCTCCGATGTTACTTGAGGCATCATAATCAATTAGCATTTTCTGGAAATATTCTTCCCCCCAACGCCAATCAATCAGTAAGTCTTTTGTTAAAAACGATGCCACAATCATCCGCAGACGATTATGCATCCAACCTGTTTGATTCATCTGTCTCATAGCTGCATCTACAATTGGATAGCCCGTTTGACCGTGTTTCCATTTCTCAAATTGCTCTACATTATTATCCCATTGAATATTTGAGAATTGTTTTTTGATCGGCTGAGTTTTCTGGTCTGGATTTCCAGCATAAACCATATGATAAAAATCCCGCCAGCACAATTCTTTTAAAAAGGTTATCTGACTCTCGGAACTAACTTCTTTTTGGACGGCACTCCAAACTGTTCGAATGCTAATCTCCCCTGTTCTTAAATACTGAGATAGTCGACTGGTATTATTTTTGAACGGATAATCTCTAGCTTTATTATATTTATCCATTTTTTCTTTGATAAACAACTCTAGCTGCTTATTCGCTTGTTCAGTACCTGGTAAATAGTTCATCGTCAAACTTGAGTCATTTACCATTTTTTTTAATTTTTCTTCGTTCTCTTTGAACAAAGCTTTTTTAAGTACCTTTTCAGGATCAATTGTTACCTTAATCGGCGCAGGTTTTTCTAGCTGAATCCATTTATTATAATATGGAGTAAACACTTTATACAGTTCCCCAGAGTTATTTTTTATTTCGTACGCTCCATGTAAGTAATGATCCATATATGCATGAACAGCTATCTCGTGATCTCTGAAAAAATCCGTCATTTTGTCGTCTCTTAGTTTTCCAAAACCTCTCTCATCTTTATTAAAATAGACTTCCGTCCAGTCAGGAACCTTTTTTTTCAAGTCTGAAAAGCTCTTTTTAATATCTCCGTATAATATTTGCAAATGCATCCCTCGTCTATCAATTTCTTTCTTGAAATAAGCTAGACTGGCAAAGAATGCATCATGATTTATGCTATTTTTCAAAAACTGTTCCGGATTAATATGAAAAACTAGTATGAGTTGTTCTGATTCTTCAACTGCTTTTGCCAGAGCAATATTATCTTCTAATCTTAAATCTCTTCTATACCACATTACAGAAACCATTACTACTTCCTTTCTCTTAAGGTTCATACAAATACAGCTCACTAAGCAGCTTATATCTCCTGCTCAGTAAGCTGTATTTATTTAAGCAACTTAATTTATATTAACTTTTCAATATCTTTTGCTATTTTTTTAGGATTAGTGGTTGGGGCATAACGATCAACGACTTCTCCGTTAGCATCAATTAAAAATTTTGTATAGTTCCATTTTATCATTTTATTACCTGTCTGTTCTTTCAAGTATTGAAATAAAGGGTGGGTATCATCACCGTTAACTTTGATCTTATCAAACAATGGAAAAGAAACATCATAATTCATTTGGCAAAACTCAGCGATTTCTTCTCCTTCCAAAGGTTCTTGATTCATAAACTGACTGCATGGAAATCCTAAAACTACAAATCCTTTTTCTTTATAGTCCTGGTATAAATTTTCAAGATCTTTTAATTGAGATGCTAAGCCGCATTGACTGGCAGTATTTACAATCAGTAAAGGTTGACCCATATAGTTAGACATAGCCACTTCGTTTCCAGATATATCTGTTACCGTATATTCATTAATTGTCATATCAATTCTCCTCTAAAATTTATGGTTAATTACATAGTCATATCTGTAAAATCATTTCTAATTTCAACTTTTATACCGTTAGGGTCCATAACAGCAAGAGCATTCTCTGATGTTTCTATAATATTTATTTCAAATGACTCTAGTCTCTTTCTAATTTTCCACCATTCTTCTTTAGAAGAAACAACTAATGAAAAAGTTTCTAGTCCTAAATCTGTTTCACTTGGTTTAGGTAAGTTTTTACCTACCCAGATGTTTGCTCCGATATGGTGGTGATATCCATTTGCTGCAAAAAACCTTGCTTGCTGACCAAATTCATCTTTCAAATCCATTCCTAGAATCTTTTCATAAAAGGTTTGTGTCTCATCTAAATCTGCAACAGACAAATGGACATGTCCAATCTTAGTTTTTTCTGGAAATAAGGAGGGTGCTGACTGATCTCTAGCAGCTAAGACGCCATCCGCATCCATTTCAATGGTGATACCAGCTATACGGCCACTTGGTCTAATATCCCATTCTGCTTTTGGTTTATCACTATAAATTTCAATTCCATTTCCTTCCGGATCATGTAGGTAAATTGCTTCGCTGTAACCATGATCTGAAGCTCCGTCTAACGGTATCCGCTGACTCAATAAATAATACAAGACATTTCCTAAATCTTTTCTCTCAGGGAGCAGAAACGCTGTATGAAATAAACCGGTCACTTTTCTACGTGGAGATGGGTTTGAGACTTTTTTTAAGATCAATAGCGGACAATTTGATCTAGGACTACCCATCGTTATTTTTTGTTCTGTCTCGATTAATCGCTTTAACCCTAAAAGCTCATAGTAATCAGCAAGTTTATTTAAATTATCGACTTTTAACGTAACCGTTTTGATAGCGGCAGATTGATCAATTCTAAAAAATTGGTCCATATTTTTTCTCCTACTTAATTTTTTTGTAATTTACTCTTACTAACTTAATCGGTTATCTATTCTCTTGATTTTAAGTCGCTGGATTCTTTCTAATCTTGGTCGATTGTACCTTTGGATCATTATGAAGGGGACATTACTGCACAGAGCATAAATTATATTTATCCAAGCCGCCCACAAAGGATTCCACAAGAAAAATGCCGGAGCTAATAGCATAATTAACCAATGAGTGAGTTCAGCTCGTTTAGTTTCCATAATGAACTCTTCCATATCTTTTTTCTTGGTGGAAGGTAATTGCTTCTTCCTATAGCCTAAATTGAAGAGAGAAGCACCGTCTGGTACCTTATCTTTCCAACTTTTCACCAAAAAAGCCGAATCATAGAGTTGGCCATTTTTTTCCCATTTGTGCGCTTTAAATAACACTTGGAATACTACATTTTTAATGAAGAGATCTTTAGGTAAAAAAAGTAACGATATAGATATGGATAAGTGAATAATAAACCATATACCTATATTTAAAAATAATAGAAACACTGTCTGAGAAAGTGTCATAATTAACTCCTTTCTTAAACATCTATCTTACGATCACGCCAAAATACAGAGTGTAAGATATGTACCTGGAAGAATGACCAGAAATAGACCAGAATAAAGGCTAACAAAAAAATCGGATAAATTAAAAATAACCATTCAGAGAATTTTCCAACCTTTCTTGCTAGCCACAAAAACTGACCTGCATAAAAAGCATATAGAAAAATAAAAATGGGCAACCAGTATGTGCTATATAGAAATAGACTGCATACTATCAAACTTGGTAGTAGTAATCCACCCGTTATCCAGATTCCGACTGCGGACATGACTAAAGGATGTGTATTGCTGGAGCCACTCGCAATACTTTTTGACCATCCAAGTAACCATTGCTTTATTCCGTCTGGATACATACGGAAAGAAAGCGTCCCTTTCCCACCATAATTATACACAGGAAGAGAATGAGATTGAAAAAGCTTAGTCAACATAAAATTATCTAAATGTGATCCAAGTATTTCTTCATGCCCTCCCGTTTGCTTATACTCCTTTGCAGAAGACATGAGAAATGGTCCAAAAGCTCCACCCGTTTCGAGTCTTTTTTTCAAGGGAGTAAAACAATTCAATCCGGCAATCACTATCATATTCATTGGAGCAGATAATTTTTCATAAAATTTAACCGGACGATGATAAGGCTGGATCGTAAATAATCCTGAATACTTAAGCTTCTCGAATTCAGCAATAATATTTTTTAATGCATCTTTATGATCAAAGGAAGTGTCCGCATCTATAAAAACCAGTAACTCGCCTGTTGCCTCTATTGAACCTCTGTAGCAGGCTGCTGTTTTACCAACTAACTCTTTTTCTACTTTGTTTTGTCCTTTAATTTTAATTTCTACATCATATTTAGATACTACCTCAACCGTTCGGTCTGTCGAGTCATCATCTACTACGATAATTTGCTTAGGCTGCAACGATTGTTTTTTTAATGTATCAAGTAGATTTATAATATTTCTTTCTTCATTTCTCACAGGTATGATAATAGAAATAGCTGGTATTTTATCTGGATTATTGAATGTTTGACTAGAGATATAAGGAATCTTCCATAAGATAAAAAAGCCACTAATCAGAGAAAATATGATCATCAGTAGCCCAAACCATAACAACATGAACATATTTACCTCCCCTTAGTGACTTTCTTTTATTTTAAATAAGTAAACACACTATTCAAAAACTGATAAAGCATTTGGTTACGTTTGTTTATAATCTTTTTTTACAATCATATCTCTAACTTGTTGTCCACTCAAGGTAACCATTGGCATTCCTCCACCTGGATTAACAGATCCTCCAACGAAATATAAATTATCATAGTGTTCACTATGTTTAGGATGTTTAAAGCCGTTATTCAACTTTTTATTAACAACTACCCCATATATGGCACCTCGATTTGAGTAGTAGGTTTGCTGGATGTCTTCTGGCAACCACATATCTTCAAATACAATATGCTGCCGCAAGTCCGTCAAACCCATTTTTTCTAATTTCACTAATACTCTTTCCCTTAAAGCTGCATAATCCTCGTCCGTAAATGGCTCATCTTGAATGTAGGGAATGTGAGGCAAAATCTTAATATTTTCATGACCTGCTGGTGCTTGTGTAGCATCTGTCTTATTGACATTTACTAAATAAATCGTAGGATCCTCAGGTAATTCATGACGATGGAAGACTGTCTCATAATTTTTTTCAGAATCTTCTGAGAAAAATTATGATGAGCTAATTGAGGATACAAACGATCCACTCCGAGATGCAAGACCATACCTGAAGCAGCAGGTTCATATTTCCGTTCTAAACGTTCGATCAATTTCTTATCTTCATTAAGTAAATATTTATAAGTTGGAATGACTTCCATGTTAGAAACAAAATAATCTGCTTCTACATGAGTCCCGTCTATCAATTCAGCTGACTGGATCTTATTTTTTTGATCGATATGCAACTGAACGACTTCTTTTCCATTATGAAGAGATACACCTATTTCATTTGCTAAGGTCCGTAATCCTTCACCTAGTTTATGCATCCCTCCCGGAATATACCATAACCCCTGATCATGCTGCATATACGCCAGCATATTCATAATCGCTGGGGCATCTTCTGCTGAGGAACCCACATATTTAATATAATATTTCAACATTTCCTGCATATGCGGATTACTAATTTGTTTTTCAATTGCGCTGGACATAGTAGAAAAAATATCAAAATCTTTTAGAGCAGATATCGGACCATGAAATTTTAATATATCCTTTAGTGTATCTAATCCTTTATTAAAATACCCTTTTTCTGTGACATCGTATAAAGACTTAGAATAATCTAAAAACTTTCGATATTCTCTTAAATCTTGCTCCCTTAAATAAGGATTGTTTTTTTTCATATCTGCCAGTTTTTCATGCAAGTCAATTGTTGTCCCATCTATAAAAAAAGACCGCCATTGCAGTTCAAGTTTCTCAATAGGCACATAATCTTCCATGAGCTTACCACTGACTAAAAATAATCTTTCAAAAATAAATGGCATGGTTAAAATCGAAGGACCAAGATCAAAACCATATCCATCATGCTCTAGACGATTTAATTTCCCACCGATATGTTCATTTTTTTCATATAAATCTACTTTGTATCCACTTTGCGCCAAGGCTATAGCTGCTGATATGCCTCCCAGACCGCCACCAATTACTACAATGGTCTTTTGCTTGCTTGGTTGACTATCTTTCATAATACGTTCTCCTTTTTAGTCACTTATAGACAATTTCTTAGAAATCAGATATTTCTTAGCCATCTATTGGCATCTCGGTACAAACAAAGTTTTCTGATGAAAGAGGTTTTGTTTCTTACTGTAAAACAATTATATTGATTTTTACGAACAGTATTTATAATTTCTTCGTATATATTAGCTGAAAGCAGAACTGGAAAACGACTATCCTCATCGAATTTCCAAAGGTTGTGTTTAACCATTTTATACAATTCTTCAGATCGAGAAGCGAGGGTTTCCCATAATAGAATAAAAGATTTATTAATGGTTTGATTTTCTAGATCTTGTTGATTATAACCCACTTTTTCCATTAACTTTTCAGGTAAATAGATACGATTGATATCGCGATAATCTTCCCCTACATCTCTTAAAATATTTGTGATTTGCATGGCTACCCCAAGGGAAACAGCTGTTTCAGTCAATTCTTGATGGTTTTCCGTAGCTATAATAGGTAACAACATTAGTCCCACTGATCCTGCTACAAAATAACTGTATGTTTCTAAATCACTTAATGTCTTTGGCTGCGTGAAATGGTAATCCATTGTCTGTCCTTTTAGTTGATCGTAAAAAGGGTCAAGTGACATATCATATCGATTAAACACGTCACGCAATGCTCTCCAGACCGGTTTATCTAAGTTCTTCCCTGTCCCAAACAGATCAAGTTGATTTTTTAATTGATCCAGGGCTTGTTTCTGTTCTTGCTGAGAAGTTGCTTGGTCAATACTATCGTCAGCTTGTCTACAAAAAGCATAGATAGCATATACCGCCTGTGCTTTCTCTTTTGGTAATTTAGAAAAAGCAAAATAAAAACTTTTGGAATGTGTTTTTATGATTTCTTCACAAAATTCATAATCTAATTCCAAGTTTATGTGCTTACTTTTTTCTTTTTCGATTTCACTTCCTCCTCGAAATTAATCAGAAAATGATCCCCTCAATAGTTTTTATAGGCGGATTAAATCTATTTTATATAATAGTTAAGATGAACTTTATAGAAATTTATACATAATAATTACATTATCTATACTTAGTTTAACATAATCTGCGTTATTATTAAGGTAATATGTTCTTATCTAAGCTTAGTCAGCTTAAAAAATTTGCAAACTTTATTTAATTGATCTTATTTTATACTATTAATAAAAAATCTTCTACTATTAAAAGTAGAAGATCTTTTTCATTAATTTTTTTAGTCAATTGGCTTTATTTGTAATGGTGGCTTAACTAATAATGATAAGATTAATCCTACTATAGTTAATAGCGCCGCTATTAAAAACGCTGGTTTGAAACCACCGGCCAATGAAATCAACATAGGTCCTACTAATGCAGCAATACCATATCCTTGGTATACTAACCCATAGTTTGCACCTAGGTTTTTTATCCCATAATAATCACTTGTAAGCGGTGGAATCACTGCTAAAAAGCCGCCGAAACAAAACGCGATTATGGCTACTATACTAAAAAACAACCTAGTATTGGGTGTAATTGTGCTTAACAAACCTACAGCCACAGCCGTTAAACCAAACATAACAGAAATAACACGTAGTCTTCCTAATTTATCTGAAAGAATTCCCCAAGTAATTCGACCTAAAGCATTAAAAATTGCTGCCAGAGCGACTGCATTTGCAGCTATTGCTGGTGCCAATCCAGCCACATCCATCCCAATATCTTTTGCTAAACCAATAACGAGCAACCCCGTAATGGTTCCCGTTAAATAAATGACCCATATTAGATAAAATGATTTAGTTTTAATCATCTGAGTAACCGTAAACTCATTATCATTAATAATCTTATCGCTTACTTCAGAAGTATTTATTTTAGGCTGTCTAAGCAATTGTGCGCCTATCAATCCTATAATCATATAAATAATACCCTGATAAAAAAATGCTCTTGATACACCAACAGATTCAATGAAAGATTGAATAAAAGAATTAAACAAAAAGCCACCTAGCCCAAAAGCTCCCACTGCTATCCCAGTGATGAATCCTTTTTTATCCGGAAACCATTTAACGCACGTTGATAATGGACAGACATACACAAACCCGATGCCCACTCCAGCTATCAAACTATAATATAAATATAATTGCCATAGTGACTCAGCTGTCGAAGTCAACATGAGCCCAGCACTATACAAAACAATCCCTATTGTAGCTATTTTTCTTGGACCGAATTTATCCTGCAACCGTCCAGAGATTATAGTCGTGAATGCAAAAATAAAAATGACGATAGAATAGGCTAGATAGACACTATTAGTTTCCCAACCATATGCATTTGCTAATGGTTGATTAAATAAACTCCAAGTATAAACGCCTCCGATACAGAGCTGCACCAATATAGCTCCTATTACAACCCACCATCTATTAAAAGATATTTTCAAATGCGGTACCCCCTTAGTATTCTAATAATCATTATATTGAATGAATGATTAATTGCAATATCTTCATTTTCAAAACCACCATTCCTTTTACATTTTCAGTTATCTTTCAAATATAAACTTTTTCAGCTAATTTGCTTTAAAATATATTAAATATACCTTTCGTTCTAAGGCTATCAATCAGATTTAATTTTAGATTAATAAGTTTGATATTCAAAATAGTTTACTTTTTTTCACTCGTAACATTTCGTTCACTTCTTACTTATTGTTCTCTTTTTTATAATTACTCAATTTGAAGTTTATTCTAAGCGTGTAATTATAATTAGAACACTAAAATTGATTACTTGCTCTTTATTCTATTATATGTTTGATTATCAATGATTTTAGATAAAATAGTTACTTGGCATTATCTACTACATTTAAAAATACATATTTTTTTATTTATGATTATATTTTATCCATAATACATTCTTATCATACTTATAATTTTTAAGATTTACTATTTATAAGTAACAAGTGTTTTCAATTGCTATCACCATAAACACTTTGTATAGCTTTCCGATAATAAGGGTAAGGGAGTGATGTAAAATGGATAGAACAGAAACACAAACAAACAAAGAAAAACGCATCAAAGATAAATCAAAAGGAATTCGCCTAATACAATTTAAAAGTTTGAGAGCTAAAATTTTGTTCGGCTTTATTTTAGTTATCCTATTTATCATTGGATTGATGGTAGAAACAAGTATTTCTACTCTTCATACAAATAAAGAAACTGAAACAATGGTTACTCATGAGATACCTTTAATGATCGCTGATGAACGAGTTGGGTTCTCAGTAGCTAGACGTTCAACAAATGTTCGTGCCTACTTGATGACAGGCAATGAAAAATATAGAGATATGTTCGAAGAGAATGCTGAAGCTGTACAGCCATACGTAAAGACATTAGGAGAACTTTCTAATTCAGATACCGTAGATGAATTTATTACCACCCACGAAGAATGGACTCAAGGCATGTTGAGAGATGTATTTGATGTTTATGCGGCTGGAAATGAAACAGAAGCGCTAGCTAATATGGACGAACTTGCTCCAACTACTACTTTTATGCTGGATACGCTAGCTGAATCCGCAAGAAACCAAGAACAAGTGATTAATGAATCTGGAGAAAACATTATTGATATAGGACAGACAGGTCTCTCAATCAATCTTATTGTTTCTATTATCGTTATTATACTAGCGATTATCATTGCTTTATTAACTAGCAGATCAATTTCAATACCCGTTAAAAAAGTCATGGAAAGAATGAACGATATTAAAGAAGGCAATTTAAAAAATGATTATCTGAGTATCTCAAATAAAGATGAAACAGGACAATTGGCAGACTCTGCGAATGCGATGCAAGATCGCTTGAAAGACATCCTATCAAACATTTCAGAAGTGTCTTACCTCTTGTCATACAATAGTAAAGAATTATCTGAAACTTCTTCAGAAGTGATGTCTGGAACAGACCAGGTCGCAATGACGATGCAAGAACTATCTGAAGGTTCTGAAACGCAAGCACATACTGCGAGTAAACTATCTACAATTATGGATGACTTCTCACAAAAAGTTGATGCAACAAATAAAAGTGGACAACACATCAATACTTTATCAGAGAAAGTACTGAAAGAAACAGCTAACGGTACTACATTAATGGAATCATCTGAATCTCAGATGGTAAAAATAAATGACATTGTAAAACAATCAGTTGAAAAAGTCGATCAATTAGATATGCAAACACAAGAAATCTCAAAATTAGTCGAAATTATTCAAAATGTGGCCAACCAAACCAACTTATTAGCTTTAAATGCGGCTATTGAAGCGGCCCGTGCTGGTGAACATGGTAAAGGATTTGCTGTTGTGGCCGATGAAGTCCGTAAACTAGCGGAACAAGTCGATGTATCTGTTTCAGAAATCACTGGGTTTGTACAAACAATCCAATTGGAATCTAAAGGGGTAAGCGAATCCTTACAAGAAGGTTATGCAGAAGTTCAAACAGGAACCTCTCAAATCAAAGCAACGGGTGACACTTTCAAACAGATATCAAAATCTTTAAACGATGTCGCTCAAAATATTCAAGGAATCAATACTAACTTATCTGAACTAAAACATAACACCGATGACATGAACGCTTCTATTGAAGAAGTCGCTTCTGTTTCTGAGGAATCCGCAGCCGGAGTAGAAGAGACTTCAGCTGCTACGCAACAGATCAATAGTTCCATGGAAGAAATTGCTGGTGAAGGTGGAAAAATTTCCCAATTAGTTGAACTAGCACAAAATATGGATAATCTCCTTAAAGGATTTAAAATCTAATATCATTGAAAAAGATCCTTTAGCTATTTTCAGCTAAAGGATCTTTTTCCTAATCATTAATAGATTTCTTAAATTTTTTAATTTTTTTCTGCCCCCAGATATAATGGCTGGATGTATTAGAAATGAAATAACTGCCTAATGAAGTAGTCTTCGTCCACTTATAATATTTTTTTGTAAACATTTCTTCATTTGTATGTTCCTGAATTAACTGCATAACTCTTTCATGACTATCAATCAATTTTTCTTCTGATTCTAAAAGGGATACACTCTGTACAGATTTCCAGATTTTCTGATTTAGTACTGGAAGTTCTTTCCAACTATATCCTTCTGCTGGCATTGCGGGAATTCCACCTTGCATCCCTACCTCGTACCATTTCAACATCATCAAATGCCATTTATATAAATGCATCAAAACATCTCTTATATTCTTATCACGATCTTCAAATGGAAAGCTCTCCATTCTTTTTTCTTCAGGGATGGATTCAATCAAAGAAAATAGCATGTTAAATTCTTTTTCTGCAGCTTCTATTAATTCTGTCTTTGTCTGTGGTCTACTCATTTTTTTATCTCCTTTTTAACCTTATATAAGGGATTAAACAGGTAATACAATTAGAATCGCTTGAACAAATCAACAAAACAGCTTATGATAAAAGTACATTATTTTTAATGATACTGTTTAAGGAGTTTCTGCATATGGCCATGATTCTTATCCAATCTCTCAGTTTCCTTCTCGTCGTTCTGGTGGCCTACTTATTTAAAAAAGCTGGAATTTTACGGTCGACTGATGGCACCATTCTTCAAAAAATCATTTTAAACATTACTCTCCCTGCTACAATCATTGTCGGTTTCAATGCCGTAAAAGTTGATGTCATCTTATTTATTATGATTGGTTTAGGGTTGCTTACTAACTTAGTACTTGTTCTAATCGGTAGCTTATTTTGGCGAAAAAAAGACCCTGTTGATCGCGCAATGATGATGTTCTCTCAAGGAGGATTCAACATTGGTAATTTTACTATTCCTTTTGTTCAAGGTTTTTTCCCCGCCGCCATTCCATTTATTGGAAGCTTTGATATGGGAAATGCTTTAATGCTGTTCGGCGGATCCCCCATGGTTGTAGATAAAATATTAGGCCAAGAAAGACAAGAATCCAGTTATATTAAAAGAGCTTTGCGTTTATTTCATTCCCCCTCTTTTACGACCTATACTTTCATGTTCCTACTCGCTTTACTTGGGATCACGGTTCCAAAAACGATCACTTCAGTAGTAGCGTTATTTTCCAGCGGTAATGCCTTTTTATCCATGTTTATGGTTGGGCTTTATTTGGAAATAGATATGGATACATCTTCGCTTAGAAAAATATCTAAATTATTATCTGTTCGTTATACACTCGCTATTGCGGTAGCCGTTTTATTCTACTTTGTTCTTCCATTACCAGAAATTGTACGTTTCTCCCTAGTGTTAGTTACGCTTGCACCTGTTGGAACCGTCTCAACAATCAATATGATCGTTTATGGAAACAAGCGATCTACATCAAGCTTTTTATCTTCTATAAGTATCATATTTTCACTTATACTTATGACCATTGCTTTGACATTGTTAGCTTAAATGTCAAAGCTTCTGCTTTTTATTTGTATACAAACTGCTCAATTTCAACTGCACTATTCTCATTTATTTGATAAATTATAGCTGGTCTTCCTACCGTATTATAATCCATTTCCTCATCCAAAATCTGTAAATCAACCAAATATTGGATATATTTTTTTGTGGAAATTCGAGAAATACCTATTTCAGTTGCTATGTTCTCAGTCGTGAACCACTCTTTAGTAATAAGAATTTGTTTGACTACTTTTTTCATTGTAATCTTTGATATTCCTTTGGGAAATTCTATTGAACTTCTATTGGAAAGCTTGTTAGAATCCATTTCACTTTGTATAATTTGTTCGTTGCAGAAATACTGATCCAATGTTTTCTGATTCGTTACTTTCCCTTTCGATAATGCCTGATCAAATTTTATTATTTTTTTTAATGAAGCTTGAAATCTTTCAAAAGTAAATGGTTTTATCAAATAATCGGTTGCACCAAAATAAACTGCTTGCTGCACAGATTCTATGTCATCCGCTGCTGAAATAAAAAGTATCGGTATAAAGATCCCTTTTTTCTTTAATGATTCGGCAAACTCAAGACCAGTCTGACCAGGCAAATAAATATCAAGTAAAATCAAATCTGGCTCTTGTTGGTCAATTATACTCCAAGCATCTGCTGTCGATTCAGCTTGTCCAATTACCTTTAATCCTTCCATACGTTCACAAAATTCTTTATTCAACATTGCTACCATAGGATCATCTTCAACAATTAAAACATCAATCATGACCTTCCTCCAACCTATAATCTAATTCAATTAGTACTTTACTGCCAATTTGCTCTTTAGATTCGACATCTATAATCCCATTATAAGAGCGGATAATCGTTTGAACAGCATCTAATCCGTACCCTCTTTTATTTCCCTTTGTAGAAAATCCTCTTTGAAAAATTCTCTTCTTTTCTTCTGAGTTCATTCCAATTCCCGTGTCTGTGACTTTTATTGTCAATATTCCTTCATCTTTATCATAATGCAAATAAAGTGAGATTTCTTTTCTTTTTTGTGTTTGTACAGCTTCAAAGGCATTATCCAACAAGACGCCTATTGCCACAATCAGATGGTGAGTCAAACTATTTACTTCAATGTTTGGAAAATAAGAATCTTTATCAATTGTTAACAGAACTTGTTTTTCTTTCGCTTCACTTGATTTACCTAACAGGAACCCAGCTAGTGCAGGAGATTTAACTTTTTCGGTAATATATCCTATTTCTTCATGGTAGTCTTTATTTAATATAGAAATATAGCTTTTAACTTCCTCGTATTTTTCTAATTCAATTAACCCTAAAATAACATGTAACTGGTTCAAAAAATTGTGACTTTGAGCACGCAGTGAGTCTATATATTGTTCAGTGCCACTCAACTCTCTTAATAGATGCTTCATTTCCGATTGATCTCTTACTGTCGCTACAGCCCCTGAAAATTCTTGATTAATCCATATAGGGGAAATATTTACTACGATATCTAAATGATTCAGGACGAGCGAATGATCAGAAACTGTCTCTTTAGTAGAAAAGCACTCTGAGAATAAAACCGTGTATAGTTCTCCACTCACTTCTCCATTCATAGAAACTATTTCTGGAAGATTAGCTTGTTTAAAAATAGCTTTTGCATTTTCGTTCATCAGCAAGACTTTTTTATCCATGGAAATAGCAATAATTCCTTCAACCACAGCATCTGTAATAATTTTTCGTTCTTTCAGTCTCGTAGCAATTTGTTTCGGCTCTAAACCTAACAAGGTTTTTTTAATCTTGTTTGCTAATAAAATAGAACCTGTTAACCCAACCATTAACCCCACAGCTAATCCATAAATTAGTTTTTCTTGAGCTGCCTGATTTTGAATGGCAATCGTTTCATTTGTAATTCCAACACATACGATTCCCTCCTGTTCTCCAGCTTCATTTATAATTGGCGTAAAAAAACGCCTGCCAGCTCCTAAAATTCCAATATGTTCAGAAAAATGTTCACTGCCATCTAACGCACGGCTAGCATCTTCAATATTAGAGAACTTTCCACCAATTACCTCTTTCTCTGGATGCGAGTATCTTATTAGATTATTATCCAAAACAACGATAAATTCTACATCTGTATCTGCTAAAACTTCATTTGCATACTCTTGTACCTCTGGATCTATCACTTCGTTCGTAACAGCACCAATAACTCGATCATCTTTCGCTACAATTCTGGCAATGGATGAGATTTTATTTTCGATTACCTGATATTCTCTGTCTACAACATAATTTTGCACTAGTAATGCTGAAGCTCCTAGAGAAAAAAAGACTGTAAGCAATATCAATAAGATCATTAAAGATCTCAAAGATAAAAAGCGAAACCATTTTTGTCTATTCATTTTTATTTTCACAATATCCATTCTTTATAAATTTATTTAAGGCAATACTCTCATTAAATATAAACCTACCATTATATAAAGATCAAGTAAAGTTGATTTTTATGTGCATAAATTAACAATTTGAACTTTAGAAAATAATATTGGTTTATCTTATTCAAGAAATATATCCACCTTATATCATAGTATTTATTAAATCTCATATAATAATATCTTGCTTACATAAGTTACGAAACTTACTTTACTTCTATATTGTTCATTTAATCACAAAATAACTATATAGTTTTCTTAAAGGTAAATGTCGACAATTTATCACTTAGATTTATATGTGAATAAACGAACATACAGGAGGAATTACATGTTTTTCGATATATTAAATACTACTCTTACTGACATGACTATATTAAGTGCTATTTCATCTACAATTTTTATTATTCTCTTAGGCTTCATCGCACGTAAAAAAGAAATTTTCAATGATCAAGTTGGGAAAATCCTTTCAAAAGTTGTGTTAACAGTTGCTTTGCCCGCATTAGCTTTTAAAGCATTTATGCAAGATATTGATCCAAGTTCATTAGCTGAAGGAAGAAACGTATTAATCTGGGGAATTGCTATTTATATCATTCTGATCGTACTTTCTAAACCTATTTTCATGAAGTTCAAAGGTGATGAACAAGATACACTTCGTGTTCTAACTATTTTTGGCTCAACAACATTTTTCGGTATTCCGATTGTGGGCGCAATATATGGAACAGAAGGTGTGCTTTATGCTTCAATTTTTAATATTGGATACCGAATATTCTTGTATTCATATGGATACATCAAAATGAGTGGCTTAAAAATGGAAATGAAAAACGTTAAATCAATGTTTTTAAATCCGATTGTTCTTGCTACTTTTTTAGGATTGTTCATATGGTTAGTGCAAGGATACTTACCACAAGTTACTGTAGCAACCGAAACCGGATTAACTGAAGTTGCTTTTTTAAGAATTGATCAGACAGCTCCATGGTTGTTTCAACCCATGACTTATCTAGCAGGAATTGCTTCTCCACTAGCATGGTTAGCTATCGGTTCAACCTTAGGTGAAGTTAGCTTTAAAAAAGCAGCCGCTTCAAAAACTTCCTGGTTTTACAGCTTTGCCAAAGTTATTTTAGTTCCAATTATCAACATTGCGTTTCTACTCATATTGACTTTAACAAATATTTTACCAGTCAGTCTAGTCGGATTAGGAACAATTGTAGTTATGATGGCAACACCAACAGCAACAGTAGCCGCAGCTTATGCCATTAGCTTTGATAAGGATGCCCTACTCGCTTCAAACGCATCTTTACTCTCTACCATATCTGCTGTTGTAATGATGCCTATATGGATTGTGATTATAAGTATGCTTGACTCATTAGGTATCTTTTAATTAAACTCAAAAATCGAAAATTACTATTACTTCCAAGGAGAGAATGTATATGACAGTCAAAATTGTTTGTTATGGTGTTAGACCAAATGAAAAAGAATATTTTGAAAAGTTAAATACTTTTCATTATAAATTAAACTTAGTAGAATCATTACTAAATCACGATAATGCTGAAGCTGCTATGGGAATGGATGCTATCATTCTCAGAGGTAACTGCCTTGCTGATAGAAAAAACATTAAAAAATTTGCTGAATATGGCGTAAAATATTTGTTAACCAGAACAGCTGGATTTAACCATATTGATCTAGAAGCTGCGGCTGATTACAATATGATGGTAGCTAGAGTACCGTCATATTCACCCAATGCCATTGCTGAGTTATCATTAACACTAGCTATGTCTTTATTACGTCATACAACCTATACAACTAACAGAACAGCAAAAAAAGACTTCAGAATCGATACAACTATGTTCAGTAAAGAAATAAGAAATTGTACAGTTGGCATTATTGGAGTAGGTAAAATCGGTCAAACAGAGGCCTCATTATTCAAAAGTCTAGGAGCGAATGTACTAGGATATGATGTTTACCAAAGTGATAGCGCAAAAGAAACTGTAGAATTTAAAAGTTTAGACGACGTGTTAGCTGAAAGTGATATCATTAGTGTACATGTTCCCTATATTCCAGGTGAAAATGATCAAATGATTAATTCAGAATTTATCAATAAAATGAAAGATAAAGCCATTTTAATTAATACAGCTCGAGGTGAACTCCAAGATAATCAGGCGCTTTTAGATGCTATAAACTCAAACAAATTAGATGGAATTGCTACAGATGTTTTTGCAAACGAATCCTCCATTTTCTTTAAGAAATATGACGAAGATCAATCCTTAGACGATCCCGTCATACAAGGGCTGGTTGATCTTTATCCTAGAGTATTGATTACACCACATGTCGGTTCAAATACGGATGAAGCTTTAAAAAACATGATTGAAACCAGTTATGAAAATTTAGACAGGTTAATCAGACAAGGTTATTCAACTAACGATGTAGCCCTACCAGAAAAAACTTCTATGACCGTATAACACTTTTAAAATAAGCAGTAGATGAAACAGTTTATACTGAATCATTTACTGCTTTAATTTTTACATATTATTTCCATACTCGTTTTTTTGCAAATATTTCATGAGAATATCCCATAATAGAAATCGGACTCATAATCAGTTGATAGCACAATACAAAAATAATAAATCCAAACCTGTTTTTCCGTATGCTCAAGTTTAACTCTTTGAATACTTTCTTTTGATATACATATAAAATATAGTTCTGCAATAACGCTAAGGGCAAAACCAAAAGTGTCATAGGTCCAATAATCCAGAAGAATCCAAAGAATGCCAGTACTAATCCTGGTATCCACGCGAAAGTGTAAACAATATCTAAATAAGGCATTAATAAATTGATGCCGGTTAAAATACGAATATACTTAATCGGTTGTTCCCATGGTTTCACAGCTTTAAGCCCTTCAATCATGCCTCTTGCCCAACGGCTTTTCTGTCTATAAAAGTGAATAAATTTACTAGGTACTTCTGTAAATGCGACTGCCATCGGTTCGAAATACACCCGCTTATTTTCCCTAAGCATCTTCCAGGTTAGTACAATATCTTCTCCAATCGCATCTGGCCATCCACCAACTTGCTTCAATATATCCGTTGTATACAGAGAGAACGCCCCTTGTGCTACTAATGTTCCTTGATACATACCTTGCATTCGTTTAATACTCGCGATCCCTAAAAAATATTCCCATTCTTGTAGTCTAGCTAGTAAATTTTGTCTACTATTTCTTACAAGTACTGATCCTGCTACAGCACATGTATCAGCAGGCGCTGTTAATATTCTAGAGACAACATGCTTTACAGCTAATTTATGCAATAATGTGTCAGCATCCAATGTAATCACATAGTCCGTCTCTACAACTTTAAGCGCTTCGTTAAGGGCATTAAACTTTCCAGGTTCTTTTGCATAAATCACTTGCAAATTCAACTCTAATTCTTCTCCTGCTTCTATAGATCGTTGATCCGTCTGATCAGTAGAGGCGTTGTCCACAACGATCACTTTAATTTCCCCATCATAAATTTGATTTTTTATATAAGAAAGGGTATTTGCAATAGTTTCTTCTTCGTTATAGCATGCGATAATAATCGTTATAGGCACTTCTGGATCTATCGTTTTAAACTTAGGCTGTCTGTCCAGTAACAAACTCATGATAATAAAAGAATTAATTAATCCCGGAACATAACCGATTCCTGCTATAATCACCACTGCTATAAATGGTGTAGTTAGCACTCCTAAATCATGAACCCATGGTAGAGAAAAATAGATAGAAATAATAAGCCAAATAAATGCAAATGTTATAGAAAGTATAAACTTTTTATTAATAGAAATATAATGTTTCTTTATTGGTTTATTACCGATCATGAAAGAGCCTCCTATTGCTTAATTTATTAAGCATACTAATTGCAACGATTTAAGGCAATAGGATATCCATCAATATTATGTACAAAATGTAACAGTTTATAAATCTATTTCCTCTCATTAAAATGAATCAAGCAAATAATTGATTTATACTTTGTAGAGCGTATAGTTCGGTTACTTACAAATAGCAGATAAACATATCGAACGCTTATTTAAATAAGTTTCTTTTTACTGAACGATATGGAAACAATTATGGGGTAACAAAAATGCACCAGAATGTTATATAACATTCCAATGCATTCTATTTTATAAATAGTGTTTTTCCATCGTCTTGTGCACGATACCCACTTGTTTGTATTCATCACTAGTAAATATGAAACCTAGCTTTTGATAAAATGACCACGCATTGATTCTAGCATGTAACCAGATTTTTTGTACTTCATTATCTTGTGCCCATTTTTCTGCAAATAAAACTAATTTAGTTCCTACAGATTGTCCCTGGTAATCAGGATGAACAGCTACTTGCTTCATTTGATAACTATTTCGATCTGTTTCAATTAAAAATAGTGTTCCCACAACTTTATTTCCAGAAATAACCACAAAATGTATAGCCTTCTCTTCTTGGGAGAGCTTATCTTGCTTTATATCCAAACCTAAGGGCTTTCTTAATACTAAATCTCTTAAGCTAAGTGAAAGCGTATATTCAGGATTATGTGTAGAGATTCTTTTTATGAGCATATTTTCCATACCGGTTCACCTACTTCAAATAAATATTAACTAATTAATAAAAAAACCTTATCTAATTTAGACCATTAGACAAGGAATGGAAAGTATTTATTGTTAATCCTCTTCTGGCATAACGAATGCTAAAATAATGTAGATCAGTAAGTTTGACGGCAAAAGCAAAAATAAAATTCTTATAGCCCATGCTGAAATACCCGTGAATTCTGCTATTCCCCCACATACTCCCGAAAAGACTCTATCGGTAGAAGATTTAGTAAGTTTTCCTCCCATTTTCAAATCACCTCTTCTATAAATAATTTTGTTACTCTTAAAATAACGTTCTTTAGCGAAAAAATCAACTAATTACCCATAAGACAACACAAGATTCTTCTATTCGCTTTTCAATTCGTTTATACTATTAATAGAATCGATTAATAAAGGAGAGATTTCATGAGTGAGTTAGTCACATTAGGTAAATCAGGGTTACAAGTTCATCCAATCGGATTAGGTGCCAACAAAATTAGTGACGCTGATCCTTCTACCAATACTGAATACGGTGGTGAAATTCTTTTAGATGCTATCGAAAAAGGATTGAACTTCATCGATACTGCCTTCATATATGGAAACGGCAAATCAGAGTCAATTATTGGTGAAACCTTGAAAAAACATAATCTTCGCAAGGATATTGTAATTGCTACGAAAGGGGCACATGAAATTATAGATGGAGAAATCAAATTGAATAATTCTCCTGATTTTCTGACTAAACAAGTTGAAGACAGTTTACAAAGACTTCAAACAGATTATATTGATCTTTATTATATTCACTTTCCAGACGAAGACACACCTAAGGCAGAAGCAATTGGTGCCTTATCTCGCTTGAAAGAACAAGGAAAAATTCGCTCGATCGGTGTTTCTAACTTTTCATTGGATCAAATTAAGGAAGCTAATGTTCATAACGATATCGACGTTGTTCAAGATGAATATAACTTACTGAATCAAGAAGCTGAATCATCTGTTTTCTCCTATTATAATGAAAAAAATATCAGCTTTATTCCTTATTTCCCTTTTGCTTCAGGCTTACTTGCAGGTAAATATGATAAAGATACCCAGTTAAGTGATAGACAAAGAAGTCGTCCACAATTTCAAGAACCCACCTATAGTGAGATTCTTTCAAAAGTAGATCGTCTAAATACATTGGCTGATCAGTATAATACAGGAATACAAAATATTGTTTTGGCATACTATTTATCTAAAGATGTAATAAATGCTGTGATTCCTGGAGCTAGAAACAGAAACCAAATGGAACAGAATCTGGAAGCTGCAAATATCAAGCTTACTCAAGAAGAAATTAATTTTATTTCAGAACTTTTTCCAAAAACTTATAAATTAAAATAAGCTAAACCGAGTAACTACCAGAAAGCAACCTTCTGGTAGTTTTTAATATTCTTTCTTTTTTAAATATAAATAAGTTGTCCACCCTAATAATATAGCAAAGATTACAACTGATAGAGAGCCTAAAGGCGTGTCTTTCCCAATTAGTCCTCCTGTATTGATTCCCCATAAACTAAAAATCAGTGTTGGAATCGCAATCACTAATTGAGCAGAATCCAAATATTCCATAATGCCATTCAACTTACTATCGAGCATATCCGAAATCAACCCACCCGTAGTATCAATCAAATCTCTATTTAAACTAATGAGTTTATCTGTTTTCTTTATTTTTCGTTTTATTTCTCGTACATGCCTCTCTTCCGTAGCCATACTTTGGAACAACTCACTAGCAAGTAACTTTTCAATAGTTGCTTTCTGATCAACTAACGTTTGTTCTAAAAAGACCATATCTCTCTCCACATCCGCTAAGTCCGTTAAGACCTCTCGTTTAGTTGTGGAACGTGCTCGTTCGCTGATTTCATCAATAGCTCTTTTCAAACGATTAATCTCTACAGTATATATTTGATACATATTTAAAATACATCCAACAATCAGCTGACTAGGTTGAACGGCTTCTGATAAATCTTTCTTTATTGAAGGCGTGATCGACACATCCCTTTTATCTGTTATCGAAATCATTTTTTCCTTATTGTAAATAAAGGTGATCGGATAAAGACCTTTTTCTATTGAATGCGGTTTACTGGTTTTATAATTAATCAGCACAAGAAAAGCGCAGTTCCCTAATGTTTCAGAATTGAAATGTTCAATTTCAGTCATATTCTCTGGAAAATACTGAGTCACAAACATATCTAATGGAATATCATAATATTTCCCTAACTTTTCTACTTCATGACTAGTTGGATTATTGACCGCAATCCATTTTGCTAGATCCTCTAGACTATTATTTAACTGGTTATTTTGAAAGTTATAATAAGTGATCATCATTTTGGCTCCTTTCATATTGAATGATGATTGAACTGTATTTTTTTAGTTACCCTATTATCGCATGTTCAAAGAAAATAAAAAACTAGAGATCCTTTTTTATCTGGGATCTCTAGTGATTATTCTATTATTCATTTATGATTTTTTCTATAGAAACCATCATCTGTTGGAAAAATACTTCTGCATCCAACTGACTATTTGATTTCCACTCATAGGCTGCTCCATATAACATCCAGCTTAAAGCAGTTGCTGAGCTTCTGATCTCTATTTCACTTTTAGAGCTATACCTAGACTTCAATGCCTGCAGTAATACTTGCTCTACTTCTTCTCGCAATATCGCTTCAGTACCTGAAGCTAAATCTTCATAACTTTTCGTACACATATCAGAAAGTTCTTTATGAAATTGAGTCAACGATAAAAATAGATTTTTCAAAGTATTCTCACAAAAATTTTTATTCTCGGCTAACTCACTTCGAATATTTTTCAACAAATTTTCTCTCGTTACAATTTCAAATAATTCATATTTATCAGCGAAGTAATAGTAAAATGTTGCTCTATTAATCATTGCTTCATTTGTTATATCACTAACCTTGATTGCTTCAAATCTCTTCTGTTGTAACAATTTCATGAATGCTTCAATAATTGAGTGCCTAGTTCTGACTTTACGAATATCGATCGTTTTTGTAGTTTCCATGTCTGCTGTTCCACCTTTATACGACATTTTCATTAATTTGTTGGATAAGCAACAAAACCAGATAATTGTTGGTTGTTACTTATTTAAAGTAAGTTATAATAAGATTATACAACAGTTGTTGGAAAAACAACAGTAGTAAATAAAAATAAAATACAGACTAGGAGAATAAACAATGACTGAAAAATTAAATATTGGTATTATTTTAGGAAGCACTAGAGAAGGACGCGTAAGTGAACAAGTTGGAGAATGGGCAAAACAAATTGCAGATCAAAGAAATGATGCGACTTATGAGATCGTTGATATCGCAAAATACAACTTACCTTTCCTAGGAACAACAGACGGAACAGAACCAGGATTAGCAAAATGGACTGAAAAAATCAACTCATTAGATGCTTTTGTATTTGTAGTAGCTGAATATAATCACGGCCTTCCAGCTGCATTAAAAAATGCTTTAGACGTTGCTGCACCAACTTCATGGCATAATAAAGCTGCCGGTATTATGAGTTACGGTTCAACTGGTGGAGCTCGTGCAGCTGAACACTTACGTGGAATTTTAGGAGAACTGTTTGTAGCTGATGTTCGGACCCATCCAACTTTCTCATTATTTACAGACTTTGAAAATTTCTCAACTTTCAAACCAGCTGACTTACACTTTGAAAATATGACTTCTCTATTTGACCAAGTCAATTCATGGGGAAAAGCATTAAAAGCTATCCGAAACTAATAACGATTTCCAGTCAGAGGTTTACCAAATGGTAGGCCTCTTTTTTTATTAAAAGATCAGTACATTTATTAACATTAAAAACGCTTATTCAGCCTTCACAAAAGTACCTGATAGTAAATCATGGATTCCTCGTTTATCTTGTCGGAACAAAACCATTAGTCCACCTATTGCAGTACTCAATCCAAATGTTACTACCCCTAAAAGGAATATACCTATTACTTCCCTGATAAACATATCCAAAAGAGTCAGTTTAGTGCCATTAACTTTTTCAATTTTAATATTCATTATTTTTTTACCGATTACATAACCTTTCCAAAAGACTGGCGTGATAACCAAATAAAAATAATAAACTATATTCCACACTAGCCCTTGTGCCCAATTGAATGACGCTTCTCCAGTAAACAGGTAAATCATAATTCCAATGGGTACGATCACAACAATCCAGTCCAACAAACTGGCAATTGCTCTTATTACAAATCCTGCTCTTTCAAATGCAAATCTCATGAAATCTCTCCCTATGTAAACTCGCTTCACTATTCTACGATTGAACTCCACGAACAAGTCCGATTAACGTAAGAGGCATACATATATAGAATAATTGTCCGTTCATAATTTGATAAATTTGATATAATTCTAGGTTTTTAATTCTCTTTTCACTTTAAATAATACATAGGAAGTCATTGAGATACAAGCAAAGTAGAAGTGGACGCTTTTTTAATCGAGTTTGGATTTCAACTATGGTTTAAATTTTATTTTCAGCTCATCATTCTTGCTCCTTATTTTATAATAGGTGCCTATCAGTAGATACATTCTCTTCCAAATAGTTATGACTGTTTGACTTTATTCTTTACCAACCTTATTTGACATAGAACCAAAAAAAGAACCTCAAGCAAGTGCTTGAGATTCTTTAGGATATTCAATAAACGTTTTAGTTAGAACCAGCATTCATTGATTCTTTGTTGATTTCATCTTCATGAGCCATAGCTGCTTGTCCTAATAAGTTCAAGTAGTTCCATGGACGGTCAAATACTGGTTGGAAGAAGAAGTCTACTAAAGCTAAATCTTCGATTGTCATTTTGTTTTGGATTGCTAATGACAATGTGTTTGCAGATTGAGTAATATCATATTTAGACATGACTTGTCCACCAACGATACGCTTAGTTCCTACTTCATAAACTAATTTCATCATAAGTTTTTCATTCGTTGGCATGAATTCTGGGCGGTAGTTATCTTCAAACATAACTGCACGTGCTTCAAGACCCATTACTGGAGCACTTGCTTCACTAACACCAGTTGATCCAATATTCCAACCGAATAAGTGTAACCCAGATGTTGATTGAGTTCCTCTGTATTCCATTGTTGGTTCTTTAATGTTCTTACCTACTAGTAGTCCCATACGAACAGCATTAGTTGCTAATGGGATATAAGCATGTCCACCAGTTGGGTTATAGTTTACTGCACAGCTATCGCCTGCTGCAAACACGTCTGGAACGCTTGTACGCATATAGTTATCAACGATAATCGCACCGTTACCAAGCATTTCAACTTGACCTTTTACAAGATCGGTGTTTGGACGGAAACCTACGCATAAGATAACTAGTTCAGACTCATACTCACCACCAGATGTTTTAACAGTAGTTGTATTTCCATCTTCACTATCTACAAAGCCTTGAACCATTTCATTTAATTGAACTTTTACTCCACGTTCTCTTAAATCATCTTCTAGAACAGTCGTAAATTCAGAATCAAGATATTTATTCAAGATACGGTCAAGTCCATCCACTAACGTTACTTCTTTACCGTCTTCAGCGAATGCTTCTACAAGCTCGATACCAATGTATCCTCCACCTACAACAGTGATTTTCTTTTTATCTTCTTTACGAGCAATAATTTCTTTTGCTTGATTATAGTTTTTACATAATACAACGTTTTTACTTTTAATTCCTTCAATTGGAGGAATAATTGGCCAAGAACCAGTAGTTACAACTAATTTATCAAAAGTATCTTCAGTTTCTTCCCCAGTTTTAAGATCTTTAACTGTTAATTTTTTAGCTTTTGTATCAATATTTAAGACATCATGTTCCATCTTAACTTGAGCACCAAATGATGCTAATTCTTCAGGGTTAGAATAGAATAATCCTGCTGGATCTTTAACAACTCCACCTACGAATAAAGCAATACCACATGATAAGAAAGAGACATTATCGTTTCTTTCGTATACAGTTACTTCTGCTTCAGGATTCTCACTTAATATTGTTTTAACCGCTGATGTTCCAGCATGTGTACAACCTACTACTACTACTTTCATACTTAATTTTCCTCCTAGAAATATATTGTGTTTTTATTAACAACGAAGAACAGAGAAATATCAGGCCGAAAGTTACTAAATTCACAATTCAGAATGAACAAAATTCTAGACAAAAATAGATAAATTTGCTGATTTTATTCCAAATTGGAAAATATACACAGTCGTTTTAATTGAACGCTTGCTTCAATATCCCTTACCTGGCGACTCACTGCACTAGTTATATAGAAATAACTATTTTATTGTCATTTCCATAATCATTATACTCCAGAATGAACAAATTACAAGAGAATTGCTCAAATTAGTTCAATAAATAGAGCCTACTCTTATAGGTTTTTTCTCAAACGCTTATTATTAATAAGTGAAACACAGAATGATTTATGTTTAGATTTAAATAATATAAGCTAATAATTAGCTTATATTATTTAATAACTAGTGAATTTTTAAAGCAAAATTGTTATAATATGACTTATGGTTTAAATTAAACAATTTTTTTTAAGAACGGAGAATAATTATGGAGCAAACCCCTCCTTCAAAACAATTAGATCCAATCGTAATCAAATATGATAAAGCCGAAAGTCTAGTATCCTCTCTCTTTAGTTTAATCATCTGCAGTATTTTAATTGTGATTACACTTTGGTTGAATTGGCCTACTTGGCTGATTCCAATCTATATTCTGCTGTTGATCCTTATAACCTGTATAGATTATTTTATCCTGCCAGCGCTTAGATTGCGTTCGATTCGTTATGAAGTACATGCTTCATATTTAGAAATCATGAAAGGTATTTTCTTCAAGAATCGAGAGATTATCCCTATCGAAAGAATACAACATGTTAAGATTGCAGAAGGGCCTCTTTCTAGAATGTATGATGTTCGTGATATAAAAGTTTACACTGCAGGTACGTCTCATGATATTCCACTCTTATTAACAGAAGAAGCTATTGCTCTGCACGATCAAATATTCAATCAGATCAAGGAGGTAGACTCTGATGTTTAATAAACAAAGACTACATAAACTTACTTTGGTCACCCAAATTTATAATATCTTACTAAGAATTTTATCTGGATCTTTTTTTATTATTATATTAATTTTTTTCCAAGATCCTGACCTTAAAACTATGCTTATTTTCTTAGGAATTTTTATTGCTTTGTCTTCGATTTTATTTGTAGTAGAAGTAATAAAATATTATCGAACGCATTACTGGATTGAAGGTAATCGTTTAGTCCTACAAACTGGTCTATTTGTAATAAAAGAAAAAGATATTCAAATCAGCCGGATCCAAAGTATTGATACGAGCGAAGATATTGTCCATCGATTGCTCAAAGTTACTAAAGTTACAGTGAATACCCCTGGTCAAGGTCTGAGCTTGGATGCACTTTCTGTCAGTCAGTATAAAGCATTGTCTGATTATTTGAACCAATTAAAAACAGCCTTAAACAAAAAAGATGTGGACAGCTTGCCTGAAGACGAGCTTTCGGCAGAAAACACGGAATTCACTCAAACTTCTCAAGAAAATATTCCTGAAGAAACAGGATTATTTCAATTGTCTATTGGAGAAATCGTTAAAATGACTATTTTAAATGGTGCGATTTTCCGAGGATTCTTCATTTTCTTAATTGGATTCAATTTCATAACTGATTTACCTCTAGATGACTTCTTCACTGAAGTTGAATCTGTTTTTATCAGTGCTTCTATCATTATCTTATTTGCTTCCATTCTCGTGGGAATGATTCTACTCTATACAATTGGCATTATCGCTTCAATCATTAAAAACTACGGCTATAAAGTAACCTTATCTGAAGAATATTTAAATATAAAAAAAGGATTGCTAGAGACCCAGAGTCAAACTATCCCATTAAAAAATATTCAAACCATAGAAGAAAAACAGAACTGGATTATGGACTTTTTCGGTTACACTACTTTTTCCTTAGGACTGACTAGTGACTCATCACAGAAAGATAATGACAATAAAACCGAAGTCAAAGAAGATGGACAAGTGATTTTGTTCCCTATCATTAAAAGCAAACAGCTGAAACCATTAGTCAAACAATGTTTCCCTGATTATGTTTTAGCTCCTGTGGAAACCGTTGTACCGACCCGTTCCATTAGAAGGTTTATACAATTCCCAGTATTATTCTGGTTGATTGTTGCTACTGCAGCTAGCATGTTACTATGGACGTATGCTTGGATTATCGGGCTGTTCATTATCGTATTTTATGGCTTTTTCGGTTATCGTTCATACAAACTTACTGGATACCATCTATCTGATAGTGAAGTGAGTATACAAACGCCTACATTGTTCGCACTCAGAAAAACTTATGTCCCTAAGAATCGTATTTTAAATTTAGAAGTTAAACAAAATCCTTTCTTGAAAAAAGCAAATTTAGCAAAAGCAAGCTTTAATACTGCACATGGTATGACTTCAAAAACCTTTAAGCTGAGATTTATTGAAGAGAAAGATGCTTTCATCATATTTGAGTGGTTTAAAAACGGAGGTGCTGATTGATATGAATATCCAAAAAGTTGACGATAAAGTAATCAAATTTTGGCAAGTTAAGGCTTTAATTGACTCTGTCATTACGATTCTAGTTTTTTCCGTCATTCTAGGCGCTGTCTATTTCTTTACTGATACGACTATTCCTATATGGATTTTTATCATCGCTTTAATTGTTCTTCTGATCAGCTCCCTTTTCTCTATTTTTCTATTTCCCATCTTAAAAGGGAAGTACTTCGGATATAGTTTTTATGAAGATAGAATTATCATCAAAAAAGGTGTTTGGTTTAGAAAACAAGAGACGATTCCAATGATCCGTATTCAAAATATCGAATCGAACATCGGTCCAATTGCAAAGAAATTCAATTTAACCTCTTTGCGTGTCACAACAGCTTCTAAGTCCCACAAACTACCTGAGCTAAATACTCACGAAGCTCTAGAACTGCAAAATTGGGTGCAACAAATTATTCAGAAAACTATATAGAAAAATCCTTACTCGTAATCAATACAAATTTACGAGTAAGGATTTTTTTTTTAAATGCTACCTGGCATAACCAAAAACGCCGATATTGTTAATTTCCCCAATAGGGATTATGAAATCCGATTAGATAATGTAAGGCAATGTAAATAAACCAGATTGCTCCCAAGGATAGAAAGATGTATTTTGAAAGATTATCTAATTCCTTTACTGAGAATCCAAGGAAAATAAACATGGAACCGATGAGATAATTTCGTATTATCTGTTGATAAGAAATTTGATATTTTCTATTTATGATTACACTAAATAAAATGATCAGTATCATTACTATGTAAACAATGATTCTACTTTTTCTGAAGTCGAATTTATCCGCTAGAATGGTTAACACTTCCTTTTTGATAAAATAGCCTAACAGTTCATATTTCTACCGTATTCTATTGGAGACATAAAATCTTTAGTGTATTAGAAAGTCCTGATTTTAATCAATTGCATGGTGTTGTTATAAGAGACGTGTCTCTCTTTCCTGAGTCTATGAAAGGAGAAATTCGTAGGTCATGAAAAAGTGTAGCATATGCTACACTTTTTGTTTAATTGACTTTTTATCTTTCTGTGTATATCTGTATAAACGCTCACAGCCAACTAGAACGAAAACAATCATTGCGAAACTGTTAAACACCATTTTAAAGGTGTATAGTCCTTCTAAATTGTTAATGACCATTCCTGATATTATCAAAGTAAGAAGAACAAAGTTTAAAACCTTGCTATCCATATGTGCTTCACTTCCTGTAAGTTAATTATAAATATCGCCATATTATCCATTAAGATTATTGCAACTGCTGATACTATCAAAACAAGAGAAACGAGGTATAAAACTTTCCTAACCATATATCCCATATATAGTTTACTTTTATCAGGTGATCTATCATCTATCTCTAATTTATCCTATTTAAAACTTTGCGCAATAAACATTTAATTCCTTTTATAGCCTAATTATATCATAATAACTATTTTCAACCTAAAAAACAGTAAAAAATACGGAAATAATATTTTCTATTTTTTCTATTGCCAAAATATAATCACTTCAATACGTTTTTGATCATCAACAAACCATTTTATTTTTCAATAAGTCATTACATATAGTAGGTAACTAATCTCTGATATGCAATACGTTCAACATGGCGTTTTACGAAAACCTCCAAACTCAATAAATTCTCCAACCAAAAAAATGATTTCTTTTATTTCTTCTACTCCCTCACCTAATTTTTCCTGAATTATCTAACCGTTTAATCAATAATGTAAATATTTATATAGTGATTAGCTTAATTGTCCTTATATTTCTATTCGTTGCGTGCGCAACACCGCTAGTTGCTATATTATTATAGACATAAAGATTACGATCGGAGTGTAATACAAATGGAACTAGGAGAAAAAATTCGTTTTAGAAGAACGGAACAGAATCTTACGCAACAACAATTAGCTGAAAGAGTGTTTGTCACCAGACAAACGATTTCAAAATGGGAATTAAATAAGAGTGAGCCAGATCCAATCACTTTGAAATTATTAGAACAAACTCTACAGACTGAACTTGTTGAGCAAAAAGATTTTAGGTCCGAGAAAGGAGAACAAATAAGTATGAAAAAAATCATTAATCTTGTGTATATTTTACTATTTGGTTTATTTTTCTTACCATTTAGAATAACAGGTACGCTTATTATAAAATATTGGAATAAGCCGATTGTTAAACTCGTACTTATTCCACTTTTCATGACGATTTATCTGTTTTATCTCTATTCATTAAAAGTGCATGTTTTTTATATGTTTGTTGTAATCACTAGTGTATTTTATTTACTCACAACTCTTTACTTTTTATCTGATTCAAAAAAAGAAATTTAGAATCAACTAGCTGGACAACCAAGTTAAATCAATCAGAATAAAAAGTCATTTATAAAATTCGCTAATAATAATTTTAAATAAACTATTTAATCTTCTTGCACTTAGTGTCTCAGGAACAATATATAAAATTTCGATTTGGCAAATGAAGAATTGCGTACTTTTACAGATAGAAAAAACAATTTGTAAGTAGAAAAGAACAGTACCGATTTAGAACAGGATATTATCGGATATATTGAAGGAACAGCGGGTACTCAATAGTTTGGATGGTCAGAAGGAAATCGGCAATTCTTAATTGAATCTGCCAGTGAAAATCAGATGAAGTAAGTATAGATATCTATCAGATGGCAGGATCAAGAAATGGTCTATCCGTGGATTACATCTGAAGTATTGTTTGGTGCATTTGCAATGAAAACCTCATTCGAAAAATAAATAGAGCTGAACCTTATAAAGGTTCAGCTCTATTTATTTAGTCAAGATTGATCTTTTCGATACAAAACAAATGAATAGATAATCGGAACTAAAACCATGAGTACAATCGTGCTTATAATGATAATGAAGTTTAGAAAACCAGTTTGTTTTCCTAGATGAAATAAATTACTTATAAATAAAATTATACCTCCAACTATAAAACAAACACCGCCTACTCTATGCGTTTTATTCCAATTATCTGCATCATGTAACGTCCAAGGTAATTTAATCCCAATTGTATAATTCTGCCTTGATTTAGGCAAATAATTGCCTATCACAATAAATAAAATACTAACCAATAACGTGACAACAAAAGGAACTGAAATTTTGATTCCTATTGAAACCAACAAAGAAATAGGGATTAAAATTACTGAAAGTGCAGGAACTAACCAAATGATCATTCTCTTCATCCATTTAGACTGATTTTGCCGCTTCGGATCATTTGTTATGGCTACAATGCTGATGATATTGATGACCGCAAAAAATACAGGTAAGCCAAATACAGCCCATGGTTTTGACATATAATTATCGATTTCTCCAGCAGCATTCCAATGGACTGGTATCTGATCTGGCAAATCACTATACATAAATATTCCTAAAACGATTGGTAATAAACAGACCAGCGTTGTAGTGATTAAAGTCTGTTTTCTGAAGTTAATCATTTATATCTTCCTTTCTAAACTGAGAAAACCAGAGCATCGTTTCTTCAAATACTGATATATTTAATTCATAATAAATAAAATTCTTGTACTTTTCTTCATGAATTAGTTCCGCTTTTTTCAATTGATTCAAGTGATAGGATAGCGTTGCTCCAGCTATATCAAAGTGATTTTTTATCTCCCCCACTGTCATCCGTTGATCTTTCAGCAACACCAAAATTTCTCTACGAACCGGATCAGATAAAGCTTTAAAAGTCTCGGGAAACCCCATTATATTCCCCTTTCTATATTATCGTATTAATATAATTCTATTTCTAATTTCATCTAAATAGTACGCCTATTTAATCAAACTGTCAATATTATTTCTAAAATATTCGAAATAGACTTCAAAAAAAGAGCAGTTCATATGTTATGTCCTTTAATGTTGATCAAAAAATCAAGATATAGGACAGCGCATTACTGATCTGCTGCTTTTAAAACTTATTTTATGGTTTCATCATGGTTAACATACCGTTCAAACGATAATCCGGACCTTCTGCACGAGCAGAATGAAGTCTAGGATCTGTAAAAGTTGAAGCCTTCTCAATCTCAATATTCTCTGAACGGATTCCGGCGCCCTTTAAAATATCAAGGTTGGCATCAAGCATACTTAATTGATATTTTTTCCCTATTGGTCTATAAAATTGATCACGGTTTTCAAATGTTTCAAATGCATCATAGACTTCTGACCCTACTTCGTAATGATCTATATCTATTGACGGACCTAAATATACTAATATATTTTCTTTTTTACATTTAAAGTCGTTAACCATCTTATCAATAGCCTTTAATGAGATACGCTGAGTTGTTCCACGCCATCCAGAGTGAACACTTGCCAGTACTTGTGCTACTGGATCAAATAATACCACAGGGGTACAATCCGCAAACTTGATCAAGAGAGCAACATTCGGTTGATCTGTAATTAATCCGTCTGTTTCTTTAAATGTTTTTCCGAAAACAAACGCATCCCCATATTCTCCATTTACATAAGCAATGTTGGCACTATGGACCTGTTGACCTGTATAAATCTCTTTCGGGTGGATAGTCATTTTGCTGAGGACTTTTTGAACATCCTCTTTTACTGATCTACCGGCTTTTTGATAACGAAAATTATAATCTGTTCCTGCAATATAATTTTTCAAGCCATGTTCTGATAATAGTTTTGACTGCACTGTATAACTCCTATCTTATAATGATTCATAATGATCACACCAACAATAATAATTTTATTTTAACATGAACTTTACTGTCTCAAAAGAAGTATAAGAAAAGCGGTTCAACCTTTTCCTAAATAATCTAGAAAAACTTCTATTCAATCTTATGTAACTTTATTTCTTTAGCTATAGCGGACGGTTTTCCACTTCCATTACTGTAATTTGTCAATTGAATAAAGTAGTAATTAATATATTCGATGATGGCAAAAATATAGATACACAGCAGGGTGAGTAATTCCATTAATGAAGATTCACTTAAAAGTAGTATTTCGATTAAGACTATCATCGGTGCGACCAATAAAAGCAGCAGATCTATTTTCTTTAATAACTTTAAATGATAATGAAGTTTAGGAAAACTATTTTTGTAGTTTCGAATCGTCTCCACTTCACAAACCAGAAATAACTCCCTTGAAGTAAAATGACGTTTAATGTTAGGACCACACTCGTTAAAGAATATCTATTACTTAGATTTTCAAAATAATAAAATAATATAAGAGTGAATACAATTATCGCAGATATTTCGCCAGTAAATAAATAGACTAACCTTTTTTTTATCTCTCTTTTCATTCTTATAATCCCCTTTATATATACCTACAAATAATCAATCTAACCACTTATCAGCAATCATTCTCACGTCGAATTATTTCCTTATTAGTTTACCATATAATTTAATTTCACCTGTTTTGTTTTACTCATTTTCATACCAAATTTCTTTTGAATTCTGTTTATAAGAAGTTTATAATTGAATAGTTATTAGTATCATTTTAACAAAGATGTAAATAAAGGAGTTCTTGTTTGAAAACTAAGCATTATCTATTCAGAGCATTGGTCTTGAATCCATTTGTTATTTTGTTTTATAGTATCGGCTGTCATTATTTGATTTCTCTAGCACAATATGGCGGACTGCGTCGTAACGCCCCTTTCATAGTAGGAAGCTTTAGTGTATTACTTATCTGGTTCATCCTGTGTCTATTTTTATATTTTAAACATAGAAAGAAACCATTACTAAAAGGTAACGCTCAAAGGCTGAAATGGATAACTAAAACATGGTTTTTTATAGCAATTATCTTACTGACTTTCACAACCACTTATACGGGTTACAAACTTTACGAGAGCGCTCAACCTTTCCAAGGTAGATTCTCGATTTATCTTGATAACTTTTTCAACACCAAAAAAGCTAAATTTTCTCATACAAATATATATGATAGCGGTATTCAGGGAATTTTAGACGATATAAGATCTGAAGTTGCGTTACCTTCAGAACTCTATGTATCAAATGATTTTGACTTAGCGTTTAACAAAGCTGGGGAAATTCAGTCCTTCTCTACTGCACTGATTGGTGCAAACGAGGAAAACGAATGGGAAATGTATTCTATTCAATATAATAATGAAGAAGAGATTTCTATAAAACTTGAAGGACCTGGATATCATGAAGTGGATGAAACCACTTTATTACAACCGCTTATAGAAACAGTTGAAAATATTCCTCTTCAAGAAAGTGTTGCTGAATTTCCCGACAATGCTAATTATAGTATTTATTATCAAGGTTATAGGAGTTGGGGCTATAACTCTGAAGGAATCTACTGGGTTAATAGGAATGAGAATGTGAGTGACCCAGATTCCTATTCTGATGAGGAGTACGCTGGTTACGCAGTTTCGGTTTATGTAGCTGGTAAAGAAGATACGATCCCGCCTAAGAGATTTATCGATCGGTCCCTTACTTTATCTGACAATTATATAAAAAAACAGGAAGAAGAAAAAATTTCGTTCGATTTAGGATATAATATGAAAGATCAAGTCGAGTCCTATTTTTTAACCAAAGAAATAGGCTTTCAGTTACCTATCACTGATGCTGCAGCTGGCAGTCGTTACTATGCTTTAGAAAAAACGATTGATAGTGGAGCTTCTTGGGAACGAATCAATCAAGAACCTTTTTACCCTAGTTCAGGAGTTTCTTCTGGTATCATTTTTTTTGATGAACAGCTTGGATTCATCGGACTTTCAAAGAACGGCGGGTCTGAAGGATTGATCTATCGAACAGAGGACGGCGGAGTTACTTTTGAAAAAATCGAAATTCCTGAAGTAGAAGTAACAGTAAATGAAGACTTAATCTATAATCCGTTTGACTTACCTGACATGCCTTATTTAGAAAACGAAACACTACACATGACCGTTGGACAAGGAATCGATGGAGACTATAATGGTGGTGTCAAAGCTCTTTATGTATCTGAGGATCTAGGTCGTACTTGGACTTATGTGGAAGAAGTAAAACCTTAAACTAAAATCGCCCCCTTATGTCAAGTGACTTCAAGACATAAGGGGGCCTGTATTTTATCTTTATAAATGCTAATGATCTAATGATTTAATGATTTATTTTGCTTTCTTTTTCTTATTTGGTCCAAAGTGCACTAAACCAAAAATTAAAAATAATGCCGTAATAATGACTGAAATAATCAAAAATACTACCGGACCAAATTGATAAATTAATGGAAGTGAGGCAGCTGTTACTAATCCGCCTCCTACAAAAGGTTCAAATAGAATCTGTTTATAACCAAATCCTTCCAGTGCCGGAGTTTGATGCTTAGGATCTGCTACTTTCATCAATAAAAGTCCCGTAGCGGTCATACCAGTTGCCTGACCAAAATCTCCCAGACCTCTCTCAAACCAATTATCTGGTATCATACGTGGACCTAAGTATAAGAATGCAAACACATTCCAAACAATCGCAACAATAGAAATTAAGACAAACGGAATAACGTTATCACCAATAACATCCAGTGATAATGTAGCTAAAGCGGATACTAACAAAATATCCAGTGCAAATCCGGAAATCTTACTAATCAGATTCTGATCAATATACATATGAAAATTCATTTTATCAAAGAATAACTGAATCAGCATTCCACCAATCATTGCCAGCGGAAAGAGTGGCATATAAGGGAAAAGATAGACATCTGTCCAAGCTCCCCATGTATAAGCTTCTAGTAAAATTAGCCCTTGCTGCATGATATAGCCAATTGTGATGGCAACCGCAATTAATGAAAAATGAAAAGCAAGAGGTTCAATTGCTTTCGCTTCTTTTACTGTAGGTTCCATATCAAATCCATAAGACTCTCCAAGCTGCTCACGTTCTTCATCCGTAAAAGCAGCCTCGCCTCCTACGTATTTAGCCGTTCCTTTGCGATAAGCAATATTGATAATGATAATCCCAACCATTACCCCCACTAAAATCCCAATCGTCGCAAGTCCTAATGCTAAGTCTGCTCCTTCTGCGAATCCCAATGTATCGAAAGTTCCTGCTAAGCCAGCAGCTGTCCCGTGTCCACCTACAAAACTGATTTCAATCAACGCGCCTGCTAAAGGGCTCATTCCAAAGACAGGTGTCAATACAAAAATAGTGAGTAATAACCCTACAACATACTGTCCCCAAGAAACGGCTTGACCCATAATAATTTGAGGGCCGGCAGTATTCCATATCTTCTTCAAACTTGGTACAGCTTTTCCTAAGAAAAGTGCTGCGAAAACAATATTAATAAACATTCCTGGTAACGGTCGCCATACTTCAAGAATAAATTCAGGAACCAATCCATTATAAAAATAATTTCCTTCGTTCAAAAATTGTGAAGTTAATCTCCCCAGTGCATCAGGACCTAATAATAAAGCAATAAACCCTGCAATTATTGAACTGGGCAGGAATAAATTGCGTAACCACTTCACATGTCTACGTACAAATTTACCAAATATCAAAAAAATCCCTATCATTACAAAACTAAAACCAATCATGTTCGGAGACATAAATTTTCTTCCTTCCATTCAAATTTTTTGTGTATTTTACCAGTATACTTAATTGTGAAGTTTCTATCAATCAATAAATTACAAAATAATTAAAAAGCATAAACAAAATTACTTTATTATCAAAAGTGCGCTTCTCAAATATTTATAAAATATTTCACTAAGTGTCCTCTCCATAAAAACAAAAAATGAAAAATCATTCCAGTTTAGAAATGACTTTTCATTTTAGTTATTTGTTTTCTATAATGTCGGGCATATCCCATGGTGTGATAATACCGGTCAGATCACTTGGCTTAGTAACAAGATCCGTTTTGGAAATTAGTAAAAAGTAGGCAACGATCCCTTCTTCAATTTTCTTAGAATAGATAGACTCAATATCAAAAATCGATTTATTTTCTGGGATGATTTCATATGAATTTTTTTCCTTATCATTATCCAGTATATCCCTAACAGTCGTACCACTGATTGAAATCAGATCATCCGTAATTGAATGGGCTAAAAAGTTGGTTATTCCATTTTCAGAAATTAAACCTATCAACTTATTTTCCTGAAACACTGGAAACTGTGAAATCTGATTTTCTTTGATGGTTTCTAGAACATCTTTTAATTTGTCATTTTGATTAAAACTAATAACCTTTTCTAAAAACAAGTCGCTGACTACTTTAGGATATTCGATTTTTTCTTTAACCACTTTCATTTCTTCAATCAAGGATTGACTTGGATTAGCAATCGATTCATGTTCATTAATTGTACTGTGAACAAGAATATTTCTAAACTGTCTATAAATATCCAATTTTCTTTTATAAGTTTTGATTACTTTATCTTGTTTTTCATCAGCAGCGTACAGCAACGACCCGAAGTTAGTATCTGGATCTACTCCTAATTTAGCCGCTATAACCTTTTGCAGCTCATTGAATACATGAAGAAACTCTCTTACATTATCTTGATTCATTTTATTACTCCTAGCATTTGTATAATATTTTTAGAGTAGAGATACCGTTTACTTTCGCATATATAAAATAAAAAGCATATCATAATAATATGCTTTTTATAAAAAGTTTGATCATTTCTCTAATTATTGCATAATCCCAGCAGCTAGAGCTTTTTGAATCGCATTGATACTATCATCTTTTCTAAACAATAGCGTTTGCGCAGGTTCTAATGCTCCTGAAATATATATTTTCAATTCTGCATCTAAGTCAAAATGCCCTGAAGTTTCTACGCTGAAACGAGAAATACTTTTATAAGGGAAGGTTTTATAATCAGTTTTTTTACCTGTCATCCCTTATTTATCTACTACAATCAATCTATACTCTGTGAAAACGACAAGGTCTCTTACTAATTTATAAGCCAATTCAATCTTTTCATCTGGCAAGAGTACATTTTCTAAACCTTTTCTCACTTTATCATGATTAGCATCTGTTGCATTTCCCATTAAACCGTTTAACAGTCCCATATTTAATCTACTCCCTTTTTCAATGACTTTCTTACCTACATTCTACCTTATTTTATTAAAATTAAAAACGAGAAATTTTTGATATGATTACCAAAAATTTTAGATATAACATTTTCTATATTCTTATGCTTCTTTATGGAACATACTTTTAAATTTCGAATAACACAACTTATGCTATATGACTTTCTTTCCACTATTACCATTTGATTACCTTGTTCATTAAATCAGTAGATTTAGATCTGAAATCTCAAAAGAAATACTAGTTAATAAGAAACTTTTTAGGTGCTTGTCTTCTCTTTCTGCACGATCGTTTCTTTTGACATCAAGCTTAGGCACCTAGTGAATACAAATTTATCAAGGACTGCTTTACTAATTATAATTCAAATTTGTACTTCTATTGGTTTTCTAATACATATTGATAAGCTGCCCCGATTAAATTTGAATCATTGAAAAATTTACAGGTCTGTAATTCAAACTCAAGTTCCACTGCCCCATTATCTTTCAATAATTTTTCTGTACGTAAATTTAATTCATAAATCAAATCATTTCTTTTAGAAATGCCTCCACCAATCAGGACTTTTTGCGGATTGATTGAAACAAGTAAATTATAAATGGCTAAACTCAGCGTATCATACAAATGATTAACCATTTCTTTTGCTAATTTATCACCATTATCGGCTAATTCAAAGACTTCTTGTCCTTCGTATACCTTTTTATCTGCTTTTTCTTTCGTATAATTTTTTCCCATTTTGACAGGACTTCCTGCTTCACTTAAGGTTACTAAACTATTCCGATCAATAATCTGATACCCAAATTCTCCACCGAAAAGTGTATGCCCACTCTGTAATTTACCATCAATAATCAAAGCTCCACCGATACCTGTACCGATAATCATACAGCAAACAGAACTTGCACCTTGGGCGTTCCCTTTCCAAAGTTCAGCTAAACCTGCACAATTTGCATCATTTTGCATTGAGACGGGTACTCCAAATAATGAAGAAAAAGCTTTTTTAATGGGAAACCCATGAATATAAGGTAATGCACTCACTCCATTAATCATACCTTTTTCTGTATCTACCGCTCCAGGACAACTGATGGCTACTCCTGTATAAGGGCTATCTGAATATTGATCAAATATTCCTTTCAATACTTTCTTCATTTCTTCCCAAGTCTTTGGTGTAGGAACTTTATCTAAATGAACTAATTCTTCTTTCTCCCATATACCACATTTAATTGAGGAACCACCAATATCAAATAATAATAATTTATCCTTCATCATACTCTCCTTATAGCTCTTGATAATATTTGTCAATAATATAAACGCTGATTTGCTTAGTACAAGTCTACCACACACTTAAAAGCGGGTTCGTCATTCTACCTGTACCTATATTCTTTTATTAGACCCTATTTTTTCTATTACTTATTGCAACGTTTTGTGTTATTATATCAAAAAAAGAACGCGTTTACATATAGTTTTTTTCCCTTTATCATATTAATGAAATCGGTGTCTAATAAGCTTAGGAGGAATTAGCATGTCAAACTTTAACGAGAAAGCAAATATCTATCACTTTATACAAATCCATTTTCTTGGTGAAACATCGTTAGACTTTCAAGATTTTCCAGCCTTGGAAGAGTTAGCAACTTGCTTCTCAAAATCAGGTAAAATCTGGACTTGCCGCAATAAAAAGATCTCTTTAGAAGAATTTAAGATCAAATTTTTAGAAATCACTCATATTGAAGAGGATCAAGTGATCATTACAGATGGTGGGATTGGCAGAAATATTAATGGCGCTATTTCACCATTAGTTTAAAATAAATCAGCCTGATTCATCTATTTTTATAAAGCTTTGTTAATTCATCCAATCCGTATCAAGAAAACGTATGTTATAATCCTATCAAGGAATCTATTAAATCTGTAGCGGATAGGGGCTTGCTCTTGGAACAGAACTTTATTTATTATATAAAAAAGTATTTTTATTGGCTGATCACTTTGGCCGTTATGCTAATAATCCTTTGGGTGCTTTGGGGTAATTATTCTATCCAGACAACTCATCTGACTATACAAGATGAGGAGCTTCCAGAGAGTTTTAACGGTTATAAGATTGCTCAAGTCTCCGATCTGCATAACAAAGATTGGGACAGCCAACTTATTGAAGAACTCCAGAATGCTTCTCCAGATATAATCGTCCTTACGGGTGATTTAATAGATTCATCGAAAACAGATATCCCGACTGCTCTTGAATTTATTGACCAATCCAAAGAAATTGCTCCTTTATACTTTGTAACAGGGAATCATGAAGCATGGAGTGAGGAATATAGTCAACTAAGAAAAGATTTAATCGATAGAGAAGTCACTATTTTGGATAATCAGGAGCTCTTTTTAACGAGAGGATCCTCTCAGATAATGATAGCTGGACTGCAGGATCCGGCATTCCCGAATTCTAGTCCTGAAAAGACCTTACAAACATTATCCAATCATTTTGAAGGGTTTAAAGTATTACTTTCTCATCGTCCAGAATTATTTGAAACCTATGCTGCTCATGGTTTTGATTTAGTATTCAGCGGTCACGCTCATGGAGGACAATTTCGACTTCCCTTCATAGGTGGATTGATTGCACCAAATCAAGGTCTTTTCCCTGAATATACTGCTGGTATCTATTCAAAAAAACAAACTCGGATGATTGTTAGTCGAGGGTTAGGGAATAGCGTAATTCCTATTCGAATCAATAATAGACCCGAACTAGTTATCGTTACTTTGAGTAATTAAAGTATAAAAATAGTCAATTCCCTTTTAATAAAGGAGATTGACTATTTTTATTACCTTATTACATTTCCTCTTCTCGAAAAGCTGCTCTTTTCTCTCTTGATTTTTTAGTACGTTGCATTTTCAGTTTTGCTAAATATTCCACAACTTCTTTTGGCTTACGGATATCAAATAGTTCAACTGGTTCTGGGCCTCTCATTGTCTCTCTTTTGATATATAGCAATCCTTCATCATTCACTTCTTCTTTCCAGCGAACAAGCCGAACCATACCTTCAGATAGTTCAATTGCTGTAATACTTGAAGGGTAAATTCCACATCCCGTGTTAAAATATGGGAGGTCACGATTTTTAGGGAACTTGAAGCGATGCGTATGACCACATATTAGCATCCTTCTTTTTTTTTTGATCCATTTACTATAGTTCCGTTCAATTTTATGCCGTTTGGATACATTTTTGATCGGACTTGCAGGATTACGAATCCCGAATCGATGTAAGAATCGCCAAAAATATTTCAAAGAAAGCATAGTGAAGAACCAAAACTGATCATTCGGTGCATCTCCTTGGTGTCCATGCAACACAAAGATTTCCTGACTAGTCTGCCGGTGCTTAAGCACCAGAGACTCTATTGGTTCTATCCCTTTTAAGAAGTCAAAATACTCCTCACTATACTCATCATAATTAATATAGTAGTTCTTCTCAACGTACTTTTGGTTTTTCAAAAAGATATCATGGTTCCCATAAATACGTATATACCGATCTTTATCATAAAACTTTTTAATCAATCCATATACATCTGTGTGGGCATTTTTTATATGCTCAAACTCTGAATATTCTAAAAGTTCTTCTCCATCGCCTACTTCTACAAAAGTATACTCACTTTCATAATATTCTTTTAAAGCGTGCACAAAAAGATTGCGACTACGTAGAAATTCATCTGATACACTACCATCTCCACGGTGTGCATCACTCATAAACACAATACGAGAATAATCATCATAAAACATTTCTTTGGCATTATTATAGGCTTCTGTCAATCTTCTATCTGTAAACATCCATTATTCTCCCACTAATAAATTGTCTGTTATAAATTAGTATACTTTATTTAACAACTATTGCGAAAACATTTGCCTAAACTAGCATCCATTCTTTAAGTAAATGCAAAACTAACGATTAAGGATTAAATTTAATTTTACTATTAAATAGTAGACCCTCTCAATTTTGATTAAAAGAACCACCGAAGTTTCCCTTAACTTCGATGGTTCCAAGAATATATGATCATTTTTCAATTATTTTTTTAATCGGGCAACCATTTTCATCATAAATGTATACCTGTAATTTCTTAGAATCGGCCATTGCCGTTACTAGACGATCTCGTAACGGTTCCGCTAATTCATCAAAAAGATATGCTTCTTCGTGAAGACTGTGTTTAAAGCGAAGTGCTTCAATCTCTCCAGCCTTTCTTAATCGATATTTCTTAGAAGGCAGTCCGCTTTCAATTGTCCTTTTTTCAATACGATAGTAGTGATTTTCGTCATCATAAATGACTTCTAAAGCGCCAGATTGTGTGCGATTAAACTGAGCATGGGGATAATCTTCGCTATGCAAATCCCACCAAGCTGTAATTCCCGCAATTGCTTCTTCTTCCGTTTCGTAACTACCATGCTCTTTCTTTACATCACTGAGTCTGTTAAGCCAATAATTCGTATACACAATTTGTCCCATTCACTTCACTCCATTCATAAATTGATTACTTATAGTGTAAATGAAATGGATAAAATAAAAAACTGAATTATGTTTTTAAATACAGATTTAAGTTTAAGTTTTTTTAAAGACTCTGACTGATCAATCTATCCTCTACTTTCTTGCTAATCTTATTAAAAATAAATTTATATGCTCTGATTTTTAAGATAGCAATTGTACTATGTTTTATGGTATTTTAAATAAAAGGAGAGGATCTTATGAGTGTAACCATTACTCGAAATACTGGTGCATTTAACTTAATGGTCAATCTATCTGTAAAACTAAAAGATGTGACTCTAGAAAAATTAGCCCCTGGCGAATCAACAAATTTTGAACTTCCAAACGCTACTGAAAAAATTGAAGTCTCTTGTTTCTTTGCGCATAAAGAAATAGAAGTCAGAGATGGACAAATCGTTGCCATTCAAAAAAATATTCCTGTTAAACTCTTTCAGTTTTCTATTCGCTTTCTTTTATTTGTTTTACTGCTGTTAATAACATTTAGAATAATCACGAGTTTAGCCTTAGTTATTGTTTTGTCGATTGCCTTAATGATTCTATATACATATGCTTACTTTTTCATTCCAGATTTTAAACTTGAAATCATTTCTAATTCTTCTACAAATTAAGTGCCGCTGCGATCACCAAAAGTAAGAATGGTTAATAAAAATTGATTAGGATTTCAATTTTCATTAGCCATTCTAGTACTAAGTTGATCATGATAGGCAGCCTATTTCACACAAATCTGCTATCTGGTTTTTATTATTTAAATATTTCCAATTTTAACCTGAACAATTCATAGCTCTATCATTAAAATCCTTTTGTTGATCAGAGTAGCTTTCTATGAAGAAATCAGTTTTTTAACCATGCGTTTTGAGTTTAATTTCATTGATTTTTTTAAGTAAATTGAATTATTTACATATAGTAAAAATACTGTTTTTCTATCTTAAAACTTTAGTTTTGTCATTAAATTTCTTTATCTATTAGCAACAGATCATGTTAATATATCTTTCAAAATATAATTGTTGAAATTCTAGTATAAAGTCCATTTTGCTATTTTTTATACACAGTTTCTCTCAATGATTTTTTCTTTTGATAAATTTCAGTAATAAGATACTCTTTTTCAAAAATATATGATAGGACTTCTCTAAGTTCTTTTTCATTTTTTATCTCTAATTCTAATTCTGTTTTACTTTGTATTTTAATTTCAATATTAAAATACTCAGTAATTGTCCTGTAAATTTCACTAGCTTTTAACGATTTTAATACATATAGTAAATTGTTTTGTGAACTTTTACGACTTATAATGTCAGCTACAGAACCTTTACTAACTATTTCACCATTTTCTATGATATATACAAAATCAGATACTCTTTCTAGTTCATCAAGGTTATGAGAGGTAAGTAAGATTGCTGAACCACTTTCTTTTAACTGTTCAACAATTTCTAACATCATAATAGCAGAAGGCTCATCTACCCCAGAGGTAGGTTCATCTAAAATATAAGTATCATAATTTCCTATACAAGCTTGAATAAAGCTAATTTTTTTTTTCATTCCAAAAGAATATCCACTAATTTTTTTCTTCAAATCTTCTTTTAACATTAAAGCATCAGCTAACTCCAGAGCACGAGTATTTGAAATTTTCTTCAGTTTACTCATGAAATTTAAGAACTCTTCTCCTGTAAAATCTTCGAATAACGAGTTAGCATCTGGCATAACAGATATATTGCTTTTCATAACTTTACCAGAGTCAATCCTATAATACCCTACCATAACTCCTATCAAAGTTGATTTCCCTGCACCATTACTACCAATTAATGAAGTGATTTGATTGTTTTTAACTTGTAAAGAAACATCTTTCAAAACCTTGTTTTTATTAAAACTTTTATTTATTGAGAAGCATTCAATCATATTTATATTTCTTTCCTTTCAAATATTACCATCCCTACGTAAAATGCTGCGCAAGCCAATAATAATAAAATAAGAAGTTCCCAACTATTTTCACCTTCTAAGTACCTATAGGGTAAAAGCCAATCAATTACGTCCAAAAAAATGTTGTCTCTAAAGTATGCTACAGTAAATATTGCTGGAAAAAGCAAGCTAAGTACAATTCCAACAAGAGTAGCTGTTCTTTCATTCTTACTAATAGTAGATACCATGATTATGACAGACTCAATATACAAAAAAAACACAATTATACTTAACAAGTCCCTCCAAGGCACTACTATGACACCTCTCACACTAAACACTACAATTAAAGCAAGTAAAATAACTAATAAAAAGTAGGTTATAGTAATTAAATATTTGGCAGTATAAATTTTACGTCTAGATAGATAAGGAGTTATATACCTAAGCGTTTCTGTTTCAACTTCTTTTGATACGATGCCCCCAAATAATATTGAAGAAAATAAAAAACCCATAAAAGCGTAACACAAAAACATTAATTGTATCGCAGGAGAGCTACCATTTGAATCTAATATGATCGATAACGAACCCGAATATTTTGCTATTAGAAAAGATAGTCCAATAAATACTATACTAATAATAATAGTTTTCATTGACTTTAATTCATGTTTTAATCCGTATAAATATACTGCTTGCATATTGTCCTCCAATATTACATAAAATTAATCATTTCATAATGTTATTATACCATTCTGAATAATTCATAAACCTGTAATTAAAGTAGTTTTATTGAACGGAGTATCATTCATTGAAAATTTTTTTTAAACCCATGTGTTCTTGGACTTGATTTCTACTGAATAAACCTCTTAAGAATTCTTTTATCTGTTTAAGGGCATACTCCTACCTTGAAAATGATGGATTTAAAAATTTTAGAGAATATTCAATCTAAATCCATTGTTTGGATTACCGTAGGTGCTCGAAGACCCTATAAAATTCAGTTTGATACACATGATAACTCGATAGATTGAGATAGACTTGTCTACCTGTTTGAACGAGTTCACCTGCAACTTTAAATAATTTTAATCGAATGGAATACCGGATGGTAATGGGAAAATTAATCAAAGAGGGGTTGATTTTTTATAATAAAATAATCGATTTGCTGTTAGAAAAAGACATCATTCCTTTTATAACATCGTCATTTCCTTAATCTCTCAAACGCAATGCTCTTTAAAAAAATTGACAAGATTCTAAGCAAGGATACTTATCATCCTGCAGTTTCTACACAATAAAGGAAAGTATGTATTATTCAGGTTTAAAAAGTTATAAAGAATTGATTTATTATAAGGCGCTCTTTATTTCCTGCTGGAAACAGCTATATAATCCAACTCTTTACCGGATTTATTAAAGAAACGCATCATTTGCTTGAATCTCGTTCTATTTTCTTTTTTCATTCCATTAAATACAATTTTACTTGTATTCCAGCATCCTTCATCTCTTAGCATACCAATGGGAGACATCAAAGACATAGGTCCACATTTGCTTTTAACATCGATGAATCCTGAATCAATGAACAACTTTTTCCAATCATCTCTTTGTAAAGGCGCTACATTAATATTGATTGTATTTCTTAATTCGTCTATTTGAGATTCCACACTCCTGTTCATGTATGAAATATCATGGGTCAGCAACCGGCCGCCTGGTTTCAGTACTCGGTAATATTCTTTCAAGGCTTTTACTTTAGCTTTATCATTCAACATAGTTAACATGGCCTCATTAATGACTAAATCAAAAGAGGCATCTTCAAATGGAAGTTTTAAAGCATTCCCTTGGACAACTTGTATGTAAGATGATAAATCGGCTTTTTGTATATTCTTTTCGGCTTGTTCCAATGCCTTTTTATCTAGATCAATTCCAGTAATATGACACTGATATTCTCTAACCAGTTCAATAGAAGTTGTACACATGTTGCAAGCTACTTCTAGCACTTTTACTTCTTCTGAAAAATGTCCTTGTTCTATCAACCACTTAGTAGCTTCTACTCCTCCAGGACGCAATCGTTTTTTGCCTAGTTTAGCTAAAAAAGTATGACCTGCTTGTGTTTCCACCATTTTCTATCTCCTTCAAAATTTATATGTACATACATAAATCTAAGCTTTAATGGATCCATGTTCATTCTAGTTTAGCTTGCATTATAAGTCAATTTTTGTATATCTGTTTTAGTACTTTTTAAAGTCCACAAAAAAAGATGCTGGCAAGCAGTCAGCTTACTAGCATCCTTTAGATTATTCTCTTCTATTGCCACTGCGATGTTTCAGGATAGAAAACAATTGATTATTTCTCTTTATTTTCTTTAAAATGGAAAGCTTCTTTTCCTAAGTTTTTGATTTTTTTAAAGTAATTCTTATTCATAACGTTTCACTACGTTTTCTATAATATGAACATATTTTTCTCTTAACAACTAAGGTTATTTTTTATTTTTTTAAGTGTTTCTTTGAATTGCTCTAATTCTTGAGGACTGATGTTATCGGTAATTTTTTCTTCAAGCCGATGTACATGTGGCTTGAAAGCTTGAATTTGACTAACTGCTTTATCCGTTAAAACTAATTGTTTTAACCGTTTATCCTTTTGCGTCCCTTTTTTTACTTCAATAAATCCATTCTTTATCATTCTTTTAACTAGACTGCTTGTAGTCGATTTTCGAATAGAGAATTCTCTTTCAATATCTTTTTGGAAAATAACTTTATGACGATTTTTATATAAATAACCTAATGTCCATACTTGTAAGCCTTGAATATCTTCAAAATTATTCAAGGTTTTTTCTTTTTCAATATATCTAGTCAATAAAATAGATAATTCTCTAATTTCAAATCCAATCGTGCCACGGGGATCCATAAGTTTCCAGCCTTTCTCTACTCTTATAAAAATCCTGTTAGTTATCCATACGTTCCTTGTCAATTAGATACACTGTTTATATGTCATTTCAACTCTAGAAGCATGAAGATGCCATTCGAGGGTACTGTCCTGCTCCCCGTGCCACATGTAACTGTTCAACTATTTTTCAAACTGACTATTATAAAGATCTGAGTAGAATCCTTGGTCGTTCATCAACGTTTCATGGTTTCCACTTTCAATGATGGCACCATCTTTCATAACGAGAATGGTATCGGCATTTTGTATAGTAGACAGACGGTGAGCAATAACAAAACTAGTTCTACCTTCCATTAGTCTATCCATTGCTGCTTGGATTAATTCTTCTGTCCTCGTATCAACGGAACTTGTTGCTTCATCGAGAATCAGCATTGGAGAATCTTTGACTAATGCTCTAGCGATCGTCAATAATTGCTTCTGACCAACTGATAAAGACACTCTGTCATCTAAAACTGTATCGTATCCTTGTGGTAAAGTTTTGATGAAATGATCAATTCCTACTGCAACAGCAGCTTCAACTACTTTTTCATCTGAAATATTTTTTTGATTATAGATCAGATTTTCTTTAACCGTTCCTTCAAAAAGCCATGTATCTTGAAGAACCATACAAAACTGATTATGCACTTCATCTCTGGTCATGTCTGAAATATCGATATGATCAATTAAAATTCTTCCTTCGTTTACTTCGTAGAATTTCATTAATAAATTGACGATCGTTGTTTTCCCAGCTCCTGTAGGACCTACGATTGCAATTTTTTGACCTGGCAGAGCTGTAGTAGAAAAATCATCAATAATCGTCTGATCTTCTTCATAGCCAAAACTTACATGATCAAATTCAACATATCCTTGTGTTTTTTGAATAAGTTGTTGTTTTTTATTTACTTCATCTTGCATTTCATTTTCATTTAAAAATTCAAATACTCTACCCATTGCTGCTTGAGCTCGTTGTAACCCGGAAAAAGCTTGAGCCATCTGACCAAGTGGTTGAGAAAACAGACGAACATACACAGTAAAGGCAACAATAACGCCAAAAGTAATGGAATCATTAATTACCAGAACTGCCCCCACCACACAAACGACTACATATCCAAAGTTACCAATAAAAGCCATTAATGGCTGCATTAAACCAGATAAAAACTGAGATTTCCAAACACTTGTATATAAATCAGCGTTTAAATCAGCAAACTCTTCTATTGTATCGTTTTTAGCATTATAAGAATAGATTGTGTTATGTCCTGAATAAGCTTCTTCTACAAATCCATTTACTTTAGCTAATTTACTCTGTTGACCTTTAAAATAAACTTGGGACTTTTTCATAATTAAAGTCATTAATAAAAATCCAATCAGCACTGATCCAATAGCAGAAAAACTCATAATCACATTCGTTTTGAACATCATAAACAGACATCCAATGAAAAGAGCAATCGCACTGACTAAAATCCCTAAGCTCTGATTTAATGATTGACCAACTGTATCAAGGTCATTGGTTACGCGACTTAAAACATCTCCTTGACTATGAGAGTCAAAATATTTTAAGGGTAATTTGTTTATTTTAACAGAAATTTCTTTTCTCAATCGTTTGGAAAATTTCTGAGTAATCGTGGCTACGATAAATCCTTGTGCGTATGAGAGTATACTTCCTAACAGATACAGAATAACTAAAGTTATCGCAATCCGATTGATTTGCTCTAAATCAATCCCTGTTCCTATGCCTTCTGTAATTAAATTGGTAATTTCTTTTAACTTATCTGGACCAATAATCGTTGCAACACTTCCTAATGCGGCAAAAATGACAGATAGTAAAAAAGGAAGTTTATATTGGCCAGCATACTGGTTCACGTTACTTAAAATTTCCTTGAAGTTATACGAATTTTCTTGATTGGTTGTTCCTTTTGATGAATTATCCATTATTCAGCTCCTCCTTTGATAATTGAGAGTAAGCAATTTCTTGATAAACTTGATTGCTTTCAAGGAGTTCTTTATGCGTCCCTTGACCCACTACTTTGCCTTCATCCAAAACAAGAATCTGATCGGCATCCATAATGGTACTGATTCTTTGCGCTACAATTAATTTGGTTGTGTCTATCATATTCTCTGATAAGTTGTTTCTCAATTTCTTATCGGTTTTATAATCTAAAGCAGAAAATGAATCATCAAATATTAATATTTCAGCCTTTCGTGCTATCGCTCTTGCAATTGAAAGTCTTTGCTTCTGGCCACCTGAGAAGTTCGTTCCTGCCTGAGCTACATGACTATCCAATTGATCTTCTTTTTGAAGCACAAATTCTTCTGCTTCTGCTAAGGCTAGAGCTGAATAAATTTGCGTATCATTTTCAATAATTGACCCACTCTTACCAAAATCCATATTAGAACGAATAGTCCCACTGAATAAAAACGGATTTTGCGGAATATAACCAATCTTATTGTTCAAATCTTCATGGCTATACGATTGAATATTATTGCCATCAATTAAAATCTCCCCTTTGCTCACATCATAAAAACGAGGGATTAAACTTATTGCTGTACTTTTCCCACTACCTGTTGAGCCAATAAAGGCAACGGTCTCTCCTGCTTTAGCAGTGAAGTTCACATCTTGAATGACCGGTTCAGCAGCATTAGGATAAGAAAATGTTACATTTCTAAATTCAATACTTCCTTTTTCATTTGAAGAGAATTGGCTTTCTTTTACAAAATCAATAGAAGGCTTTAAATCAAGAACTTCATTGATTCGATTTGCGGATGCTAATGCTCTAGGAAGGATAATAAATACGATCGTCATCAACATAAATCCTAGCACCACTTGCATAGCATAAGAAGAAAAGACGACCATATCACTAAACAAACTAATTTTATTCGGCATCCCGGCAGACTGAATCAAATGTGCACCAATCCAATAAACAGCTAATGTTAATCCCCCTGAAATAATCGTCATTCCTGGATTTAATATTGCCAGCATCCGACTAGTAAATAAATTTACTGAGGTCAATTCTTCATTTGCACCTAAAAATTTATTATTTTGGTACCCTTCTGCATTATATGCTCGAACAACTCGAGTACCCTGCAATGTCTCACGAGTAATGCTATTTAATTTATCGGTGAGTGTTTGAATTCTGATAAATTTTGGCCGTACAAAAACTAAGATGCTGCTCAACATGATCAACAAAACAATAACAGCAACCCCGGTAGAAGTTGTCCATTGCCAATTTTTATCTGCTATTTTCGTAACAGCCCAAATAGCTGTTATTGGGCCTTTAATGATAACTTGTAACCCTATAGCTATGACTAGCTGAATTTGTGTAATGTCATTTGTAGTTCTAGTTATTAAACTCGGAACAGAAAACTGTTTTATTTCTCCGGGTGTGTAGTCCATTATACTGTGAAATACTTCGCCGCGAATTCTCTTCGTTAGACTCGCTGCTACTCTTGCTGCAATAAATCCGACAATAATGGAAGCAACCAAACTTAATAAAGATAACGAAACCATAATTGATCCAGGACCCATAATATCCGCTACCGTTGTTTCGACTATTTGTAACTTAGTCGTGATCTCTGATAAATAATCTGGAATCTTTAATTCCAGCCATACCTGAATGACAATAAAGGTCACACTAAAGACGAGTGCTATTCTTTCTTTTGTATTGGTTTTTTTTAATAATTTAAACATAATGCCCTCCGATTAGTAAGCAAGTTTGCTTTATATAGAATATTTTATATAGCTAAATATACTCATTCCACTTTATAAAAAGTTAATATTTATTTGCTTAAATATAGTTACCGTGCTAACTATATTATTCTTACTCGGGGTCATTGTCAATGAATTATTTTTGAATTTTCAAAGAATTTTCAATCTTAAAACTTTAGTTTATCCATTTATGAGTTATTAGGAGGCTATATAGTTTTTTAAATTAGGTGTTATAATTGATCATATGATTAATCTGCTAGATATTTAAAATAGTGATAAAATCACTTAACTAATTTGAAACAGAGATACCTGCAGAAACTATAAGAGGACACTGAAGGAGTTACAAGCAGTATGAAGATAAAAAAAGAAAATAAAATTTGGTTAGTTTCCATAATTGGATTCATTTTATTTTATTTTTTGTGGTTACTTTTATGGCGGAATAATGGATACGTGCGGTCTCTAGGCGGTAATGTATTATCAATAATCGGCACACTGGTCCCTAGTGTGTGGTTACTTGGAGCTTATTTAAGAAGTAAACTAACAATCAATAAAGTCTACTGGATATTACTTTTTTTAAGTACATTTAGTTATCTGCTAGGAGAATTATGTTCCTTTTATGTTGAATCGATTTTACTTATTGAGTCTCCTTCTTTGAATTTATACGAAACTTTTTATATGTTATCTGTTTTATTTTGCTTATTTGCATTTATTTTCATCATATGGAAGCGTGCGAAAATAGCTCTATTCACTAAATTTGTATTTGATATCGGCATCGTTATGACCGTTTCCAGTACATTTAGCTGGTATTATATTCTGTCCCCTTTTATGAAAAATGCGCCTGTTTCGTTACTGTCATTATCAGTAAGTCTCTATTATCCTATTATCGATATTCTTTTGCTAGTATGTATTTCTACTTTCTATTTTATGGGCGAACATTTTTTTTCAAACCGAGTACTTAAATTCATTCTGATCGGTTTATTTATCCAAATTTTTGCAAATTCAATTTATTTTTTTGAAATCGCACAAAATAGCTATTTTTCTGGAAATTTAATCGATCCTTTATTTATTCTACCGGAATTGCTCATTGGCTATACGGCTCTTATTGGAAGAGAGCCTATGAAAGAACATTCCATTGAAATCGAAAAGCACGAGACACATTCTGTCACCGTTCTACGCTTAATTCTTCCTTATGTTTTAGTTATATTCTTGTTTATTTTCATGATTCAAAACTCTAATGGATTTGACATGATCAGTGTAGGATCAGGATTATCTATCACTTTTGTCCTCCTTAGACAATTCGTTGTGCTTGCTGAAAATCGAGAACTAGTCAGACAATATTATAAAAAAAATGAAGAGTTAGAAATCAGTGAAGAACGCTACCGATCTCTTTTTGAATATCATCCTGATTCTGTATTTTCTTTTGATTTAAAAGGGAAAATCGAAAGCATGAATTCTGTTGGTGCTACTTTATTAGAAGAACATCCGAATGCATTGATTGGATTTCCACTTGCTGACTTTATCGATAAAGATTATACGGAGAACCAAGATAGCTATTTGTCTAAGATGAAAAATGGGAAAGTCCATCATCATGAATTCACTTTAAAAAACAAAGATGGAAAAGAGTTAAGTATTGATATGACCCATATTCCAATCATGGTAAAAAATAAACTGGTGGGCACGTTTGGAGTAGGTAGAGATATTACAGAGAACAAATTAAATGAAGAAAAAATTCGTTTTTATGCTTATCATGACTATTTAACAGGGCTAGCAAATAGACGATTATTTGAAGAAACGCTAGAACTTGCACTTGAGTCTGCTGATCAAACTGATTCTGTTCTAGCAATATTGTTTTTAGATTTAGATAATTTCAAAGAAATCAATGATACCTATGGACATGAAACAGGTGATAAACTATTAATCTCAGTTTCAAATAGAATTACTACGTTTTGTGGAGAAAAACATTTAGCTGCCAGAATGGGCGGAGACGAATTCACTATTTTACTTGAAAATATATCGGTTGACTATTTTGAAGAAGAAATTAGCTTACTTTCAGATTTATTAAGTGAGCCTTATAAAATAAATGGTGTAAACTTCCTCTGTATTCCAAGTATCGGAGTAGCCTACTTCCCAACGGATGGCATCAATTCTAATGAGCTATTGAATAAAGCTGATAATGCTATGTATGATGTTAAATTCAACAAGAAGTCTACAAATTAAAAATATTTTTTTAAAAAAACAGCACCATTCTATCCTATTGTATCTTCGAAATCAGATACAATAGGGAAAGAACGTGCTGTTTTAATTGTGTACATTTATTATTATTGCCAAAGATCAATGACTATAAGACCAACTTCGTGTCTCATCAAAATGTTGGGCTTTTTCTTTAGCGTGAGCGACAACATCTGTCGGAAATTCCATCACTTGAAGAAGTTGCAATGCATTTCGAGTAGTGGCTGGTCCGCTCCTTAATTTGAAGTCAAAACTGACTCCAGACTCATTCGTTACCTTCTCTTGGAAATGAACATTTGTACATTTAGCTTTCAACATCTCTGTCAATTCAATATCATGGGTCGCAACAAAAGCCAAGGACTGATATTTACTGAACCATTCGATAATACTTGAAGAGGCAGCCACTCTTTCTATCGTATTTGTTCCTCTTAGAATTTCATCTACAAAACAGTAACATTGCTCTTGGGTCATGACTTTTTCCATAATTCTTTTCAGTGACTTAATTTCCGCAATAAAATAACTGTCTCCGGTGTGAACATTATCTTCTACTGCCATGGAAGTCATCACGTGACCACGTTTTAGCAAAAACGATTCAGCTGTGCATGTATAGATCGTCTGCGCTAGTATGCAGTTGATCGCTAAACTTTTTACATAAGTTGATTTACCAGAAGCATTTGACCCGGACACTAATGTATTTCTATTCCAGTCGACCGGATTTGCTACGGGCTCTTCTATTAAAGGATGATACAATTTATCTGCAAGGACTTTATTTTCTGAAATAAACTCTGGCTGGCAACTCAACGTTAACACCTTTCGGTAATTCAAAATGGCATAAGCGACTTCCAAATTCCCTAATAATTCCCAGAGTTGAATGGCTTCTTTTTCATAATGTTTGATTCGATTGAAAGCAAAATGATACGCAATAAAGGGAAGCATAAAAAGCATATTTAAATAATCTATAATAATCTCTGCTTCACCGCTACCCTTAAATCGAAAGAAGTAAGATAGGTATAAAATACTTCGAAACGGCGTTAACAAGGTCTCTAATTTCCCATTTAAAGGATGGTTAATTTTAGCCACCTCTTTAGCAGATCCTAAGCATCTTACTAGGTAACTCATGCTATTCAATTCACTATCCAATGAGGCTTTTTTAGATTGAGAATAAATAACATTGAACATGATGCTTCCAATCAGTACAATCACTCCAATATTTGAGTAAGCCGTAAACAGTAACAATAACCCCAATAGCGGCAGTAAGCCTAAAAATATGAAAAAACTTAAATACGCAGGACGGCTTTTTTGACTGGACGTTAAATAATCGATTACTGAGTTATGATCCTGCTTCCCTAATTTAGCAAAGATATATTGAATAGCTTCTCGCCTATCTTCATTATTTTTATAATATGTAATCAGTTCTTCCAGATTCGTCTGGTCCAAATCATTCAAATCAAACAACCTAAGTCGTTTATACAATGCTTCAGATCCAATACTAGAATAAGTATGATTCAATTCCTCAAATATGGAAAACATGTCCAAATCATTCCACGTAATTTCATCAACAAAGCTTTCTTTGTCATTAAAGGTTCTCAATTTCTCAAAAGACTTTTTCAAAGGCTTTTCAGCATCATAGCGACTATTTGATGGAAAAGCTCCCCACTGATTTTTTATCTGTTTCTTAAGCTTTCGTTTATTGTGTATATCCATTGCCACCACAAGACCTATAAGTACAACGATTACTAATATTATGATCCTTTCACTATTCATACTTTCTCCTCCCTAATATTTTAAAACGTCTATTTAAGAATATAATTCCATTCACCTTAAGTAAAGACCTTTCACTTATTAATTTGATTCGATATGCCCGATTAAATAAAAAAGCATCGTAGAATTAAATTCTCACGATACTTTTATTGGCTTTAAATATTAAAGCAATCTATTTTTTTGAGAAGATTAAACAGGATCAACTCATAGTTTTTTCTTGTTCATAACACTGATTGCTGCTGAAAAAAGAAAAATAGTCGCTAACAAACTAATAGACATGGCCCAATATTGCTCATTCAGTTGCGTTTCCCCCTGCAGGATAGAAACATTTTCTCCAATTAAAGAAATAGGATTGAATTTGCTTATATTTTCAAATAGATTCATTAAATAAAATAAAGCAATCGTTGTGATCGTAAATAGCAACCCTGCAAAACTATTACTTGAAATTGCAGAGCCAAATACAATTAAAGCAGATAAAAATAATATAAATATCAATAAAGGAACCAGCGCTATTACAATGTGCGGACTATTATTATCAGGAAAATAGTAAGCTGTATAAGCTGCTGTTATACTAAAACTAAGGCAAACTGCCACGACTCCTTGCATAGCAATTACCAGGTACTTGCTAGTAATGACCGCAGAACGATTCAGTCCCTTGGTTACGAGATTCGTCAAACTCCCTCGGCTAACTTCTCCACTTACACTGTTACTATAGAGAATTACTAATATATATATACCCATCTGAGTTATATTTTTATAAAATTGGACCCATGAATCTATTGAGGTGGGTTCGGGTATCGTTAGCTGTATTTCACTTCCAAATGAACTTTTTAAAATTTCAGGTGTTAATTTAGCCATTAGAGGACTTAAAATACCAAAAATTATAAATACAATTAAAAGGATCAATAATCTTTTTGTTCGCCATACTTCTAGTAGTTCTTTTTTTGTAAAGTAATAAATATCTTTCATCTGGTTACCTCCAAAAATATACTTTCTAGAGAAGGTTCGATCTTACGTAATAAGTTGGGTACAATATGAGCTTTCTTGCAGCTTCCATATAACTCTTCTAGCAAATCAGCATAATCACCACTATAGGATACGAAATATGACTCATTTGCTTTCTCATATGTCTGAACTTTCCCCTCATGAATGAGGCGATTTAAAATATCTTCTAGTAATACATTGTCCTTAGCTTCCATTAATACTTCCATTTTTGAAGAAGCAAATTGTTTTTTCAAGTCAGTCAGTGTAGTGTCAGCAATGATTTTACCTTCATTCAGTATACCAACATGATCACATATTCGTTCTACATCATTTAGTATATGAGTAGAAAATATAATCGTCACATTTTCTTTTAACGAGTATAATAAATCTAAAAATTCTCTCCGTCCATTTGGATCTAAAGCCGATGTTGGTTCATCACAGATTAAGAGCTTTGGCTCATTCAATAAGGCTTGAGCTGCACCTAGACGCTGCTTCATCCCTCGCGAAAATTTTTTGATGGGTTGTTTACTGTCTTCAAGTCCAACTTTCTTCAACATACTTTTAACTTTTGTTGAAAGTTCTGATTTAGGTATGCCGGTTATTTCTCCACATAATTTAAGATACTCCCCCGCTGACATAAAGCCATAGAATTCAGGAACATCTGGAAGATAACCTGTCCATTGATTCGTTTTTGTGTTGCCGAAAGTGACACTTTCACCCTTTATCTTTATGGAGCCTTCGGTTAAATCTTCTAACCCTAAAACCATTTTCATTGTTGTCGTCTTTCCGGCACCATTTTTCCCAACAAACCCATATATACTGCCTTCTGGCACCGTTAGATTTATACCATCAAGGATTAACTTCTCTCCAAACTTTTTACTTACATTTTCTAAGGTAAGAATATTCATTCATTCTCTCCTCTTCCAAATACAAAATAAACAATCGGACCGATAATTTGAATGAAGACGACGATAAGAATCCACATCAACTTATTCCCAAATTTATAATCAGGATGCTTTAATACATGGATTAAAGCCGTAATCATTAACCCCACTTCCAAAAGTATAAGGGGAATAAACAACAATAGATTATCTAATACTATTTCTGGTATTTCCATACTAACTTCTCCTCTCTCTAATTTCTGTTAATTGATTGATGATTTGCTTCATTTCTTCTTCCTCTCTATAAATATCCAAGCTAGGATGGGTCAAAATAAAACTGTTGATTGACTCAACGACTTGATGAGCATTTCTTGGAGGTTGATTCCCTAAAGCTTGTTGATCCAGCCAATCCTGCACTCGATCAAAGTAATCATCTGGTTTAAATAAAAGTGAATCCTTGTTTTTCTGTAAGATTGCTAAAGAACGGTTTAAATCATTAAAGAGCAACTCTTTATTTCCAATTAGTGCATGAACAGATGCCGCTGACAGACAAAAGTTCAAAGCAATTGCTGGATTTAAGGCATCAATATTAAATGTTTCTATAATCATTAATTCTCTTTGGTAGGTAGTATCTAGTTTAACCGGATCCTTTAATAGAAGCTGCAGGTAATTCGTCATTGAACTGATCAGAATAAATAAATTCTGAAATATCCCACTCTGAGAAGTTGCTTCTGCTTTAACTGGATCACCTTTCAGATGAAATGCCCCTACAATTAGATCATCAGCTGGAAGATGAGTCGGCACATATTGTCCTAAGATATCTAGAACTTCATCTGGTCTTTTCAGCACGAGTAAACAGTAGGCTTCCATTTTAGTTGCTTCATTAATTAGCTTTATATCTTGAGTATTTACTCTAATATGAATGAACAACTTTAGTGCTTCTCCTACATATTTGTCTGCTTTTTCTTGAGTGTTTTCACCAGGTAGTAAATCATAATGATTTAAGAGCAACATGCCCATCTGTAAAATAAATGGATAGCATGAATAATACCTATGAATAAAGCTATTCAGTTGTTCCCACACTTCTTCTGCTGATTGAGTATCGAAAGATTTCTGTATAGATAAATAAATATGCTGAATTTCCTCTTTGCTCAATTCTGGTTCATAATTCAACAACGCATCTATACTGACATCGAAATACGCAGCCAACAAAGGCAGTAAAGTTATATCTGGATAGGTCTGTCCATTTTCCCATTTGGATACAGATGTTTTTGAAACGCCTACAAAATCAGCCAATTCTTGCTGAGTGATCCTCTTAGCCTTCCGTTTACTAGAGAGTACTTTTCCCAAACTAACTTTCATCACCATCACCTCAATGTAAGTGTACGATTCTTGTGTGAAATACTCAATAGAGCAGTTGTTAACGTATGGTTATAATAGTTAACTATTTGGCTACTTTTGGTTTCAAAACTTTGATTAGTCGCTTTTCGATTTTCTTCCCAGTAAAAAGTCTTAACTTTAACTTATTTATTACGATATTAGTAAGGTGTTGTATATACATGTAATTTTAATATAGTGGCAGTAATTTTAAAGTGTACACTTTGGAACATGATTTCGGAGGTTTTATATGACAATAAAAAAAGAAAATAGACTATGGTTGATCGCTTTAATTAGTTTCATTATTATGTACTTTCTATGGATATTCATTTGGCGAGACCAAGAGCTTGTACGAACGACTGGCAATAATTTATTTTCTATAGTTGGTATTCTTTTTCCTAACTTTTGGCTATTTAGAGCATTGATCAGAAGCAAATCTAAAAAAGACAAACTCTATTGGTTATTATTATTCTTAAGCACTTGCAATTATTTGATCGCAGAGATAAGTTGGTTTTATATTGAAACCATTTTATCAAGTGATATTGGTTCAACAGGTATCTATGATCTTTTTTATTTTTTCTCTATTTTATTTTATTTCACCGCATTTTTATATAGAATATTATCGCTGGATTTTATAATGAAGTTAGCCACCAAGACTAACTAAAAAAAACGCCATGTGAATTTCATGTTATATTGAAGTTATACCACTAACTCTCAATAGACAGGATGAATTCACATGACGCATTCTAACCATAACACATTAGCACGTACGGGAAAACACTTATCTCATTCAGAACGGGCTCAAATTGCCATTTTAAAGAACCAAAATTACTCTAATCGTCAGATTGCGCATGCATTGGGACGTGTCCCGCAAACCATTCATAGTGAAATACATCGTGGGACAATCACTCAACTTAACCGTCAAAAGCAATCCGGCAAAGTGTATGATTACTATACGACCTACTACGATCCTGATGCCGGACAAGCAGCTTACGATCGACTTCGATTGAACTGTGGTCGTCGGCCAAAATGGGCTGATACAGATGCATTTATTGAGTGGGCAGATGATAAACTGTTACTGGAAAAATGGTCTCCAGATGTGGTTGTTGGATTTGCTAGGACACACGACTTATTTGATCCGTCTATCATTCCCTGTACAACCACTCTTTATGGATGGATTGACAAAGGGATCATGAGAACCACGAATATGGATTTGCTTGAAAAACTATCACGCAAGCCAAAAGATTCTTCTTACAGAAGCAGAAAAAACAAGCGTATTTTAGGTCAATCCATTGAACAAAGACCTGCTGAAATCAATGATCGACAGACCTTTGGTCACTGGGAAATTGATACTGTGGTTGGTAATAAAGGAAAGACGGATTCTGTATTACTCACATTAGTTGAACGCCAAACACGCTTTGAAATCATCCTTAAACTCACGGGGAAAGATAAAGAATCTGTTGATCAAGCCATTAGTCAGTTAAGACAACGAGCGGGTGATAGATTCTCTACAATATTCAAAACCATTACTTCTGATAATGGATCTGAATTCGCCGGTCTTCATGAGGCGCTTCAAGAAACGCTGGATGTCTACTTCAGCCATCCTTACGCTTCATGGGAAAGAGGAACGAGCGAGAACCAACATAAATTTATTCGTCGATTTATTCCAAAAGGGAAAGCCATCAGTCAGTTTAGTGAAACCCAATGCTTGAGAATACAACAATGGATGAATGACTATCCACGGAAGATACTCGGCTATCAAACACCTCATGTCTGTTTTGCCAACGCTCTACGCTCTTTGTCCCAAATGACCTAAGTTTCGTTAGTGCTGAACAAATGACGAGTGACATCTTCTAATAACCGATTAAACAACAGAAAATTAACCGATAATATATTTTAAACTAAGTGGCTAACTTATACTTGAAATTTACA
>NZ_FMZD01000015.1 GCF_900101525.1 Marinilactibacillus psychrotolerans | reverse complement strand
TGTAACTGTCAACCACAAATGTGCACTTTTTGCCAGATGACTTTGTGCACTTTTTATTCAAAAATTGTTTCACGATGTTTCATTCGATGACTTTCGCCATCCATATGAATCACTTCACAACGATGAAGAAGTCGATCAAGGATCGCTGTCGCAATCCCTTGATCTCCAAGCATCTTTCCCCAACTGTCTGGGCCTTTATTAGATGTTAAGATGATCGAACTCTTTTCATATAAATCACTAATGAGTTGGAAAAAAAGATTAGCTTCGTTTGTTTCCATTGCCATAAACATCATATCATCAATAATGACTAAATCAGCTTCTCTCATACGTTTGAGGCGAATTGCCGACTTTCGCACATAACCTTCGGTTTTGAGCAGTGAAATCAACTCACCCATCGAGATAAAAGTGACTTGTTTGCCTCGTTCAATAGCTTCCAATCCTAATCCAATCGCTATATGCGTTTTCCCCACACCAGGTGGACCTAAGAGAACGAGATTAAACATTTGATCTAACCAATCGTATTCTTTAAGCTGATCAATCTGTCGTTTACTGAGTGAAACTGATTCTTTAGGATCAAAGTCCTCTAAGGACTTTTCAAAAGGAAATTGTGCCCATTTTAAATACTTTAATCGTGTCTTTTCTTCTCGACGCTGTTCTTCATGATTACATAATGCCACAAGCAGCTCTTGATACGTCCAGGACTGTTGTTCCGCTTCCCGAAGGAACGAAGGTAGTGCCTGGGCTGTTTCGGTCATACGGAATTGCTTGAATTGTGCTTGAAGTACCTCTGTTGTTCCTATTGTCGTTCGCCTCCTAGTACCTCTAAGTATGACTCAAAAGAACGTTCTCTAGCGGTAATTGTTTGATAGTTTTCGGATAACTCGTCACTCTTTTCAGAGTGAGTATCTGTCTGGACATGTCGACGAGCTATCTCTATTGCCACGTCTCTTAAATCGACGGCACTGAACAATTTCAATGCTAGACATTCGGTTAATGCTTGGTCCAACACATCACTGTTTTTATCTACGATGGACTCTATGACTCGTAATTGATCCCTAATGTGTCTAGGATATTTAACTTTTAGTTGATCAATAAAGACTGCTGCTTTCTCTTTTTCTTCAAAGTTGCGGAGTACTTCACAGATATGCAGCTCAAGTTTTTGTCTCTTATCTTTTTCGCGACCATGATTAGAATCCTTGATTAGCTTGCCTTTTCCTTTTGTTAAGGGATGTTGGGCAATCAGTCGATCGCTCTTCATATCGTACGCGTAAAGATGGGTGTCGCTTGTTGTTATACGGACCTTCGTTGTTTTTCTTGATTGGTAGGTTCCTATAGGAACCGAGTAGTAATTTGATTGAAATTGAAGCGTATTGTCTTTCAATATGGTCTTTGTTATACTTTCATTATTCGAAAGAATGCGTTTCTTAGAGATCGAGATGAGGTGTGGCTTTTCCAGAGTGAACACGTCTATCGGTCTCTTTTTTGTTTTCTCATGAACTTTGTAATTGCCCGTTCGTTCTAACCAGGCTTCGCATTGTTCTTGCCATGACCTAATTGTCCGAAATCGGCGTCCTCTCGCAAAGTTATATTTAACAAATTTAATAACAGCTTCGACTTTTCCTTTTGATTCTGGATCAGCGGCACGACAGACATGAACGATAAATTGTCTCTCCAATACATACGACTGAAATTGCTTAGTAAATAAGATATCTCCATGATTTTCACTGACAATCATTAGCTTATCTTGATCATATACGATTTCTTCTGTTCGTCCACCAAAATAATCGAAGGCGTTCTCGTGAGTTCGGATGACATCTCTGGTGGTGAAAGGCTTCTCCTGCCATTCAATGTATTTGAATCGAGAATGGGAGAGAACAAACCCAATACAATACAACTTTACTCGTTTATCGGTTAATGTACGTTGTACTATGATTTCACCAAAATCTACTTGAATTTGTTTACCAGCGGGTAGTTCAGGTACCGCTTCGTAATGACGATAAGTAAAGGATTTTGAGATACCGTAGGTTTCCCTTAACTCTTTGACATAAGAGCGAATGGTACTTGAAGCCGCTTCTTTGTAGTTGAATTGTTCATTCAGCCAGTCTTCAATTTGAGCTGCGGACAATTCTGGCTCATCACTAAGCCAATTAACTATCGTTTCTTTATAAGGGTCAAGCTTTCTTTCCCGAGTGGTCAGTGATTGAACCCAAGATATTGCTTCTTTGGGCTTCTTATGTAAATCACTTCTAACGGTATTTCTATGAATGCCGAGCATTCGACTTATCTTTGCGTTTGAGAATCCTTTCTTTTTATAATGGTGCACCTTTGCAATTCTATTCACTTTTTTAAAATCCACCTTTTCTTCTCCTTCCAGTCAATAAACTAACTGTTCTAGTTTATCAAAAGGAACGAAGTATTAGGGTAAAAGTGCACATTCTTTTCTAGCAATAACTGCACAATACAGTTTAGCAGTCACACATGGTCGTCATAGAATTAGTATAACTATATAAAACAAACTCTATTTTAATTTAAAATGACCCCAAAATATTAGACTAACTTCTAATATTTCGGGGTCACTATTTTTTATTTAACTGTTTAATTTTAGCTGTTGTGCATCTAATCAATAATTTTAACTTTCTATCTTTTTGATAATAAAGGAGGTTATAAACTTAAACACTAAGGCGAAACCTCCTTGCTGTGATAAGTAATCAGTCTTTAATTAGTATCTCTGATCTTCCAAAATATTGTCTCTATAATGTCTACTTTGATATCTATTGATTCGTCTAATTAGTTCTGATTCTTTCTTAGTGGATAAAGAAATCAGCTTCACGCCATATTTGATATATCTATCTTCTTCTTTAAAAGAGTTCCTAACAATATAGCCTTCTAATTCAAATTTTTCACCTTCTAATTCAAACATAAACGTATATTTATTATAATTCGATATTGGGAATTTCTTTCGACTCATAAAAGATAGACCATTTCCACTAATATTGATTAATATAATATTATATGTAGATTTTTCATTGGCGTAATTAATCATAGTTGCCTGCTCAAAACCTTTTATTCTAACTCTAAATAGTCTTCTCCTGTTCAGCATTCACTTTGCCCTCTTTTCATGAAATAGTAATTAAACCCATGACCCTCTTCTTTTTCTATTTGATCTATATACGTAATTATTATCTAATTAATTTTTCAATTCTATCTTAACATAAAACAATCAAAGTGAAATAGAACTAAAAAAGATTAATCTTCCTTGATTTCAAAAAAAGACCCTATTTTTTAGGGTCTGAAAGTTTATATTACCTCACCAGAAGAGAATCGTAATGAAATAAACTTTAAGAACTATAAGGAAGATTTAACCTGATATAACAACGATTTACTCTTTCTCCAAGTTATAGGAAGTATAAGATATATACTAAGGAGAGTACTTTTTTACTGATAATACTTAAATATAATAAAAGAGCAGAACTTAATTTACATTTTTTGGTTTCTTTTTCTTTAATGAATTATATAAAACTATTACGCTTTGTATGGTGATCCTTGCTGATCATATTTAAGTTTTGGATTTTCCATCTTATATGCAGACCAACCCAACTATTATTATTAGTATCTAATGCTTTACCCAAAGCAACACTCGTACTTGCATAAGTTCTCATATAAAAAAGTAGAAATGACGCACCCAGTTGGAATTGGAAAAAATGCAGCTATAGATGCAACAAGTGATGATACTCAAAAATTCGCAACAGCTTCAACAACCCGTCTACCAACAGTTTCTTTAGAACTTAAACCACTACTTTTTTCGCTTTCTTTCACTACAGCAGAGGTTTCAATGAGCATTAGTGATGTTTTCTTTTTGGTTTCATTATTTACTATTTCTAACAGAATAACTTTAGAATCTTTATCTAAGTATTCTAGAATGGTGTTCCCATTTTTTTATATTTATTAGTGGTATGATCGATAGAATCAATTTGTGCTTCTTTTTCTAAGGATAGTTCATGTTCACTAATTTCTTCATTATCGTAAAATTCAGCCATCCAAACACTTGGCTCACTAACGATATAACTCGTATCAAAGTTTTCTTTTGCATGAGCCGTATTATTTTCTAAAACACTAAAGGTGGAATAAAAGATTAGATATTATTATTTTAACACCATTAGCAATAACTATTTACTCAATTTATATAACAATTTAGTTATTCGATGTAATAACAGTATAAGTGTTATAAAAATAATCATACTAAAAAAAATATTAAGACTGAAAACATCACTAATTACTGTCTGAATATATGCAGACAAAAAAAGGATGACAAAAAAAAGGAAATTTGGAGTCCCTGTTATTTCAGATAACTTCTTTTTATCCATATTATACTTCTCCTCTCTAACGTATTATTAAACTCAAATCATATCGGTTTTTAATCTACACGGATTCAAAAATTGATTCAAAAAAACAGAAGTGCTAATATATCAACACTTCTGCATTATATTACCTCACCAGAGGGAATCGAACCCCCAGCTTGAGAACCGGAATCTCAGGTGTTATCCATTACACCATGGTGAGTTGACAACTCTGTAATTTTACTTTATTTTATCTGTTTTTACAAGGATATCCTGATTCTATTAAAGCTGGATATCCTTACTTCCTAAGCATGCTGCTGTTTCAGCTCTTCTGCCATCTGATTTAGTTTGCGTAATCGATGATTGACGCCGGATTTAGAAACGCCCCCATTAGGTACAAGTTCTCCTAATTCTTTTAAGCTGATATCGGGGTATTCAACTCTTAATAAGGCAATTTCTTGAAGCTTGTCAGGAATAGAGTTAAGACCAACAATACGGTCAATAAATTTGATATTCTCAATTTGTCTACCGGCTGCATCAATTGTCTTATTCATATTCGCATTCTCACAGTTCACAAGACGGTTGACCGAGTTTCGCATATCTCTTACAATTCGCACATCTTCAAACTTGAACATACTCCCTGTAGCACCTATCAAAGCTAAAAAGTTTGCTATTTTCTCAGATTCTTTCAAATAAACAATGTACCCATTTCTTCTTTCATGCGTTCGACCATTCAATTCAAATTCTTGCATCATCTGACAGATGTCTTCATTATGCTCTTCATAGCTAGAATGAATTTCAAGGTGATACCGACTCGTTCCAGGACTATTGACAGATCCTCCAGCCAGAAATGCCCCTCTAAGATAAGATTTAGCTTTTTGTCTACTAGTCAGAATTTCATTTGGGATATGTCCATGATACAACATCCCATCCATTATACCTAGTTCCGATAAAATCAGTTTACTGCCACTTTTCAATCGAACAATGTACACATTATTTTTCTTTAATTTCATCTTTTTTCGAACCAAAAGCTCCGATTCCACATCAAAATTATCTTTGATTAGAGAATAGATTCGTCTTGCAATTGCTGCATTTTCAGTTTGTACATTCAACAAGAATTCTTTATTAACTATACTTAAGGTCCCATTCATTCTAATTAATGCTGCTAGTTCAGCTTTTGCATGTTCAGGATGAACTTCTAGCATGGTCAGTTCTTTTTTTACATCAGCTGCAAATGACATTCCATTCCCTCCCTTCATTTGAAGCACTTCTTCTTAAAAGTTTTTAAAAGCTCGTTGAGAGTTAAAAGCAGTTCTAAAAATCTCTTCAGCTACTTTTTCACCATTATGATAAACACCATGATTCCTCATCTCTAGAAAATCATCAGAGATAATATGTGGCACTGCTTTTTTCAAACCTTTGAAATCATGTTCTACTTGGAGCAGATTTTCTGTCGACTGTTCTTCTTCTACATACTCAGCAGGAACTTTGCCGATGTTCGCTAATGCAATATCTATAAATTTTTCACCTAAATGTCGATGCAGTACGTCAATATGATCAGCGTCTGACATCCCTTCAGTTTCTCCTAATTGAGTCATAATATTACAGATATATACGACGTTTGCTTCTGTAGCCATAACTGCTTTTCCTATATCAGGAATCATTAAATTTGGTAAGATGCTTGTGAATAGACTACCTGGGCCTAAAACAACCATATCTGCATCCATGATTGCTGAAACGACTTTCCTGCTTGCTTTGATTGGATGAGGTTCTCCTACACAGGACAACGCAACATAATCGATCAATTTGCCAGATTGAGCGATGTGTGACTCGCCTTTTGCAGTCGTTCCATCCATATACCGTGCATTTAAAACAAGTGGTTCTTCAGCAGCTGGATATACATGACCTTTGACTAGCATCATTTTTGCTAGAATCTGAATAGCTTCGTAAATGTTTCCTTTCATATCTGCAGTTGCTGAAATAATCAGGTTGCCGATCGAATGCCCCGATAAAGACTGATCCTCAGATTGAAAACGATACTGAAAAATATCCTTGTGCACTTGAGGAATTTCTGACAATGCAATTAAAACATTTCTTAAGTCTCCTGGTGGAACAGCATTGAGGGTTTCTCGCAGTGCCCCACTACTTCCTCCATCGTCTGCTACAGTTACGACTGCAGTAACATCCGCTTCTTTCTCTTTTAAACTTTTTAATATAACTGGAAGTCCGGTGCCACCACCAATCACAACAATTTTAGGACGCCTTTTTTTTAATCTTGTTTTTATCATGATCTCACGGTTGACTCCTTCGTTTTGTCTTTATCACGATGAGTAATATTAACTAAATACCCATCTGCTTCAACTTTATGACCTAATCGTTCGGCGATGGCTACAGAACGATGTTTTCCGCCAGTACAACCAATCGCAATTGTAATATTACTCTTTCCTTCTCTTTTATATCCTGGTAAAGAATAATCTAGTAGCTCTGCAAATTTTTTGTAAAATGGCTCTGTTTCAGGCTGCTGCATAACATAATCATATACTTTCTTATCTAAACCAGTCTGAGGTCTCAATTCTTCGATATAATGAGGGTTTGGCAAGAACCTAACATCCATCACAATATCTGCATCAATAGGCAATCCATATTTAAACCCAAAAGAGACCATTTCGACACGAAACATTTCTTTTTCTTTTGCTTTAAAACTTTCAATTAATTTTTCTCTTAATTGTCTTGGAGTTAAATTTGTCGTATCCAACACAACTTGAGCTCGCGTTTTAATATCTTCAAGCAGCTCTTTTTCTTTTCTTATCCCATCTATTGTGCGTCCGTTTGTTGCTAAAGGATGTGAACGACGAGTTTCTTTATATCGAGAAACAAGTTCTTTTTCTGTTGCTTCTAAATACAAAATACGCGTAGTAATATGGGGACTATTTTCAACTTTCAAAATGGTTTCTTTCATTTGTTCAAAGAAATCCCGCATTCTTAAATCCATAACTAAAGCAATCTTTGAAAAATGACCAGATTCTCTGACTAAATCCCAGAATGTTGGAAGTAAATTTGGCGGCATATTATCAACACAATAATACCCCATATCTTCAAAGCTCTGCATGGCAACGGTTTTACCAGCGCCACTCATACCTGTAATGATAACAAGTTCAATATTTTCTCCCATAGCTCAACACTCCTTTTTCTATAAAAGTCCCACATTAGTTTAACACTCTATTCTGTCCATTCCTTACATTATAACATTCCGGGCGTGTCATGTATAGCCTGTGTATACATTAATTTAAAAATATTACCTCAATATTAACCTATTTATGCTCCTAATGAATTATATAATTTCAAGCAGTATTAAAAGGACAATCAAATCTAGAAAAGAAACGCTAGTTTGATTGTCCTTTTAACTCTCTATTCTATTAGCAGTTCCAAAAAAAGTTAACCTATCATTCCCTATTTCGCTGAACATTCATTAATTTTTCTAATCACTTTTCAAAGTGCTTTTTCCAGTCACTTCATACATTCCACATTTTTGTGTTTTTCCTGATACCAGTAAAGCTATACCAACTATTCCTACTATTTTACCTATTCCTTTTGTAAATAAGAGTAATGGCGCTAAAGCCGCTCCAAAAATAATTCGTATAGTACTATCTAATTCTCCGACATTTTTATCCATAGCAATTAGCATCCTTTCTTTGATTCCATTTATTCACTTATTATAAAAAACATTTGCATGTACCTAAAGAGATACACCTTGATAAAATTTATATTGAATATAAATTTGTATAGAAATAGATAAAAACAGAGCAACTCTATAAAACCTAGAGATACTCTGTTTTTAATATTGAATACTCATTTCTTTAATAACAGTTGATCTAATTATCTTCTACAATTCTTTGTATCGCTTTTTCAAATGCAGTAATTTTTTCTTCAACAGCTACACCTGAGTCATCAAAAGCAGCAATATAGAATTTAATTTTTGGTTCTGTACCAGAAGGACGCGCTGCTATCCAACTAGAATCTACTAAACGATATTTTAAAACGTCAGCTGATGGCATATCAATTGTTTCTTCTATTCCATCCTCGTTTATACGTTTACCCGTTTTAAAATCTTCAATTTCTTTAATTTTAATTCCACCAAAACTTTTTGGTGAATCATTTCTTAATCTTTCCATTAAATCATTGATTTTTTGAGCGCCTTGGATTCCGTCCATTTTGATTGAAATAGTTTTTTCTTTATAGTGACCATATTCATGATAAAGATCTTGTAAAGCATCAAAACAACTATAATTTCTTTCTTTATGATAAGCAGCCATTTCAGCACTCATAATTAATGCTTGTATGGCATCCTTATCCCGAACAAAAGGTTGCACAAGATAACCATAACTTTCTTCGAATCCATACATAAATGTATGAGAATAATCTTGTTCATATTGTTTGATTTTTTCAGCTATAAATTTAAATCCAGTTAATACATCAATTGTTTTTACACCGCTTTTTTCAGCGATAGATTTTGGTAAATCGCTTGATACAATTGATTTGATTATGACACTATTTTGAGGTAAAGTTCCAGTTTCACGGTGAGCTCTCAGAATGTAGTCTAACATCAAACTAGCAATTTGATTCCCGGTTAACACCTCATAGTGACCCTTAGCTGTTCTCACAGCCATACCTAGGCGATCAGCATCTGGATCGGTCGCAATCAGAATGTCGGCATCTATTTTACATCCAAGTTCTATCGCTTTTTCGAATGCAGCCGGATCTTCCGGGTTAGGAGATTTAACGGTTGAAAATTCTGGGTCTGGTTCAGCTTGTTCAGGAACAAGTTCAATATTACGGAATCCAGCTTGTTTTAATGCTTTTACTCCTATCATCTTCCCAGTTCCATGTAAGGGAGTGAATACTATGGTTAAATCATTGGCTACTCTATCGATCATATCAGGGTTAATCGTTACTCTTTCCATTGCATCCAAATAAGCTTTATCAACATTTTCACCAATAATTTCTAAGAGGCCATTTTCCTTGATTTCAGATTCTTCAGCAACTTCAATCGCAAGCATATCTTCCACACTTCTTACATACCTTGTTAAATCGTCTGCCTCTTTAGGAGGTAATTGCCCGCCATCTTCTCCGTACACTTTGTAGCCATTATATTCAGATGGATTGTGACTAGCGGTTATCATAATTCCTGCAGCAGCTTGAAGATGACGTACTGCGAAAGAAAGTTCTGGAGTGGGACGCAAACTTTCAAATACATAAGCTTTTATGCCATGAGCACCTAAAGTTCTAGCTGACTCAATAGCAAATTCTTTAGACATATGACGAGAATCGTAAGCTATTACTACTCCACTTTTCTTAGCTTGCTCACCTTGTTCTTCCTCAATAAATAAGGCAAGACCTTCAGTTGCTTGACGCACAGTATAAATATTCATTCGATTAATACCTGCACCAATGATCCCTCGCATACCCGCTGTACCAAATTCAAGTGGAGCATAAAAAGCATCTTCTAATTGAGATTCATCTTGTTCAATATTTTCTAAATCTTTTAAAATATCTGCATCTAGTTTAGAATGATTTTTCCATGTATTGTAGGTTTCTTGCCACTTCATATATATAACCTCTCTTTTAAGTAATTTTATTTTGATATTGATTTAATTGTACCATTTTTATTTTTTTTATGCATGAACTTGATATAAAAGGCTTACATAACACCTCTTATTATACGCATTTTAAGACTGTTTAACAATATAAAAAAGCACAGTTTTAAGATTCATAAAACTTTAGACATTTTCTAAAGCTTTAATGATACTTAAAACCATACTTTTTATTTATCATATTAAAAATCAAACACATTTAACGATTAGAGTTAAACACTTTGTTTTTCCAATTTTTCTTTCAACTCTTCAACATATTGGTAAGCAGCATTACCAGCGACAGAACCATCTCCAACAGCTGTGGCTACTTGACGCAATACTGTTTTGCGCACATCTCCAACAGCAAAAATTCCTGGAATGTTCGTTTCCATATTTTCATCTGTTTCAATCCAACCTTCTTCATCAGTAATTTCTAATGATCGGAATTGATCGGAATTAGGTAATAACCCGATATAGATAAAAGTACCTTCTGCTTCTAAAGTAGAAGTTTCCCCCGTTTGGATATTTTTAATGCGCACAGCATTGACAGCATTCTCGCCTTCAATTTCTTCTACAACAGAGTTCCAGACAAATTCGATTTTATCGTTTTTAAACGCTCTATCTTGGAGAATTTTTTGTGCGCGAAGAGAATCTCTTCTATGAACAATCGTTACTTTACTAGCAAATTGCGTTAAATAGGTTCCTTCTTCAACAGCAGAGTCTCCTCCACCAACTACGATAATGTGCTTTTGCTTGAAGAAAGCTCCATCACAGACGGCACAATAAGATACGCCTCGCCCATTAAATTCAGCTTCTCCAGTAACACCCAGTTTCTTATGCTCTGCACCAGTTGCTACAATAATTGATCGTGTACGAAATGTTTTATTAGAGGTTACGATTTCTTTATATTCTTCCCCATTAATTATTTCCTGAACATCTCCATATGCATATTCAGCACCGAATTGCTGTGAACCTTCAAACATTTTTGTGGAAAGATCTGGTCCAAGGATACTATTAAATCCAGAATAATTTTCAATTTCAGCGGTATTATTCATTTGTCCGCCTGGAAGGCCTCTCTCGAGCATCAGTGTAGCTAAGTTAGAGCGAGAAGCATAAAGTCCAGCAGTTAAACCACCAGGACCTGCACCAATGACAATTACGTCATATATTTTATCAATGACTTCCATATAATAACTCCTTTCAACTGTTTCTCTTTCTATTATAATAGAAATGCTAGTCAATACGCTAGTGTTTTTTCTTACTTTTAGTAAGTTTCAATTTTTCAATCAAATGCCTTTCGATTGCGTTTCAATTATTTTCTTCATTTCTAAAGCTTCTAATTTATAAGAACCTGAATGATTTCCTTCAATATATTTTTCTAATAATGATAGAGCTTTATTGTATTCTTTTAAATGCAAATAATTTGTTGCTTGAAAAAAATAAACTTCATGATATCTTTGAATTAGATTATTTAAAAGTGAATCAAATAGTTCAACTGATTTTTCAAATTCAAAAGAATGCTGATAAATCAATGCAAGCTGAATATGACCAAACATTTTTTCTTCTTCATTCTTAGCTAAACTAATTCCTGTTTTAAAGTGGTTTTTTGCTCTTTCAAAATTCGTTTTTTCATATGCTATCATCGCTCGCCCATAATAAGTTTTTGCACTAGGTGTGAGTGAAATAACTTGATGATCATCCGATCGTTCCATAACTACGATTCTCCTCTTATCATTAAAACAATTCGTTCAACCTTTCTCAAGTTACTATTGCTCGTTTCAATTACACTAGAATTGATTATACCTTCATTATGTTGCCTTATGCAACTTTTTATCTTTTTACTTGAATAAGCCTTCCTTGTAGTCAAATTCAGCGGAATTCTCTTCTATTATTCTTCCATTTCCTATCACACAGGTTGACTCTAAAGACCTTAATTTATTAAATATCTCAGAAGTCGTTTTAATATCATTGAGTGTAGTGTTTAAAATTTCTTTACGTCTTTGCTTACGTTTAGCTTCACTTATTAGTTGGAAATGATTTGCATCTGAAGCATTTCCTTTCATACGAGCATTCATTGGCCGATCCATTTTGGCTATAGTCCCAATAATAAATCGCTCAAGTGCTAAATTACTCAATTCTAAATTTTGAATAAAATCACTTACTTTATCATACGTATTCAACGTAGTAGAAATATTGGGATCTCTATAGGAATAAAATACAATATTACCACTGGAAGATAATGACATTCCACCCCCATACGCTCCCCCAACTACACGCAGTTTTTCCCAAAGGTATTCTAAGTTTAATATACTATTAGTAACAGAAAGATATCCGCTTACTTCTTCACCAATTAAATTAAGATTTGATCCTTTTGAAACATATACAACTGAATTACTATTTGTGAAGGCTTCTTTACTAATTTCTGGTTTATATTCATTTATTGCTTTAACTGACTCAGATATAGGATAGTCTATAGTTAATATTTCTTTTTTAAAACTATTAAATAAAGCCTTTTCTCCTGTAAAACTTACAGTCAATTCTTTTCTACTGAAGATTTTATGGGCAATGTTCTCCATCTGTTCCACTATATTTTCATACTGACCATCAAAATTCTCTTCTAGATTGGTTAAAAAGCGATAAAAGCTGATTCCTTCTAATTGCTCAGTTATATGTCCTGAAATGGATGAATGGCTGTTCACCCGCATCATACCGGCTACATGTCCACTATTTTCTAAAAATTGTTTTACTGAAGAACTTAGCCGGCCTAAAGTTTCCTTTATTTTATTTTTATCATCAAAGATTGTTTCAGTCATAATATGGTTAACTAAACTTACAGATTCCTTTATTAAAGATTCTTTGGTTCTAACTCCAACTTTTATTTTATGCACAGCTTTGTCAATATCAGGAGCATACACTTGATTAGAAATAGAAATTTGCCCTACCTTAATAGCAATTTCTTGCGATAATTGTTCACTAGTATATTTAGAAGTCCCTAATTCTTTTAGTAGAGTAGTGAATAACCGATAATAAGGTAATTCACTATCACTTATAGCAGATACATTAAAATAAAGGTTATAGTATGCTAGTTTGTTCGTTTCTAATTCATGATATAAGAACTCTATTTCATTCTCTATTTCTTTTTCTAAAGGTAGTTCGATTGGTTCTTGACTTATATCTGCTAGTTTTAAATTTGGCAATGTACGTTTATTTTCTTCAGAATCAATCGTAGTCTGGAAAGCGACCAATTTTTCGTTTTCTCGAATCAATTCTACTATATCATCTTCAGTCAAAGTCGCCTTAAACTGCTCTAATTTATTTTGCTCTTCTTTATATTCTTCTTTTTCAATTTCAGTTGAAGGTATACCTACAGCAATTGTTTTATTCTCATTATTTAATAGATATTTTTCAATTAAATTTTCAAAATATTTTTCATTTAGCTGCTCTTTAATCATACTAAAGCTTTCTTCATATTTAAAAGTAGGAAAAACTGGTCTACTAGCGACCCAGGCTTCAGTTGCATTGATGCCATAGTATAATCCCTCTGGGGAAGATCCAAAATCACCTTCTCTCAATTGGAATTCTACTGATGCAATCGCTGCTTGAACTGTCGCTTCATTAATCCCATCATTTACCAATCTTTCTAATACAGAACTAATTTCATTTATAAAACGATCTTTCTGTGCTTCGTCGGTCTGACTAACGCCAATATTAAATGAGGGCATAGTAGAAGAAGTATCAAACCATCCAAATACATTTTTCCCGATTCCTTCTTGGAGTAGACGTTTTTTTAAGGGTGCATCATTTCCACGCAACAAGATTTCATCAAGGATTTCAAAAGCTAACAATAATTCGTATTTATTTTCTATTGAAAACTTAGTTCCGTAACCAAGATAAGCTTGTTTTTTCTTACCTTCATCTTCTGCAATCGGAAACTCAATTACAGTCTCCGATAGAGAGGAGTCCCCTTTAAGATCAATCAGTTTATTAGAAATATCTTGATAGTTAAATTCATTTAAATACTCCGCTAGATGATCTAGCTGTTCTTCAATATTCATTTCTCCGTATAAATAAATAAAACTGTTAGAAGGATGGTAATAAGTCTGATGTGCTTCTACTAATTGTTCCCAAGTTAAATCTAAAATAGATAGAGGTGTTCCTCCTGAATTCGTAGCATATGGCGTGTTTGGGTACAATGCTGCTTCAAGCCCTTGTATAAATCTTCTTTGAGAAGAAGATTGTGCTCCTTTCATTTCATTGAAGACAATTCCCTCAAATCCATATCGGCTTTCACTTTCATTATATTTCAAATTCCAACCTTCTTGCTGGAAAATTTGTTTGTTGTTTAAAACGTTCGGGAAGAAAACAGCATCTAAATATACATCCATGAGATTTGAGAAATCTACTTCATTCATGCTTGCAACAGGATAAATTGTTTTTTCGCTAAATGTCATTGCATTTAAAAAAGTCTGTAAAGAGCCTTTCAATAGTTCTACAAAAGGATCTTTTAAAGGATATTTTCTTGATCCATTTAAGACAGCGTGTTCAAGTATATGAAATATTCCACTATCATCCTTAGAAGGTGTTCTAAAGCCAATCGAAAACACTTTTTCTTCATTAGGATTCTCTACATACACAATCGTTGCGTCTGTCTTTTCATGTTTTATTTGATAAACTGTTCCTTTTACTTCTGGGATTTTTTCTAAATGTGTAACAACAAATCCATTATATCGTTGATTTAATTCCATTATTTGCCTCCGATTTATAAGTCTTCCTTTATACATTACTTACATTATAACAGATGATACTTTTTTTAAAGCTCATTTTATCTATATAAAGTATAATCAAGTCCAGATCTCTGTGTGAATTCTACGATACTTTGTTTTTAGTTTCATTTGTTTGATTCAAACTGAATATTTTATCTTGAAGAACTGATCCGATTTTCGTAGAAGTTCTTCAAGTCATCACCAATGTAGAGATTAGCGGAATCCATGTTGGAGAAACTCCTGATCACTTTTTCTCTCTACCTCACTTCCACATTTAATCGTTCAAGCAGTTTTGTTCTTTTCAATCAATTGTAACTTTTACCTACAAGCTTATACTCGAAGAGATCTTCGAAACCTTCATCTAATTAGTTTGCTTGATCATCATATGCTTCATTCAATCAATGCATACTTAGCTTTACGGGCTAAATTAATACTCGAGAATATAAATAGCATTTTGACCGCCTTAAAAAAAGATATTATCTCTAAAGTAATAGGTAGAACAAAAACGGAAGAGCTCAATGCCCTCCCGTTTTTGTTCTATTATATTTTTTTCTTCAACAAAGAATGGAAAGTGATAGCATATAATGGTAACTCATTCAAATGTTAAGTCCAGTTAAAAGAGACCAATCTTAACTAAAGCTCCAAAGTGTATTTTTTTAAAAGCTCAACCACAAAAGAACAATATGCTAAAGATCCTATAGAATCTGAAAAAATCTTAGATTTTACCCTTCATGGATACAGCTTAGAGGATATAAACTTTGATTTTACCTCTTATTCATATTTGAAGGACAAGATCCTAACACTGTCACTTGAAAGCTTACGTCTCAGGCACTATAATCAATGTGATCTAACACCATAAAAGATCACTAGTTTACAATAAATCTTATTATTACTTTTTGAATTTAAATAGCTTTTTTCAAAAAATATGCAATTATAATCTACATTGTATTTGTTTTTTTAAAAGATGGACGAGCTATTGATGAAACAAAACAATTATTAAATTGTTGCACATTGGTACGATGCAATTTTTATCTAATTCTTCAAATAGTACATGTTTTCAAATTATTCCTCTTCCTTGTTTTGAAATTCCGTAACAAGAAGACTTTCTTCCACCAGATCGGATTAGTACTTGGAAGTTCTGTTGGAGGTACTTTCATTTCACTAAAAAGCATTAGCCTTATTTATTATTTTGATCTATTTCCTATAAGGTACCTCTCTCCCCCGTATGTCGTTATGATACTTTAGTTTTTAGTGATTGTATTTTTTCTTTTCTTGAGTTTACTAAGATTTGTTCGAGTTCTTCTAGTGATCTCCCTTTTGTTTCTGGTACGAATTTCCATATGAAAATTGCTGAGATTAGACTCACGGTGCCATATATTGAATACGTTACTCCACCGCTAACTTCCATCATCGCTGGATAGGTAGAAGAAACGAAATAGTTTGCTGCCCATTGTGCAGCTACAGCAATTGCGACAGCCTGTCCTCTAATTTTATTAGGGAATATTTCGGAAATGAGCACCCAAACAACTGGTCCCCAAGACATCATGAATGATGCCGTATAAATGATAATGAAGATTAACGTTCCAACCCCAATTATGTTTGAATAAGCCATTCCAGCAACGCCAAACATTCCAATAGTCATACCAATCGAACCAATAATTAATAATGGCTTTCGTCCAAATTTATCAACTGTGAAAATCGCAATAAGCGTAAATACAACATTCACTAAGCCCATAATAATCGTTTGAAACATAGAAGCATCTTTTCCTGCCCCCATACTTTCAAAAATCCGTGGTGCATAGTAAAGTGCCACATTAATCCCTACAAATTGTTGGAAGACAGATAACAAAATACCTATGACTACAATTTTTTTACCGAAAGAAAATAGCTTTGCTTTTGCATTATTTTTATCAAATGATTCCTTGATTTCATACAAAGTGGCTTTCGCCATTGTAGTTTCATAAATTTTAGATAAAACAGACATCGCCTTTTCATCTTTATTTTTCGAAACAAGATAACGTGGTGTTTCTGGAACAGTAAATAGTAAAGTCATGAATAATAGTGCAGGGACTGCTTCTGAAAGAAACATGTACCTCCAACCAATATCATTTATCCACTCCAACGTTTGTCCGCTAGCTATACCATAGTTCACAAAATAAACGACTAACATACCAAAGATAATTGCAAATTGATTTAATGAAACCAAGGTACCTCTAATATGTGCAGGTGCCATTTCACCAATATACATTGGGGCAACTGCTGATGCTAGTCCAACACCAATGCCACCAATAATACGATAAATGTTAAATGTAATAAGTAGAGCTACAGTTGGATTATCTTTTGTAAAGAATAAAAATTCTGGATAGGCTGATCCAAGAGCTGACATCAAAAATAATCCTCCCGCTAATATAAGCGAATATTTCCGACCAAATTTTGATGAAAAGAAACCGGATGCAAATCCACCAATAACACAACCGATTAAAGCACTAGACACGGTAATTCCGTGTACAAGTGAGCTAAGTCCTAAATTATCTATAAAGTATGCTTGAATTGATCCCTCCGCTCCAGATATAACAGCTGTATCATACCCGAATAATAACCCTCCTAGGGTTGCTACCAATGTGATTAATACAATATAAAAATAACCATTTTTCTTCATCTTATGTCAGAAAGAGATAAATTCTCTTTCTTTCCCCCTCCTATAGTATATTTAAGAACAACAAATTACTCTTTAAAAAACGAATAGTAGATTTACATTAAACTTTTTACTTGGATACTCCAATTTTTTTGAAAGGAGATCCTTTTCGTGGAATTATTCGTAGGTATTGGTGTTAGCTCTAAAAAAATGATGGGTGGTTCTTTGACAGCTAAGGCAACCGTCTAAAATAAGACATACTTTACAATGACTTATATGGTATCTACCAGATCAAGGAAACGATTCTAGTCTTCAACTGAAAGTTCCATTGCGATCAAATTGTCATTGACATAAAATCTGCATTTGTTTAAAATTTTTATCCATCAACACTTTCAGATAATAGTAGGGACATAAAGATTTGGTGTAGAAGTTATTGTTCAAAACTCTATAGTCCTTTATCGGCTTAGGGGCCTTAGGCGGTATAGTAAAACCATCATTAAAAAAGAAAAGTATAGGACCATTCAACGGTTAACGAGATAACTTTATCAATGTGATACAGCAAATAACGGATGGCAAGCAACCTTTTCTTGAGAATCTTTATTAAAAGTGCAATATGCTCTCAAATGAACTACACACTTCAATCTTTGAAGCTGCCCTGTTGGAAGTATTTGCCGATTCCTTTTCGTTAGCTAACGTTGCCAGTATGTAATTAGAAGAATTAGCTCTTTTCCTCTAGGGGAAATACAAGGAACGTTTTTATGATCCAAAAAAATTGGCTAAAACCATTCAAATATAGTATTGACTTCATTAGTAAAAGACCAAATTTCTAAAACTTGATCTCCTCGTCCATATTTTTTTGTTCTGTATCTTATCATAGTTCAGCCTTATCAGTATCTGCCTCATTTCCAAAGCTATAACTGAGTTTCCTTCATTCCCATATGCTTCAAAAACCAATTAGCTCATAGCTGCTAAGATGACCATATCGATCTATTTTTTAATAATCTTCCTCCGTATAATTTTTAGATTTATTCAAGCTAATTACTATTTCAGAAGTGATCGCTATCATTTTAATTTATAAGAATACAAAAACAGAGTAGTAGAATCTGTTAATCTTTATTTTTCGCAAGGATATGGAAGCATACCAACATTTCGTCAAACGCTTACACAATTGACTTTTGTTCATTCAAAAAAAATTATATTTAGTTTACTCCTTAACTCTTTTGGTTCTCACCAATATATTTTTAAATATTTAATACTAAAGACCGAGCTGATTTCTCTATTTTTAATATTTCTCATCGGAGAAGAATAAATCTTCCCCATGAGAAATTTTTTATTCTATCTATTAATTTTTACTATTTTCCTGAAAGAGCTTGGAGAATATATTGGTTTAATACACCTTTAATAACTTCTAGCTGACCAGATTCATTCTTAACTTCTTTTAAGTTCAATGCATGTTCTGTCAATTTGTCAAAGTCTGTATTCCCTTCAACAATATCTTTACCAATTCCTTCATTGAAACTCTTATAACGTTTATCAATGATGTTTTCAAAGACATTTTCTTCTATCATTTTGTGCGCCACTTTTAATCCTAACGCAAAGCTGTCCATGCCTACTATATGAGCTCTAAATAAATCTTCTGGCTCAAATGATGTTCTTCTTACTTTAGAATCAAAGTTTAATCCACCTTTTTCTAACCCACCATTCTTGAGAATTTCATACATTGCCAAAGTTGTAGCGTACATATCTGAAGGGAATTCATCTGTGTCCCATCCAAGTAATGGATGACCTTGATTGGCATCTACAGACCCTAGCATTTTATTTATACGTGCATAGCGCAGTTCATGTTCAAACGAATGACCTGCTAGCGTAGCATGGTTAGCTTCAATATTGAATTTTAGCTTATCATCCAAATTATATTTTTGTAAAAATGCATGTGTAGTAGCTACATCGAAATCATATTGATGAGAAGTTGGTTCTTTGGGTTTTGGTTCAATCAAAAACTGCCCTTCGTAGCCAATTTTACTTGCATAATCGATTGCCATATGGAAAAAGCGACCCAAGTTGTCCACTTCTAATCCCATATCTGTATTTAATAAACTCTCGTATCCTTCACGACCGCCCCAGAATACATAACTTTGAGATCCTAATTTTTTACCAACTTCCAGACCTTTTTTTACTTTTGCTGCTGCATAGGCAAAAACATCGGCATTATTTGAGCTAGCTGCTCCATGAACAAAACGAGGATGCGAGAAATTATTAACCGTATTCCATAGAAGTTTAGTTTTACTTGTTTCCATTTTTTCTTTAATTAAATCAACAATAATATCCATATTTTCAAAAGTTTCTTTTAAACTTTCACCTTCTGGTGCAATATCTACATCGTGAAAAGCAAAATATGGAACATTTAACTTATCAAACAACTCAAAAGCTGCTTCTACTTTTGCTTTCGCTTTTTCCATTGGATCCGTTATATTATCCCAAGGACGAATAGCCGTTCCTGAACCAAAAGGGTCCGTCAATTCCTCAGCAAAAGTATGCCAATAAGCAACAGAAAACTTAAGGTGTTCTTCCATTGTTTTTCCACCAATAATTTCTTCTGCATTATATATTTTAAATGCTAGAGGATTTTTTGAATCTATCCCTTCATACTTGACTTTCTTAACATTTGTAAAATATTCCATTATTTTCCCTCCATGATTATATTAGTTAGTTTAACTTACAAACTAAATATACAACACTATGAAACCGTTGTCAATAATATATACGAAGTTTTTATTTTTATCTCAATTCTTCCTGATTAATCAACATGATTATCTCAACCTAACTAATATTTCCTTCCGAACTATCTTTTAAACGAAATATAATATTAATATGAGCAATGAATTCTTTTACCTAATAATTCTAATTTCTATCGTCATGTTGTATTTTGAAAGGAGTTTTCAATACTTTTATCGCTTATTTAAATCAGTTAATTTATTCATTAAATGCTTTTTCACAAAAAATATCCTATCCCTTATAAGATATATCAGTAAGGAAGAGGATACTTTTCTTTATTAATAAAGAGATACTCGTTAAACGTTTCAATGATTGATTATTGTCTTAGTTTACAAGCTGGTGACTAATTTTTTTGATAGCTGGATAAATATCTCTATAGTTTTGGTAAATACTTTCATATTTCTTAACAGCGGCTGAATCTGGTTTGAATTCTTCTTTAATTTGTACAAATATCTCTGAACATTCTTCAAAATTTGGGTACCATCCAAGCCCTACAGCAGCAATCATGGCTGCTCCCATAGCAGGTCCTTGTTCTGTTTTTAGTGTGACTATTGGAGTATTGAAAATATCAGCTTGCATTTGAAGCCAATCTTTATTTTTTGCTCCGCCTCCTACAGAAACAACTTGATTAAAATTTTTCCCAGTATGTTCACGCATAAGCTCTTGAGAATCACGCAAGGAAAAAGTGATCCCTTCCAATACTGCCCGCACGAAATGATCCTTCGTATGACTAATATCGATCCCTAAAAACGTTCCCCTAATATCACTATCGGTATAAGGCGTTCTTTCTCCTGATATATACGGAGCAAATAATAAGCCGTTGGATCCTGGTTCAATCAGATTGACATTTTCAAGGAGTGATTCAAATGAATCATTAGGTGCAAATTGTTTTTTAAACCAATTCAAACTACTTCCAGCAGACAATGTAACCCCCATCGAATAAAATGCATTCGGAATTACATGGTTAAAGAAATGCAATTGTCCCTTATACTCTTTATCCCCGTTCTCTTCATAGGTTAAGAAAACACCTGATGTTCCTATGCTTACCATAGCTTGATTGGATTTTACAATCCCCGCCCCTACTGCAGCACAAGGGTTATCTGCTCCACCTGAAAATACTGATATAGAGTTTGATATTCCTAATTCCTCAGTCAATTCTGTTTTCAATTCTCCTATTTTAGCAGTAGATTCAACTAATTGGGGGCAGATTTCCACATCAATATTAAATTGATTTAAAATCTCTTTACTCCATTCTCTGTTTGATACATCTAACATTAGTGTTCCAGCAGCATCTGAATATTCCATTTGTATATTTCCTGTAAGTCGATAACCCAAATAATCCTTAGGTAATAAAAAGTGAGCTGTTTTCTTCCATAAATCGGGTTCATTTTCTTGTACCCAAAGAATTTTAGGAAGTGTAAATCCTTCCAAAGCCTTGTTTTTTGTAATTTCAATTAAATGAGTTCCTAATTTTTCAGTTATTTCCTCACATTGTTTTGTAGTACGGACGTCATTCCAGAGAATAGCGTTACGAACCACTTCTCCATGTTCATCTAATAGGACCATACTATGCATCTGACCTGAAAAACTAATACCTTCAATTTTTCCTGCTGCATCTGGCATAATTTTTATAATCTCTTTCATCACTAAAACAGCTGCTCTATACCATTCTTCTGGATTTTGTTCACTATAACCTCTTTTGGGGTTTAATACTTCATATTCTTTTGAAGCTGAAGCTATAACTTCACCTTTTCCATTTAACAATATCCCTTTTAACCCACTCGTTCCAATGTCAAGTCCCAATACATATCCCATATTTTTTTCTCCATTCCATTTGAATTGAGGTCATGAAAATCCCAAATAACCTCTTATATTTCAATATTCTTAAAAAGATAATGGTGATATATTCCATTTTTTATCACTAGTTTGTCTAGCGTAAAATACAACTTGTTGTTCTCTCTATATTCTCTTCTAAAAAACTTTTATATTAAAACATCCCCATCAAATATTGTCTTCAATAAAGATTAATTAATGTATAAACACCTCCCAAATAACAGCCTGCTAAACGGAGCTAAAATTATTTTTTATAAAATCTCTATAATTTTGTTAGAAAAATGCTATACTTTATTGAAGAGACTAGATTAATTAAGTAAAAATGAATTAGTTTCCTTTTCTTAAAATATATCTATTTTATTTTCAAGAATTATGATAAAGTAAGTTTGTTGCGTAAATAAACTAACATAACTAGATCTTAATATATCAACGCAACCTTGTCAAGCGTTTTCATTTTTGTAATGTAAGGAGAAAGATGTATGGTTAAACTTCAAAATTCTATTCGAGAAAATAATGTACTACTAGTACTTTCAGAAATAATTAATAATCCAGGCTTGTCGAGAGCTCGAATTGCCGAAAATATTGGTTTAAATAAAGCTACGATATCAGAAATTGTTAAAAGATTAATGCATGATCATTATGTGATCGAAACTGGTATCGGAGAGAGTTCTTCGGCTGGAGGTAGAAAACCTATTTTATTAGAAGTAAATAAACAAGCAGGTGTGTCTATCAGTTTTGATATTCGGTATGATCAAATTAGCTACATGATTAATTCACTAGATGGTGAAATAATTCATAAGGAATCTCAAAATATAGAATTGAACAAAAATAATATCTGTTCTATTATTTCTAAAATTGTAAAAGACTATGAGAAGGGAATGGAAAATACCCCTTTTGGCATAACCGGTATTGCCATAGCGATTCACGGAATTGTTCATAATAATAAAATTACTTTTACTCCTTATTATGATCTTGATCAAATTGACTTAGCAAGTGTACTGGAACAAGAATTATCAATACCTGTTTATATAGAAAACGAAGCAAATCTATCTGCTTTGGCGGAATCTACTTTTGATTCTGACTACTCCAATCTAATTAGTGTAAGTATCCACACAGGGATCGGTGCAGGAGTTATAATAGATTCAGAATTATATAGAGGATTTGAAGGTCGTAGTGGAGAAATTGGGCATACAACACTTTACCCAAATGGCATAGAATGTCCATGCGGAAATAGTGGGTGCTTCGAACAATATTGCTCCCATAAAGCTCTTATGAAAAATTATAGAACAATCAAATCAGATAAATCTCTTGAAGTATCAGATCTAATTGAAGGTTACTATTTAAATGACATAGAAACAGTCAATCTTCTAAAAGAATTTGCTGTAAATCTTGGAATTGGATTATCAAATATCATGGGGACTTTTTGTCCGCAAGTTCTCTTTATTAATTCGGAAATTCTTTTTGAAATTCCTGAATTATTTAACACCATTAAATTACAAGTTGAAAAAACTGTTTCAAAAAATATTCCTATGCGTCTTTCTGCTTTAGGTGAAAATGCCAGTTTATATGGTGGTTCCATATTAGCTATTCAAAATTTTCTACAAGTCGATTCTCTTGATTTCTCATTTTTAAAGTAAGCTTAATTTGGAGATAGATTTAGTATGACGGCTATCAACTATCTGAAATATCCCTATAGAAAAATAAATAAACCATCTACTCATTAGTCTTTCTCTTAAAGAAATATGGTCAGAGATAATAAAATAGAACCGGGAAGAAATCATAGTTGATTTCTTCCCGGTTCTATTTATGCATAACAATACTTTTTGCTTTATCATTTTATTTGAACAAATAAGTTCTTTAAGAAAAACTATTTAGATTGTTTATCTTCCAATTCATGAGATTCTGCATCCATTTTAGTTTTTGCTCCACCATTTTCAAGTTCTTTAGCTAGTTCAATGACATAATTTTTAAGATCATCTTTAACTTGTGGATGAGTCAATCCATACTGAATGGTTGTTTTTAAGAACCCAAATTTGTCTCCAACATCAAAACGATCCCCTTTAAATTCTTTAGCAAAAACGCGTTGTGTTTTATTTAATGCATCAATTGCATCTGTTAACTGAATCTCTCCACCAACACCCGGTGCTTGCTTCTCTAATAGATCAAATATTTGAGGCGTTAGCAAATATCTACCGATTATTGCTAAGTCACTAGGTGCATCCTCAGGATCAGGTTTTTCAACAAATTTACGCACGTTGTATAGCCCTTCTTCTGCTTCTGCCTCTGGATCAATAATTCCATAGTTAGAAGTTTCTTCATGAGGGACTCGCATAACAGCAATATTAGAAGCATGTGTTTTTTCGTACCCTTCAATCAATTGCTTGGTTAAAGGTACTTCATCTGCCATAATATCGTCACCTAGCATTACTACAAAAGGTTCGTCGCCTACGAATGCTTTTGCTTGCAAAACAGCATGTCCCAACCCTAGAGGATAAGATTGTCTCGCAAAATATAAATTCAACCCCGTTGTTTCTTCTACTAATTTAAGTAATTCATGTTTTCCTTTTGCTTTTAAATTTTCTTCAAGTTCAGGATTAGAATCAAAGTGATCTTCGATTGGTCGTTTTAATTTCCCTGTAATAATAAGAATATCTTCGATGCCTGAAGCAATTGCTTCTTCTACAATAAATTGAATCGTTGGTTTATCTACGATTGGAATCATTTCTTTTGGCATTGCTTTTGTAGCTGGTAGGAAACGTGTCCCATATCCTGCTGCTGGAATAATCGCTTTTCTGACTTTTTTCATTTCTTTCTTCTCCTTTTTCATTCGAATCTCCTTCTTTTAGCTTAGTATGTAGAAAATCTTCCTTCTACATTCAAGTAGATTATGATACCTTAAATTAAATTTACATTCAGACCAATATTATTCTGATTTCCCTTCACGTTGCATTAACTTAAGTATAACATATTTTACTTCAGCATCCTCATAAACCACTTTATAGATTGCGTCTGTAATCGGCATATCTATATTGTATTCTTGTGATAATTCAAATGCCGCTTTTGTTGTCGATATGCCTTCCACAACCATTCCCATTTCATTTAGAATTGTATCGATCTCTTGTCCTTCTCCTAGTAAATGACCTGCACGCCAGTTTCTAGAATGAGGACTTGTACAGGTCACAATCAAGTCTCCAACACCACTCAATCCCATAAAAGTTAGTGGATCGGCCCCCATTGCGACACCCAATCTGGTTATTTCAGCCAGTCCCCTAGTTACTAGTGCAGCTTTAGCATTATCCCCAAATCCCATACCGGAAATTGCTCCTGCACCCACTGCAATAATATTTTTTAAAGCAGCTCCAATTTCTACCCCTAAAATATCCTTATTTGTATATACTCTAAAATAGTCATTTATAAATAAGGCTTGGACAGTCTTGGCACTCTCATCATCTTCAGACGCAGCTGTAATAGTTGTTAGATCATTTGCCATAACCTCTTCTGCATGACTCGGACCAGATAAAGCAACAATGGCTGTTCTTTTTTTTATAGGAATTTCTTCTTCTAAAATCGTTGAGATTCTTTTATGTGTCAGTTGTTCTAGCCCTTTGGAAGCATGAACAATTAATTTAGGTTCACTAATAAATTCAGCTACCTGGTGTGCCAAATCTCTAATTGCCTTTGTAGGAACAACAAAAATAATTACTTGAGCTGTTTGAATAGCTGTTTTCAGGTCACTAGTTGCTCTAAGTTTCTCTGGTAAAACAGAGTCTGGTAAATACTTTTTATTAGTGTGATACTGATTAATTTCGTCTACTTGGTCTTGATTTCTGCTCCAAAAATTTACTGAATACCCATTTTCATGTAAGACTTTAGAAAGCGCTGTGCCCCAAGATCCTGCTCCTAAAACGGCTACTTGTTTTTGCACTGACTGGGCACCTCCTCGTGCTGGATCTGTTTATTCATATTTTCACCCAGAATTATAGCTGATAAGGCTCTCATGTTTTTCACTGTGTAAGTTGGTTCATACGGCTCTATCTCTTTTAAAGTTTTCTGAGACCACTCAACAAATATACTAGGTATTCCCGCATTAGTCGCAGATTCTATATCATGCGTATTATCTCCAATCATAACCGCTTGATTATGCGGTACATTCAACTCTGCTAGGGCTCTATAGACTGGCTCCGGATCAGGTTTATAATGACTATAAGAATATGATCCAATCACAACGCTAAATAGATTTTCCAGCCCTAGAACTTTGATTCCACGTTCAATCATGTCATTCCTTTTTGTTGAAACTATTGCCAACTTTACACCTTTTTCTTTCAGCAAAGTCAATTCTTCTTTTACACCATTAAATAACGTAATCATTTCATCATGTAATTCTGAATTCAACTGACGGTATTTAGTAATGATTTCTTGTTTTCTATCAGGTATTAATGTGCCATATACTTCATCAAGTGAAGGGCCGTTAAATTGACGAACTGATTCCATTGTATACTTTCCGGGAAAAAGTTCTTCTAGAACTGTATAATGGGTTCGGTTAATCAATTCATTGGAATTTGCTAACGTCCCATCAAAGTCAAATAATGCTGCTGTATATTCCAAAATAATTCCCTTTCTTTTCCTAAACATTCATTTTATTATTTTGATTGAAATTTTCTCTTCTTCTCAGCAAAAGTCTGCTCTGGAAGCATCCCTTCTGTATAATAAGGAGGTTTTGGATACTGATAATTTCTTCTGTATATGATCCAAGCTATAGAGCCTAAAAATAGAATGACAGATAAGACTTGTGAAACACGGAATGGTCCAAAATAAAGACTGTCTGTTCGCATACCTTCTATCCAAAATCTTCCTAGTCCATACCAGGCAACGTACCCTAAAGCGACCTCTCCTCTTCTCAACACTTTATCTTTGCTACGTAGAACCATTAAGATTATAAAACCTACAACATTCCATAATGATTCGTATAGGAAGGTTGGATGATAGTAAGTACCATTTATATACATTTGGTCAATAATAAATTTTGGTAAAAATAATCTTTCTAAAAAAGCACGACTAACTTCTCCACCATGAGCTTCTTGGTTGATAAAGTTCCCCCAGCGGCCAATTGCCTGAGCTATCATGACATGTGGAGCTAACACATCTAATAATAACCAAACTGGGATACCTCTTTTTTTGGTAAACCAGACTAAGGTTGCAAAGCCTGCAATCAATCCTCCATAAATCGCGATGCCGCCTTCCCAGATATAGAGCATTCGAATTGGGTCTTGCAAATAGACATCCAATTCAAACAGTACATAGTAGATCCTAGCCCCAATTAATCCTGCTGGAATAATCCAAAAAGCTAGATCTACGATAAAGTCCTCTTTAATTCCTCGTTTTTCCCCTTCTCTGATACTTAGCCAGACAGCTACAAACATTCCAAAAACTATAATGATCCCATACCAAGCAACCTTTAAAGGGCCAAATTGAAAAGCCACTGGATCAATCGCTCCTAAAGTAAAATTCATTGATTTATTTCCTCCATACTACAAGTCTTGTGAGTTTCTTTCGATTAATTTTCCTAAATTGCGCTCAAAGGTTACGGTAGCATCATAGCCCATCTCTTTGGCTCTAATATTCATAGCAGCAATTTCGATAATGATTGACAGATTACGTCCAACTCGAACTGGAATAGATAGTTTGGGTACATCAACATTAAAGAAACGCATGTTTTCTAAGTTATTTCCTAATCGATCATACTCACGATTACGGTCCCAATGTTCTAAATTCATTACTAAATCTACTGTTTTACTTGTTCTAATTGCACCCACCCCAAATAAATTCACGACATCAATTACGCCAATTCCTCTGATTTCAATCAGGTGCCGTAATATTTCTGGTGGCTCACCGATGATACGATTTTCATCCATCATATAAAGTTCTACTCGATCATCAGCCACTAATCGATGACCTCGTTGAATCAATTCTAGAGCTGTCTCAGATTTCCCAATTCCCGAATCTCCAATAATCAATACGCCCATACCGTAAATATCGACAAGGACTCCATGTTGAGAAATACGTTCAGCTAAACGTTCTTCTAAAAAATTTGTTACATTAGACGATAATCGAGTTGTTGGTCTAGTAGACACCAATACAGGAATGCCTTTTTCAGTAGCTGCTTTGATCAGCTCTTTTGGCGGTTCTTGGCTTCTAGAAACTAAAAATGCCGGCGTATCTGCCTGACACATTCTTTTCATAATAATGTATCGTTCATCACTTGTCATTCGATCAACAAATGATAGCTCCGTACGTCCCAGTAGTTGAATACGATTTTGAGGATAAAAGCTGAAGTATCCTGTTAATTCCAATGCCGGACGAGACAAATCACTGATGGTTATATGGCGGTCTAAGTGATCTTCACCTACTAAAACTTTTATATCATTCATTTCTGCAACAAGCTCTTTGATTGTTACTATATTTGTCATTTTACTCTCCTTCGCTAACCTCTGACTTGCATTAGGAAATACAATAACTGATTCTACCTTATTAGTTTTCAAGTCAGTTTATTTCCCTAAATCAACTATTTCTCAAGAAATTTATTTCTACTATTTAACGTTGCTTAAAAACTAATAAGCACTTACATCATATCACAATTAAGCTTTTGTTTATAGATAATAAATCAGTACTTCCCAAGATAAGACCTTCCATTTTAATAAAAAAAACTATTGAAATCAGAGTAACTAATCTGATTTCAATAGTCAATTTTTATTAGTTCGAACAACTTATTCATATCCGCTGCTTAAAAAAGCATTAAGTGCAGATACAATCAAAGCTACAACAAGCGCAAGCCAAAATGAACTAAACTCAAACCCACTTACTAATGATGCTGTGAACCACAGCATCAATCCATTAATGACAAAGTAAAATAATCCTAAAGTCATAAAAGTAATTGGAAGTGATAATAAGACTAATATCGGTTTAACAAAAAGGTTCAGTCCAGCAAACACAACAGCAGCTATCAGAGCAGTTGCCCATGTAGAAATCATAAATCCATCTAAAAATCCAGCTAATGCTAAGAATATGATGGTATTAGCTAATATTCTCTGCCACCATTTCATTATTAAAAATCACTCCAGTCATCCTCTTTTACCTTTTCAGCTTCTTTTCTTTGTGATTTAGATTTTTGTTTATTTGTATGCCCACTTGAAGAATTCGAAAAGGGATTATACTCTGTGTTTTTTCTTGATGAGTTCCCGTCCGGCATTAGTAGCGCCATTACCAGATAGACAGGAATCGTAGTTCCGACTCCTAAGAAAGTAATAACAACTAAGATAACACGCAATAATACTGGATCAATATTAAAATATTCACCAATACCTCCAATAACTCCGAATATCACTGCATTATCTTTTGATTTTTTTAAATTTCCCATTATATTAACCTTCCTTTACTATTTAGATTCATTTGTATCTTTTAATAAAACATTCCCAGAAGTCGTTTGTGCAGTTAGTTGAAGCACTTGTCCTTGACGAATACGTCTAAAATTAAGCTTTGTGTCTTTTTGTGATTGAATATCAATCTCATTTAATCGACTTTTCACTTTCCCAAAAACCGTTTTAGCTTCTCCTTCAACATCAACTTCTAACGGAATAGCGATTTTAACATCTCCATTTACAGAACTCGCTTTGATTCGAGTCATTTCTTTACTGTTCAAGGTAAGTTTAATATCTCCATTTGTTGTGGATACATCAGAACTTAAAGGGGCACCTTTGTAAGCAATATTTCCATTGACGGTGCTGACTAAGAAATCACGAATTTCTGAATTTTTAACTTGAATATCTCCATTTGTTCCTTTAATTTCTAACATAACAGCTTCAGTATTTTTGAATATCATATCCCCATTTGTTGATTTAACAAATACATCTTTACCTGCGAACTCATTGAATAAGACATCTCCATTCAATAGTTTAATTGCAGTATAATCATATATTCTTTTAGGAAGTGACATTGTAATAGTCGCTTCGACTCTTTTATTTGGAACATGGAAAATAAACTTATCATCATCAATTTCAATATGACTACGATCTTCAAATGCTTTTAACGGCGTTTCTTCATTTATTTTACCATATATTTTAATTTTTGCAGAGACTTTGATTGTATTGTTTGGGCTAGATTCAATTTTAAATTGTCCATTGGCAAGTTTAAAATCTAAAATGCTAGCTGTTGTTTCTTCAAATGTCCATTCGTGTTCAAATGCTGTAGAAGCTAATTTCGGTACCTTAATATTAATATCTTTCCAATCAAAGTTCTCAAATGCAGAATTGATTGAACCTTTAACTGATTGAGCAGTATCACTTTTCATAGAAGTAGAAACTGATTCTCTTATTAGTTTCCCTAGTTCTTTCCCGCTTGCTTCGATTTGCTTGCCAGCTTTAGAAAATGTCTCACTTGCTTCGTCTTTCCAATTTTCAGGAATTTCTAATTTCTCTGAAACTTGTTTTGCTTTGGTGGTCCATTGTTTCATTTTAATAGCATGCAATTTCTTCATAAGTGTTATTTTATCTTTTTGAGTTTCCTCAGCTTGTTCTTCTAACCTTTTAATTTCTTTCTCTAATTCTTCGATTTCTATTTTTTTATCTGGATCAGTTTCAGCTTGTACTTTTTCTAACTCAGCTATTTTATCATTCAAATCAGATTTCAATTCTGCGACTTCTGCAGTATTATCTAATTCATCAATTTTTTGAATTAAAGAGATTTCTTTTTCCAAGTTAAGAATATCAGATCGAATTGCAGTAATTTCATCAGATTTTTCTAATCTTGAACCTTCTTTAATTTTATATAACTCAGACTTTTTACTTTCTAAGACCTTTTTAGTGTTTGTCAGTTTATCATTTACTTGATCAAGTTTCACAGAGTAATGATTAATTTCTGATGACAAATTCTCTAGTTCTTTTTCTAATTGAGAATTTATTTTTGCTTTTTCAGCATCAGTATATTTTTGTTGATTTGTTTCTTGTGTATTTGCTTCAGAATATTTATCTTTTTCTTCACTTTTCTGTTCTTTTTTCTCTTCTGCTTTAGACTGTTTTGTATCTGGTTGAGCGAAGTCTTTTTTTTCTTGTTTCTTATCTTCTTTTTTCACTAATGATTCTAATAGATCTAAGCCTTCCTGAGTTGAAATCACACCATTTTTAACTAATTCTAAAATACGTTCTCTCTCTTGCATGTCTTTTCCTCCCGTTCAATTTTCAATCTACTATCCCTAAAATCACTATAATTTAATTTATTCTTGAGTCTAATTTAATAGCGGCACATTCAGGATAGGTTTTTTTCTATCCTTATAAACATTATGCAACATATGAGCGTAAATGTCATAGGACTTACGACTGATATTTTATTTTTTAAAACCTTAAATACGTAAAAACGAGACTGGTACAAAACTAGATAGAATGTAAAACCCCGTCAAATCAAGGATTGAATTTCCTGGATTTGACGGGGTTTTTGGTTGTTGTACACTTCAAATTATGGCTTAATAGAAACTTTTGTCCCAGCCTCGTTTCTGATTTTCTACACTATACTTTTAAATTTTCTTTACGTAGTCTATCTTTTTCGAGGGCATCCTTTAGATAAAGTCCCGTGTGACTTTCTTTGACTTCAGCAACTTCTTCAGGCGTTCCGGTAGCAATAATCGTACCGCCGCCAGCTCCTCCTTCTGGACCTAAGTCAATAACATAATCTGCAACTTTAATTACATCTAGATTATGTTCAATAACTAGGACGGTATTGCCCGCCTCTACTAATCGGTCTAATACAACTAATAATCTTGAAATATCATCTGCATGTAATCCAGTAGTGGGCTCATCTAATATATAAAAATTATGCCCATTTTGTCTTTTGTGTAATTCACTGGCCAATTTCATACGCTGTGCTTCTCCACCGGATAAAGTTGTAGCCGGTTGGCCTAACGTCATATATCCTAAACCAACATCAATAATCGTCTGCATTTTCCTAGAGATTTTGGGTACATTTTCAAAAAATTCAGCAGCTTCCGTAATGTCCATTTCAAGAACTTCAGCAATATTTTTGCCTTTATATTTAACTTCTAATGTTTCTGAATTATACCTTGTTCCATGACAGACTTCACAGGGCACATAAACATCAGGTAAAAAGTGCATCTCTATTTTTATGATTCCATCACCTTTACAAGCTTCACATCGTCCGCCTTTTACATTGAAGCTAAAACGACCCTTTTTGTAACCACGCATCTTCGCTTCATTTGTTTTAGCAAACAAATCTCTTATATCATCAAATACACTTGTATAAGTAGCCGGGTTACTTCTAGGCGTTCGTCCAATTGGGCTTTGATCAATATCAATAATTTTTTCTATTTCTTCATACCCAGTAATCGTATTATGCAATCCAGGTTTTGCTTTTGAACGACCAATTTCTCTAGCTAAAGCTTTTTTCAAAATCCCATTGACTAAGGAACTTTTTCCCGAACCAGATACACCTGTTACAGCGATAAATCTGCCAAGTGGAAAAGCAACATCTATATTCTTTAAGTTATTTTCTCGAGCACCTTTTACTACAATCTGTCCCAGTTCTTCTGATCTTCGTTTATCAGGAACCGAAATAAATTTATCACCCGAAAGATATGCACCTGTTAATGAATCGGTATTTTTTTCTACTTCTTCTGGTGTCCCGATTGCAACGATTTCTCCACCTTGTTCTCCAGCACCTGGCCCAATATCAATCAGATAATCAGCTGCACGCATAGTATCTTCATCATGTTCTACAACAATTAATGTATTCCCTAAATCTCTCATTTTTTTTAGTGATTCAATTAATCTATTATTGTCTCTCTGATGAAGACCGATAGAAGGTTCATCTAAAATATAAAGAACGCCCGATAAATTAGATCCTATCTGCGTTGCTAGTCGGATTCTTTGTGCTTCTCCCCCGGAAAGTGATCCTGCTCTTCGGTTCAATGTAAGGTAGTCTAATCCAACATTTTTTAAGAAACGTAGTCGATCTAAAATTTCTTTTTGTATTGGCAGTGCAATCGTTGTATTTCTTGAAGATAAATTCATTTCTTCAAAAAATGAATGCGCATCTTCTATAGATAACTGGTTAATCTCTCCGATATCTTTACCTAATACTTTAACTGATAATGCTTGTCGATTTAATCGTTTACCTTTACATACTGGACATTCTAGCTCAGTCATATATTGCAGCATCTGATTTCTCGTAAAATCGCTACTTGTTTCTTTATAGCGTCTTGTAATATTGTTTAAAATTCCTTCAAATGGAATCATTGTATCTCTTACATTACCAAAATCATTTTTATAATGAAAATGAAATTTTCTATCTCCAGAACCATTCAATATAATTTCTTTATCTTCTTCTGACAAGTCTTTGAATGGAACATCTGTTTTAATTCCAAATGTCTCACACGCTTGTGAAAGCATCTGTGGATAATAGTTAGAACTAATTGGATTCCAGGGAATAATGGCTCCATCGTCAATAGAAAGAGAATCATCTGGAATTACAAGGTCTAAATCGACTTCGAGGTTTGTCCCAAGTCCATCACAAGCTTCACAGGCACCAAATGGAGCGTTAAATGAAAATAATCTAGGTTCCACTTTCGGAAGGGTAAATCCACAATGAGGACAAGCATAATGTTCACTAAATAATTCTTCTCTATCTCCCATAATGTCTGCTACTACGAAACCATCGGCTAATCTTAAAGCAGATTCAATAGATTCAAAGAGACGTGATCTAATCCCCTCTTTAATCACAATTCTATCCACAACTACATCAATTGTGTGTTTCTTATTTTTTTCCAGCTCAATCGTATCGCCGATATCAGCCATTTCTCCATCAATTCTTAAGCGAACATAGCCTTCAGATTTAATTTTCTCAAGCACCTTTTTGTGTTGTCCTTTTTTCTCTTTTATAATAGGAGCTAAAATTTGAATTCTCGTTTTTTCAGGATTCTCCATAATTTTGTCTGACATTTGGTCAATCGTTTGACTAGAGATTTCAGTACCATCATTCGGGCAGATTGGTGTTCCAATACGAGCGTACATCAATCTCATGTAATCGTTGATTTCTGTAGCAGTTCCTACAGTAGATCGAGGATTATTACTCGTTGTTTTCTGATCGATCGATATGGCTGGACTCAATCCATCAATACTATCAACATCGGGTTTATCCATTTGCCCTAAAAATTGTCTTGCATAAGCAGATAAGGATTCTACATATCTACGTTGTCCTTCTGCATATAAAGTATCGAATGCTAACGAGCTTTTACCAGATCCCGACAGGCCCGTCATTACAACAAATTTATCACGTGGTATAGTTACATTGATATCTTTGAGATTGTGTGAACGTGCACCTCGGACTTCAATTTTATCGTTACTCATTAATTAAATCATTCCCTTTATTAGAATCTATCTTCAGTTCAGCCAGAGTTCAATCATAAAATTATTCATTTAAACTTTAATTTAGCTAACGTTAATGAAGAGGTAAGTGGAAATCTCCCTTACCTCTTCTTCATAGTAAATTATAGCATATCTACTTTTAGTTAGCGAATGTTTGTTCCGTATTTTCTCCTTTTATTATCAGACTGGTTATTCTTTCTAATTCAGCTTGATTAGTAAATTCTCCACTTATTAAATCTGGTAAAATTTCTTTCAAGAAATATTGTACACTCTCTAGATCTTTAAATTCTAAAATGGTTCCCAATGATTCTTCGTAGATTTCGGTAAATAAAGATTCAGGATTCCCTTTTTGAATTTCGCCAAAAGACTCATATAGTAAATCTACTTTATCAGCTACTGATAATATCTTTCCTTCAAGTGAATCATCTTTTCCTTCTTTAAATCTTTCTCTGTAAATGTTTTGAAATTTTTCTGGTATTTCTTGATCAATAAAATGATGTGCCATTGATTCTTCCACATTTGCTAATCGTTCTCTTAAATCTGGATCAGCATATTTAACTGGTGTTTTTATATCCCCAATAAAAATTTCTGTATAATCGTGATTTAATGCTTTTTCATAAAGCGATTTCCAGTTTACCTTTTTACCCGCTTGCTCCTCAACTGTTCCCAAAAACTGAGCAACTTGTGTTACTTTAAAGGAATGTGCTGCAACTGAGTGTTCCGCATACTTAAATTTTCCAGGACAACGATTGATTTTTTCTAAGTCACTAAGACTTTTAAAGTATTCATGCATTCCCATACTTGATCATCTCACTTTCATTTTAACTACTGTTCCTGATTTGACTAAATTTTTACTATACTAACAGCTTCTCAATATAAATGCAACCTTATTATTATTTTAAACTTGTTTATATAAAGAAATCAATTATTCCGTTCCGCATCAAAAAAGACTCTAGTCTGCGAAACTGCATAACTAGAGTCAATAACTTCACTTTTGTGTTAGCTGTTTATTTTCAAACTTAATAGGAAGATGAATTTCAAAGCTAGTGCCTTTTCCTAATTCACTATTCAGCTCTATAAATCCATTTAAATTTTCAACCAAATATTTCACGATTGACAATCCTAAACCAGTTCCGCCAGCATTTCGACTTCTCGCCTTATCTACTCTATAAAATCTTTCAAAAACTCTTGATTGTTCTTCTTGGGGTATACCTATTCCATTATCAACAACTTTTATAACGGCTTCTTGATTGTCGTATCCTAGTTCAACTTTGACAATCCCATTTTCAGGTGTATACGATACAGCATTCCCTACAAGATTTAAGATAATCTGTTTCAATTGATCATGATCAACTTCAAGATAAACTGGTTCATCATACTCAATAGATAATTCAATATTTTTCAACTCTGCCTTTTGCTGCAAAATCTGGAAAACTTCTTTAACAATTACTTTAGCTTCAATGGCTTCGACATTTAATCTGACTTGTTTTTGTTCCAACTTCGAAAGCTGCAAAATATCTTGAACCATTAAATCTAGACGACTGCTTTCCTTCAGCATGATTTCTAAAAATTCAATCAGCACTTCTCTATCTTCTAAAGCTCCATCAAGAAGGGTTTCACTGAATCCCTTCAAGGCTGTGATTGGCGTTCTTAATTCATGAGATGCATTGGCTACAAAATCAGTTCTGACTTTTTCTAATCTTCTAATTTCTGTTATATCATAAAGCAATACAATATAATTTGTAGTATTTTTCATACGACCAGGGATAGGTACAATATTGACATCTACTATTTTTTCAGCTTGTATCAGTAGTGCTATTTCTCTATTTTGAAGTTCTTGCTTTTCATAAGCTGCTTCTATTAACTGATTTAATCCGAAACTTTTGAATACTTCTAAATAAGAATGTCCTATTTTACCATATAGGTTTTCTTCTAAAATTTCATTCATAATTGGGTTTACCATTGTAATCTGTCTATTTTCATCGATTAACATGACCCCGATAACAAGATGATTAATCAATTCCCTTAGCCTCTTGTCATTTTGCTTGATTTCTTGCATTTGTGACTCAAGACTACCGGCTAATTCATTGACCGTCTGGCCAAGTCCATCTATTTCTTGATATGAAGTAGATTTATATCTAACTTTATATTTTTGCTGAGAGAGTTTATTAGCTACAAATTTAATTTCTTCAATTGGGTCCCCAATACGCTTAGTCCAATAAAAAGTAAACAGCATGGTTAAGATAAGAGAAATTGTTATGAATACTAGTAAATATCTAACAATTTCATCTGTAATTCCAATCATTTCCTCTACTTTTTTTGACAATCTCAGAATTCCTATTTGTTCCCCTGATGTGTTCTGCAATGGTACAGCGGCATAATATCTGAAATCATCGGTACTACTACTCACGCGATCATAAGTCCCTATCTCTTCGCCTTCAAGCACCTCTTGAAATTCAGGCCTATCAAAATGGTTTTCAATACTACTTTGATCAACATGAGAATCAAAAATCACTTTGCCGGATAAATTGATCAAGGTAATTCTTTCAGAAATGAGAGCAGAGGTTTCTTCTAGACTTTCGTTGAGTTCGGGTAAATCCTCTTGAGTTTCAACTCTTCCATCTACCTGACTTTGAAGTGTTAATAACTGTGCCTGTAAGTCTTCGCCTTGCTGGTCCATTGCTTGTTGAATGAAAGTATTTGAAGAAATATAATAGAATATAATTGAAAAAGCACCAAATAATATCAGAAAAAAGAGTAAAATCCTTCTTCTTAGTTGCTTCATTTCGGCTCCTCTAATTTGTATCCAAATCCTCTTGCCGTTTTAATATATTGAGGATTTTTAGTATCTTCTTCAATTTTTTCTCTCAAATGACTAATATGAACATCTACAATTCTTGTTTCACCCGCAAAGTCATAATCCCATATTGCATTCAGCAATTGTTCTCTGCTTAAAATCCTATTTTGTCTTCGAGCCATGTATAGTAGTAAATCAAATTCTTTTGGTGTACATTCTATTAGATCACCTTTTACGCGTACTTCATACTGATCTGGAAAAATTTCCACATTTTTAATAATAATTGACTTTTCAGGATTTTCTTTTGATTCAATTTTAGTTTCACTTTTACTCTCATACCTTCTAAATACTGCTTTCATACGAGCTAGGACTTCTCTAGGGCTAAAGGGTTTAGTCATATAATCATCAGCGCCTATTTCAAGTCCGATAATCTTATCAATTTCAGAATCCTTTGCAGTCAACATAATAATTGGTGTATTAACTTTTTCTTGTCTTAGGCCTTTACAAATATCAATACCGTCTTTTGAAGGTAGCATCAAATCTAAAATAATTAAATCATAAGCATTCGTTCGTGCCATATCATATCCTTCTTCACCATCCATAGAAGAAGTAACTTGATATCCTTCTTTTTCTAAATTATAGGATAATAACTTAATAATTGACTGCTCATCTTCGACAATTAAAACCTTTTTCATGATTTTATTTTCCACCCTTTCATTTATTAATCCTATTTTTTACTTATAATCTAAAATTTTAAACTACTTTAATTTCTTCTAGAGTGATTAATCCTAAATCATGAGGATCGTCTTCATAGATAGAGGTTTCTGTCAGAATTATTTCCCCATCTATTCTTTTCACTTTTAAATGACAGTAAGCGCGATTAGAAAACAATGATTCATTATATTCTTCAATATTGTGTAATACTATATTATTACATTCTAAAATAGCATCTCCGATGTCTAATCCCATTTTTTCAGCTGGACTATTTGGTCGAACCGCAATAATTCTCAACCCTTGTTCTGCAGGGCCAAATCTAAAGCTCCACTTTTGTTCTCGTTTCCTATGTCGATACAAAACAACAATCCCACCAATAATCAGGATCATCAATCCAATTGCCGCTATTTCTTTAATCCAGAAAGTTAAAGCAAAAACTATGGTTGCAATGATAGAAAGACCCATGAAATCTCTTAAAAGTCTATCTTTTGCCTGACTTGGCATTTGAGCTTGAACTGTATATCTAAGACCAATCAAAACAGGTAAAATGAAGAAAGAATATTGTTCATTTCCAATTGAAAAAACTGGCCACCATTCAAAAAATGGTCGAAAGCCTTCTCCCGGTATCACAAATAATAAAGGTACAAGCCATAAAGGGGTCATTCTATAAGTCGCTACCAGTTTTCCCCTTTTTGTTGAAAGGAAACGTGGAATAAATTTTGCCATATCCCCAACATGTAAAACTAGTATAGTACTTAATAATAATAAAAGCGCGATAACTAAACTGACTTGAGTTAATTCAAATGCTACTGAAGAACCTTCTTCTAAAGGACTAAACCAACTAGCAGGTAGTGTAAATAATTGACTAAAATTCAAATCAAAATAAGTCAGGATCAGCAGAACCAGACTTGTAATAGAAAAAGTGAAGATTGGATGAATAAATCGATAACCAAATCCTAAGAGTAATAAAGTAACGATTTGATATAAAATTATCCAGTCTAAAGTAAGCGGGATACCTATAAATATGTTTAAAATGGATAACAACAATCCAGGTAATAGTCCCCAAAGTAAAAATCTTTTAATTTCAAAGTTATCTTTATAAATCGTAGCTCTTAACTGTTTGCGATCATAACTGACCCTTCTACTTTTGGATAATAAAACGAGTATAATACCTACGATGAATAACGGCTGTATAAAAAAAAGTCCAATGGATAATAATAAGTTTTGTAAAATATTCATTTCTCTACACCTTTCTTCTTATCTTTCTTTATTATTTTAACACATCTTAATGAAAAGTAATGCATAGGTTTGATAATGGTTTATTTCATTTATTTGAATTCTACTTGAGACTTTATAGTATATTGAGTATAAACAGTAAATCGTTCAAAAAAATAATACATTACTTAGTATCTATATTTACATAGTTCTATATTTCCGCTTTTTTACCTAGTACCTCTCATTAAAACCTTCCTATAGAAACAAATAGGTTAGTCTAAATCTAGAAAGAAACCAGATCTAAACTAACCTATTTTATTAAACTTGTTCATTTAATTTTTTTATTTATTTAAAAAGGATAGACATACAATTTACGGACGTCCAAATCCAACTACATGATTAGACCAGTAGCCTGAGGTAAATGAAGCTATTGCAACACCAGTTGATGATTGAGATCCAATAAAGCTTCCGCCACCTAGATAAATTCCGACGTGGTCAATTGATCCAGATTGGTTGAAGAAGATTAAGTCTCCTGGTTTTGCTTGTGATTGTGTAATTCTTGTAGTTGCACTATATTGTCCAGCCGCTGTTCTTGTAATGCTGCGGCCAGCTTTACGAAATACATATTGTACGAATCCTGAGCAGTCAAATCCTGCTGGTGTACCGCCTGTCCATAAATAAGGAACACCAATCAAACTTTGTGCAACGCTCGTGATTGAACCACCATTTGTTGCTGCTGGGATATTTTTCTTAGCAACATCAGCTTTACTTGAAGAAGTAGATACGGTTGTACTATTATTTTCTGTTTTATTACTTCCATTTGACTCATCTGACACTGAAATTGTGCTTGTTTCTTCTGCAACAGTTCTAGCTGTTTGAATTTCTTCCATACGTTCTTCAGCAGCTTTTTGTTCAGCCAAAAATGCGTCTTTTTCTTCTGAAACTTTAGCACGTTGGGCTGAAATAGATGCCACTAAACGCTCTTGATTTGCTTGCTCTTCTTCTAATTCTGTTTTTTGACTTTCAAGTTTAGCTGCTCGAAGCGTTTGTTCTTCTTGTTTAGCTAGCGTTTCTTTTTCTTTTTCGACGACTAACTCTTTATCATCAATCTGTTCTTGAATTAAATTTTGATTAGCAGTGACTAGTTTGCTGACAACATCTAACCGGCCAATAACATCTCCTAAAGAATCAGAATCCAATACAAATTCAACTAATGAACTAGAATCTCCTGTAACTTGAACTGCTCGAGCTTGCTCTTCAAGACGAGATTCGCGTTCTTCAATCTTTTCATTTAAGACTTTGATTTCATCTTGTAATTTTGTTAAAGCTTCAGTAGTTGCAGTCATTTCTTCAACTAGCTTATTCATATCATTTTCTTTATCTTCTATTTTTGAAGCAACTGCTTCTAATTCTTTTTCAGCATCACTTTGATCAGTCGAAAGATCCTCTAACTTCTGGTTATATTCTGACTCACTTCCAGGTGCTGCAAAAACTGTTAAAGGTGCTGCTAAATAAGTAAATCCTATTGTAGTTGTTAATGCTAATTTCAAGATTAATTTTTTATTCACGTCGGTTACCTCTTTCTCCATTAAATTATTTTTCACTATGTATGCAAGTGGAGCGATTAAAGCGTATTTCTCGCTCCACCATTATTCAAAATATTTATATTTTCAAAAATTTCCTTATTGATAAAGCTGACCCTAAACTGCCAATCACAATACCAATACCAAGCAATAAGGCAATTAGTAAGAACAAGAAAGGATTGGGTTCAAGTAAAGAATAGGTAGAACTTGCTAAATAGTTAGTCATTGAACTATATCCTGTTAGATAAACATACGAGATGATTGAAACTGGAATCAGTGCACCAACCAAACCAATCATGGCCCCTTCAATTAGGAAAGGCCATCTGATAAACCAATTTGTTGCGCCTACAAGTTTCATAATTTCAATCTCAGTTCTTCTGGAGAAAATTGTAATCCTAATCGTATTGGATATTAAGAATACTGCCGTGAAGATGAGGGCAACAATAATGATCGTTCCAACATTTCTAACGGTACTCATTACCTCAAAGAGTCGTTCAGCATCGGATCCGCCATAATTCACCTCTGCTACATAATCTAATCCTTCTGCTGCTTTTGCTACCTCCGCAGTAGATTCTGGTGAATTAGTATTCACTTCAAAGACATCATATAACGGGTTATTATCTCCATCGAAAAGTCCGAAAGTTTCTCCGTAGCTACCAATAACATTCTGCAGTTCAGTATCTCGACTAACAAATTCAACACTTTCTACATTGTCTAATCCTTCAAGCGATGATTTCAGTGATTCCTGATCAGCTTCTTCAGCAGCTAAATCTATATGGACACGGACGAGTACGTTATTTTCTATATCAGAGGCCAGCTTATTTACATTCATTAATAAGGCTATAAAGCTACCAACCAGTAATAGCGTTACTGCAACAGCACTAACTGCCGCTAACGTCATCCATCCATTACGTACTATACTTCTTAGTGATTCAACTATATGTCTTTTGATTGTTCTAAATTTCATATCCGTATTCCCCTCCTTCTTGATCACGGGCAATACGTCCATTTTCAACTGCCAAGACTCTATGTCTGACACGATTTACAATTTCACTATTATGTGTAGCCATTATAATTGTTGTCCCTTGATTATTGATTTGTTCAAGCAACTCCATAATCCCCCAAGCTGTTTCCGGGTCTAGGTTACCTGTTGGCTCATCGGCAATTAATACTCGAGGCATATTCGCAATTGCTCGAGCGATTGCAATACGTTGCTGTTCCCCTCCTGAAAGTTCATTCGGAAACATTCTTACTTTATGTTTCAAGCCAACCAGATCTAAAACCTCAAGAACCCGTTTTTGAATCTGTTTTGGATTCTTTTCTAAAACTTGCATTGCATAGGCAACATTTTCATATACTGTCAGTCTTGGAAGTAATTTAAAATCTTGAAATACTACTCCGACATGTCTTCTTAAATAAGGAATTTTTTTAGGTTTCAAGTTTTCAAGCTCGAATTCTCCTACTTTAACAGTTCCTTTAGTGGGCAATTCTTCTCTATATATCATTTTTATGAATGTAGATTTTCCTGCTCCACTCGGTCCAACGACATAAACGAATTCTCCCTGCTCTATTCGAACATCTAAACCGTTTATTGCTGTAATGCCATTTGAATATTTCTTATAAACATTAGACATTTCAATCATTATATAATCACCTATCTATTTATATTTATTCTTATCAATTCTGGTAGGCCATTCTGCTCAATAAATCATAGTAGTTATTTCTTTGTCTTAAGCCTTTTCTAGTATATCATTGGATTTACGGATGTCTGTTTTAATCCAATTACAAAAACATTTCAAAAAGTCATGATTGTATAATTCTGAACGGTCTAAACTTGGTTTTCTTTAGATCCACCCTGTATTCCCCCACTTTTTACATAAATATTCTTTTTATAATCAAAACACAACCCACTACGGCCTTTAATTTCGATTTTTTATGGGATTATATATATTTCTGTTATGTTACAAAAGAGTAATAATTTGAAATTAAAAATATGTCCGAATTTTGACACTTCTTATGAACTTTCAATTTTTACGTAAAAAAGACTGCTTTGGATAGCCTTTCTATCCTCAAACAGTCTTCACCTTATTCATTTATTGTATTAGAGAACGCAAGTACGCTTCAATAAACTGATCAATTTCGCCATCCATAACAGCATCTGTATTTCCACTTTCAACATTTGTTCTATGATCTTTCACCATAGAATAGGGATGGAATACATATGATCTAATTTGAGAGCCCCATCCGATTTCTTTTTGTTCACCTTTTATCGCAGCCATTTGTTGCGCTTTTTCATCTAATTCTTTTTGGTATAATTTCGCTTTTAACATATTCATCGCTTGTTCTTTGTTCGCTAGCTGAGATCTTCCTGCTTGACTCGCCGCTACTAGTCCCGTTTCTTTGTGAGTAATTCTTACAGCAGATTCTGTTTTATTGATATGTTGCCCGCCAGCTCCGCTAGCACGATACGTATCTACTCTGATATCATCTGGATTAATTTCAATATCGATATCTTCATTAATTTCAGGCGCGATATCTATAGATACAAACGAGGTATGCCTACGCCCACTTGAATCGAATGGTGATATTCTAACTAGTCTATGAACACCCTTTTCAGCTTTTAGCAAACCGTACGCATGCTGCCCTTTTACCAGTAATGTTACACTTTTGATTCCTGCTTCTTCTCCATTCTGGTAATCAAGCACTTCATATGAAAATCCTTTTTTATCAAACCATCTGGTATACATTCGATAAAGCATTTCTCCCCAGTCTTGAGACTCCGTTCCTCCAGCTCCAGGATGAATTTCCAAAATGGCGTTATTATTATCATATGGTTCACTTAATAACATTTCTAGTTCAAAAGCTTCGACATCACTTTGCAGTGTTTGTACGCCTTCTTCTAATTCAGCTCGGATATCTGCATCTTGCTCTTCTTCTAACATTCCCATCATTATTTCATATTCTTCAACTTGATCTGCTAAAGATTGAAAAGACTGGTAGGTACTTTTTATACTGTTTGCTTCATCAATAATTTTTTGTGCTTTTTGTTGATCATTCCAAAAGGACGGATCAGACATTTGTTCATCATACTCTGCAATATCTACTTCCATAGCCTCTAAGTCAAAGAGACCCCCTGAAATCTGATACTTTTTGACTCGCTGCCTGTAACGCATTCCTTATTTCACTTATCTCCATTATGTGTTCCTCCTAAAATTCGGGTAGAAAAATCCCCTCTTACAATTAGTATTTGTATTAATAAGCGTATTTTTACCAGTTTCTAAAGCTACTTTCTTTTATAGAATTAGGTAATTACTACAGACAGATTGATATTTAATCAGTCTAGCTTTCTTATTTTAACAATACTTCATTTTTGTAAGAGGGTACAACTTTATTGATTATGAGTTATCGCGCAATCTATCCTAATCTTGTATGTGTTTCTTCGTCATGTGAAAAGGTTGGTTTCTTTGCTTGTCCGCGTTTTGCCTTTTTCTTGCTACTATTCGGTGTAGCTTGTTCACGCTGCAAGTTTTGACGGATCTGTGATTTCATCAATAGACGTGTTACTTCATATTCAATTTCACCGATCATATCTTCAAATAAAGTAAATCCTTCTTGCTGATATTCTGTTAAAGGATTAAATTGACCATAAGAACGTAAGCCAATCCCCTGACGTAATTGATCCATTTGATCAATATGATCAGTCCATTTACGGTCTACCACTCGCAAAACAACTACTTTCTCGAATTCTAACACTTGTTCTTTTCCATTCAACTGATTGGTTTTCTCTTCATAATTTTCTCGAGCTAAGTCAACTAGAATTTCTTCAATTTCTGCAGCTGATTTATCTTTAAGATCATCTTCTGATAACTGCTCAGGATGTACTAGAACTGTATGAGCAAATTCAACAATATGAGAAAGATTCCATTTACTTCTATCTTCTTGTTGCGTATTTAATTGAACATAACGTTCAATGGTTCTGCGAATCATTGGAACTGTTACATAGTTTAACGACTCTTCTTCAAGAATAACTTCTTGTCTTTGGTTGTAGATAACTTCACGCTGTTCACGCATAACATCATCGTATTTCAGAACATTTCTACGAGTATCGTAGTTGTTTCCTTCAACACGTTTTTGTGCTGATTCCACTTGACGACTAATCATGCGACTTTGGATAACCGCATCATCTTCTGAAATTTTCAATTGTTCTAATACCATACGAATACGTTCAGATCCAAATCGTTTCATTAAATCATCTTCTAGAGATAAATAAAATTGGGAAACTCCAGGATCTCCCTGACGACCAGAACGCCCACGCAACTGATTATCAATACGTCTTGATTCGTGTCTTTCAGTACCAATTACAGCCAGTCCGCCTAATTCTTTAACCCCAGGACCTAATTTAATATCTGTCCCACGTCCAGCCATATTGGTAGCGATCGTAACGGCTCCCGGCTGGCCAGCGTTCACAACAATTTCCGCTTCTCTGAAATGGTTTTTCGCATTTAAAACTTCGTGTGGAACGCCTTCTTTTTTTAATAAGCGACTGATTCTTTCAGAAGTTTCAACAGCTACTGTACCAACTAGAATAGGCTGACCTTTTTCATGACGCTCTTTAATATCTTGAGCAACAGCATTAAATTTACTTTCTAAAGTTGGATACAACAAATCATCACGATCGTCACGAATCAATTCTCGGTTTGTTGGAATTGCAATAACATTCATATTATAAATTTCACGGAATTCTTCTTCTTCTGTTTTAGCTGTACCAGTCATCCCAGACAGTTTCTTATACATACGGAAGTAGTTCTGGAAGGTAATGGTTGCCATTGTTTTAGATTCTTTCTGAATCTCAACGCTTTCTTTAGCTTCAATAGCCTGATGCAATCCATCAGAATAACGACGTCCATCCATAATACGACCAGTAAACTGATCAACGATCTTGACTTCTTCATTATCAACCACGTAATCAATATCTAATAGCATAATATAGTTAGCTCTTAGAGACTGATCTAAATGGTGGATTAAAGTTTGATTTTCCAAATCATATAAATTGTTTACTCGGAAAGTTTTTTCAGCTTTTTCGATTCCTTCTTCTGTTAACGAAATGGATTTTGACTGCAGGTCTATAGTATAGTCTTCTTCTTCTTTCAACCCTTTAACAAAGAAGTCACAACGAGTGTAGAAAGAAGTCGAACGATTCGCTTGTCCAGAAATAATCAACGGCGTTCTCGCCTCATCAACTAAAATCGAGTCTACCTCATCAAGAATTGCAAAGTTTAACGGTCTTTGTACCATTTGTTCTTTGTATACAACCATATTGTCTCTTAAATAATCGAACCCTAGTTCATTATTAGTAGAATAAGTTATATCACAAATGTATGCTTCACGTTTCTCGCTGGAATTTTTTCCATTCAGATTCAATCCGACTGTCAATCCCATCCAACGATATAATTCTCCCATTTCTTCAGCATCACGAGTAGCCAGATAATCATTAACTGTTACAACGTGCACCCCTTCACCAGAAATGGCATTTAAATAAACCGGCATAGTAGCGGTTAATGTCTTACCTTCACCTGTTTTCATTTCAGCGATATTACCTTCATGGAGTGACATCCCCCCCATCAACTGTACACGGAAAGGAAACAACCCTAATACACGTTTAGCCGCTTCACGAATAGTAGCAAAAGCTTCAGGTAATAGATCATCCAAAGTTTCTCCATTGTGGTAACGTGACTTGAATTCTTGTGTGCGAGCTTTCAACTCTTCATCAGATAAAGCAGCCATTTCTTCTTCCATGCTTTCAATACGGTCGGCAATTTTTCCATAACGACGTAATTCTTTCTTATCGTTATCAAATAAATTTTTAAGTAAGTGAGCCATTTATACAAATCTCCTCTTTAATTGTGTAATCTCTTCATTATTATTATATATCAAAAGTTAAACTAACCGATTTTCATACTATACTATCATACCATTATTGTTTCTCAAAAAAAAGCCCGGTTATCGTGCTGTAAAGCTATTTACAAAAAATATAATAATTACCTGTTGAGACCTGTATCCTCAATTCTATATGACCACCATAAAATCTATTTTAAACCTTGAATTGTCAAATTAAGTGCAACGCTACACCAAAAAATACTTCATAGGGTGTTTTCCAGTTTAAACACTTCCTTGGGCGTAAGTTGAGTTTGCGAACATATTGATCTACAACCTGATCAGTGACCGTATCCATCTCTTTTGTTTTCGGTAAATACTCTCTTAATAGGCCGTTAGTGTTTTCGTTCGTCCCTCGTTGCCATGGAGCGTGTGGGTCAGGAAAGTAGAATGGGACGTTATTAAGAGCTTTAGTGATTTCCCAATGTCTTGAGAACTCCTTACCGCGATCTGGAGTAATTGATTTTACTTGATTAGACTCAATAGAAGAGAATAAATGAATCATCTTATCTCTGACTAGTTCAGATCGTTTTTTCTCGATTTTTCCACTCATCAAGTATCTTGATCTACGGTCGGTAAGCGTAACTAAACAAGCACCACCCGTCTTACCAGCCACTGTGTCTGCCTCCCAATGACCAATTTCAGAACGATCATTAGCAGTAGCTGGACGCTCATGAATCGTATTAGAGATCTGTATTTTACCTCTTCTCTCAATATGATGTTTCGTATGTCTAGTTTTTCCACGGTGTCTGAGAGAACGAACCAGCCCGCGGTTTCTTTTACTGAGTGGTTCTGTTTCAAAGACTCCACTGTAGATTCCGCGATAAATTGTCGTGTAACTTATATGGATATCTACCTGTTCGTCTTTCAATCGATAGGAAATCTCTTCAGGTGACCATTGCTCTTCTACGAATAGCCTTCGAACGATTTTCCACACCTTGGGATTAGACAAAATCAACTTTCGCCCACAGTTTTGCTTTCTGTAAGAATATAAGATCTGAGCAAGGATAGGAGAATAAGTCCCATTCTTAAAATTACGTTTCAGTTCTCTAGAGATCGTTGACGGACTTCGGTCGACGGCAGCGGCAATAGTGCGAATAGAATGACCTTGGTTGAACATTAAAAATAGTTTTTCTCTTTCAAATATTGTAAGATGGTTATAGTGGCTCATAGCTATCTTCCTTTCAAATAGTGTTCTGGACAACCCTATTTTAACTGGAATTTAGCTATGGGTCTTTTTTAAGGATTAAGTGTTGCACTTAAAGTGTATATTCAAGACATAAAAAAGGTGAGCATAGTTTGCTCACCTTTTTACTGATTGTTTCTTCATTAATATTCCTTAATCTGTTTCAATCAATCCATATTTCCCATCTTTACGTTTATACACGATACTTGATCCGTTAGTGTCAGCGTCTTCAAAGATAAAGAAATTATGTCCCAGCATATCCATTTGTAGAATTGCTTCTTCAGCATCCATTGGTTTCAAACTTAGACGTTTTGTACGTACAATAGCTGCTCCAATTTCTTCTTCATTCGCTGTATCTTCATCATCAATATCAAGATCTGCCCATAAGTCAGGATTTGTTGGTTGTGGCACATCAACACCTTGTGATCTACGGTTTTTGCGATTGATTTTAGTTTTATATTTTCTCATTTGTCTTTCAAGTTTGCTTACTACCAGATCAACACTTCCATATAAATCTGGAGAAGTTTCTTCCGCACGTAAGACGATATAAGGAAGTGGTACTGTAACTTCTACTTTCGCAGTTTTATCAGAGTAGGTTTTAAGGTTAACATGCGCACTAGCTTCAGGCACATCTTTAAAGTATTTTTCGATTTTACCTACTTTTTTCTCAACATATTCCCTAATTGCTTGGGTCACTTCTATGTTTTCTCCGCGAACATTGTATCTTAGCATATTGCTTCACCCTTCCAAATCTATTTTACTTTGAGTCATTTTAGCACACATCTTAAAATAATTCTTTAACAAACACTTTACTTTTGTTTGTTAACTTAGTTTCATTATACATGATAGCGGTTACTTTCTCAATGTATCTATTGTATTTAATTTAATTATCTTATCTAAATAAAGATAAAGTCTCTACTTTTCGCGCTCCACCACTTAAAACACATTCTACCGCATAAAGTATCGTTCTGCCGGTAGTGTAAACATCATCGATAATCATAACATTCTTACCTCTAACAGAATCTTTCAATTCACTTTTTATAAAAAACGGCTGTACTATGGTTAAGCGTTCTCGACGATTCTTAGTTACTTGATTTTTTTCTATACTCCTATTTTCTAAGATAGTTACAAATGGTACCTCTGCTATGTTTAATAAGATTTCCGTCTGATTAAATCCTCTGTTCTCGAAACTTTTATTTGAAATTGGAATAGGAATAATTATATCAACCTCTTTATGCCTTTTAATTGCTTTCGATAATTTCTCAGCTACCATTTTTGCCACACGTACATCTCCAGTAAACTTAAAACGCTCCATCCATTTTTTCCCAAACTCATTATACGAATAAAGTGCATCATGTTTAAGAAAATAGCTCGGATATTTTTTTTGCCATTTCAGACAATCTTGACAGATCAATTGGTCCATTTGCTTTCGGTGACAATTCGGACAGCATTTAGTCATTTCAATTGGATCGAATTTCAATTCACAGTCTTCGCAAATTATTTGTGGATCTAATTTCTTAAATGTCAGTAACTGAGAGACTGAACAGTTTGCAATTATTTCTTTATTACACCATATACATTTATTCATTTTTTATTAATCCTTTGCTTTTTGCGATCCTATTCATTCTTTGTATTTGTTTGATTGCTCTTTTTATATCTCGAGTCAGTCCATCATGATAATAAATCACTTCTCCCGTAGGATAATCTGGGGAACGTCCTACGCGACCCGCAATCTGTACTAATGCCGATTCTGTATAAATTGGATCATCAGCCCCAATAACGAGTACATCAATATTTTTAAAAGTAACACCTCTTTCTAGTATTGTGGTGGTTATTAGAAATTCAAGCTTTTCATCTCGCATCTTCTGAACCTTTTTTTTCCTTTCCGTGTCTTCTGAATGAACGGCTTCAAACCTTGCACCTGGAATACATTTTCTTAAAACAAGTTCAAACTGGTTCATCCATTTAATATTGGGAACGAATAATAAAAATCTTTTTTCTAATCTTAATAATTCCTTTATTTTCTTATATATTTTTGTTTTATATGTATTATTTAATAAACGTCTTTTCCATTCACTTTCTTTGACTTTTACAGGTATTGGTAAAGGATGTCCATGATATCTGGCTGGCAAAATACTTGCCGAGATTTTATTTTGTCTAATTTTTTTCTGATAATTTCTGTCTGGCGTTGCAGTGAGATAAATAAGTGCAGACTCTTTCTTCCGAGATTTTTCTGCAGCAAATTGTAAAGAATCCTCTACTTTATATGGAAATGCATCTATTTCATCAATTATTAGTAGATCAAAGGCCTCTTTGAATCGATATAATTGATGCGTCGTAGCAATTACTAATTGTGTATAAGTATACGCTGTTTCCATCTCTCCATATAAAACATTCGTTGTGACTGTGGGGAATGCTTTTCTGATTCGTGGGGCCAGTTCTAAGCAAACATCTACCCTTGGAGAAGCAAGACAAATTCGCTTATTTTGTCTAATAGCAGTTTCTATACCGGAAAAAAGCATTTCTGTTTTCCCAGCTCCAGCAACAGCCCATAGTAGTCGTGTTTCATTTTGTTCAATTGATTGAACAATCTCCTTAGATGCTTCTTCTTGTTGTTGAGACAATGTGCCTTTCCACTGTAGAATAGGTTCAGCAGACTTTTTAAAAAGATTCGGTTCTGGAAGATGATAAAACTTACTACATCTTCTGACTTTACCCATTTGTATACAGTTCGTACAGTAAGTACAAGGCTGTTTACAGTAACACTCGTTATGCGGTATAGGGTACACAGAAGCATTACATCTTCGACAATACTCCTTTTCTTTTCGCTTAACAAATCCTGAAGTTATTTCTATTTTTAATTGTGTATTATTAATTAAATCACTTTCATTTATTTCTTGTCTCATAACCTCTCTACCAAATAAAATAGATTCATCATACATCTTCATTTTTCAGCGACCTCCTGTATATAAAATCTTCTACTTATATACTGGTTTATATTTTAATAAACTAACTTTTTTTATTCAGAGAAACAAAAAAACTAGCGTATAAATACGCTAGTTCAACTAAAAGTGATTATGTTATTTAATCTTGGCTTATCTTTACTCATCATTTGTCTTGATAGTCCATGTCATTCCGATTGCTCCTTCACCCGTATGCACACCAATAACAGGACCTAAAAAGCTGAGATTAAACTCTACAGTTGGAAACTCAGCTTCCATCTTTTCTTTGAACTCTAAGCCCTCTTGCTCACTAAAAGCATGTACCACAGTGGCTTGGATTGGATATTCGGAAGAACGCACAGATTTTTCTAATAAAGTTTCAATTTTTCTTAAAGCTTTTTTCTTTGTACGTATTTTATCAAAAGGCACGATCAATCCATCGACAAATGTTAGAACTGGTTTGATACTTAATAAGGTCGCTACACTTCCTGCAGCTCTTGATAACCTGCCACCTTTCACAAGGTTTGTCAAATCATCTACCACAAAATATAGTTCTGTTGCTTCTTTAACCTGATCTAATTTTTTTAGAATCTCTTCAACTGTTGCACCTTTTTGTGCTAATTTAGCAGCTTCTATCACTTGAAAGGCTTGTCCTGCAGCAGCTAGTTCAGAATCATAAGGATAAATCGCAACATGCTCAACCGCTTGAGATACACTTACTGCATTTTGATAAGTTCCAGAAATTCCACTCGATAAATGTATACTAATAATGGCATCATATTGTTTTCCTAATTCTTCATAAAGTGCAGTAAAATCTCCAACAGTAGGTTGTGAACTGGTAGGCAGTTTCTCCATTTCTCGTACTTTTAAAAAGAACTCTTCTGAAGTAATATCTATCTCTTCTTTGTATACTTCATTTTGAACTATACAAGATAAAGGCACTGAATAGATATTATATAAATCATATTGTTCATGAGATAAATACGCTGTACTATCTGTAACAACGGCAATACTCATCCTTTCACCCCGTCTCTATAATTCTCTAGTCAATTATATGTTTCTAAATAAAGCAATTTCCTCAGCAGATATACCTATACTTCTAGTAGAAAAATCGCCTTGTAAACACATCAAATTCATTATACACTAATTGGATAAAAAAGAGAAAGGTTGATTTAAACATGCAGAATTTTCGAACCATAAAAGAAAACGGTTCGCATGAAATTGAAATTAAAAAATCCCGATTTATCTGTCATTTGAGTAGAACAGAAACAGAAGAAGAAGCCATAAAATTTATTGAATCTATAAAAAAAGAACATTCAAAAGCTAACCATAACTGTTCAGCGTATATATTAGGAGAAAGACAAGAATTCCAGCGTGCTCATGATGATGGTGAACCAAGCGGGACTGCTGGTGTTCCGATGTTAGAAATGCTTAAGAAAAGAAAATTAAACAACGTGACTGCGGTTGTTACAAGATATTTTGGTGGAGTAAAATTAGGGGGCGGAGGATTAATTCGCGCATACGGCGGTTCTGTCAATGACGCTTTGTCCTCTATTGGAATAGTGGAAAGACAATTACATCAGTACATTACTGTAATGGTTTCTTATCCTATGAGTGGAAAGCTTGAAAATCAGCTCCGAATATCTACCTATATTTTACAAGATATTCATTATACTGAATCAGTAAGTTTCGAATGTCTAATTCGTATAGAACATATTGATCAATTTATTAATGAAGTAATTGAATGGACTAGCGGTCAAGGCACTTGTACCATGGGGGCTCAGGCTTGGATTGAATCAGAAATTAGTGAATAACAATAATTCACCCGATCTTTTTTACAATTATGATAACTTTGTGTCTGCTTCTGTACATAAATCATACTGTATCGTAAAATTTTCTAACTAAGCTTGACACTATCATCAGGAAAGATAATAATGTAGAGTAGAATATTTCGTTATTTAATAAATTTTCTTCCTATAAAGGAGTACTAATTTTGTCTAAAAATAATAGCAGCCGTTCTAATATACGGCGTTCCAGTAAAAAGAAAAAGCAAAGAATTATCTTAGCGATACTTATCCCGTTTTTCATCATTGTTCTTGTGGGTATGGCTTATTTCGCAAAACTACTTGCCACAACTGAAAATGCAATTGAAGCTTCTTATCATGAAGTAAAGCGAACCACTCCAATCGCAGATGTCGACCCCATAACAGAACCTGTATCTTTTCTAATTCTAGGAGTCGATAATGACCAGGATGATTCTCGTTCTTTAGGTTCGACTCGTGCAGATTCCATCATCTATGCTACTGTAAATCCAATTACGCGTAAAATGAATATGGTCTCTATTCCTCGAGATACTTATGTACCGATCATGCAAGACAATCAAATTGTTAAATATGACCGTATTAATTCTGCTTATGCATTGGGAGAAGAAAGCACAATGATTGAAACAGTGGAATCATGGCTGGATGTGCCTATCCACTATTATGCTACTTTTAATTTCGATGCTTTTTTAGAAATTATAGATGCATTAGGCGGGATTGAAATGGATGTCCCTATCACATTCTCTGAACAGGATTCTTCCGGAAAATTAGGAACGATCCATTTAGAAGAAGGTTTACAGATATTAAATGGCGAAGAAGCTCTTGCACTCGCTAGAACTAGAAAAATTGACAACGATGTAGAACGTGGCCACCGTCAGCAGTTAGTTATACAAGCAATCATGAAAAAAGCTCTTAGTGTCGGTTCCATTCCCCAGTACACGGATATCGTAGAAACTGTTGGAGCTAATATGCGTACTAACATGCGTATCGGTGATATGACTGCACTCGCTAAAACAGGATTAAATTCTAAGTTTGAAATGAAGTCACACGTTTTTGAATGGTCAAGTTTTACTGAAAGAGGCATGGACCTGGTTAAAATTGATCCAACCAGTTTTGCAAATATACAACTAGCATTACAAAATTCTCTTGATCCGAGTCTATCTGATGATTCAGCTTATACGGATGACGATAATCCTGAAGAAACTACATCTAGTGACTCTTCTGATCAAGATACTAAAAGTCCTGATCTTGAAGCAGCCGATTAAAAGAATGATTTCTAACTAAGCGCAGACAAAAGAAACCCGATGAGGTGATTACCTGTCATCGGGTTTCTTTTTATTTATTCTATTCCCAAATTCTCGTAGGGATTTCAGCAATGGTCTTCTATCCGCTCCCACTAACCCAATAATTTCTACAAATAATTCGACTCCTATAAATACTGAAATAGTGAGTAAAATTGATCCCCAGAAAGTCGAGAAATTATACAACAAAGCAATCACCGAGAAAATTGCTGAAACACTATAAATTGCTAAGACTGTCTGTCGATGAGATAAACCTAAAGACATCAATCGGTGATGAATATGGTTCTTATCAGCAACTGAAATGGATTGACGATTCATTTTTCTTCGAATCATTGCAAATAATGTATCCGTAACGGGAATTCCTAAAATTACCACAGGTAAAACAAGAGAAATTAGAGTCGCATTTTTCAATCCTTGTAGAGAAAATATTCCAATCATAAATCCTATAAATAACGCCCCAGTATCTCCAAGAAAAAGGCTGGCCGGATGAAAATTATAAGGTAGAAACCCAGCAATTGCCGCTACAAGTACAAAAATCATAATAGATATAGACACTTCTTGTATCGTTAGAAAAAAGAAGCCAATAATTCCCATAGTTGTTAAAGCAATAATGGAGACTCCACTTGCAAGGCCATCTAGACCATCAATCAGGTTCACTGCATTGGTAAATCCAAGGATCCAAATCAAAGTAAAAGGTAAACTCCAGGAACCAAATTGCAGTGTTCCAATTAATGGCAACGTCATTGTTTCAAGGGAAATCCCCCCAAAGTAATAAACGACTAACGCACCTAACAAGATACCCAATACCTTTAACAGGGGTGTTAAATTTTTCAAATCATCTATAAATCCTGTTATCAAAACAATCAAAGAACCGCAAAAGATCGGCAGTATCAGTGAAATTGGTATGGGCAACAATAAAAATAACGCAAAATAATATGAAATAAAAATTGCAATACCACCCATTGTAGGCATTATTTTATTGTGGACTCGTCTTGCTTCGGGTACATCCACCCAGTTAAATTTCGTTGCAACTCTCTTGTAAACAGCCGTCAAAATCATGCTGAGTATTACAGTCGCAATACAGACAAGAAGAACTAAGTACATATCATACATTTTAACTATCCCATTTCTGGTTAACTTTCTTTCATTATAGCATTGAGAGAATCAAAAACACAATTGCATTATGAAATCATCTGAATTAAACTATAAAATAGAGAAATATTATATTTAAATTTAAAAACAACACATTAAGTTAATTAAAGAATCGAGGCTGACATGCGTTCACAAAAACATGTTAAAAGACAAAGAAGAAACAAATGGATCAAACGAACTTTATTTTCAATTATGATTTTAGTTTTTTTCATTTTCGGAACCGGAGTAGGTTATTATGGTAGTGAAATCATGCGCGTTTTAAGTGATGTATCTGAGAACACACCCGAGGAACTACAAGATACTTCTGAACAAGATGCTCTACTAGAAGAGCTGAATCCTTTTTCTGTTTTATTACTTGGACTAGATGATGCAGATGGAACTAGACGTTCAGATACATTAATTGTCGCAACTATCAACCCTAACGATAATTCTGTGAAACTCGTTTCTATTCCTCGAGATACAATGATTACTTTACCTGACTCAGATCGTTCAGAAAAAATTAATGCGCTCTATACGATCTATGGCATCTCTGGAACCATTGATTTTGTTGAAGAATATTTGGACATACCCATTTCTTACTACGCGACTCTGAATTTTGAAGGGTTAGTTGATCTTGTTGATGCAGTAGGTGGAATTACTGTCGACTCTCCTTTAGATTTTACTGTACAAGATAGCGAAGAAAATTCAAATGCTATAGAAATTGAAGAAGGACTACAATCTGTTGATGGAGAGCATGCTTTAGGATATGCTAGAATGAGAAAGCAAGATCCTCGAGGAGACTGGGGACGACAAGAGAGACAGCGTGAAGTCATCCAAACATTAGCAGAAGAACTAATGTCATTAGACTCTTTTATTAACTTTGCTCCAATAATGGATGCAGTAAGAGAGAATTTGCAAACGAATCTTTCTGGTCAGCAAATCTGGACTATTGCCAATAATTATTCCGAAGCTGCAAATGATATTGAGTCTCTTGAAATACAAGGTGAAGCAGATTATGTCTATTTTCCATCTTACGATCTAGACCTTTATGTCTGGCTTCCATTTGATGAATCTATTGAAGACATTCAAAGTACATTGCGTAATCACTTAGAGCTAGATCCTGATAGTGATAACATAAATGATGGTGAAGTCGGGATTGATGAAGAATTAGAGCAAATCCCCTCTGAACCAGACGATTCATTTTCTAATCCGCTAGAAGATGAGCAAGACTCAGAAACAGAATAATTTCAATTTACGAATTCTATTAAAAAAAGTCTTATTGAGTGGTAAGTAGCTCAATAAGACTTTTTTGATTAATCTACTATTTTAAAGATGATAATGGTTTGTTCAATCTTTCATCCAGCTGCTTATACCATAGTCTATATCCCTCTCCATTAGGATGTACTGCATCATCCAGGTAGTATTCTAACGTATGATTAGAATTCGCGATTTCTTCGGACATCAATGAATATATATCAATAAAATTCCATCCTTGATTTTGAACAAAAGTACTCACTTCGTCATTATACTGATCATAAGTAAGCGTTCCTTTATCTAAATATATTTCATTATAAATAGTCGGATTTGCTGTTGTAAGAATGACTAGCGTATTAGGCAAAGCTTCCTGAAACTGATTCATAATTCCAATCAACTCTTCTTTTGTTAATGAAACATCGTTTTGAGGGAAGCGATTATTATTGATAAGACAAAGCTCAAAAATGATTATATCTGGCTTTGAATCAATCGTTTCGATTACTTTTTTTTGAGTCAATAAATCAGTTGTGCTATACCCGTTGTACCCTCTATTCCATACCTTAGCCTTAATTTCTTCATCACGGTTCAAACGCTGTTCTAGTCTTTCACCCCAAACAGGCTGCTTATTCGTAGCTCCTTTTCCTCTAGTTACACTGCTTCCCAATACAGCTATATCGACTTTTCCATCACGATTCGTAATAAACTTTGCTCTATCTAAAATCGTTTCTGAATCTCTAGTTGTCAATTCCATATATTCTTCGGTAAGTTCTTGAGATACGGCTTCTTGGTGCTTTACGACAAACCAATATACCGTGCTTAAGGAGATCAATATCAGAAAAAAAATGACTAAATAATTTATTTTTGTTAGTCTTAATTTTTTCCGCAAAATTTCTCACTCTCCTTTTAATTAAATAATAAAATTTGTAATAATTTATTTGACTAATCGTTTTCTATGTAACAATTCCATTTTAACGAATTCCTAATCAATTGTCTTAATAAATAATATATTGTTATATTTCTGGCACATTTTTTTTAACGTCTGGATTTTATTTTGAAAAATTAAAAACCTGAAGAATAAATTTTCTCCAGGTTTAACTCATTCGTTTTTATCTATTATTTTTTGGTCGCTTCCAGGAAAAATTCATATCGATCTCCCACATACTGAGAGCGGACATACTCAAATGGTGTCCCATCTTGACTATAGCTCACTTGTCGTAATCTAAGAACGGAAGAACCACGCTTGATTCCTAGCATTTCCGCAATGGATTCTGATGCCCAAGTAGCCGATATTGTCTGTTCTGCATGATCTACCCGCATTCCTTTTTCTAATTCCAAGGTTTTGAATAAATGTTGTGTGATTTGCTTCTTGCTCAAATCTTTTACATATTTATAAGGAATCGTTGCAACTTCATAACAAATAGGTACGCCATCAGCAGCACGGATTCTTTCCATAATCAAAACTTCTTCATTATGTTCGATCATCAATTTCTCGGCTTCACTGATACTGGCCGGCTTAGTATGAAAAGCAACTAATTGGCTTGTAGGGTTTTTCCCTTGCCGCTCAACAGTTTCCGTAAAACTTGGTACGCCACTCATTTTTTCACGAACTTTTTCTAGTGCTACAAATGTACCTGAACCTCTTCTTCTTTCAAGTAACCCTTCATCCACTAAGGTATTTACTGCTTGTCTGGCAGTCATACGACTCACATCAAACTGTATAGCTAAATCTCTTTCGGAAGGAATCTTAGTTCCTTCTTTCCATTCACCAGTGTTAATCCACTCTCTCATCTGGTTATGCATTTGAATATAAACAGGCATCTTTTTGGGCATACAATTCTTCCTTTCTAACTCCATATGTCAAACTTCATCTAATGTCATACTGATAAATCGACATCAAATTAAACTCTGCATGACAAAGAGATGTTAGAATACCTTAAAGTTTACTTGCAGCTGCCTCATCGATTATGACCGTCACATCATTATGTGTCTGTAAAATACTGGCTGGTACCTGTTCAGTAATAGGTCCATTTAACATGTTGTACACAGCCTCTGCTTTGTTCTCACCAAAAGCCATTAGCAGTATTTTTTTTGCAGATAAAATAGATTTAATTCCCATGGAAAAAGCATATTTTGGTACATCTTCTTCGGATTTAAAATATCTTTTATTTGCATTAATCGTTGCTTCAGTAAGCTTTTCTACATGGGTTTCTTGTAGAAAAGATGTACCAGGTTCATTGAAACCGATATGAGCATTAGTCCCAATACCAAGAATCTGCAAATCAATAGGGTATTCTTCTATAGTCTTATTGTACCTTTTTACTTCGTCTTCTTCATCCCCTAATCCATCAGGAATAAAACTTTTTTTGAATGGCTTAGCATTAAACAAATTTTCTTGCATAAAAGTATGGTAACTTTGTGGATGATCCGCCGGAAGACCTTTATATTCATCTAAATTAATAGAAATCAGGCTTGAATAATCTGTATTGCTTGCTCTCATTTCTTTGTAGAGAGTTTCAGGAGTGCTTCCAGTGGCAAGTCCCAAGACTGATGCATCATTGTGTATTGCTTTTTCAACTAATTCAAATGCCTTTTTTCCCGCTTCAACTTTATCTTTTGTAATAATTACATTCATTTTTGAATGATTTTTAATTGTTTTATCTAACATTGTGTATTTTTCCTCCTAATATCGTTTCAAGCAACGTCAAATCGTCTTCCAAAATCAACATATCTGCATCGTAGTTAGGCAATAATAAACCTTTCTTTTCTAATCCAAATTCCTTCGCTTGATTAACTGAACTCATTTTCACTGCTTCTTCAATGCTGCAACCTGTATACTCAATGACATTTTTAAAGGCATCTATATAAGTCAATACGCTACCTGCAAGAGTTCCATCTTCTAATCTTGCTTGCTTATCTTTTACAATAACTTCCTGTCCACCTAATTCACTTTTTCCTTCTGGAAATCCTTTTGCCCGCATAGAATCTGTAATTAATTCAATCCCATCTGCTCCCTTAGCTTTATAAGCTAGTTTAACCATCTCCGGAACTATATGAAAACCATCCACAATCATCTCAACCATAACGGCTTTTTCCAACAAACCAAATCCGGTCACACCAATTTCTCTATGATGTAATCCCCTTTGTGCATTGAACAAGTGAGTGACATGCGTAGCAGCAGATTCCTTCAAATCATTATATTTAGCATCTGAATGCCCAACAGACATGATGATATTATTTTCTTTGCAATACTCTTCAAATTCAGATACGTCTCCTGTTTCAGGTGCATAAGTAACGAGGCGAATTCGACCACCACTTAGATTATTCCATTTTTCAATTTTATCTTTATCAGCAACCACTATATATTTCTCTGGTTGAGCTCCTTTATGTTCAACTGAAATAAAAGGTCCTTCAATATGAATGCCTTGTATAACAGGATTCTCTTCAGCTGCCTTACTAAGGTTTCTCAGTGATCTTTCAATATTTTCATCCGATTGTGTCATCGTGGTAGGAAAATAACTTGTAACACCTTCACTTAACATTTTTTTAATCATTTCGTTGATTTCTTCTGATGTCCCATCCATATTATCAATGCCATATCCACCATGACTATGCACATCAATAAATCCCGGAATGACTTTTTTACCGTTCAAGTCCATGACTTCTTCATCCGGCTGTGCTTCGAATACTTCCATTTCACCCACACTGATTATCTCTTTATCAAAACGAATATATCCCTTTTCTATTGAGTCTTTTCCCGTATAAACATGCGCATTTATCAAAACCTTAGTCAAAATAATTCCTCCTTTGATGTTATTCATGCTCATTATAATTGGTATATACCAAAAAGTCAAATCTATGATTTTCACTACTGATTTAAAAGTGATTTTTCTATTCATTCAATTATCTTATCTATTAGAGTAGTCGATGATAGGTATTTTCTATTCACCCAGACTCTTCTCGGTTTGAATTGATACGTTATGACTTTTTGCCTCTCTACCCAATTTATCTTCCGATCTGAGTTGATACTTAAAGCCCTTTATCTTTCTACTCAATTCATTTTGCAACCTCAGTTAATACATAAAGCCCTTTAAGCTCTCTACTCAATTTGTTTTGCGATTTCAGTTAATACATAATACCTCTTTATCTCTCTACTCAATT
>NZ_FMZD01000017.1 GCF_900101525.1 Marinilactibacillus psychrotolerans | reverse complement strand
TCACCATTCCGATCACGTGGAATCTGAAGCTGAAGTTCGCCGTATTCGGTTTTGACCTTACGATCATAGGTGCCATTACGAGAGTTTCCTGAATGGAAACCGATCCGATCATATTTTTCATAATCCAAAAAGGCAGTCAATTCTGTTTTTAAGAGGGTGTTAACGGCTAATTCTAGATGAGAACGAAAACATTCGTTTAAATCACCTTTTGTGGCTAGAGTCTGTAAGATATCTGTAGTAAGATTGTTCATAGGGAAGTCCTCTTTTCTGTGAATGTAGTGTGGTAACTCTATTCTACAGAAGGGACTTCCTTTTTTCTATTTACACAAGATATTTTACACTCTCAAAATCTTACCATGACATATTAGTTGTTTGTTAATAAAGAGGATTGACTTAGTGTATTGATACTAGTACTTAAAGTAGGAGTGATATAAAATGAAAAAAAAAGAGCGACATCATTTACTAAGACAGTTGGTTCAGCAAGAGACAATTCAAAAACAAGAAGACTTTGTTGAAATTTTACTTAATCGTGGAATTGACATAACACAAGCTACTATCTCGCGCGATATTAAAGAGATGCAACTGATTAAAGTTCCTTCACAATCTGGAGGATATCATTATAGCTTACCACCAGAAATGAATTTTAATATATCAAAGAAAATATCTAGATTAATGAAAGATGCTTTTGTGTCAATTGATACTCAAAAAGAATTTGTTATCATAAAAACTTTACCAGGTAATGCGTTTGCATTAGGCACTTTAATTGAGACAGCTAATTATGAAGAAATGTTTGGCTGTATCTCTGGAGATAATTCAGTCCTCATTATTTGTAGATCAGAAGATCAGGCAGAAATATTCCAAAGAAGAATGATTTCATTTGTATAAATCAACCAAAATGTCTATTCAATTTTAGAGTGGGAGGGTTTGCTTTGCTGCAAGCATTGCATATTCAGAATTTTGCTATTATTCAAGATTTATCATTAGATTTCAGCCATGGTATGACCGTTTTAACTGGCGAAACTGGTGCAGGTAAATCAATTATTATTGATGCAGTCGGATTGCTTGCCGGCGGAAGAGGTTCTACAGAATTTGTAAGATACGGTACAAAAAAATGTTTATTAGAAGGTCACTTCTCTTTGAATGAAAATCAGGAAGTTATGAAGTTGCTGGATGAACATGCGATCGATTCAGATGATGAAGTCATCATGATCCAGAGGGAAATTTTTGCTACAGGTAGAAATGTTTGCCGAATTAATGGAACCATTGTAACCATTGCTGTTCTGAAAGAAATTGGAACCGCATTGATTGATATACATGGTCAGAATGAGCATCAGGAACTGATGGTACCAGAAAGCCATATTGAATTGCTTGATCAATACGGCGATAAAAAATTGGCAAATGCAAAAAAACGTTATAAAGAACTTTACAAAGAATATAAAGCTGTAAAAAAAGAACAAAATGAATGGCAGTATAATGAACAAGAATTGGCTCAGAGACTTGATATATTAAAGTTTCAAGTAGATGAAATAGGAGAAGCACAGCTTGAAGATCATGAAGAAGAAACATTAAAAGAAGAAGAACAAAAGCTTTCAAATCACCAATCTATAGTAGAAGCACTCTCTTCTAGTTATAATGCGCTTCAAGGAGAAGAAAACAGTGGGCTGGATCTAGTGGGCCAGGCTATGGACAGTATGGCTTCTATAGAAGGAATGGATGAAAAATTTAAACAAATTTCTGATACAGTCTCAGCAGCTTTTTTTCAGATCCAAGAAGCTTCGAGTGATATTTATAATGAAATGGACAATCTGGAATATGACGAAGAACGGTTAAACGAAATTGAGACAAGACTGAATCTCATTCAACAACTTAAGCGCAAATATGGTCAGTCTATTCAAGAAATCAAGGATTTTTATAGCAAAGCATTAGCCGAGCTTGAAAAAATAGATAATCGTGAAGGTCAGATGGATCATCTAAATAAAAGAGTAAAAGAGTTAGAAACAAAATTAGTAAAAGAAGCTTACGGCTTATCTAAATACAGAAGAGAAGTAGCAAAACGATTAGAAAAAGCCATTCATGAACAATTAAAGGAACTGTTTATGGATAAGGTCGTCTTTTCAGTGCATTTCAGCAAAGAAATGAAAGAGTTCAAAACTAATGCTGCTTATGAGAATGGTATGGACAAAGTAGAATTTTATGTAGCCACGAATCCTGGCGAACCACTAAAACCATTAGTGAAAGTCGCATCAGGCGGCGAGTTATCTAGAATGATGCTAGCAATGAAAACAATTTTTTCTAAAGAACAAGGTATGACGAGCATTATTTTTGATGAGGTGGATACAGGGGTGAGTGGCAGGGTTGCTCAGGCAATAGCAGATAAAATATATTCTGTAGCACAATATTCTCAAGTATTATGTATTACTCATTTGCCCCAAGTAGCAGCAATGGCGGATCAGCATCTTTACATCAGCAAAGTAATCATAGACGAAAGAACGAGTACACATGTGGAACAACTACCCGAGGACGATAAGATCCAAGAAGTAGCACGGATGCTTGCTGGTAGTGAGATTACAAAATTAACAATTGATACAGCTAAAGAGCTTTTAGCATTAGCATCTAACAAGAAAATAAAAAACTATTAAATAAAAAAAGTCATGGAAAAATATCCATGACTTAACTTTACATTATAGCGCCTAATAGGGATGCTATGGCTGGAACAGCCATAGTGATGACCATTGCCCAGATAATGATTTTAGTAATGACGTTTGATTTTTTATTTTTATCGTTTTTTGCCACGAGTCTACACCAACTTTCTTCATGATGGTTATTATTCGTTATAAGTGTAAGCAAAATGAGCTTTTTTTTCAAGAGTGTAGAAGATTGTTTTAAAAATGTTCAAAGTTTGATACTATAAAGCTAAGCAATAAAAGTAATATGCGCCATCAGTCGTTTTAATATAGATGAGGGTGTATACTTTAATCATAACGTTGGGAATTTGATCAGATAGATTGAGTAGATTCGAATAAAGGCATAACTTTTGTTCTGTGTTCTGACTGTACTTAGTCTTCAAGATCATCCTGAGAGGAGAGTTAAATAATTTGAGTAAACAACAAGTCGGCGTAGTCGGTATGGCAGTAATGGGGAAAAACCTTGCTTTAAATATTGAAAGTCGCGGATACAGTGTATCCATCTATAATCGTACTGGATCAAAAACAGATGCAGTAATCGCTGAAAATCCAGGTAAGAATTTAGTCGCAACACATGAGTTAAAAGAATTCGTTGATTCATTAGAGAAACCTCGTAGAATCTTGTTAATGGTTCAAGCAGGTAAAGGAACAGATGCCGTTATCCAACAACTTCTTCCTTTCTTAGACAAAGGAGATATCCTTGTAGATGGAGGAAATACGTTCTACAAAGATACAATTCGTCGTAGTGAAGAATTAGCAGAATCAGGAATTAACTTTATTGGAACTGGTGTATCTGGCGGAGAAGAAGGCGCACTAAAAGGTCCTGCAATCATGCCGGGTGGACAAAAAGAAGCGTATGACTTAATCGCTCCTATTTTAGAGAAAATCGCTGCTAAAGCACCTGCAGACGGTGAACCATGTGTAACATACATTGGCCCTAATGGCGCTGGACATTATGTAAAAATGGTTCATAACGGTATCGAGTATGGAGACATGCAGTTGATTGCTGAAGCTTATCATTTGCTTCGTGATGTTGCAGAATTAACCAATGAAGAAACAGCTGAAGTCTTCCGTGAATGGAATACGACTGAACTAGATAGTTTCTTAATTGAAATCACTGCAGATGCGTTAACTAAAAAAGACCCAGAAACTGGTCAGCCAATGGTCGATGTTATTCTGGATCGTGCAGGTAATAAAGGTACAGGTAAATGGACTTCTCAAAGTGCCTTAGATTTAGGGGTGCCATTACCATTGATTACAGAATCGGTATTTGCTCGTTATATTTCAGCATTAAAAGAGGAACGTGTGGCTGCAAGTAAAATCTTGCCTCATCCAGAAAAGAAAGCATACGATGGAGACAAAAAAGAGTTAGTAGAAAAAATCCGTCAAGCACTGTACTTTAGTAAAATCATGAGTTATGCTCAAGGATTTGCACAAATGGGTACAGCTTCAAGAGAATATGGATGGGATCTGAAATATGGAGAAATCGCTAAGATTTTCCGCGCAGGATGTATTATCCGCGCAGGATTCCTGCAAAAAATTACAGAAGCTTATGACAGAACACCAGAATTGAAAAACTTAGTACTAGATGAATACTTCATGGATATTACTAAGAATTATCAACAATCCGTTCGTGATCTTGTTGGAGTAGCTGTTCAATCTGGAGTACCTGTACCAGCATTTTCTTCTGCTATTGCATACTACGACTCTTATCGTACAGAAAACTTACCTGCTAATATCATTCAAGCTCAGCGTGACTACTTCGGAGCGCACACTTATGAACGCACTGACAAAGAAGGAACGTTCCACTTTGACTGGTATGGAGATAATGGACAAGAGCAATGGGATTAATTCTTTTTATTTAAATTAGGCTGTAAGGCTAAACGAAAATGAAAAAATGTGGGATCCACTTTTTTGGATCTCGCATTTTTTGTGCGCAAAGATAAAAATATTTAATAAAGTCAGATATGAGAATAAAATTAGAAAAAATTGCAAGCTTGCATTTTTTCTATCTGTAAACTATGTTAAACTAGTTATGTATAGATGGGCAGATAAGTCCATAGACATATTCTTATCTTTTTTTAATATATCTAAAAAAAACAAATAAACAAAGTCATTACTAAAAATTAAAAGATAGCTAGGAGCTGAAGAAATGGGTAAAATTTTAATAATTGAAGATGAAAAAAACCTTGCTCGTTTTGTTGAATTAGAGTTGAATCATGAAGGATTTGAGACTGAAGTTCGTTTTAATGGACGTGCGGGTCTTGAAGCAGCGATTGATGAGAATGAAGAGTGGGATATTGTGTTACTCGATTTAATGTTGCCGGAATTGAATGGGATTGATGTTGCTCGTCGTATTCGTCAAGTAAGTAATGTACCCATTATCATGATGACAGCAAGAGATTCTGTAATTGATCGTGTTTCAGGATTTGACCATGGTGCAGATGATTATGTTGTAAAACCTTTTGCAATTGAAGAGTTGTTGGCTAGAATGCGCGCATTACTTAGACGTATTGAAATTGAAACAGAAGAAAATGCAAACAGACAAACCACGGTTACCTACAAAGATTTAACAGTTGAAAAAGAAAATAGAGTGGTAAGACGTGGAGAAGATGTTATTGAATTGACTAAACGTGAATATGAACTATTGGTCGAATTAATGGAAAATGTCAATGTTGTTTTATCAAGAGAAGTTCTCCTTAATAAAGTATGGGGATACGAAACAGAAGTTGAAACAAATGTAGTCGATGTCTATATACGTTATCTAAGAAATAAAATAGACGTACCGAATCGTGAAAGTTACATTCAAACTGTTCGTGGTACAGGGTATGTGATGCGTACGTGAACCAATCACTAGCAAATCAGAAAAAACGAATTTCATTAAGATGGAAATGGACAACTGGTGCTGCTATTGCAATTTTTTTGACATACACGATTTTTTCCACGATCCTGTATGTTACTTTTCAACAAATTATGCTGGAAAATGAAGAAGACTCATTAAGAGAAACCGTTCAAATTTTATCAGATCGTTTTGGATCTCAATTTTATGCTTTAACGGAAGAATCAGTTGCTGAAACACTGGAACTAAATCAGTTACAGTTGCTTCCATCTTATTCTGAAACAAAAGATAAAAGTACAGTATCAACCACCCCTCTGGGCACTAGCCCTGGGGGTATGTTTATACGAGTTTATAATAATAATGCTAAGTTATTATATGAATCTTCAACAGTTGATGCCTCTTTTGAACAAACAGATGAATTGAGAGTTGATACGATTGATGGACCGAATGGAGAAGCGTTCTCCGCTCGTACACCTATTTTTTCATATCTGAATAACCGACAGATCGGTTATTTACAAGTAGTAAATACGCTTGAATCTTATCACCGCTTGTCTAACAGTATCTTAATGGCCATTCTAGTTACAGGTCTGATTGCTTTAATGTTTAGTGCAATTATTGGATATATGATTGCACGTAGATTTTTACTGCCGATCAGAAAAGTTACAGACGCTATGAAAAAGATCGAAAACGATCCGGACTATGTAGATAGAATTGATGCTGGGAACGGACAAGATGAATTAACAGATCTAGCGAATGCCTATAATAGTATGTTGAGTAGAATGCAGAAAAATATTGAACACCAGAAACAATTTGTAGAAGATGTTTCGCATGAACTGAGAACCCCTGTAGCAGTAGTAGAGGGACACTTGAAATTACTGAATCGTTGGGGAAAAAATGACCCTACAGTACTCGAGGAATCGTTAGATGCGTCATTACAAGAAATAGGAAGAATGAAGAGTCTTGTACAAGAAATGCTTGACCTCTCCAGAGCGGAACAAGTTGAAATCCACTATAAGAACGAAAAAACACCAGTAAGGCAAATTATAAATGCCACTTATAATAATATTCAATTAGTTCATCCGGATTTTACGTTTATTTTAGATGATGATTTGAGAGAAGAAATATATGTTAACATCTATCGAAATCATTTGGAACAGATTCTGATTATCCTGCTTGATAATGCTGTAAAGTATTCTACAGATAGGAAAGAAGTGCATCTATCAGTTTCCATGAGTGACAAAAAAGTTCAAATAGTCATTCAAGATTATGGTGAAGGAATGTCCGAAGAAGATACAGAAAAGATCTTTAATCGTTTTTATCGAATTGATAAAGCTAGAAGTCGATATAAAGGCGGGAATGGGTTAGGACTTTCTATTGCAAAAGAATTATTAGAAGGATATAAAGGGAAAATATGGGCAGAAAGTGTATTAGATCACGGTTCTATTTTTAGAATTATTTTGCCGATCTTGGAAACAGAGAGTGAGAAAGATTCAACAGAAAAAGAGTCGCAAGTAGAGGAATAACCTCATTTGCGACTCTTTTATTTACTTATCTTTTTTGTTTGCCTTCATTTCTTTTGCTTTTACTTTCAAAAGGACTGGCATTTCGTTTGTTTCGATTTGATGCTGAAGTAGTTTGATCGCTATTCACTACTTTTTCTGCTTCCTTACGAGGTTTGCGTTTACGTTCAACGACTTGTACCTCCCCATGTTTTTCTTTCAATTCTGCTTGTACTTTTGGTTTATAATAAAAAGTTGTAATTGCTGACTGAGCGATGGCTACGAAACCACCCACGAGCCAATACAACGTTAAACCAGCAGGACTTGAGAAAGAAATAAAGAGTAGCATAATCGGACTCATCAACATCATAGTATTAGACTGTTTTCTTTGATCTTCAGGCATCCCTAAAAGCATGACTCTTGATTGTAAATAATAGACAGCCCCGGTTGCGAGAGCAAGTAATATACTACGCTCACCTAATCCTATCCCAAGAAATGAAGCATTTTGAATACTTTCAGACATCCTGATGGCTTGGAACATCGCTGTAAAGACTGGCATCTGAATGAGTAAAGGTAAGCATCCGCCAAGACTGCCCAGCATATTGACATTGTTTTCTCGATAAAGTGACATTAACTCTGCTTGAAGTTCTTGTTTCTGTTTTGGATCAGTCGCTTCTTTCATTTCAGCTTGAATTTCATCAGCAGCTGGCTTTACGACTGACATTTTAACTTGTTGTTCCATAGTAGCTCGTTGTTGACGAATACTTAGGGGTAAAATCAATATCCTTACGATAATAGTAATAGCAATAATGGCTAAACCATAACTGCCGAATATACCATTTAAAAATTCAATAAATTGCTGTGTAGGTACTACAAGATAATCATATAAGAATTGAGAGATTGATCCAGCAGGGTTCCCGGACTCATCAATACGAATACAACCAGCCATGAATAACATTAAAGATAGCATTCCACCGGAAAGTATCCATTTCTTTGTTCTAGTTTTCAATTTTATTCAATCCTTTAATAAATTAGTGAGGTGCTAAATCGCCAATTCTCACTATACCTTATAAAAAAGAATAATTCAATTAGACTGAGAAAAATTCGATTTTTCTTCAATGTTTTTATCAAATTCCACAACAACTTTGTCAACATGAGCAGCTGGACTTGGTCCTTTTCTCAATGCTTCGATAAATTGATTAATCTGATCAGAAGTTCCTACTGCTTCTGAGTATACTGATCCATCATTTTCGTTTCTGACTATTCCTGTCACACCAATCTCATCAGCGGTCTGTTTAGTAGTAAAACGAAATCCTACACCCTGAACCGTTCCAAAAATTCTGATTGATACTTTTACTTTCTCAAGGTTCTCATTATTTTCGTTCACATACTCAATTTCGGCTGCTTCGTTGTTTTCTTGTCCTTTTTTGAAAAAACCATCAAAAATTGATCCCACTTTTCTTCCCCCTTAGACTATTTTAGATACACTTAGTTTACAGGGAAACGATCCCAAACGTCAAAAGTAATGCTGTCTGTTGAGGATTACTCCAGAGACCGTCAGAACAAACTTTCGCACCTATAGGTTTCATGTTATAATATTGTAGAATGAAATCAACTTAAGGAGTTAATCAAAATGGCTCGAGCACGTAAAAGAGGTAGACCTAAAAAGAAAAAAACAGGTGTATCAACTGAATTAATAGGCGTAATGCTACTAGTAGTTAATTTTCTGGCAATCGGTCAATTTGGATTTGTCGGACGTTTTTTTGCAAATATTTTACGTTTTTTTGTTGGTGAGACCTACATAATAGCTTCTATTGCAATGATAATAATTGGAATCTATCTATTGATTAAAGGAAATCGTCCAAGCCTGAAAAGTCCTAAATGGATCGGTAGTTTTCTAGTATTTTGTGCGGTAGTAGTCTGGCAACATGCAGAACTGTTTTCTCCAATAATGGATGCGAATGTAAATATTGTTAATGCAACTTGGAGAATGTATCTTCCACAATTTAAAAGTATTTCTATTGGCCAAAACATTGGTGGCGGAATGATTGGGGCGGTATTATACGCAATAAGTTACTTTTTGTTTTCGTCAGCCGGCACGTATCTGATGATGATTGGATTAACCTTTGTGGGGATTATGACTTTTTTCCAACTATCATATAAAGCGTTATTAGAAAAAATACGCATTGGTGGACGAAATCTACGGAATTTCATTAAAGCGAAGATGACCTCATTTAAAGAAAAACAAATTAAACGTAAAGCAAGTAAAGAGAATGCTAAAAAGAGTAAAAATAATCCAAAAAACAAAGAAAAAACTGACAATGAAATCCCAGTAAACGGAAAACTATCTAAACCTGTTGATAACGAAAAATCGGACCCGGCAGAAGTAGAAGATACCCCCGCAGGGCAAATGGCTTTAAAAATTGAAGGATTTCAACAGAAAGATATCGAAAAAAATGGAAAAGAAGAACAGGTTCTATCTGATGAAGGCACAGTTGATTTCGAAATTGGAGAAGAAGAAAACGAGCAATATAAGATGCCACCTATTTCATTATTGAATAAACGGGAAGCAGTTGATCAATCATTTGAATACTCACTTATTCAAGAAAATGTTAAAAAATTAGAAGAGACATTTGAGAGTTTTGGTGTAAAAGCAACAGTGACCAAAGCAAACCTTGGTCCCGCTGTAACAAAATATGAGATACAGCCGGCTACAGGAGTGAAAGTCAGCAAAATCGTTGGGCTGACTGACGATATTGCGCTTGCTTTAGCTGCCAAGGATATCAGAATGGAAGCACCAATCCCTGGCAAGGCGCTGATTGGAATAGAAGTTCCTAACTCCGAAGTTAGTATGGTTTCCTTTAGAGATGTGATCGAAGGACAGATTAAAAATAAGGATCAGCTACTTGAGGTACCTTTAGGAAGAGATATTGGTGGAAATGTTGCAATGGCAGATTTGTCTAAAATGCCGCATTTGTTGGTTGCAGGGGCAACAGGTTCTGGTAAATCTGTTGCAATTAATGGCATTATCACAAGCTTATTATTAAAAGCTAAACCAAATGAAGTTAAATTAATGATGATTGATCCAAAAATGGTTGAGTTAAATGTTTATAATGGTATTCCACATTTATTAACACCAGTAGTAACAAATCCAAAAAAAGCAGCTCAGGCCTTGCATAAAGTCGTTCAAGAAATGGAAAGAAGATACGAATTATTTGCTGCCAGTGGAACTCGAAATATGGCTGGCTATAATCAGTTTGTTAAAAAGAAAAACGAAGAAAAAGAAGAAGCTTTACTTCCGCTTCCTTATATTGTAGTAATTGTAGATGAGTTAGCTGATTTGATGATGGTTGCATCAAACGATGTTGAAGATGCCATTACTCGTTTAGCTCAAATGGCACGAGCTGCAGGCATTCATATGATTTTAGCGACTCAAAGACCGAGTGTGGACGTTATAACGGGTATAATTAAGGCTAATGTACCCTCTCGGATTGCATTTGCAGTATCCAGTGGTACGGATTCCAGAACTATTCTCGATGGAAATGGAGCGGAAAAACTTTTAGGTAGAGGAGATATGCTCTTCCAACCTATGGGTGAAAATAAACCAAATCGAGTTCAAGGTGCGTTTATATCTGATGAAGAAGTTGAAGCAGTCGTGAATTTTGTAAAAGAACAGCAAGAGGCAAATTATGTTGAAGAAATGATTCCGAAAGATGAACCTAAAGCTGAACAAGGTGAAGCAGAAGATGACCTCTATGAAGATGCTGTCTCGTTAGTAGTAGATATGCAAACGGCAAGTATCTCTCTATTACAAAGAAGATTTAGAATTGGGTATAATAGAGCGGCAAGAATAGTAGATGAAATGGAAATGAGAGGAATCGTTGGTCCATCCGAAGGATCAAAACCAAGAGAAGTTTTAGTCCAAGCTGAACTTGAACCGAGTCAACCAAAAGACTCTTCCGAACAATAGCGTAATGTAAATATAAGGTAAAGACTCGACTGAATGATAAAGTATTCAGTCGGTTTTTTTGTACAAAAAATGTCAATTTAAGAATAAAAATAGACGCATATAGTGAATGTATTGTTATATAGCGGTTTCAAATGAACAATCTGACAACAACACACATTTAATAATCGTATTTTAACTTTATTTTTCTTTACAAAAATGGTACTATTAGTTCGAGATATAAAAGATTTTGCGAACTGAGTAGAATGCCATTATTAATAAAAAATAATATGCTTGTCTCTATTCAATAGCAAATCTACATACAACTTTAATTGGAGGAATTTAGTAATGACGACTAAATTAAGAAATCTTTTTGCAATTGGAGCATCTGCATTTTTACTTGCTGCATGCCAGGGAGAAAACGCGGGCGATTCATCAGAGGGTGCCGGAGATTCAAACGATACTGATACAGAAGAAACGGCAGATTTTAAACTGGGTATGGTTACAGATGAAGGCGGAGTAGATGACCGTTCATTTAATCAGTCAGGTTGGGAAGGTATGCAGGCATGGGCAGAAGAGCATGGATTTGATGATAGTGCTGTAAAATATTATCAGTCAGATGATGCAGCAGACTTTGTTCCTAACTTGAATCAAGCTATCCAAGATGATTATGATGTCATTTATGGAGTAGGGTTCCAATTGGCAGATGCTGTTAAACAAGTAGCTACTGCTAATGCTGATCAACATTTTGGTATCGTAGATGCAGTTGTTGAAAAAGATAATGTAGTGTCCTTGAACTTCCGAGATAATGAAGCTGCTTATTTAGTCGGTGTTGCAGCAGCGCATACTACTGAAACAAATAAAGTTGGATTTATTGGCGGAATAGCTGGGCCTGTAATCGACAAATTTGAAGCAGGATTTGTAGCAGGGGTAGAATCTGTAGATCCTGAAATTGAAATTGATATTCAATATGCAGAGTCATTCTCTGATGCAGCAATAGGACAACAAATTGCTGCTGGAATGTATAGCTCAGGTGCAGATGTTATCTATCACGCATCCGGAGCTGTAGGTAATGGCGTATTTACTGAAGCAACTGATCGTATGGAATCAGGTTCAGAAAATCAATTATGGGTAATCGGAGTAGACCGTGACCAAGAAGAACTTGGTAAATATGCTGATGGTAACTTGACATTGACTTCTTCACTTAAAGGTGTAGGAACTGCTATCCAGTTAGCTTCTAATCAAGCAATGGATGAAGGATTCCCTGGTGGAGAAAATCTTATTTACGGTTTAGCTGAAGATGGCGTTGGTATCACCGAAGGTAACATGTCAGAAGACGCTTGGTCTGCTGTTGAAGAAGCAAGACAACAAATTCTTGATGGTGAAATTGAAGTGCCGGAAGCTCCAGCAGCTGAATAATATAAGCTCAGATTTAAAGTAAATTTAACAAAGAGCGCTAGTCAATAGACTGGCGCTTTTTTATACCTAATGTATTTTAGAAGGAACGATGTAATTATGAACTTTTTTTTACAAGCGCAGTAACTTATCAAGAAATTTTCGTCTAATTTTTTAAGGAACCTTGAATACTGTAGGTCTATAATGGATAATAAGACAGAGATTCTATGAGTTTCATTAATTAAATACTAATCTAATAAGGAGGGCTTCTTTTGCCGATGTCACAATCTGTTATCGAAATGAAGGGAATAACAAAAGAGTTCGGGACTTTCAGAGCAAATGATAATATTCATCTAGATTTAAGAAAAGGCGAAATTCATGCATTATTAGGAGAAAATGGTGCAGGGAAATCTACTTTGATGAATATTTTATCAGGGCTTTTAGAACCGACTTCCGGTGAAATTAAAGTCAATGGAAATAGTGTGAAAATATCATCTCCAGATGTAGCTAATGAGCTAGGAATAGGGATGGTCCATCAGCATTTTATGTTGGTAGACAAATTCACTGTTACAGAGAACATTATGTTAGGTCGAGAAAAAAGTAAATTTGGTTATATTGATAAAAAGAGTGCTGAAAAAGAGATAAAAGAATTATCTGATCATTATGGCCTTAAGGTTGAACCAAGTTCTAAAGTTGAGAATATTACGGTTGGTATGCAGCAACGAGTGGAAATATTAAAAACATTATATCGTGGTGCTGATATTCTGATTTTTGATGAACCAACAGGCGTATTGACTCCTCAAGAGATTGAAGAATTAATGGGGATTATGAGAAAATTAACAGATGAAGGTAAATCAATTATTTTAATTACCCATAAGTTAGATGAAATCAAACAAGTTTCTAATCGCTGTACAGTCATCCGTAGAGGTAAAAGTATTGATACAGTTGATGTATCTATTACTACCCAGCAAGAATTGGCAGACATGATGGTAGGGCGTTCGGTAACATTTAAAGTAAATAAAAAACCAGCAGATCCTAAAGAAACTGTCTTGAAAGTAGAGCAGTTGACCGTTAAAGAAAGCCGCGGATACGACGCAGTCAAAGAAATTTCTTTTGAAGTTAAAGCTGGTGAAATATTAGGAATTGCCGGAGTAGATGGAAATGGACAATCTGAACTGATTCAAGCTTTGTCTGGTCTGACAAAATCTAGCAGCGGTAAAGTACATTTAGCTGGAACAGATATTACCAATAAGAAACCCAGAAAAATTACGGAAGCTGGGTTAGGCCATATACCTGAGGATCGTCAGAAATACGGATTAATCTTACCAATGACTTTAGAAGAAAACATATCACTGCAAACGTATTATCAAAAACCTTATAGTAATCATGGATTTTTAAATTATAAAGAAATAAAAGTACATGCTAAACGATTGATTGAAGAATTTGACGTACGCACACCAAGTGAAGAGCACACTGCTGCTTCTTTATCAGGTGGAAATCAACAAAAAGCAATCATTGCTAGAGAAGTTGATAGGGATCCTGCGTTACTAATTGCTGCTCAACCAACTCGAGGCTTAGATGTTGGGGCAATTGAATATATCCATAAACGTTTAATAGAATTAAGAGATAATGGGAAAGCCGTACTATTGATGAGTTATGAATTAGATGAAGTAATGAATGTTTCAGATAGAATAGCAGTTATGTACGATGGGAAAATAATTGCTATCGTTAATGCTAATGAAACGAATGAATCCGAACTTGGATTATTAATGGCAGGCGTTCCAATAGCTGAAGCTAAGAAAAAGTCTGATGGAAAAGGAAAGGAGAAAGATGCAGTTGATTCGACAACATAAAACATGGCTGAATAACTTACTTGTGCCAGTATTATCTATAGTATTTGGTTTTATATTTGGAGCAATCTTAATGGTAGCATTCGGATATAATCCAATCATAGCTTATGATGCAATGATATCTGGCGTTTTCGCAAGCCCTTATTTTATTGGGGAAGCATTAAGACAGGCTACTGCACTAACTTTTACTGGTTTAGGTTTCGCATTAGCTTTTAAAGCTGGGTTTTTTAATATTGGTATTGCGGGACAAGCTTTAGTTGGATGGGTTAGTGCTATCTGGTTTGCATTATCTTTTCCAGACTTACCTAGGATTTTACTTGTTACACTTAGCCTTGGTGTCGGGGCAATCATTGGAGCATTATGGGCTTCAATTGCAGGTTTTTTACGTGCATACTTTGGAACGAGTGAAGTTATTGTGACAATCATGCTGAACTATACAGCGTTACAACTTACAAACTTTTTGATTAGAGATGTCCTTTCAGAATCAGGAAACACAACTGAATCTGTAGGGGAAAATGCAAGTCTAAGTATTGGCTGGCTTTCAACTTTAACACAAAGTTCTCGATTGAATTTAGGTTTTTTCATAGCGATGGCAGTTGTTATCCTTTACTGGATTTTTATGACTCGAACTACAGCAGGCTTTGAAATTAGAGCTGTAGGATTAAATCCACATGCTTCGACTTATGCAGGGATGAGTGCAGAAAAGAATATCATTCTTTCAATGTTTTTAAGTGGAGCTTTAGCCGGATTAGGAGGAGCAATCCACGGACTTGGTACATTCGGAAATATCTTTACACAAGGTGGGTTACCGGATATTGGATTCAATGGTATTGCAGTAGCATTACTAGGATTAAGTAATCCAATTGGTATTTTCTTTTCTTCTATTCTATTTGGAGTTTTAGATATTGGAGCTGGGTTTATGCCGAACCGTGCAGGAGTTCCAGATGAAATGGCAGATATTGTCACTTCGGCAATTATTTTCTTTGTAGGTGCAAATTATATCATTCGTTATTTTGTAGATAAAAGGGCTGCTAAAAAAGAAGCGGCAAGTTCAACAAAAGGAGGAGACGTATGAACGCATTAGATATTATTCAGTTGATTGTATCAAGCTCATTAATCTATGCAGCTCCTTTGATCTTAACTGCATTAGGCGGAACATTTTCTGAACGTAGTGGTGTAGTTAACATTGGTCTTGAAGGTATTATGGTTATGGGAGCATTTATGTCTGCGGTCTTTAATATCCAGTTCGCTGCTGCATTCGGTGGTTGGACTCCATGGATAGGTCTTATTGCTGGTGGATTGATTGGTGTTTTATTTTCAATTATACATGCTGTTGCAACGATCAATTTGAGAGCAGACCATATTATTTCAGGAACAGTTATCAATCTTGCGGCTCCAGCTATAGGTGTGTTTTTGACAAGAGCTATATTCGGGGCGGCCCAAACAGGTCCGTTACCAGAGTCCTTTGGAAGAACGAATATTTTTTTATTAGATCGTATACCAATTATTGGACCAATTTTCTTTGAAAATACTTCTGGTCCAGCTTACTTTGGGATCATATTAGCCGTTGTTGCATGGTTTGTGCTATTCAAAACACGATTTGGGTTACGCTTGCGTTCTGTCGGAGAACACCCACATGCTGCGGAGACACTTGGAATCAAAGTATATGTAATGAAATATTCAGGAGTATTACTTTCAGGGTTACTTGGCGGGATGGGTGGAGCGATTCAAGCTCAAGCTATCTCTAATGAATTTGGTATTTTAACTATTGCAGGACAAGGATTTATTGCAATGGCCGCTATGATTTTTGGTAAATGGAATCCACTTGGAGTTATGGGCGCAGCTATATTCTTTGGATTTGCACAAAGTTTAGCACGTATCGGTACCTATATTCCGATTATCCAAGATATCCCAGCGATCTGGTTATTAGTTATGCCATATTTATTAACAATTTTAGTATTAGTTGGAGTAATTGGTAGAGCTGAAGCACCAGCGAGACTAGGAACTACTTACATTAAGTCGCGATAAAATGTATTCATTATAAAAAGAGAGTTGTTTCTCATGGAAGCAACTCTCTTTTTTTGCATACTATTTTTAATTTAGGAAGTATATCAATATTTATCTATCTTCTTTTCTCAATAGCAATTAGAAAAGGAGGAGAATTCTTTTGATTAATAAATCCATATTGAAGTACAGAAAATTTTTCTTGAGATAAAGTCTCGAGATAAGCGAGTATAGCATTCTTTTCTTCAGTCCCTCCATCATGACCATAATAAACCATCATTAATATCTGTCCACCAACATTTAATAAATTCAGTCCTTGTTCTAAGGCAGATAGAGTTGTATCTGGTAAAGTGATAATTGATTTATCTCCTTTGGGTAAATAACCTAAATTAAAGACAATCGCTTGTATTTTTGTATTGTCTGTGATGTAATCATTCATTTTTTCATGACCATCATTGATTAGTTTTATTTGTTCAGTTAGACCAGTCAATTGAACCTTCTTTTTGGTTTCTTCTATTGCCGTTTCTTGGATATCAAAACCATAAACTTTTCCAGTTTTTCCGACTAATTGAGCTAATTTAATTGTGTCTTGTCCGTTTCCAACTGTGGCATCTATTACAGTATCACCAGATGAAACAAGTTGTGCTAACAAATGATGACAATACCTTAAAGGTGACATAAGCATAAAAAAATCCTTTCGTATGTTATTAAGTACTAAGGAGCGTTCCCCTATTTTAGAATATAGTTATAAAAATATTAGCCTATATCTAGTCAGTAACATAAAAAGATAACAACTATCCGACTAACGCAGTTACTTAGTTAGGTTTGTTCGCTTTTTCTACTGTTACAACTATGTAACATTTAACAAAAACGTTAGTAAAGGGTTCCTTTTGTAAGTTACTAATTGTATAATTAAATGACAAAGAAACTATTAAGGACTCGTTTTTTTGAGAGGGGTACAAATGTATGAAAAAACGCAAAGATAGGTTGGAATTGTACAAAAAAAATAATCGCAAACGTTCATTAAAAATTACTATGTCATCAAGTGTGCTTGCAGGTATGGTAGCTATTTCTGCTTTTACTGAGGCTGTTCAAGCAGAAGAAGTAGATTTGAACAAAGAAGAAATTCAAGACTTATATAATCAGTATAATGAATTACAGACAACTGTCAACGATGATGAAATATCAGAAAATAAATCTTTAGATGAGACCACTACTGTAGAAGATACAACGAATACAGAAAATGAAGAACTTGAGTTTATTAAAACACAATTAACTAGTATGATTCGACTAGCAGGTGGAGAAAGTCTGTTAGAGCAGCTAGATGTAGAAAATTTATCTTCTAATGATTTAAACACTGTTTTTGAAGCGTTACTTACTTACCAAATGGAACAAAAAGAAGATGCTGAAGCAATAGAATCAGAATCGTTACAAAATGAAACCGTAGATCAAACTCCAGATGAAGTATCTGTAAACATAGATGAAGAGAATGTCATCGAAAAACAAGAAGAAAATTTGAACCTTACACAAGATAATAATGATACAACCAATACAGACGAGATCACTGAAGCGACACAATTAGAGGGAAATGAAACTGCTGATACAAGTGAAGCTGCAAATCAGACTGAACTTGAAAGTGATCAAGATAAATTAGATGAGCAATCCAATCATGAGTTGGATTCAGATAAACCTTCTTTAGAAGAGGAACAAAAACTCCAAGCTGATCAGGCACCTGAAGTAGTAAATGAAAATACTGAAGGTACTGAGAGTGAAACCGAAGAAAAAGAAGCGGTTCCTGTTGAGAATACCGAAAGTGAAACAAAACCAGAAACAAAGCCAGAAACAAAGCCAGAGCCAAAACCAGAAACAAAGCCAGAGCCAAAACCAGAAACAAAGCCAGAGCCAAAACCAGAAACAAAACCAGAGCCAAAACCAGTTACTAAACCGAAAACAGAAACAAAAACACCTGCAAAAACAGAAACAAAAACAGAAACAAAGGCTGTTATTCATACCGTTAGATCTGGAGATACGTTAAACAAAATTGCCAAACAATATAATACTACTGTAGCTAATATTGTCTCTTTAAATAAATTATCAAATCCAAACTATATTAAAGTAGGTCAAAAGCTGGCAATTAATAAAGCAGCAGGATCTGCTGTGCCAGCAGTAGGAACAGGTAATTTAAATCAAACAAACACTACAAATGAATTTATTAACCAGATCTCTTCCTATGCTCAAAAAGTGGCAAAAGAAAACGGAATTTATGCTTCTATTATGATTGCACAAGCTAGTCTGGAATCTGGATATGGTAAAAGTAAGCTAGCTGCACCACCAAACCATAACCTGTTTGGAATTAAAGGCAGTTACAATGGGAACTCTGTTGGAATGAAAACAAAAGAATATTATAACACCACTGGCTGGATTACGATTACAGATTATTTCAAAAAGTACCCCAGCTATGCAGAATCTCTTCAAGACAATGCTCGTCTGATCCGAAGTGGAACGAGTTGGAATAATGGATATTATTCTGGTGCTTGGATTGAAAATGCAAATTCTTATAAAGATGCTTCGGCATGGTTGCAAGGCAGATATGCTACGGACCCAACTTATGCAAGTAAACTAAATAGAATAATTGAACAATATGGATTAACTCGCTTTGACAGTAACGGAAATGGTGGTTCTGGGGTTGGATCAACTGATCCAGCTACTCCAACAAAACCTGTTACTTCTCCTTCCACAGGAAACAATAATAATGGCAGCAATAGTGGAAATGTTTATGTAATTGTTCGAGGAGATACATTAACTTCGATTGCTAGAAGAAACGGAACAACTGTATCGGCTATCAAATCTGCCAACAACTTAAAAAGTGATTTGATTTTTGTAAATCAGAAATTAACCATTCCCGGAAAAAATTCTACTAGTCCTTCTAAAGAAGAGACGAATAAGAATCCGGAAAATAATCAGAATTCAAGTAATACTACCTATACTATAAAAAGTGGAGATACCTTAACATCAATAGCAAGACGCTTTAACACGACTGTATCAGCCATTAAAAAAGCGAATAATCTAAAAAGTGATTTAATTTTTGTTAATCAAAGATTATCAGTTAAGGGTCAATCAACTGGTGGTTCATCTAATTCGGGATCAGGGAATCAAACAGATGATAGTTCCCAAGGCTCTGTAACGAATTCAAGCTACTCAGTTGTTTCTGGAGATACATTAACTTCAATAGCTAGAAGGTTTAAAACTTCTATAACAGCAATCAAATCTGCTAATAATTTAAAAAGTGATTTAATTTTTGTAGGTCAAAAATTACTTGTTTCAGGCAAAACAAATGAACCTACAAACAGTAATAAAGATCAATCTCAAACGAGTTCAACCAGTTACACTGTAGCAAGTGGAGATACTTTATCTTCCATCGCTAGAAAATACAAGACATCCGTATCCGCTATTAAAGCTTCAAATAATTTGAAATCTGACTTAATATTAATCAACCAGAAATTGACCATAAATAGTAAAGTGTCCACAGGATCTAACTCAAATTCTGGAACAACTAACCAAAATCAGTCCACTACAACATCAGCTTATACTGTAGTAAGTGGAGATACTTTATCAAGGATTGCCAGAAGGTACAACACAACGGTTGCTAAAATAAAATCATCAAACAACTTAAAATCTGATTTAATTTTTGTTAACCAGAAGCTTGTTATTAATGGAAAAACTTCTACTAAATCAGAAACTGTCGAACAAAACAAGACGGATAGTAATGAAGCACCTGTCAGCTCCTATAAAGTAGTTGCAGGGGATACATTGAGTGCTCTAGCTCGCCGTTTTAATACTACGGTAGCTAAAATCACTCGAGATAATAAATTATCTTCAGCCATGATTTATGTAGGGCAAACATTATTGCTTGCTGGACAAAAAGAAACTAATAATACAAAAGAAGTTAATACAAAAGAAGAAACTAATTCAATTAATGTTGTCTCTGGAGATACTCTATCTGGTATTGCTAGAAAATACAATACCACAGTTGCTAAACTTAAGGCAGCCAATAATTTGAGTAGTGATCTGATTTATGTAGGGCAGAAATTATCTGTGACGTCTACCAGCTCTACCAAAACAACTACAACAGTAAAAGATCAGGCTAAACAATCTAAAAGCAACTTGGGATTAAGTAACTATGTTGTTTCATCAGGAGATTCACTTTATAAAATTGCTCTTGATAATAATACGACAGTTGCAAAATTAAAAGAATGGAATGAACTTTCAAACGATACAATCTATATTGGTCAGAAATTGGTAATCAAAGAAGGTTCGAATACAACAAGTTCTGATAAGCCAAGTTCATCAGGAACTTATCAAGTGAAAAATGGCGATACGCTTTCTGGAATTGCTCTTAAATTAAACACTACAGTTCAATCTTTAAAAGAAAAAAATAATTTATCTACTGATTTGATTTTTATTGAACAAACATTAACGGTTTAATCCGTTTAAGCTTTGACAGTCCCCGTGATTGTCAGAGCTTTTTGCTTGAGCATTTTTATAAAAACTATTGCTACTATCAAAGTGTTTTGGTAAGATGATGATTAATAATAGATTTACAAAATAAAAAATTCATTAATTACTTTTAAACAAAAGACTCTGAACAGGAATAATAGGTCTACTTTTTTTATAGAGAGCGTATGGTTGGTGGAAATACGTATAAAAGTAACTGAACTCGCCTGGAAGTCGTTTAAGTGAAACAATCAATTGATTCTATTAACTTAAGCCGTAAATCTGCGTTAAAGATTTGAGATTGTTTCTGTTTTTTATACAGAACAATAAAATTAGGTGGTACCGCGATCAATTACGCCCTATAAACTATACAATTGTATAGTTTATAGGGCTTTTGTTTTGCCTGTTTGAAGTGTATCGAGCTGATCATTTCGTTTGTGTAAATTGAATGATCATTCGTGAGTTGAGAATTCCTTATCCCTTTGAGTGAAACGGGACAGGATTACCGGATTCTTAGTTCTATATTAAGTTTCGAAGATGAATTGTGGGAAAGTTATTTTAAAATTAGATTTTATTTAAAGAGGAGAGAATAAGATGTCATTCAATCACAAATCAATTGAAAAAAAATGGCAAGCGTTTTGGATTAATAACCATACATTCAAAACAACAGAAGAGGATAATAAAGAGAACTTTTATGCATTAGACATGTTTCCCTATCCATCCGGACAAGGACTGCATGTTGGCCATCCAGAAGGGTACACTGCCACAGATATCATTTCACGTATGAAACGTGCTCAAGGCTATAATGTACTTCATCCGATGGGGTGGGATGCGTTTGGTTTACCAGCGGAACAATATGCATTAGATACAGGAAATGATCCAGCAGAATTTACAGAAAAAAATATCCAGACTTTTAAACGTCAGATCAATTCATTAGGATTTAGTTATGACTGGGAACGAGAAATCAATACGACAGATCCTGATTATTACAAATGGACTCAATGGATATTTATTAAATTATATGAAAAAGGATTAGCTTACGAGGCAGAAGTACCTGTTAACTGGTGTCCAGCGTTAGGAACAGTGCTGGCAAATGAAGAGGTAATCGATGGGAAATCTGAACGTGGAGGTCATCCTGTCTACCGTAAACCGATGAAGCAATGGATGCTTAAAATTACGGCTTATGCAGATCGTTTACTAGAAGATTTAGAAGAGGTTGACTGGCCCGAACATATAAAAGATATGCAGAGAAACTGGATTGGTAAATCTGAAGGTGCAAATGTATTATTTCAGATTAAAGATACAGAGTTAGAATTTACTGTATTTACAACTCGTCCTGATACTTTATTTGGTGCTACTTATGCAGTTTTAGCCCCAGAATCCGAATTGATTGAACAGATTACTTCAGAAGATCAAAAAGAAGCAGTGGAAACCTATATTAAAGAAGTAAGCGTCAAATCTGATTTAGAAAGAACGGATTTGAACAAAGATAAGACAGGGGTATTTACAGGTGCTTATGCAATTAATCCAGTAACCGGTAAAGAAATGCCCATTTGGATCGCAGATTATGTACTAGCCTCTTATGGAACTGGCTCGATCATGGCAGTTCCAGCACATGATGAGCGTGATTGGGAATTTGCTAAGAAATACAACTTAGAAATTATTCCCGTACTTGAAGGTGGAAATGTACAAGAAGCTGCTTTTACAGAAGATGGTCCACATATACATTCAGAATTCTTGGATGGGTTAAATAAAGAAGAAGCGATCAGCGAAATAATAGCTTATCTGGAAGAAAAGCAAGTTGGAGAAAGAAAAACAACCTATCGATTAAGAGACTGGTTATTTGCTCGTCAAAGATACTGGGGGGAACCAATTCCTGTAATTCATTGGGAAGATGGTACAACTACAACAGTTCCAGAATCAGAATTACCAATTGAATTGCCTAAGACAGATGAAATTAAGCCATCCGGAACAGGAGAATCACCATTAGCTGTTATAGAAGACTGGGTTAACGTAATCGATCCTGAAACCGGAAAAAAAGGTAAAAGAGATACGAATACAATGCCGCAGTGGGCAGGAAGCTCTTGGTATTTCTTGAGATTTATAGATCCTGAAAATTCTGAACAACTAGCCGATCCTGAAAAATTAAAAAAATGGCTTCCAGTAGATCTATATATTGGTGGAGCAGAACATGCTGTACTCCATCTATTATATGCTCGTTTCTGGCATAAATTTTTATATGATTTAGGTGTTGTACCGACTAAAGAACCATTCGAGCGCTTATATAATCAAGGGATGATTCTTGGAGAAAATAATGAAAAAATGTCTAAATCAAAAGGAAATGTCGTAAATCCTGACGATGTTGTGGAAGAATTTGGAGCAGATACATTAAGAGTATATGAGATGTTTATGGGACCGCTTGATGCAGCTATTGCTTGGAGTACAGATGGTCTTGAAGGCTCGCGTAAATTTCTAGATCGTGTCTGGAGATTACTGATTGATGAAGAAGATCGCTTGAGAGATCGTATCACAACTATAAATGATGGATCTTTAGATGTCGTATATCACCAGACGGTAAAAAAAGTGACTCAAGATTTTGAGAATTTACAGTTTAATACAGGTATTTCACAATTAATGGTATTTGTAAATGCAGCCTATAAAGCCGAAGGTCTACCAGTAGATTACATTAAAGGGTTCTTGAAAATGCTGGCACCAATTGCGCCTCATCTAGGAGAAGAATTATGGAGTCGTGTGAGCCAAACGGGACAGAGTATCACTTATGAAACATGGCCAACTTATGATGCAGCAAAACTAGTAACGGATGAAGTAGAAGTTGTCTTCCAGATCAACGGAAAAATTCGTGGCAAAGCGACCGCATCTAAAGACATATCTAAAGAAGAACTTGAAAAAATGGCGATGGAAAATGGAAATATTAAAGAACATTTAGAAGGTAAAACCGTTCGTAAAATAATAGTGGTACCAGGAAAACTAGTTAATATTGTTGCGCCTAATTAAATTAGCCAAAATATTAGAAGGCATAGAACCTAAGTTTTATGTCTTCTTTTTTATGAAATAGGATATTTCCAATAGATTCCTTCTGATTTTAGTGACCTTCTAAATGTAGCTCATCAGTCTAAAGTCTGATTATTTAAATAATCAGTGCAACCTTTGCGATTGTTTGATAGAATATTAATGCACTATGTTTATAGAATTGACGTTAGATTAGTCATTAATCTAAATAGAGGAGAAACTTACATGCAACACGATTTTATGCGTAACGAATTGATCGTACAAAAAAAATTAAATAAACATGATCTTAAAAAATTTATCAGACTGATTTGGTCAACTGATTTATCTAAATCATTACTATTTATTGGTTTAATAGGCAGTGTATTGACCACTGCCACTCAGTTAATGATCCCTTTGGTAACACAGCGATTTATAGATGGCGTAGAATTAGATTTCTTTACCCCTAAAATGATAGCTGGCATTATTGCAGTCTTTGTCATTCAAGTGTTATTAGATGCAATGTCCAATTTCATTTTACATAAAGTAGGACACCAGGTCATTGCAGGATTAAGAACATTTTTGTGGAAAAAGGTTACAAGACTTCCCGTCAAGTTTTTTGATCAATACGCTTCTGGAGAAGTCGTTAGTCGAATTACGAATGATACTATTATTGTACAGAATCTAATTACTTCATTCTTTCCGCAATTTGTTACAGGAATTATTACTGTCATTGGCGTATTCTTTATATTGGTTTTTATGGATTGGAAAATGACGTTAGTTATGTTGGTTGCAATCCCTTTAGTAACGATACTTGTTAAACCATTAGGGAATAAAATTGCCTTAATTTCAAAAGAAATGCAAGATGAAACTGCAGTATTTTCAGGGAAAATTCAACAGACAATCTCTGAAGCAAGACTTATGAAATCTTCAACAGCAGAGCCATATGAAAAAGAAAAAGGAAAAAGAGGGATTACTCGTTTATATAAAATTGGGTTAAAAGAAGCAAGATATATGTCTTTAATTGCCCCTTTAATGTACACGTTAATGATGGGAATTGTCGTGATGGTTATTGGATACGGCGGCTATCGAGTTGCTCAAGGAGTAATGACGACTGGTTCTCTAGTTGCCTTCTTACTTTACTTATTTCAAGTTATCTTTCCCGCAGTTACGTTCATGAACTTTTTCATGCAGATACAAAAAGCTGCAGGAGCAACAAACCGAATTATTGATATCTTGGATGAAGAGGAAGAACCAGCAGAAGTTGGGGAAGAAGTAGATATTACGAATTTGCCTCTGCATTTTGAGAATGTATCATTTGAGTATACAGAAGGTAATCCAATATTGAAAAAAATTCAGTTTACAACTAATCCAGGTGAGAAAATTGCTTTTGCCGGTCCTAGTGGGGGAGGTAAAACCACACTCTTTGCGCTGATTGAGAGATTTTATGAACCTAATTCTGGACAAATTATTGCTGGAGATATTCCTGTTCAAGATATTTCTATTGCTTCTTGGAGAAGCCAGATTGGCTATGTATCTCAGGAAAACGCAATGATGTCAGGGACAATAAGAGAAAATTTGTGCTACGGACTGCCGGAAAATGCTGAAATTTCTGATGAAGAATTATGGCGAGTTGCTGAAATGGCCTATGCCAGAGGGTTCATCGAGGCTTTTCCTGATGGGTTAGATGAAATGATCGGGGAACGAGGAATCAAACTATCTGGAGGACAAAGACAACGAATTAATATTGCTAGAGCATTTTTAAGAAATCCCAAAATTTTAATGATGGATGAAGCAACTGCCAGTCTTGATAGTCAATCAGAACGAATTGTATCACAGGCGTTGAATAAATTAATGGAAGGGCGCACAACTTTTGTGATTGCTCACCGTTTGAGTACAATTATTGATGCCAATAAAATCTTATTTATCGACAATGGTGAAATAACGGGAATGGGGACTCATGAGGAATTATTAAATACCCATCCTATGTATGGTTTATTTGCAAAACAACAACTGAATTAAATGAATTAAATGAATTAAATGAATTATTTTTATTAATTCACTACAATAATTAAATTTTTAATAAATTACTTTATTATTTGCAAACGAGATTGCAACGGATACATTAAAACAGTAAAATAGAATCTAATTGGTAAAGGAGCGCAGGTTGCTCCTTTTTCTATGTAAATGTAAAAAAATATACGGATTTTAAAAGAATTAAACTATTTCCCACTTATCGAAAGAAGGTTCAATCTATAATGGATAATCAATCCACTCCGACTACAGTAAAAAAAGAATTGACGCATGATCAGCAATTGATTAGTGGATCAGCCTGGATGACAGCAGGAAGTATGGTTTCAAGAGTTCTCGGAATTATTTATATTATCCCTTGGATGGCTTGGATGGGGAGTGAAGCTAATGCAGCTAATGCTCTGTTTCAAATAGGGTATACACCTTATGCTTTTTTCCTGGCGTTGGCTACAGCAGGTGTTCCTTCAGCAATATCAAAACAAATTAGTCATTATAATGCGATTGGAGAATATGAAGTCTCTAAATCTATTTATAAGCAAGGGTTAAAATTAATGGTTTTTACTGGGATTATTTCAGCAGCTGCTTTGTATTTGTTGGCGCCCTTATTAGCGAAAACCAGTCCATCTGCTAGTACTGATGATGCAGTAATTGTTATGAGAGCATTAGTACCTGCTTTATTGATCATTCCTTCGCAGAGTGTCACTCGAGGGTTTATTCAAGGACATAATACTATGGCTGCACCAGCAATTTCTCAAATGATTGAACAGTTTGCACGAATAATATTCATGTTAGTTTCAGCCTACATAATTACGCAAGTTTTGTTAGGTGAAGGTGAGGGAATGGTAACGGCGGTGTCTTATTCTACTTTTGCAGCTTTTGTTGGTGCAATTTTTTCTCTTGCTTATTTAGCTTGGAAAATCAAGAGATTAGATACTGCATTTGACTATGGTGAAGAAGAAAGCACTGGAGAAGTAAAGGTCTCTTCAAATGCATTATTAAAAGGAATTATTAAAACATCCATACCGTTTATCGTGATTGCCACTGGTATTACAATTTTTCAAATGATTGATCAAATTACTTATGCACCGATTATGGAATGGTTATCCAGTATGAGTAAAGATGCAATTGAAGAAACATACGGAATTACTCAAGCAAATGCGCACAAACTAATTATGATATTAACTTCATTTGGTACAGCTTTATCGATTACGACAGTTCCGCTCATTAGTACATTGATGGCTAAAAGAAATATTAAAGAAGTGAGTAGACAATTTTCAAAAGGTGTACAGCTTTTGTTTTTTGTCATGTTTCCTGCAGCAGTAGGAATGGCGGCAGTAGCTGAACCTTTATATAATGTTTTCTTTCAACCTAATGAGTTAGGAACTGCGGTCACGCAAGTTTCCGCTTATATGAGTATTTTTATTGCTTTGTATGCAGTCTTAGGAAACATGTTGCAAGCTGCAGGACAAACAAGACCAGCTATTCGAGCATTAATCATTGGATTTATAGCTAAATTAATTACACAACCTTTATTCGTTGGAATCTTAGGATTTGGGGCATACGGCATGCTTTACTCTACTATCGCTGGTTTTGGGATAACGTGCTGGTTAATGATGAAAATCATGCATAAAGCCACTAATTATTCCGCTAGTTTACTGTTTCGTCGTTCTATGCTGATTCTGATTATTTCTTTGATTATGGGAATCGTAACAGTTATTGCTAGAGAAGGAACAGGAATGATTTTAAATTATGATAGTAAGTTACAAGCAGGATTATCCTTGCCGATCTTAGCTATTGTAGGGATGACAGTTTATGGTTATCTTGTCTTGAAAATACGGCTGGCTGATCGTTTACTAGGAGAACAAGCAGTTAGAGTAAGAAATAAATTAAAAATAAAATAAGTTTTGAGTTAATTGACTAAATAGATACACTAGAGTTGAGGTGAATTATGAGAATCGATAAATTATTAGCCCATAGTGGGCTAGGAACCAGAAAAGAAGTTAAAAAGTTACTGAAAACATCCATTGTTGAGATTAACGGTGAAACGGTGAAAGATCCTAAAACACAAGTTAATCCAGATGTGGATGAAGTCCTGATTGCCGGGGAATCTTTAGATTATCAAGAATACGTTTATTTTATACTAAACAAACCGGCGGGGGTTATTAGTGCGACTGAAGATGATATGCACGAAACGGTACTTGATTTACTTCAACCGAGTGATATTGTTCAGGAGCCGCATCCTGTAGGTAGGCTAGATATTGATACTGAAGGTTTATTGCTATTAACAAACGATGGTGCATTGACACATAGATTGCTTTCACCTAAGCACCATGTAGATAAAAAATATTTTGCTGAAATAAAAGGAATTGTTACAGAAAAAGATATAACTAAATTCAAAGAAGGTGTTGAATTAGATGATGAATATCTGACAATGCCTGCTGAGTTGACAATAATAGACATCGACACAGAAGAGGAAATCTCTAAAATTGAAATCGTTATTCAAGAAGGGAAATTCCATCAAGTAAAAAGAATGTTTCATGCAGTGGATAAAGAGGTGCTTTATTTAAAACGACTTTCAATGGGAAGCTTGTCATTAGACCCTCTCTTAGAGTTAGGCGCATATAGAGAATGTACCAAAGAAGAAGTTCAACGATTAAAAGCATAACAACGAAACTTGTAAATTGATCAGTTATTTAATAATTCGGTCCCTAAAAGTTAGACGATTCTCTCTATCTTTTAGGGATTTTCGTATGTAGAAAAACACAATTGTTAAACTATATGAAAAGATGTAAAGAGAGCAGTGAAATAGACATCTATCTAACAAAAAGTAATATTTTTCATTAGTTGAATTAAGAGGATTTAGTCATACTTTTCGTTGATGAAAATAAATGGGCAAGCAAAGTTAAAGAGAAATAGCTGGTTTAAATCCAGTAAAAACTGAAGATAAACCAGTAGATCAAATGTATAATCCGAAACGCTAACTTTAGGGAAGATAGTTAAACGGAATTTATCATTTCACTAATTCAAAACAATAAAGGTTTTTAAAAGGTTAATTTGAATTTGTATAACCCTTCATTGTTTTAGGAATGTGATCAATTATGGCTGTTGGGAGAGTTACATAATAAGTTTCGGCTAATGTATTAGCAATTTTACTATGCAAGAAGACAGCTGAAAGGATTCCTTTTTTATAAGTTTCAAATTGTCCAATAAAACCTGCAATCATTCCTGCGAGTGTATCTCCCATGCCACCTGTTGCCATTGAAGGATTTCCAGGTATATTCTGCCAGACCTCATCTTCAAAATATATTTCCGACTGTCCTTTTTTCAAAATGACTATAGCATTTAATTCTTTTTGTTTTTGAATATTATCTTGGAGATTTTCCTTATCTGGTCCCATGTTGGATAAAGTCTTCCATTCTCCTAAATGGGGCGTAAATATAAGCTGAGCATCCGGATGATCTAGTAATTCATTTACGTAAATAGAAATAGCATCTCCATCTATTATAATAAACTGATCTTCTGTTAATGTTTTTAAAACAGTATTCATAACATCTATCGCACGATCATCTCGTCCTAGACCAGGACCTATAACCACACCATCCATTTTCTTAATCATGCTAGCAAGAGTGTCTAAATCATACATATCTATAAACATAGCTTCTGGAATTCTTGTATGAAGGGCGTGAACATTTACCGGAGCGCTAGCAACGGTTACTAATCCTGCACCCGAGTATACTGCTGCTGAGGCAGACATGATAATGGCTCCACCCATTTGTTCATTCCCTCCAACAAATAATAATTTTCCGAAGTTACCTTTATAACTGTTCTTTTCTCTTACAGGAATAGCCTGTTTTATATATTCTTCATTTAATAATTTCAAAATAAACCCTCCTTTGACCATAATTTTACGCTTAGTTTACTGATTATGCACATATTTTACTTGTGCATGAATTGGTGTTTATTCTAAAAAATGCTAAAATAGACTGTAGAAGTGAAAAGGTTGGAATTCTTAAAGGATTCACTTTTTACGAAACAGGATAGATTTACTAGGAGGAAAAATATATGACAACTCAGTCAATTGATTGGAAAGCAGAAGCAGCAAAAAGGAAAGATGATTTTTTAGAAGATTTATTTACGATCTTGAAAATCGATAGCGTAAGAGATGACTCAAAAGCGACTAAGGATGCACCAGTAGGACCAGGACCTAAAAAAGCTTTAGAAGAATTTTTAGCAATCGGTAAAAGAGATGGATTCAAAGCAGAAAACTTTGATAACTGGGCAGGACATATTGAATATGGTGATGGTGACGAGATCATGGGCGTTCTTGCTCATGTAGATGTTGTGCCAACTGGAACTGGATGGGAAACCGATCCGTTTGAACCTGTAATCAAAGAGGGTAGATTATATGCACGTGGATCAAGTGATGATAAAGGCCCGGGTATGGCTGCATACTATGCCATTAAAATAATTAAAGAATTAGATTTGCCTGTTTCTAAAAAAATTCGCTTTATCTTAGGAACCGACGAAGAGAGTGAATGGAAAGGAATCAAACACTATTTAGAAACTCAACAAGAACCAGACTTCGGATTCTCACCAGATGCAGCTTTTCCTATCATCAACGGTGAAAAAGGAAATGTATCTGCTGTCTTAAAATTCGGTGGAAATGCAGCAGGTGGAACACATAAACTAGTTGAATTTGAATCTGGTTTGCGTCCAAACATGGTTCCTCAAGATGCTGTAGCAGTTATCGACTCAAAACAACCAGAAGAATTAGAAAATGCCTTCCAAGATTTTCTTTCTGGACAGCCAGTTAGCGGTGATTTTGCAGTAGATGGCCATCGTGTAACCATCCAAATTGTTGGGAAAGCAGCACATGGTAGTACACCAGCAAAAGGAGTAAATGCCGGAACTTATTTAGCTCGATTCTTGTCAGAGTTCAATTTCGGAGGAGATGCACAAGACTTTATACAAGTCGCTGCACTTTACTTGCACGAAGATCCAGCTGGAGAAAAATTAGGCGTCGCACACACTGATGAAGTGATGGGGGCTTTAACTTCAAATACTGGAATATTTAAATTTAAAGCAGATGAAGAAGGCCAACTAACAATTAACATGCGTTATCCTCAAGGTACTTCAGAAGAAATAATTGGTAAAAGCATAAACGAGAAAATGTCTCAATATTCTGTAGAAGTGACCCTTCCAGAAGGCAAAGTTCCACATTATGTGCCAGGAAACGACCCATTAGTCCGTACTTTGTTAGATGTATATCATCGTCAGACAGGATTAGAAGCAAGTGAACAAGTTATCGGTGGTGGAACTTATGGACGTTTGATGACACGTGGGGTTGCTTATGGCGCAATGTTCCCAGATAGTGTAGATACAATGCACCAGGCAAATGAATTTATGGCAGTAGATGATTTGATGAATGCAATGGCTATTTATGCCGAAGCTATTTATGAATTAGTAAAATAAATTTTACCAAGAAATAAGACCACTAGATGTATGAGCATCCTATTATCATAAGAATGCTAAAAACAAAATTAAATGAATTCTAAGTTTATGAAATATTAGGAGTGATTGAACGATGATGCCTTCAAAAGATAACGGGTTTGTCAACTTTCTAATGCCATTTGGAATGATCTTCGGGTCTGTTATTGGAATCATAATCGGCATATTTATGAATCAGCTTTTATATGGGGTAATCATAGGCGGAGGAATTGGATATGTATGTGGTACATTGACTTATTTCTTAAAAGTGAAAAAAGAAATGAATAAGAAAAATTAATTATAAATAACAAAATCCCTTTCGCTTTTAGTAGGCGAAAGGGATTTTTGTATAAGGAAAAATTAAAAGAAAAAACAGTTTATTCAACAACGGATTGATCGACTTTCATAGTTTGTCCTTCTTCTAGTAAAATATGTCCTGATGAATAGGGTTCGGTTTCAACAGTTAAAAGAACTTCATCAGCCTGATATAATCCGCCGATCGTATTGACGATGCTTTGAAGCAGTAACGATTCGATACCAGAACCGGCTTGCATTTCAGTAATTTCTTCTGAAAAGTCTACATGAACTATGCCGTCATTGCCCAAGTACATATAATTGATTTCAACATTCTCAGTTAGTGAAGGGATAGTCATGTCACCTGTGCTACCATTTAATATTTCAGTTAATTGGATACGAGCAGGATCATTTGTATTCAACTTCATCGTGGCATCTGCTTTAATCAATGCTGTAGCCATTTCATTTAATTCATAAACAGTTAAAGGAATTTCTTCGGCAGTATCTTCTTGTATTTTGCTTAAAGTAGAGGTGACAGTCATATCACTATCTGGATCGGATATTGTCTGCACCAAACCAACTTCTGGAGCGTAATATAATACGGTAGTGCTGTCATTCAGCTTACGAGTTACCTCGATCGCTTCATAATTTCCGGTTGGTGTTTCAACGGCTACGTTAGTACCAGTGATCTCCGAAACTGAGCCGGATGGACTTTCCCAACTATGACCCTTTTCTATAGGAGACTGCAATAAAATATCAAAGGTGTCTTGACCAGTAGTAAGTCCGGTATCAACAATATCATCCCTAAAATAAGTTTCTCCTCTTAAGAATACTTCCCGAACTTCGTTTTCAGTGTATTCATAAACCTTAACCATATCAGTACCTGAAGTAGACTGAACTAATTGCATAGTATCACTGTGTGTGAACTGAGGGTAAACAGTATAACTAGCACCTTCAGCACCTTCACCTTCATAGACATATTCAGTGTCTTCAATCATTGGCACCCAATCCAGCATATTCTGAGAAAGCGTTGTGCTTGGCTCTTCGCTAGACGAATCTGTATTTGACTCATCGTTAACATCTGTCTGTTCTGTGTTCTCATCTGTAAGTTCAGGTGCTTCAGTATCTGAGCAAGCTGCTAAAAGCAAACCAGATAACGAAAGTACAGCAAGACTTTTTACAAGCGACTGGTGGCTCATCGATATTCCTCCTTTTATTATGGGCACTTAAAATTCTAATTCTAAAGCTTTCTCATAGATAGCTCTAGAAACTGCTAATGTCTGATCACCACGTTCGGAAATTTGTGTGTTGCCATGAATGTCTAATTGCTCAATAAGGTAGTCAATATCATCAGATTTAACATCAATTTCTTTAAGAGTTACTGGCATGTCGAGTGATTTAAGAAAAGCGGCAGTCTTTAATATGGCTGTATCAACTTTTACTTCTGTGGAACCGTCTGTAATTCCCCAGACATTTTCAGCATATTGAACGAGTTTATCAAATTTCTGTTCTCTTCGAACCATCATAACAGCAGGTAAGATGGCAGAAAGCGTACGGGCATGATCAGTGTGATTCAAGGCAGTAATTTCATGACCTAAGGCATGGGTGGACCAGTCACCTGGAACGCCTGTAGAGAGAAGCCGATTTAAAGCAAGTGTAGCTGTCCACATAAAGTCAGCACGGATAGAATAGTCATGGTTATCTTCTTTAACAACTTCAGGACCGATGTCAATTAATGTCCGCAATAAACTCTCAGCAAAACCATCTTGAACTCTGGCTCCCCCCACTGGATAAGTTAGATATTGTTCGATTATATGAACAAAGGAATCGGTAATCCCGTTTGCTAATTGTCTTTTTGGTAACGTATAAGTTAACTCAGGTTCTAGTATAGAAAATAGGGGATAAACAAATGGACTTCCAAATCCTACTTTTGCTTTTTTCTCTTTAAAGGTAATAACAGCTCCGCTATTCATCTCTGAGCCAGTTGCCGGAAGGGTTAAAATGGTTCCTAGCGGAAGAGCAGACTTAATTGCTTCACCTGAACCAATTCCTTTTGCAAAAATATTAATCGGGTCTCCCGTAAATTCTGCTGCGGCAGCAATAAATTTTGAACCATCAATTACTGATCCACCACCAACAGCCAGTATAAAATCAAACTGTTCATTTTTAATTAATTCAACAGCACGCATACAAGTTTCAAATGTAGGATTTGCTTCGATACCACCGAATTCACCAAATGTATGATCAGCTAAAGCTTTTCGAACACGGTCTAATGTTCCAAATCTTTGAACACTCCCACCACCGTAAGTTATAAGGATTTTTTTATCTTTCGAAATAAGATTGGAAATAGATTGAATTTGATCCTTTCCAAAAACAATTTTAGTTGGATTATGAAATTCGAAATTTTTTACTTCTTTTTGCATACGAGTAAACCCCTTTTTAATATGTTATCTATATTGTATCATATAAAGAAGAAAATGAAGATTATAAACCAATTCAAGAAGATACCATAGTATTTTAACTAAAAAGAAAATGAAACCGATATATTATCGTTTTTGACGAACTATTTTTAACTTAAACAATAAAATAATTCGATTATTAGAACATGTAACCGTGTTAATTTTTAAAAATAGGGAAACTATCTGTTTCAGAACGAATGAAAACATGATAAAATGTATGAAATGAAAAGTTTGAATTAGTTGAAATATTGAATTAAAATACGACTTTTTTCAATTGCATTTAAAAAGTTTGTTAGATGCTGTGATACATATTTTATAGATAGTGGAGGGACCAGATGTCAGAAGAAACTGAAAAATTACTATCAAAAACGCCTTTGTATGATTATTATAAAAGGAAAGCTGTAAAATTAATTGATTTTGGTGGCTGGGCATTACCTATTCAATTTACTAAGCTTGCTGAAGAACATCAAGCCGTTAGAGAACATGCAGGAATGTTTGATGTATCCCATATGGGGGAAATTATGGTTCAAGGTGAACAGGTTGCTGATTGGTTGAATAAATTAGTTACGAATGACGTTCAAGCTATGAAAGTAAACCAAGCTCAATATAATACCATGACAAATGAAGCAGGTGGTACATTAGATGATTTACTTTTATTTAAATTTTCGGATACTCGTTTTTTAGTCACGCCAAATGCAGCAAATACTGAGAAGATTTATAAATGGATGGAAAGTCACAAAGAAAAGTTTATTACTATTGAGAATGTTTCCAATAGTTATGGATTAATCGCTCTTCAAGGACCAAAAGCAGAAAGAATACTTACTACAATGACAAAAACCGATTTATCAATTTTAAAGTCCTATTCCTTCTTTCCATCAGAAAAATTTGGAGATATAGAAGATGTGATTGTTGCTCGAACAGGTTACACTGGGGAAGATGGATTTGAGCTATACGTAAATTGGCATCAAACTCAGCAGCTTTGGGACAAATTATTAAAAGCTGGGGCCTATCATGGATTGAAAGAATGTGGATTAGGAGCACGAGATACATTAAGACTTGAAGCAGGAATGTCTCTATATGGACATGAGCTAACAGAAGAGATCTCTCCTTTAGAAGGTGGAGTAGGATTTGCTGTAAAAGTAGATAAGAAAGATTCTTTTATTGGTCAGGAAGCTTTGAGAAACCAAAAAAAGATAGGATTAAAAAGAGTTTCTCGTGGATTTGAACTAATTGAAAAAGGAATTGCAAGAAATAATTACCCCGTTTTAAATAGCGAAGGAGAAATTATCGGTACAGTAACTTCTGGAACCCAATCACCAACGCTAGTCAAAAGTATTGGTATGATGCTAATTGATAAAGAACATGCTGCTTTTGATCATAAGATTTGGATCCAAGTAAGAAAAAAACAGCTTGAAGCTAGAATTACAAAAAAAGATTGGCTTAAAAATAGAGAAAAGAAGAAAGAAGGAATGTAACATGGCTGAAAAAGAGAAATTATATTTTACTAATGAACACGAATGGATAGAAGTAATAAGTGAGGATTATGTAAGAATCGGCATTTCTGACTATGCAGTCGAACAATTAGGAGATGTGGTATTCGTAGAACTTCCAGCCGTAAACGATACAATGAAAAAAGAAGAAGGATTTGCCACTGTTGAATCCGTTAAATCTTCTTCAGACATTTATGGTCCTGTTGAAGGAACGATTGTAAAAGTTAACGATTCTTTGGAAGACGAACCAGAAAAGCTAAATGATGCTCCTTTTAGTGCAGGGTGGATTGTGGAAGTTCAAGTTTCTGGTCAATTAAATACCGAAGAATGGATGGATGCAAAAACGTATGACGAATTTGTAAGTGAATAAGCTGAAATTTTTATGATTTCATAAATAAAAGCAAATCAAGGAGAATCAATTAAAGAGAGTTCACCTATTTCGGGGAGTCTCTTTTATTTTATTCTTAAATTAAGGGGTGGCCATAATGAAAGAACAACATAGATACTTACCAGCGACTGAAGCAGATAGAGCAGAAATGTTAAAAACAATCGGTGTAGAATCGATTGAGGAACTATTCTCGGATATTCCTGTTACAACCAGAGCAACAAACGATAAAAGAATAGATTTGGATAAACCATTAAGTGAATTTGAATTAATTAAACACATGCATTCCTTATCCGATTTGAATCACACAACTTCCAATACCCCTTATTTCATAGGTGCCGGTACGTATGATCATTTTATACCTAGTGTCGTTAATCATGTCACACTTAAATCAGAGTTTATGACAGCTTACACACCTTATCAACCAGAAGCCAGTCAAGGTGAGCTGCAGGCATTATTTGAATTTCAGACAATGATTTGTGAATTAACTGGAATGGATGTCTCCAATTCAAGTTTATATGATGGGTTTACTTCTTTAGGAGAAGCCTGCAATCTGGCAACGGCCGTTACAAAAAAACAAACAATCTTATTATCTGAGGCTCTTCACCCTCAAGCAAAAGAAGTTGTCGATACGTATGCATTTGGAATGGAATATAAGGTTGAAACGATTGGACTAAAACATGAAATTACAGATCTGGATCAGTTAAAAAGTGCACTGAATGAACAAACAGCTGCAGTGGTGGTACAATATCCTAATTTCTTTGGATCAATTGAAGACTTAAAAGAAATTAAAGACATTCTTATTTCAAGTAATGCTTTACTCATTGTGGTAGCTAATCCATTAGCTCTAGCAAAATTGGAGGCTCCAGGAAATCTTGGAGCGGATATTGTTGTCGGAGATATGCAACCCCTTGGGCTACCTATGTCATACGGGGGACCGCATTGTGGATACTTTACAGTAAAAAGTAAATATATGCGTAAAGTCCCCAGTCGAATTGTCGGAGAGACAGTGGATATCGAAGGGAAACGAGGGTTTGTCATGACTCTCCAAACCAGAGAACAACATATCCGTCGGGAAAAAGCTACTTCTAATATGAGCTCTAACCAAGCTTTAAACGCTTTAGCTAGTTCAGTCTTCATGTCTGCACTAGGTAAAGTTGGCGTTCAGGAAATGGCACAGCAAAATATAGATAAGACACATTACTTGGCTAAGCAATTAAAAGAAGCTGGGTTTGAACTATTTAATCAGTCCGTTTACTTTAATGAATTTGTAGTAAAATTAAGTCAACCAGTCTCTATAATCAATCAATATCTGCTTGAAAAAGGATTTGTAGGCGGATATGATGTCTCGCCTTTAATAGAAGTTGAACATGGCATGTTACTATGTGCGACAGAAAAAAGAACGAAGGATGAAATAGATCAATTCGTAAAAGCTTTAGTAGAGGTGGTAAAATAAAATGACAACTTCCAATACAAAATTGATTTTTGAACAATCAAGATCTGGGCGTCGAGCTTTCAGCTTACTGGAAAGTGATGTCGAAGTCTTTGATCTTACTGAAGAACTACCTGAACATTTATTTCGAAAAAAAGCAGCTGAATTGCCAGAAGTTTCTGAGCTGCAGCTGATGAGACACTATACTGCATTAGCTAATAAAAACTTTGGAATTGAAACAGGATTTTATCCTTTGGGTTCATGTACAATGAAATATAATCCTAAGGTCAATGAGGATATAGCGCGCATGGATGGATTTATGCATATTCATCCTTTACAAGATCCTGCAACTGTACAAGGTGCATTGAAAGTGATGTACGATTTACAGGAAGACTTGAAACAAGTGACGGGGATGGATGATATTTCTTTACAACCAGCTGCTGGAGCACAAGGTGAATGGGCAGGGTTATTAATTTTCAAAGCTTATCATGAAAAGAATGGAGAAGGAAATCAGCGGAAAACGATTCTGGTTCCTGATTCCGCTCATGGTACCAATCCTGCTAGCGCAGCGGTAGCTGGATATAATGTGGTACAAATAAAATCTAACGAGAAGGGAACTGTAGGGGTTGAGGCCCTTAAAGCAGCATTAGGACCAGACACTGCTGGATTGATGCTTACCAACCCAAATACATTAGGGTTATTCGAAATAGATATTGTAGAAATTGCTGAGCTTGTCCATGAAGCCGGCGGTCTACTCTATTACGATGGAGCAAATGCGAATGCTATTTTAGGAAAATCTACTCCTGGAGAGATGGGATTTGATGTTGTTCATCTAAACTTACACAAATCATTTAGTACACCTCATGGTGGAGGAGGTCCCGGATCCGGTCCAATAGGAGTCAAAAAATATTTATCTCCTTTTCTGCCTGTTCCAAGAATAGAGAAACAAAAGAATCTGTATGTTTTAAATTCAGATTATGAAGATACAATTGGAAGAGTGAAAGGATACTTTGGAAATTTCGGGGTTAATGTAAGAGCCTATGCGTACATCAAGTCTATGGGTGCTGAGGGATTACAGCAAGTTTCCGAAGATGCAGTACTGAATGCAAACTATTTAAAGGCTAGATTATCAGAATATTATGACACACCATACAAACAACATTGCAAGCATGAATTTGTATTGAGTGGCTTACGTCAGAAACGTAAAGGCGTTAGAACGTTAGATATTGCTAAGCGCTTATTAGATTATGGATTCTACGCACCGACTGTTTATTTTCCATTGATTGTAGAAGAATCTATTATGATTGAACCAACTGAAACAGAAGCAAAAGAGACCTTGGATGAATTCGTAGAAGCGATGATTGAAATTGCAAAAGAAGTAGAAGAAGACCCAGACTTACTGCATGATGCACCGTTGACTAAATCGGTTAGAAGATTAGATGAAGTAATGGCTGCACGAAAACCTAAAGTCATTTACCAGGATTAGATATTCCTTTATAATTACCTTAAGATGAACTTAAAAGGAGATAAGACAATGGATTTGAATTTAACAGGCAAGACTGCTATCGTACTAGCTTCTAGTTCAGGATTAGGCAAAGCAATTGCATCAGAACTGGCTAAAGAAGGCGCCAATGTTATGTTGACGAGCAGAAGCAAAGATAAACTAGAAACAGCCAAAAATGAGATCTTGAAAACAGCTACTGGAAAAGTTGAGTATACTGTCGCAGATATATCAGATGCTGAAAGTATTAAGAATCTTGTTGAGGTTACTCGTTCAACCTTTGGTCCAATATCTATACTAGTTAATAATGCTGGTGGACCTCCATCTGGAACTTTTGAAGATTTTGATGATATAGCATGGCAAAAAGCTTTTGACCTTACACTAATGAGCTATATTCGTACTATAAGAGAAGTACTACCAGACTTAAAAGTCAATGGTGGGCACATTTTAAACAATGCTTCTTCATCTATTAAACAACCAATCGATGGATTAACGTTATCGAATGTTTTTAGAATGGGTATTTCTGGATTATCCAAAAGTCTATCTCAAGAATTAGCGACGGACAGAATCCTGGTGAATACGATAGGAGCTGGTAGAATTGAAACGGATCGTTTGCTTCAATTAGACTCTGCTAAGGCAAATAAGCAAGGAAAAACTCCTCAAGAAATTACAGAAGGCATGCTACAAAATATACCTTTTGGAAGATATGGCAAACCGGAAGAATTTGCTAAAGTAGCTGTTTTCTTAGTATCAGGGGCAAACACCTATTTAACAGGACAAAGCCTGTTGGTTGATGGTGGAATGGTTAAAGCGTTCTAACTGATTCTTGGTAATGAAATATAAATAATTATTATTAACAGCGGGCAATTATTTAACCAAATAAATGTCCGCTTTTTGTTTTTTTATAATGATTTCTGACTTTAGAGCTATTAATAAAATATAGTTCAAAATAGTAGAAGGACTAAACGCAACTTGCATTTTTTTTGGATTCCTTGTAAACTAATTTATAATAAATTGTAATAAAGATAGAGGCGCGAAGAATAAGAGTATGATTCAGGAGGGTGACCCCCGTTGATTGAGTCTGAAAGGGTTCTTTGCCGAAGTAGATAGAGGAAGTCGTTCTTTACCTGCTGGGGTTTCGTTTAATAAGCGGAGCACTGTCACGAAAAATTCGTGGAGCACTATCAAACTATATGCAACTTGCGAGCATTTAGGGTGATACTGCCTTAGGTGCTCTTTTTATATTTTGAAGCAAGTAGTGCGTTTTTATTACGAGATACCAAAAAATGATAGGAGACTAACAATGTTAAAAAAGCTTAGTTTGATTACTTTATTTACGGCACTTATATGTTTTATACCAGCCCCTGTCTATGCTGAAGAAATAGAAACTAGTTTAGCCGGTTCGATTGGATGGATGACTCTGATTCCGCCTATTATCGCAATTATTTTGGCTTTTATAACCAAGAATGTTATTTTATCACTCTTTGTGGGGATTTTTTCAGGTACAATTCTGATGCAGTTTTATTATGGAACAAATATATTATTGGCCATCGTTTATGGATTTACTGATATTGTAGACTACATTCTAGGCTCTCTAGCAGATCCATGGAATGCAGGTATTATTCTACAAGTTATGACGATTGGAGGATTAATTGCTTTAGTCACTAGTATGGGCGGAGCGCAAGCAGTAGCAGAAAGCCTAGCCAAAAGAGCGAAAGGTCCAGTGAGTGCGCAGCTGATTACTTGGGCACTTGGCATACTGATTTTCTTTGATGACTATGCAAACGCCTTGATTGTTGGTCCAATCATGCGTCCTGTAACAGATAAAATGAAAATTTCAAGAGAGAGATTAGCTTTTGTAATTGATGCTACAGCAGCACCAATTGCTGGAATCGCATTAGTTTCAACTTGGATCGGCTATGAGGTTGGACTCATCAATGATGCTTATCAGTCAATCGGACAGAATGTTAATGCATACGGAATCTTTCTACAGACGATCCCTTACCGCTTCTATAATATATTGATGTTGCTTTTTGTTGTGGTAACTTCTGTTACCTTGAGAGAGTTCGGACCAATGAAAAAAGCCCAGGAACGTGCGAGAGACACAGGAATGTTAATTGCTGAAAACTCTGAAGTAGAGGCTGATGAAGAAAAGCAAGAGGTGTTAAATGAAAAAAAAGCGACGATCTGGAACGCACTAATTCCAATTGGTAGCTTGATTGTGTTTAGTTTTGTCGGGTTTTATATGAATGGTAGAAGCGCAATCTTAACTGGAGATAACACGTTATTGGCACAAGAAATAGTCAATTCCCCATTATCTTTTGTAACGATAAGAGAAACCTTCGGTGCTTCAGATGCATCAGTCGTTTTATTCCAAGCTGCGTTAATATCTAGCATCATTGCTCTAATCATGGGTGTTTCACAAGACTTGTTCACCTTCAGTAAAGGAATAGATATTTGGATAAAGGGAATGAAAACATTGATGATAACAGGCGTAGTATTATTACTTGCCTGGTCCTTATCCACTGTAATGAATGAATTGGGTACAGCAGATTATCTTGTCTCTCTCTTAGGAGATGCCATGCCTCCGGTCTTGCTTCCTACAATTATCTTTATTCTTGGAGCAATTATCTCATTTTCTACAGGGACATCTTATGGAACAATGGGGATTTTAATGCCCTTAGCAATTCCATTAGCTTCAGCACTGGATCCTGGAAATTCAGAATTCGTAATTATGTCTGCTGGGGCAGTCCTAACAGGAGCAATATTTGGTGATCATAGCTCACCAATATCTGATACAACTATTTTATCTTCGATGGGAGCCGGGTCTAATCTAATCGATCACGTTAAAACACAACTGCCTTATGCTTTAGCAGTGGGAATAATCTCTATAGTATTTGGATATCTTCCTTCAGCAATGGGCTTGAATATTTGGATTATTTTACCCATTACATTCATAGCTATAATCGGAATGGTATTCTTGTTAGGTAAAAAAGTTGAAACAACACCAAATAAACTGAAAGAACAATAACCTTAAAACAGCCTATCATATTTTGAATTGACTCCCTTATATTAGCCTGAAATCTAATATAAGGGTCGGTTCATTTGACTAGGCTCTTTTATTTGCTCATTGCTTCTTAAGATTATACGATAGATACATAGATTTTCACAAAAGGGAGGGGTAGTATGAAAGAACAAATTAATATCTGGCAAGGAGATATTACACAATTAGAAGTGGATGCTATTGTTAATGCGGCTAATAAGTCTCTTTTAGGGGGTGGTGGCGTAGATGGAGCGATCCATCAAGCAGCTGGACCTGAACTTAAAGAAGCTTGCAGAAAACTGGGTGGGGCAGAAACCGGTGAAGCGAAGCTGACAAAAGGATATAATTTGCCTGCTGAATATATTATTCATACAGTGGGACCTGTGTATAGAGATGGGCAACATGGAGAAGATCAATTACTGGAGAATTGTTATCGGAACTCATTAGAAATTGCTGAAGAAAAACACATTAGCTCTATTGCTTTTCCAGCAATCAGTACAGGCATTTATCACTATCCAGCAGCAGAAGCTGCTCAAATTGCAATTCATACTATAATAGATTATTTAGCTGATAAAAAGCGGGATGTTAAGGTAACGCTCGTAGCGTTTGATGAGAGAACAGCAAAGTTGTATAAAGAAATAGTACAAAATAGTGATAAAATATAGGAGGAAGATAGAATGAAACAATATATTAAATTTGGACTTATGATTTTGACCTCAACAGTGATTATGTATATTTTGATGTTTTTAAATGTATTTGAATTCACTGATGTAAAGTTTAGCGAGACTAGAGTATACATGGCGATTATGATGGGTGCAGTTATGGCAGTCATTATGATACTGTTTATGTGGAAAATGTATAAAAATAAGAAAGTGAATAGTATGATTTTAGCTGCTTCTATTGTTGTTTTTGGTGTTTCACTCTGGTTAGTAAGAAGTCAAACAACTGTTGATGATACTTCTTATATGAAAGCGATGATTCCGCATCATTCTATTGCAATTCTAACGAGTGAACGTGCAAATATATCTGACCCTAGAGTTCGAGAGCTTGCAGATGGTATAATCAAAACACAGAAAGAAGAAATCCAATTAATGAATAACTTAATTGATGATTTGGAAAAGCAAGAGGATGAAGATTAAAACAATGCACAAAAAGAAAAGCACGTAGAACCAATTAAATAATTTGAGAGAGCAGGGAATAGAATGGATGGTAAGAAAAGAGCAAATATTGAAATAGGAGCTTTAGTGGATATCGTACTAAAAAAAGATCAAAGATCAGGTACATTAACTAGAGGACATGTTAAAAAGATATTGACAAATAGCCCACAACATCCCCATGGAATAAAAGTTATGCTGGAAGAACAAAATCAAGTTGGAAGAGTACAAGAAATTATTTAATAAAAAACTCTTACTGAATGAGGATAATCGGTTTTGAACCAATTCCTCATCACAGTAAGAGCTTTTTTAATCTTCTATTGCATCTGCTGTATCTTCAGTTCTACCTAAAGCAAATGTTAGAGCAAAACAGAGCATCCCTATTATGATGGATAATAAATAATACCAGATTGATCTACCAGATTGTAAGTCTGCAAGTGCAGTAGTATTCGTTAAAATAGCAATTGGCGAAGCAACAACTAAACCTAAAATACTTGCATACGTATAAGTTGGTTTATTCTGGAAAAAGTAATCAATGGCTTTACTAATGAGAACGATCCCTACCAGCATTCCAACGGCATAAGCAGCTAGTAAAGTACCGAAAGGAATTAAAGTATCCATATCAAAACTTGATAAGGCACCAGTAAATTGATTGATGGTATAGATGACTGCGTAGTAGAATCCTAAAATCAACATCAGTAAAGATCCGCTCACTCCAGGTACGACCATAGCAGCTGCAGAAGCAACACCAACTATAAATAAAGCTAGTACATTACCAAGACTAAGAGAAATTGATTGCGCACCATTTCCTCCTTTATCTGCAAAAGACATCCAAGCTACAATCCCAAAAAAGATCAAAAATAAAATTACGTGGATAAAGTTCAATGATTGTTTTTCTTGTAACTTGCTTTTCTGAAAAGAGTTCCAGAGAATAGGTAACCCACCGAGTATTAAACCTATAAATGCGATAGCAGTTGCTAAAGTATATTGATCTAGTAAGAGCTCAATAAAATATGAAAACCCAGCAATACCGATTAAAGCACCGATAGCTAAGGGTCCTAAGACTTTAGAACTTTGTTTAAATTCATTTTTTACATGTGTAACAGCATGTATAATGTCATCATAGATTCCAAAGGAAACAGCCATTGTCCCCCCAGATACACCAGGTATCACGTTTGTGATTCCAATGATCATTCCTTTAACTATCATCCAAATGTATTGCATAAAGATCTCCTTTAAATGTTTTTTTAATTTTCACTTTCCCTATTTTATCATAATAAAATGAAAAGAGTTTAAAAAAAATAAAATCTTTTATTTTGAACGTTGTAGAATGAATGAGAGGGGATTCAACTGTTATTTTATAGAATGATTAAATGATTGAAAGGTCAATCTATTTACTTTAATGCTAAAAATATTGAAGAGCATTCAAATTGTGAACAAAGTAGTCATCTGTTCAGTATAATCTGGACTTTTACCCTTTTTGAAAATTATGGTATGATTAATCAGTTAAAACAATTCCCTACTGGGCAAAAGAAGCTTTTATATATAGGAGTTTATTACTGATTGAATTTGAGGTGAAATGTTCAATGGTTTTGATAGGAATGGAGTTAACCATTATGATTTATGATGCCTATTCTCTAAAAGATAAGAGAAGCGTTGTTAAAAGTATTCTTCATAAGTTGAAAAATCAGTATAATGTAAGTGTAGCAGAAGTTGATGAAATGGATACATGGAATAAAGCAATTCTTGGAATTGGGATAGTAGGGAATAATAGAGTATTGTGTGAAAAGATACTACAGAAAGTCATTCAGTTTATTGAGAATAATTATGAAGTAGAAGTTACTGAAATCGATTGGCAAAAGTATTAAATAGTAAAATCATAAAAAAGGATGAAAAAAGTTGGAATCACAAGAGCGTTTTCCTATAATAAAAAAAGCAATCTCCACATCATTAGAAAAAAATCTGGCGAATTGCACAAAAAATCAGTTGATTTCTATATCAGAAAATCTGAATCTTTCTATAAAGAAAAGCTGGAAAAAAGAACAATTGGTTCAAAAATTATATGAAAATATTTACGAACAATTTCACCAATTCTACCAACCTGTTATAACAGATTTGCTGGATAAGTTTGGAGACCAAATAGAACAGGCCATTGCGTTTGAGAATCTGAAGCAACTGGAAGTTATTGCACCCTTAATTAAAAAAGGCTTTTTTTATGTTTACTTGCAAAAAGATCTTTATATTTTGGTGATTCCTGACGAAATTTGGCAAGGAAGAGAAGAAAGTGATCTAGAAATGCAAGAAGTGACGATTGATCTAAATAGTAACATGGATAATAACCAATTACTTAGTGCACAAAAAGAAGACAGTCTTTCTACTAAATATGATTCGCTAAAACAATGGAAAGAAACAGTTGTAAAAATATATGGAAAGGTTTATGCGGAACATTTAGCTGAAATCTGGAATCGATATAATGTAAATAAATTGACTCCAACTGAAATAGATCAGATTTTAAATAGTTAAAGTAAATGCACTGTTAAAAGAAAGTAGGGCAAAAAATGATAAAAGTAATTATTGATTCAGGAATTGATCAAAATGATTTTATGAAAAAGGAATATGACTATGAATTTTTACCCCTAAGTGTGATTATCAATGATAAAGATTACTTAGACCAAAAAGAAATATCTTTAAAACAAGTTCACGAGTATATGAGTCAAGGTATTCTTCCTAAAACTTCACAAATCTCTCCTCAGTCACTTCTGGATATTCTTAATGACTGTCGAAGCAGAAATGAAGATGTTCTCTACATTTCTATCTATAGTCAGTTTTCGGGTACTTTTCAAGTTGCCTATTCTCTAATCAACGAATACAAAACGAATCATCCTGATATGAAAGTCGAAGTAGTCGATTCATTAGGAGGCTCAGGCGGAGGAGCCTTACTGGCTATCCAGGCTATGGAAATGGTGAAACATGGCTTACCATTTGAAACCATTGTAGAGCAAACCAGAAAAAATGCGCAGCATATAAAATATCATTTCACATTAAATAATTTAAATTGGTTAGTAAAGGGTGGAAGAGTATCTAAAGTGGCGGGTGCTGCTGGTACTGCACTTAACATCAAACCTTATCTTACAGTAGATGATACAGGGATCATTGTTAAGAAACTTGTCCGCGGGCAGGAACGTATTTATAAGAAAATTATTCAAGATGTTAAGGAAGGTGTAGGCACGTTTGATGATCAGCTTGTTACAATCAGTCATGTAAATGATATAGAATCAGCAGAGAAACTTGAAAACATGGTGAAAACAGCTTTACCTCATGTAACCACTCAAATTTTAGATTTAGGAGCCCTTTTGGCGGCTCACTTAGGCATCGGAGGAGTCGGCGTCTTCTATTTTGATGAAAAACCTGATCACTACATGTATATAAAAGAAACCTAAATAGTTATTTCTTGAATTCAATAAGACTCAAGATGTATAGGCTAGTCAACTTAATAGTAGTTGGCTAGCCTTATTTAATGCGTATTGTTTGTATGCATAGTACTCTCTCTATATACTGAATAAGTAGTTAAATACAAAAAAGGAGAGATATTACATGGATAATGCAGGAAATACGGTTCAAAATGGGTTTAATTCATTTTTGGATTACTTGCCACAATTATTATTAGGTATAGTTCTTATCATAGTTGCTTGGATAGTCGCAACATTAGTAGCCAAGGCAGTCTCAAAGGGATTAAAAGCAATAGGGATTGGAAAATATTTCCAGAAATGGGGCGCTACCAACACTGAAGAGCAGTCACATGCTTTAATTGATACATTAAGTAAAGTAGCTTATTATCTGGTGTGGGTATTGTTTTTACCTGGCATTTTTTCTACCTTTGGATTAGATTCTATCGGACAGCCGATTATGAATATGATCGATACAGTGCTGGCATTCATTCCCAATATCATTGCAGCAGGAATTGTTCTGGTATTAGGTTTGTTTGCTGCTAAACTTGTTAAGAATTTAGTCTATAACGTTGCAGTAGCAGCGAATATAGATAAACATTTAGCTAAGCTCACAGGTGGAGAAACAACTGATGCAGAAGTGAAGAAAAATAAAGGTACATTAGCTTCAGTACTAGCAAATATTGTTTATTTCTTAATTGTTATTCCAATTATACTAGTCGCACTTGAAGTGTTGAATATTAATTCAATTGCTGATCCAATCAGCTCAGTATTGAATACAATCTTATCAGCAATTCCAAATATCTTAGTAGCAGTTGTTTTATTGATTGTAGGTTTTGCGATTGCTAAGTTTGCTGGAATGATTCTAACGGATCTGCTGAAAAGTGCTGGATTAAATAAATACTCCTCTTATTTGAAAAAATCAAGTAACATGAACTTGGATTTATCTAAAATTGCTGGACAGACAGTTGCAGTATTGATTGGTTTGTTCTTCCTAGTAGAAGCATTAAATGCTTTAAACCTAGAAATGTTAAATTCTATTCTAAGCGTAGTGATTGGATATCTTCCAAACGTTTTATTCGCCGCAATTATTATAGGATTAGGATTTGTTGGTGGACAAATGTTGTCATCTGCTATTAAAAGCACAACGGGTAGTATGTTAGCAGGAATGTTGATCAAATATATCTTGATTGTCTTTTCCATTTTCATGGCATTAGATCAGTTGAACTTTGCTTCAGCTATCGTTCAAGCAGCTTTCATCTGTATCATTGGTGGATTAGCTGTTGCCTTTGCTTTATCATTTGGTCTTGGTGGACGAGAGTTTGCTAAGAAACAATTATCACGTTTAGATAGTAAAATCGATGAAGAAGCAAGCAAATCAAATACAAAAGAAATTGACTAAGTAAAATCAATTAACCCCATTAATCATTGTAAAAAAATAACTAACCCTTCCTTATAAATTTATAAGGAAGGGTTAGTTTAATTATAATGAGTTTTACCAGTTTAACATACCAAATACCAGAATAACTAAAATAGCTAAAGGTGCAATAAACTTAGCAAAGAATAGAAATACTGGAGCCCAGGCTACACCTTTAAGATCTGTGTGTTCTAATAACTCGTCGGATTTCCAAGACCATGTTCCATAAATAGCAATAATTAATCCACCAAGTGGTAGTAATAAGCTACCTGAAAATTTATCCATAAAGTCCAAGAATGAATCTCCAAACACATTAATAGTGACAGCACCTTGACTTAGAGAGGAAGGAATACCTACTAAGAAAATGACAAATCCTATACCAAGCGTAGCTAACTTACGGGATACTCCTAGTCTTCGAATAAGGTAAGCAACGACTACTTCTAATAATGAAATAGCTGATGAAAGAGCCGCTAATGCTAATAGAATAAAGAAAGCAACTCCAACTACTAGACCAATGCCGCTAATTCCTTCAAAAATTGTCGGTAATACAACAAATACCAGTCCAGCCCCTTGAGTAGGATCTAAATCAAAGGCGAATAAAGCAGGGAAAACAACTAATCCAGCAATAATAGCAAAAAGAGTATCAAGAATTATAATATAAGCCGCTGATGAGGTTAGCTTGTCTTTAGGACTTAAATAACTACCATATGTCAGCATAATACCCATTCCCAGACTTAGTGTAAAGAATGCTTGACCAACTGCCGCAAAGTATACACTTGGATTAGTAAAGGCAGACCAGTCAGGATGAAACATAAAAGTTAAGGCTTCGCTAGCGCCGCCTAAAGTTAAACTGTAACCTGCTAAGACGATCAATAAAATACTTAAAATGGGCATCATCCATTTAGAAGACGTTTCAATACCTTTTTGAACGCCTAACATAACGATAGCAACGGTAATCCCCATAAACAGGAACTGCCAGCCAATAGGTTCAATAGTAGTACCTACAAATTCTGTAAAGTATGTCTCCGTATTACCCGAAATACCTCCGGTCAAGTAAGAGAAAATATATTTCAGTGACCATCCACCAATAACTCCATAAAATGAAAGAATAACAAAGGCAGCTAGGACACCCATTCCGCCAGCGACTACCCAAAAAGATTTAGGCGCTAGTTTTTTGAAGGCATCAATAGCGTCTGTTTGTGCTCTTCGTCCGATTGCAAATTCAATCATCATAACGGGAAAGCCTATTAATATAACACTTAATAAATAAATAATCAGAAAAGTAGAACCGCCTCCTTCTCCCATGGCATAAGAAAACCGCCAGATATTACCAAGTCCTACGGCAGACCCCATAGCTGCTAATATAAATCCCCAGCGAGATCCCCAGTGCTCTCGTTCTTTACTCATATAAAAACTCCTTTATCCAAATTAAATCAGATTAACTAAATTTTATGCTTAATAGAATATTGAATATTATAAAATAATGGCAAGCAATTAAACTGATTTCTAATTAGTCTACGTTAAAGTATGAGAGATTTCAATCTAATTATCTAAATATTTAATAACTGTTTATAATTTTAATGTGTATACGCTTTACTTATGAAAAATTTCTCTAATACTTTATAAAAATTAAGTTGCTTTCTCCAGGAGCCTTTTGAAAATAAAGAAGATAGATTCTTGTATACAATAGGTATCCAAAACATCCAGTAGAAATCAGTCATATAAAGGAGTCCGTTAATTATAATTAATTGTAAATATTTTTGGTTTGTCAAAATTACAGAAATTAAATAAGTGGTATTTATATTAAAAGAATTAATCGGAATAAAAGTAAAAATGATAAGAACCAAAATAGTAAAATAAAGGCAGAAAAAATACTAATATAGTTCAAAATGTACAGTGTTTTCAACAATTTAGTGACGATTGATTAATAATGCAAATAAAGTCGAAAAAAAGACACAGACATTTTGAAATGAGTAAGGTATAATTTTTTTATCGTGGAAGTATTAGCTTTCTTACAGATTAAAAATATACAAAATTACAAACATATACCAAAGCAAAAGATTGGAATGAAGATATGCAAATCAAACATAAAAAATTTATCTATGTTATTGAAACAGAGACCGAATCTAAAGAATTGTGTATCGAGGATGATGAAGTTATTGAAAATGCGGATGGAGAATTTGATATTCCTCTAGATTCAGTACTAAGCAAACATCAAATGGATTTGGAAGATTTATTTAAAATGAAAGTGGCAACTGTTTCGTTAGTGGAACAAGGATGCTCAGATCGAAAGTTGATTAGAAGTATTTCTTTTGAAAATTTAAGACTCAATAAATAGGGAATGATTTAAGTTACAGAAAGTGTCTTAAAGGAGGCTCTTTCTATAGCTTTAATTATAAAATTAAAAAAATATGAAAATGAAAAATTATAGATAATAAGTCTATTCATTTAGAATATGCTAAAAATCAGACGTCATCTTAGAAGAGATGACGTCTGATTTTTTATTCTGAATCATTATAATTTTTCTTTTCTTTTTCTAACTGATCTACGTTATCTACATTAAATTTTTCGAAGTCTTCTGGTTTTGTTTCTTCTTCATCTGGATTTTGCTGTTTCGGATCAACAGTATCTGAATCATTTATCTTGATATGATCAGGATTAACAATCGGATGAGGTCCATTTGGAATAGAATCATTTGGATTTGGCACTTAAAACGCTCCTTTCTTCATAACTATAGCTTACTATATTTACTAGAATCTTTAAAATAAAAACGCTTACCATAGGCTTTTGTGGTACAATAACTAAAACATTAATATTTAGGAGTGCTGTCGATGTGTCTGTTTTATCTAATAATGGTTAGTGTGGTAAACTGACGATAGCAGCATAGGAGGAAAGAACGATGGAATGGTTGTTTGTCATTATTATATTGATCGTAGGGCTACTGGTTTATCTATATCTTCAAAATTATTACTTGGAAGTGAACGATTATACAGTAACGATCCCTAAGTTACATAAAAATATAAAAGGAAAAAAGATTCTTCAATTATCAGATACACATCTTAAACCGCGATACAATAAAGGATATATTGAAAATATCATTCAAAAAGTTAAAGATATAAATCCAGATTTAATCGTTATAACGGGAGATCTAGTACAAGCTGGCTTACCTGACTTAACAGATGTGCCAATTCGGAAATTATGTAATGGACTAAGCGCCATTGCACCGACTTACATGGTAACAGGAAATCATGATATACAGACAGCTAAATTTGAAGATTTAACCTATGTGCTGGATACTACTAAAGTAAAGTTACTACTTGATGAAGCAGAATGGATAACGTTTAATGAGAATGAAGGAGGAATTGTCCTGATGGGATTAGCAGAACGACCTGCTGGCGAAGATAGTCCCAAACCTAGATTGAAATATATAGAATTAACTTCTGAAATGAGCAATCAACCTAAAATACTACTTGCTCATCGTCCTGAGTTTTTCAAAGAATATTTGGATGATAAAACAAAAGCACCCGACTTAATTTTATCTGGGCATACTCATGCAGGACAAATGAGAATTCCTTTTATCGGAGGAGCAATAGCTCCCGGTCAAGGATTATTTCCCAAATATGATTATGGAATTTTTTCAGGTGAAGAAGATCAGTCAAAAAGAATGATTATTACTAGAGGAATCGGGAATTCAAGCTTTCCCTTTAGAATTAATAACAGACCAGAATTAGTAGTGATTACACTAAATTAATAGAAAAGAGTGGATTTAAATGACTAAATTACAATTAGGCGTTATCGGAACAAGCAATATAAGTAATGTATTTGTTCAAGCAGCATTGGAAACGGAACAATATGAATTAAGAGCTGTCTACTCAAGAACATTAAATAAGGCAGAATCATTTGGAGAACCTTATCATTCAAAAGAAGCTATTGATGATTTTGCTGCATTCGTTAGTCACGAAGCGATAGATGTGATTTATATTGCATCTCCAAACAGCTTGCATTATGAACAATCTATCCAAGCATTAAAAAACGGTAAACACGTTATTGTAGAAAAACCAGCCTTCACCAATCCAGACCAATGGGAAGAAGCAAGTAAAATTGCTGAAGAAAAGGGTCTTGTACTAGTAGAAGCGGCTAGACATATTCATGAAGATAATTTTAAAAAAGTTAAAGAAGAGATCAGTCAACTAAATGAAATCCAAGGAGCTACCTTGACTTATATGAAGTATTCCTCTAGATATGATCTTGTATTAGAGGGGCAAGAGCCTAATATCTTCTCTCCTAAGTTTGCTGGTGGTGCTTTAATGGACCTAGGGATTTATACACTTTATGCTGCTGTCAGCTGGTTTGGCGAACCTGAAGAAGCGCATTATTTCGCTCAAAAAGTTCGCACAGGCGTAGATGGAAAAGGGACTGCAGTCCTTCGTTATAATGACTTTGATGTGACTTTGTTGTTTGGGAAAATAGCCACATCTAGTTTACCAACTGAAATTTATAGCCTGGAGAAAACATTACGCTTAAATGCAGTAGTTGGAATCGAAAAATTAGAAGAAATCAATGCAAAAAACTCAACAGTTAAAGAAGTAGCCATTCACCCTGCAGCAGAAAATACATTATATGAAGAAGCCAGAGTATTTGCAGAAGTAATCAATCACTTAGAAGAGCCTGAAGCGAAAGAAAAGTTAGCTGAATGGACTGCTCTTGCTAAAGCAGTTAACCGTACACTTTATAAATTAAGAAAAAGTGCAGATCTTTCTTTCAATGATGGATATTAATAGGTAAATAAAAAGTATAGCAGCAAGTCGATAGCTAAAAAGGGGAGATGAGTGATGTCAAGGAAACATATACTATTAATATGTGCAACGGGCATGAGTACGAATATGCTGGTATCCAAGATGAGAAAAGCAGCAGAAAAACATAAGCTTGAAGTGAATATCACAGCAGTTTCTGCTAATGATGCAGACGCTCGATTAATTTCTGAGGAAATAGATATAATCCTTTTAGGTCCTCAAGTTCGCTATATGAAATCTAAATTCCTGAAAAAAGTTGAAGAAAAGCAAATTGAAGTTCATGTTATCGAAACAAAAGACTATGGTATGATGAATGCAGATAAAATACTTTTAGAAGTTTTAAATGGGACAGAACAAAATACTGATGAATAGTTTAAATCAAACGAACCTCTACTGTTTTATTCAAACAGTAGGAATTCGTTTGATTTTCTTTTTTATATTATAACTAGTTCTAAAAAAGGACAAATTTAACTTTTTAAAAAAAGTTTAAGGTAAAGCTTGTATTTATATTTAATATTGTGTATAGTAAATTTTGTTAAGTAATTTAATTTCTTTTTGCTTTCATAAAAGCATTTAGAAACGTTATATATTACATAGAAAAGGAGGGGCTACATTATGAATAATTTAATAATCGCTCAAGAGCAGAACAGTCTAATGTTATTATACGTTAATATTGTACGACCCGATACCTCCTTTTTCCAAGTAGAATGGTAGATTAGTTTTTTGTAGTAACGATTGTCAGTGTGCAATTGTATGTGCTCAAAAGACAACACATAGTTGCCACAGTCTATTTCTCGTTAAGAGGGTAGTCTGTGGCTTTTTTATGTGTATTTGCGGATTTAAGAATGTAAATGCTTTGTAGCGCACACAATAATTCAAGCTGTCAAAAGAATAAAGAAAATTAACTACTTTTTATTATTGAAAAAGGAAAGAAAGGATAAATTTATGTTTGATGTTATAAAAAAATTAAAGTTTTTCTTTAAAGAAAATGCATTACAATACACTTTATCATTTATAGGACTTGGCTTAGGAAATCTTTGTGCAGTACTTATTCCATTTATTGTAGGGATGATGATAGATGATATTGTGAATGGAATAATGAATACGCAAAGGTTACAATTTTACGTTATCGCATTTTCAGTTCTCATTATTTTGACTTATTTGCTGGACTTTTCATGGGTTTATGGATTGTTCTCAGGTGCTTATAAGCTTCAAAAACAAATGCGCAGTAAAATGATGCGCCATCTGCTTCGAATGCGGGCTCCTTACTTTGAACGATTCAGAACAGGGGATCTAATGACTCGGGGAACGCAGGATATTCGTGCATTAGCAGAAACAGCGGGGTATGGAATGGAAGTTTTAATGACTTCTACTGTTTATCTTGGTGTACTGGTAACGATGATGGGGATTACTGTAAACTGGGCATTAACAATAGCAACGATCTTGCCTTTATTACCAATGATCTATGTGTTTAGAAAAAAAGGTGCTGAAATAGACGAACGTTACGAAACAGCTCAAAAATCTTTTTCTAAAGTTAATGAAGATGTTCTCGAAATGGTAGATGGTACTAGAGTTATTCGAGCATATGTCAAGGAAGAAGATTTTATTGAAAAATTCAAAAAGCAAACAGAAGATCTTTACCATAAAAATAATCTAGTGTCTAAAACTGGAGCAATATTTGGACCGACTGTTAAGTTTTTTGAAGGATTTAGTGTGGTAGTAGCGCTAAGTTACGGTAGTTTTTTAGTTGCTTCTGGGACTTTAACTGTAGGAAATATGATAGCTTTTCAACTATATCTTGGGATGACGATCTGGCCAATTATTGCAATCTCTGAATTGATTTTAATCCTCAGACAAGGGAGCGCATCCATGCGCCGTGTGGAAGAAATTATGAATGCAACGGATGGACTTAATCTTGATGGGCAAGAAGATATTACTGAAGTGAAAGACATTAAATTCAACCAATTCAATTTTAGATATGGATCTAGCGAATCAATAAATCTGGAAAATTTGGAACTGGATCTAGAAAAAGGGAAATTATTAGGAATTGTAGGTAAAACAGGGTCTGGTAAAACGACCCTTATACGTCAATTATTAAACCAATATCCAATTGGCACAGGATCGTTTGATATGGGCGAATATGCTTATCAACAGTACCAAGATCCCGCACTCAGAAGAATGATTGGATATGTGCCTCAAGATCATGTTTTATTCAGTAGAAGTGTACGAGAGAATATAGCATTTGGGAAAAAAGAGGCTACGGATGAGGAAATTATGACAAGTATCCGAAATGCATCTTTTGAAGATGATTTGAAAAAGATGGAGCGGGGTTTAGATACGTTGATTGGCGAGAAAGGTATGTCAATCTCAGGTGGTCAGAAACAAAGGATTTCGATTGCACGTGCTTTAATCAAAGACCCGCAGATTTTGATCCTAGATGATTCACTATCAGCAGTAGATGCAAAAACAGAACAGAATATTATCAAAAATATTCAGAAAGTTCGAAAAAATAAAACGACCATTATCACTACACATAGACTATCAGCAGTGAAACAAGCTGATGAAATTATTGTAATGGATAATGGAAAAATCATAGAACGCGGAACACATGATGAATTAATCAAGCAAAAAGGCTGGTATTATGAACAGTTTCTGCGTCAAGAAATTAAGTCAAACGAAGCGAATGAGGAAGGAGAGGTGAGATAATGAGAACAGTAAAAAGACTCCTCTCATATATGAAATATTTCAAATGGCAGTTTGGAATGGGGATTGCCTTATTATTATTTTCAACAGTGACTGACCTAGGTGCGCCAATCATTGCCCAGAGAATTATTGATAATGTGATAACCCCTGCTGCTGCAACTGGAGTAGCGTTTGGAGATACTCTAATGCAATTAATTGTTATTTATGCTTTACTGATGATTTCTACTGCAGCCTTTCGTTATTTAAGTCAAATTACCCGAATGAAAGCTGCTAATGGATCAGTAAAAATTATACGGGATCAAGTATATGAAAAAGTTCAAAAACTTCCTGTGGAGTATTTTGATAACTTACCCGCAGGAAAAGTAGTTGCTAGAATTACTAACGATACGGAGTCATTACGTCAACAGTTTTATGTGAATGCAATTGGGCAGATATTAATGAATGTAATGTATGTAATAGGGACGTTTATAGCCATTATGCTATTTAATCAAATTTTAGGATTAATACTACTAGTCTTAATCCCAATTATGTATTTCTGGAGCAAATTTTATACTAAATTTGCCGGGGTCTATAATCGGAGAGAACGAGATTTAAACTCTGATATAAATGCAAAATTCAATGAATCAATCCAAGGAATGGCAATTATTCAAGCTTTTGAACAAGAAGAAAAAATGGATAAAGAATTCTCTAAAATCAATGATGAGTGGTACGATGTCATGAAAAAATATGTGATTTTAGATGCCAGTTCTCAATTTACAGTAGCTGACTTTTTAAGAAGAATTACATTATTGATTTTGATGGTTTACTTTAGCACACAATATATTAACGGAACGTTGGGCATATCTGTTGGGATGCTCTATCTATTTAGTGACTACATTACTCGACTTTATGAGCCAATTAAAGGAACTATACAGCAAATGACTTTTGTGCAACAGGCTATTGCTGCTGGAGATAGAGTTTTTGAACTGATTGATCAAGAATCGGAAGAAAATGCTGTAGACAAAATGACAGTTACAAATGGACAAGTTAAGTTTTCAAATGTAGGATTTGGTTATACAGAAGAGAAAAAAGTGCTTAAAGATATTCAGTTTACGGCTGAACCTGGACAAACAGTAGCGCTAGTTGGACACACTGGTTCGGGGAAAAGTTCGATTATGAACTTGCTGTTTCGCTTTTATGATCCGCAAGAAGGAATAATTGAAATTGATGGACAAAACACGAAACTGTATTCAAGGCAATCTGTACGAGAACAAATGGGAATTGTGTTGCAAGATCCATTTTTATTCACTGGAACCATATTGTCAAACATTACATTGGATAATCCAAAGATATCTAGAGAAACTGCTATGAAAGCTTTAAAAGATGTCGGTGGAGAAGATATGTTAAGTAAATTTGAAAAAGGGTTAGATGAACCAGTAGTAGAAAAAGGAAATACACTGAGTTCGGGGCAACGTCAATTGATTTCTTTTGCAAGAGCTTTAGCTTTTAATCCTAAAATCTTGATTCTAGATGAAGCGACCAGTTCGATCGATACAGAAACAGAAGATATTATTCAACATGCAATGCAGGTCTTAAAAGAAGGAAGAACAACCTTTATTATTGCTCATCGATTATCGACAATTCAACATGCTGATCAAATCCTTGTCTTAGACCAAGGAGAGATTGTAGAAGAAGGAGATCATATGAGCTTGTTGGCACAAGCAGGTGCTTATGCTGAAATGTACCAAATGCAGAAAAAAGGTCAGAAAATGGATGCTTAAGAAAAGTAGAGACAGAAGTTTAGGAAGGCATAGTCAATTAAAACTAAGTAAAATAAATTACCGTCAAATCAAGGAAAGCAAACCTTGATTTGACGGTGTTTTATTTTTTAAATATTTTTGTGGCGTTTTCTTTTTGTTAGTTACTGTTATCCAGCGATACTTTTAGTAGTCTATTGTCGCCTTTAATCTTGGGAGTATGAATCTTTTTATTTTTTTATGCATTTCATTAATATCGTCTCCAACACTAAAACAATATATAGACATCTTTAGAACTAGGCAGAAGCTTTTAATATTCGGAACAGAAGATTGATAGGTTAGCTCATCCCTTAGATATTCCTTTATAAATAGTTATTTAGCGTAGAATTTTCAAAAATTTTAATCTAATAAAAAAGAATCTGCTTTACTAAGAACAGTATTTCTATCAATCCACTTATTTAAAATAGAGTGGTACAAGTATGCTCAGGTAAGTTGTGTTCATTATAATTCACTCATCAGCTTTTCTAATTTAGATAATCTAAAATCAGAAGTTTGTTCGTAAGCATTTATGATATCTAACTCATTTTTGGTTAATTCAATAAGATCTTTTTTTTTGGCATTTTTATATAAGAGGTTAATTAAAAATTTATGCTTAAAAGAAAGGTTTTTAATATCTAATTTTCCTGACAAATAATATTGTATTTTGCAAGAATAAAATCCATAAGAGTGCAGGAAATTTATCCATAACTTTGCAGTTCCCATTTAGTTAATTTCTTAATTGAGACAAAGC
>NZ_FMZD01000021.1 GCF_900101525.1 Marinilactibacillus psychrotolerans | reverse complement strand
TAGTTTCACTGAATTAATTTTGTTATTTATCAGTGATTGCTTCATGTTCGTAATTAACTCGGTAGGCTCGTGATTAATAACCTTCAATTCTTTGTATAGTTTATAATAAAAAAAAACTAAAGAAATTATTGAGATAATTAAGAATATTTTCCCAAAGATATTATAAAATTTATAGAAAGAAAGAAAGAAAGAAAGAAAGAAAGAAAGAAAGAAAGAAAGAAAGAAAGAAAGAAAGAAAGAAAGAACAGAAAAACCAAAAGTGATAAAAATAGCTATTATTAAACCTCTTTGTCTTATACTACTACCATATCGCTCTTTATAATTCGCTTTTATAATTTCTTTTACTATATAATATGTTTCACTCAAGAATAGTCTCCTTAGATATTTTTAAATGTAGGTATATGGAATTATTAAAATTAAAATTTATTATTTTTTTAATTCAAAATTAAATTCGTCCTTCTTTTTAATGGCAAGACGAAAATTGTATTCTCAAAAGATCATCTCCGGCAACATCTCTAATTCCCATTTTTTGAAAACCTGTAGATAGATATAGTGGATAAACGATTTGATTTTAGAGGTTATTGATAGAATAAAAGCTATTGCTTGACCGAGGTGTTTTGATTTTACTAATTCAATTATTTGCTAGAGAGTCTGTTTTCCATAACCAAGACGCTAATATTTTTAAGCTATCATTCTACGAGACAAATAAAAAGTATCTTCTTGCTATTTAAAAATGGGCTACTGATTCTATTATTTGTCAAGAATATCATGAGAGTATTCGGTATCATCAAATAAGGTTTTCAAGACAATGGACCAAGTGTTTTGATCCTCGCTGTAGGATACTGTTTTTACAGCTAGAGGGTGATCTTCTGGTGAATATTGGGATAAGACTTTACTTATTACTTCAGGTTCACTTAAATAGCCCCTTCAGGTTGTTCACTAGAGATGATATTTAAAGATCTAATCTCTTCCTGAGCAGGGTAAGATTCCAGAACAATACCATCGTACCAGACTTCTACTAAATCACCCGTCTCAACATTTTCAGGGGTATTATTTGCACTGACTGCGTCGTAGAATTCCTTGCTGCCATCTGTAGAACTGTAATCTACAGCCACATTACTAACGATTAACAAAGAGCTATCATTTTTATGTATTACATAACCGGTAAGATCGGGTTCGCTGAGCTTAATTTGAGCGCATCCAGTCATTATAATGATAAAAAAATGAACAAAAAACCAAATGACAGTTGGTGATAGAGTATTTCTGATATCAGAGGAGTTAGCGAAAAGGTTGCGAGCACGGACTATACTGGTTGTTGGGATAACATTATTATTGTCACTTACATATAATTTTTTTATGGAAAGATACGATATTCCTATTTCAGAATTAAAACCTAGTAGGGACATTTTTTCTGAAGCTTTAGGTTATACTATTATTTTTATGATTGTATTGGTTATAGTTATTGCTGCAATATTATTACTTGCAATACCTAAAAATGTACAAGACCATATTATTTAGGAACTATATTAAGTACACAACTATTACGAAGTTTATAGACAAAATAAAAGAGTAAAAGCTACCCAGCTTTTACTCTTTTATTTGTTTAGTTGAAAAGTAACGGTATCTTAAAGCAATCATATCTGTGATGATCTGATACATAAAGTGGTGGGTCTGCATATTTGTTTCGTGATGGAATAAAATACAGTAATCAATATTTTCGTTTTCCATCATTTCTGGATTAGACGTGATCAATACAATCTTTGCATTAGATTTTTCAAAAATCTTTTGCCTGGCAGAGAGGTGTTTTAATTGGTGTTTTTTAACGTAATCTCCAGAGTTGGAAAAAATAATGATTAATTTGTCGGCTGTAGCTGTTTCAATAATTCGCTCTTGTTCTGTATCTTCTTGACGAGTAACAATGAATTTTTGTAGGTAAGCCAGTTTGTACTGTAAATCAACAGCTGCCGTCTCAGAGAACAGTAAGCCAAATGCATAAACTTGATCGTATCTCACGAGATCTTTTGCTAAGTGATCAATCGTTTCTAAATCGAGATTCTCTTTAAAATAATTGATGTCTTTAGTGATAGCATTAAAATAAGGTGCTATACCTTCACCGTCAATTGTACCAAGTATATTTGTTAGGTAATTCAAACTAAAGTGAAAACGATTTTCAATAAAGGGGGCACTTTCTTTGAGATGGTAATAATCATCAAAACCGATGGTACGGGCAAATTTTGAAATCGTAGATTTAGATACGCTGCATAGATCGGCAATTTCTTTTATAGAAGAACAACTGATTTTTGTATAGTGTAATACTAAAGTTAGTGCAATGTGATAGTTGGTGGAGTCTGGATCTTCTGTGTTTAGTATGGTAATTAAACGATGAATGAGTAGGCCCATAATTTTTCCTCCTAACAATATTATGTATTTAATTATACGATACTTATAAAATAAAGCGGTTTCCATTTTGCGAACTTTTACTAATTTCTGTGGTTTCTACACTATACTATAACATATCAAGATGATGGCCATCGAAAAATTGAAAAGAAAAAGGAGAAAAGATTATGGCTAAGAAAGATTATACGGCTCCTGCAGAAAAAATTGTGAACGCTGTTGGTGGAGAAAGTAATATTATTAATTTATATCACTGTGTCACAAGATTAAGATTTAAGTTGAAGGATACTTCCAAAACAGACAAAGCAACATTAGATGCTATGCCTGAAGTATTATCTGTAGTACAAGCAAATGGACAGTATCAGGTTGTTATTGGTAACGAGGTTGAAAATATGTTTGAGGCTGTTATGAAAAATCATTCTATTGAAAATGCACTTGAATCAGACCCTAAAGAAGAAAATAGAGACCAAGGAGAAAAAGGGAATCCAATTATTCGTTTCTTCAATGTCATTTCATCTATTTTCAATCCAATCATTATTGCACTTGCTGGAGCCGGAATGTTAAAAGCTTTGTTAGTTCTTTGTACCTCTTATCTTGGTATGAGTCAAGAGAGTAGTACGTATAGTATTCTTGCAGCTGCTGGAAATAGTGTCTTTTATTTTCTTCCAATCTTTTTAGCATTCAGTGCTGCGAGAGTATTTAAAGCCAATCCATATATTTCTGTAGCGATTGTAGGCGCATTACTAGAGCCTAATTTTACGGGTCTAGTCACTGAGACGGGAGCAGTGGTCGATTTTGTGGGAATTCCTACTTATCTCATGTCATACACATCAACGGTTATTCCAGCAATTATATCTGTTTATATGTATTCATTACTTGAAAAACAATTAAAGAAATTTATTCCTAAAAATATTGAAATTTTCGCCTTATCATTGGTAGCGCTTTTGATTATGGTTCCGCTAACGGTCATTGTGATTGGTCCAATAGGTGTATTCTTAGGTGACGGAATAGGAAGCTTAATCAATTTTGCTAGTGCAAGAAGTGGCCTACTAGCTGGAGCTATTCTTGGAGCAGGTTGGACTTTCTTAGTTATGACAGGTGTACATTGGGGAGTTGTCCCAATCATGTTAAACAATATCGCTTTGTACGGAGAAGATCCCATTCGGCCTATGGTAGCAGCAGCAACGTTTGCAAGTGCGGGGGTAGCTTTAGGTGTATTTATGAGAAGTAAAAATAAAGATACTAAAGCCTTAGCAATTTCTTCTATGATGCCAGCTTTACTTGGAGGCATTACAGAACCAATCGTTTATGGATTATCCGTTAAGTTCAAGCGTCCCCTGATTGCGCAGACAATCGTAGGCGGTATTGCCGGAGCATTTATAGGGGCAATGGGAACAACGGCTAGTGTCTACGTTTTTCCTGCCATTACAACGTTTCCAGCGTTTGCCGGACCAACATTTATCTACTATCTGATCGGAATCACAGGAGCCTTTGTTGGGTCAGCGATATTAACCTATATACTAGGATTCAAAGAAGATACGGATAGAGAACCAGCAACTGAAAAGACAAGCAAACAGGCGGATGATCATTCAATCTCAGCACCTGTCTCTGGAAAAGTGATACCTATTAGCGAAGTGAATGATCCAGTCTTTTCCCAAAAAGCAATGGGAGATGGTGTAGGGATTATACCAGATAATGGAACGGTTAAAGCACCAGCAGATGGTGTAATTGAAACGGTCTTTCCTACTGGACATGCCATTGGTATCAAGACAACGGGTGGTTATGAGTGTCTGATCCACATTGGTATTGAAACAGTTGCCTTAAACGGCGAAGGTTTCGAAGTAAAAGTAAAACAAGGAGATAAAGTGAAAAAAGGTCAGATCTTAGTTGAATTCGATTTAGACTTAATTAAGCAAAAAGGATATGATCCAACAGTAATGGTCTGTATTACGAATATGGATCAAGTAAAAGAAATTAATTTAATGACACCAATTACAGCAACTAATCAGGATGTCATTATTGATTTAGTAGGAAAAGGAGTGTAAGTGTGTCTGTATTTCCAAAAAATTTCTTATGGGGAGGAGCCATTGCTGCGAATCAAGCAGAGGGTGGTTACCGAGAAGGTGGAAAAGGATTAAGTGTGACAGATATTCTTCCTGTCGGGCCCAATCGATTTAATGATTTAACTCTAGAAGTAAAAGAAGGTGTCTTTTATCCTAGTCATGAAGCAATTGATTTTTACCATACCTACAAAGAAGACATTCAGCTTTTAGCTGGTATGGGTCTACAGTGTTTTCGAACGTCTATTGCATGGACGAGAATTTTTCCTAATGGAGACGAGTCAGAGCCAAACGAGGAAGGTCTAGCATTCTATGAAGAAATGTTTAAAACATTAAGAGAATACGGAATGGAACCTGTCATTACGCTCTCACATTTTGAAACACCTTTACATTTAGTAAAAGAGTATGGAGGATGGAAAAATCGAAAACTGATTCAATTTTTTGAAAACTATTGTCGGACTGTTTTCGAAAGATATAAGGGGCTGGTTCGCTATTGGATGACTTTTAATGAAATCAATCATGCACACACGTTACCTCTGTTTGGAGCAGGAATACACGTAACAGAGAAAACAGAGCAACCATTACAAGTGATTTATCAGGCTAGTCATAATATGTTCGTAGCTAGTGCCAAAGCGGTGCTGATTGGACATGAAATAGATAAAGATAATCAGATTGGCTGTATGCTTTCTTTGAGTCCAATCTACCCGGCTACTTGTAACCCGGAAGATGTTTTTGAAGCGAATGAATTACGTAGAAGATCTTTGTTCTATAGTGATGTTCACCTTAGAGGAGAATATCCAGCCTACTTTGAACGAATAAAAAAAGAGAATAATATAGAATTAGATACCGAACCTGAGGATTTTGAATTCATCAAGCAAGGGACTTGTGACTATCTGGGCTTCAGCTTTTACAGAAGTTCTTTGCATGAAGCAGGAATGAAAATTCTTGGCAATACTGGTGGAATATTAGGAAAGAAAAATCCTTATTTGAAAGAAACAAATTGGGGATGGCCAATTGATCCACTCGCACTTAGATATGTTTGTAATGAATTGACTGATCGTTACCAAAAACCATTGTTCATCGTAGAAAATGGTATTGGTGTGATTGATGAAATTAAAGAAGATGGTTCGATTGAAGATACGGAAAGAATGATGTACTTGAAAGATCATGTTGAAATGATGAAAGAAGCGATTAAAGATGGTTGTATAATCCTTGGTTATACGTGGTGGGGACCAATCGATATCGTTTCAGCTGGAACTGGAGAAATGGAAAAAAGATATGGGTTCGTCTATGTAGATAAAAATAATGATGGATCAGGAACAAGAGAACGTCGCAAGAAAAAAAGCTATGACTACTATAAACAGATTATTGAAACAAATGGTAAGAATTTAGACTATATTCATTTAACTAAAAAAGAATAAAAGTTACAGAAGGAGCGAAAAAAATCATGAAGAGTTACTTTCCAAAAAAATTTTTATGGGGAGGCGCATTAGCAGCAAATCAAGCAGAAGGTGCTTGGAATATTGATGGAAAAGGGATGTCCGTAGCCGATGTAGCAAAGTTCAAGCCAAATATTTCAAAAGAAGATTATGTTAGTCAGTGGCACGTCAGCTCTGAAGATGTGAAAGAGGCGATGGAAACGGATGATACGATTTATCATCCGAAAAGACGTGGGAACGACTTCTATCATCGTTACAAAGAAGATCTTGCTTTATTTAAAGAAATGGGATTCAAAACGTTACGCATCTCAATAGGATGGACAAGAATCTTTCCAAACGGAATTGAAGAAAAGCCAAATCAAAAGGGACTAGATTTCTACAGAAACGTTCTAGAAGAAATGAATCGACTGGATATCGAACCATTAGTGACGCTGTCTCACTACGAAATGCCACTCTATCTAGTCAATGAATACGATGGTTGGGTAGGACGCGAAGTGGTAGATAGCTTTGTTCATTTCTCTAAAATTGTCGTAGATGAATATAAAGACCTAGTAAAATATTGGTTGACGTTCAATGAAATTGATAGTGTATTCCGTCATCCATTTACAACAGTTGGAGTGCTGGAAGATAAATATGACAATAAACAAAAAGCAGAAGAAGCAATCTATCAAGCACTTCATCATCAATTTGTTGCGAGTTCACTGATCACAGAATATATCCATATAGTTCAACCAAATGGTCAAGTAGGTGCTATGTTAACGAAGCGAATGACATATCCTGAAACCTGTAATCCTGAAGATGTGTTGCTGGCTCAAAAAGAAAACAGAGAAAATTCGTTTTATGCTGACGTTCAAGTCTTCGGTGAGTATCCTACATTTATAAAAAATGAGTGGGAAGAAAAAGGCTTTAACATTACTTTCGCTGAAGGTGACGAGGAAATCATAAAAAATCATACGGTAGATTTCTTATCATTCAGCTACTATATGTCTATGGTTGCTTCTGTCCACGCAGATGAGCGTGAAAAAGTTGGCGGGAATTTAACGACTGGTGTTAAGAATCCTTACTTGGAGACATCAGATTGGGGCTGGCAAATTGACCCAAGAGGGCTTCGAATATCATTAGTAGATTTATATGATCGTTACCGTATTCCGTTATTTATTGTTGAAAATGGAATTGGTGCAAAAGATACTGTCGAAGAAGATGGTTCAATACAAGATGACTACCGAATCGGCTACTTCCAATCTCACTTTAAAGCGATGAACGAAGCGATTAAAGATGGGGTAGAGATCATGGGGTACACATCTTGGGGATGTACAGACTTTATTAGTGCCTCAACGAGTCAAATGGAAAAACGATATGGATTTATTTACGTAGATATTGATGACTACGGTAAAGGAACGTACGATAGAATCAAGAAAAAATCGTTCTACTGGTATAAAGATGTAATTGGTACAAACGGAGCATCGTTGTATCAATAATAGTGTCAATTACTCAAAAAACATAGGAGAGGTTCGGTCTTAGAGCGAACCTCTCCTTTTTTCGCTTTGAGTAAAATTGGTACCTGACGGGAAGAATTGTTTAAGTGATTTGAACGATTGAATACATAGGATGATACATAATATTAGATAATAGACTTGTTTTATGCCACAATTTAAGTATAAATGATTACTAAATCAAACACTGTAGGAGGAAGATTATGTCTATTTTTTCATCTGATGTTTTTAAAGGGCAGCATGCGTTAGTTACAGGAGCGACCGGAGGGATTGGTAGTGAGACTGCGAAAGTACTTGCTGCTATGGGTGCGAATGTCACGATTACAGGTAGAAAAGAAGATGTCCTAAACGAACTGAAAGAAGAAATTGAAAGTAAGACGCCGAATGCAAAAGTTATGCGGTATGTTGCGGACTTGACCGATACATCTGATAGAGAAAATTTAGTGCAAGCGGCAGAAGAAAAATTTGGATCAGTTTCCTTATTAGTGAACTCAGCGGGTATGACTGGCGGAGGGATTCTAGAAGAGTTGACACAAGAAGAGTTGGAGCGCGTAATGTACTTAAACCACACCGTTCCGATTCTTTTGACTCAAAGAATCTATAAAACGATGAAAAAAGATAAAAAAGGATCCATCGTGAATGTTTCTTCTCTTTCTGGCATAAGAGGAACCTATGGCGGAACGGCGTATACGGGATCAAAATTTGCACTTAATGGATTCACCCAGTCATTTGCACTGGAAGCGATTGAACATAATGTAAGGGTCAATGGTGTCTGCCCAGGATATGTAGATACGGAAATGGGCAGAAACGGTATCCGTTCTAAAGGCGAACGAGAAGGTCATAGCTTTGAAGAACAGTTTAAAATCGAAAGCGAAAAACTACCCACTGGACGTATTACAAATGCAGAGGAAGTTGCGAACACCATTGCTTATCTATTATCTGATGCAGCTGAAAACATCATAGGAGAAAATATCATCCTATCAGGCGGATCAGTTATGCGTTAAGATAGAGAGACTTTTGCCAGCTTAAAAATCTATTATTAAATTTGAATAAGTAATAAACAAAAGAGCAGATAGTTATTCTGCTCTTTTTCTAACTGTTTTTGACTAGAGGGGAACCATCTTCTTTAATTAGTATATAATCTAATGTATATAAAAATTTGGAGGAATGAAAATGAAGAATATAGAAACTACGTTGTTTTATAAGGATAATTTTCCAGAAGAGTATGTCATTACTAATGAAGAAGCTGTTGCGTTAATAGACTATATTAAAGAAGGTGCCACGGAATTTAAGATTGATGGAGATACCTATGAGAATAAGGATCTTAGTTCGATAAGTTTTTCAGATATTAACTATAAAAGTGAAATGCAATCTATTGCTATCCAATTCTCAAATGAATAAATACCTGCATATATCGAAGGAAAACGAAAAGGAATATAGCGGTGAGGAGTTTATTGCTTTTCTTTAGTTGGTAGTGGGGCAGTCGCAAGAGGGATTTTTACATTTTCAAACGTTATCATGAAATTTTTTTGAAATTCCTTTTTTTCTTAACGTTTTTATAGCAAAGGTTGAATCAACATTTTCATTAGCGGTTTTTATTTTTCCACAACACTCCCTTCAAGCTTGGATATTTTAGAGCCTTGTTCGATTACTTGAGAGGTTTACTGCTTTTTTTTGTTTGAATATATTGGTAGTCAATTAATCTAGAAAATCTGGGAATTATTAGTAGTTAAACTGATTCTCTAAGCTATTTTGTATGTTAGATTAATTTGTGACAGAAAAAAGCATGTGAAAATGATAATTTGTTTAGATAACTCATCATAACTTAATCACCTTCTTCTCTCTTCCGATAGTGAATTTATAGATAGGAAAAGGAGAGGGTAAGATGAAAATGTCTATCAAAACAAAAATATTGAGCTTTATTCCGATCATGATTATTGTTGTGTTAGTTATTTCAGGACTGAGCTATATATTCGCTAAAAATGAAATCGAGGAAGAGATTGAGAGTCGTCTTGCTCGACAAGCGGGAGAAACAGCAGGAGATATGGAGACACTGCTGGCAGAACACCAACGAATTGGGGAAGCGTTGGCTGAAGTTGCAGGTCAAAAAGGAACGACATTTAATGAAGAAGATTATCAGTCTTTACAAGAGCGTTTAATAGGTATGAATGATGCAACGTTTGGTATTGGTGTCTGGTTTGAGCCGTACGCTTATGACGAGGATACCGAATTTTTTGGTCCATATAGTTTTAGAGATGGGGAAGAGATTGCCTATACAGACGAGTATGCCAATGCCGATTACAATTATCCTTCACAGGAATGGTATACAGCTGGCGTTGAAGCACAAGGCGCAACTTGGACTGCACCTTATTATGATGAAGCACTTGATACGGTACTGGTTACAACAGGGACACCTTTTTATACAGAAGAAGGAACGCTATTGGGGGCAGTCTCTAGTGATATGAATGCTGAAGCAATTTTGGCATTAGCGCAGAACATAGAAGTTGGTAAAAATGGTTGGGCTTTTCTAATGGATGAAAATGGGACATTGCTTGCTCACCGTGATGCTGAAACGATTGAAGACGATCCTGTATTACAGGAAATCAGTGGGGAATTTGAAGATAGTGGCACAGAACGTGTTGCATACGCTGATGGAGATGCAGTCGTGTCTTATACTACACTAGCTCAAAATGGCTGGAAGTTAGGACTCGTGTTGCCAGAATCAGAGGTTTATGCTGGTGTAAATGCACTACTAAGAAATGTAGTTTTAATTGCGGTCGTTTTGATTATTCTAACGACAGTAGCAATGTATGTACTGGCTTCAAAAATTACAAAACCGATTCGTGCGTTAAACGAAGAAGTGAAGCATGTTGCGGAAGGCGATTTATCAAGACAGTTAACTGTGACTTCTAAAGATGAAACGGGTGAGTTAACTACTAGTTTTAACTTGATGGTAACAAACCTTCAGAATTTGATTGCTTCAGTAAGAGAATCTGTTCACACTTCTTCAGATGCTGTATCTCAATTGAGTGCTATATCAGAAGAAACAATGGCTTCCAGCGAACAAATTAGTCGCGCAATTCAAGATGTAGCAGAAGGAACAACAAACGCAGCAGCAGCTGCAGAGGAGTCCTCTAACAAAACGACTGTACTATCTGAGAAATTATCTGCCTTAACGGTTATTTCAGATTCGTTGCATCAACAATCTGAAAAAGTAGATGAAACGAATCAGAAAGGTAGCGAGAAGACAAGTGTGCTCCAAGTGAAAGCTGAGCAGACGGATGAAATGATTGGTCATGTTGAAGAGGTTGTGCAAGATCTTTCGGAACAAATGACTGAAGTTGCCTCAGTAGTGGGTACAATTGCAGCGATTTCTGAAAAGACCAATTTACTTGCATTAAATGCTTCAATAGAAGCAGCACAGGCGGGAGAGCACGGACGTGGTTTTGCGGTTGTAGCTGAAGAAGTGCGAAAGTTGGCTGAACAGACTGCCGAAGCTACTAGAGATATTCGTGATTCTATGAAAGATATTCAGACAAAAACGATAGCTGTTACAGGTGAAATGGCTAATGCAAGAAAACTATCCATTGAACAATTTGAAATAACAGAAGAAACGGTAGCATCATTTGGGGAGATTGCTAAAAGCAATACGACCATGAGTAAACTTGTATCAGATATGACAAGTCATATTAAGGATATCGAAGTAAACAAAGAGAAAGTAGTATCAGCTATTGCAGAAATTGCAGTGGTGATGGAGGAAAGTGCCGCTGCTTCAGAAGAAGTGAGTGCATCTGCTACAGAACAATTGACAGCATTAGAGATGGTAACAACATCTGCAGAAGATCTGCAAGTTTCAAGTGAAAAGCTAGTGCAACAAATTGAGCAATTTAAATCGTAAAAGACTCAAAAAAAATAAGATGAGTAATTCTATTTGTAAAGTGAAAAAGATAACTGATGTCCCAACTTTAGCAATTGTGAAAGGTTATTGTGAGCGATGCTTTTATGCTAATAGTTGAAAAACAAATTGTTAAAACAAAAAGTGCGATACATTAAAACAATAAAAAAGGAAGTTTGACTGAGAATAAATTAGTCAAACTTCCTTTTTATTTTTAGCTTCTTTTTGTATACTTAGGACAATAAACGGAAAAAGGTAACGGCAAATGATAGATTACGTAGTACTAGTTAAAGGTTAATAGATTTTAAAAAGTTAAGAGCAGAATTGGATAGAGAAACAAAAGATAAATTAAATTAGCTAACTAATCATTTATACTTAAATTTAAAAAGTGCAAAAAAATAGCTATACCAGCATGTCAAATTAGGAATTACATAAAATCAGATTGAAATTCAGCTCAGTATAGGAAGAGGTTCTTAAACTTGAAAGATAAAATAGATATTCTTGTCACATTAGATGAAAGTTACTTAGACCCATTAAAAGTAATGTTAACCTCATTACACCAAAATAATAGGCAAACAGATTTTAGAATTTGGCTAATCCATGAAAGAATTTCTTCAGAAAAACTGCGATCATTGCAGACTTTATTAAAATTTTACGAAATGGAATTGAAGGTTATTAAAGTCCCTCAGGATTTATTTTCTGATGCGCCTACAGCAGAACGTTACCCAAAAGAAATGTATTACAGACTTGCTTGTGGAAACTTATTACCAGAGAGTGTAAAAAGAGTCATTTATTTAGATCCTGACACTTTAATTATTAATTCCATTAAGGAGCTGTGGGAAGTGGATCTGGAGGGGAATATACTAGCTGCGGCTACGCATTCTGGGTTGACTAATATTACTAAGGGAATCAACAATATTCGTTTGGGTACAAATCGTGGGTATTTTAATTCAGGAATTATGGTAATAGATGTAGAACAAGCAAGAAGTAAAGTTCAAATAGAAGATATTTACGATACAATAAGAAAATATAGTGATTATTTACTGCTTCCAGATCAAGATGTAATGAATTACCTTTATGGAGAATTTACAAAAGAAATTCCCGAAGAAATATGGAACTATGATACCAGGCAAAGCAGTGCCTATTTTACCAGAAGTTTTGGGGCTCATAACACTCATTGGGTAGCAGGAAATACGGTTATTTTACATTATTGTGGTAAACCTAAACCATGGAATGAAAAAAGTAATAACCGCTTTACTTTACTCTACCTTCATTATCAACAACTATTAAAAAGATACGAAGAAAATATATAATGTATTTTCTCTAATCTAAAGAGTGGCTGACTAATAGGGTGCAACTCTACCTTATTTAAGTTGCTTTAAATAAAAGAACACTTAGACAGTATATCTAAGTGTTCTTAATCATGATCATTATTACCAAACAGGAATAGAAGAATTTTGAGTTGTTTCTGCGATAATTTCTTTTACTTCGTCTGTCTGATAGGCATCAATGATTTTTTGATAAGTTTCGTTTTCTGTTTCATCAGAGCGTGTAACAATTGCATTGATATAAGGTTCAGTATTTCCTTCAGCTGATTCTAGGAAAATAGCGTCTTCTGATGGGATATATCCAGCATCAACGGCCATTCCGACGTTGATTACGGCAGCTGTTGTATCACTCAATGAACGTGCCGTCTGATTACTGGCAATAGCCACAATGTCCAAGTTCAATGGATTATTTGTAATATCTTCAATAAGAGGATAGTTACCTTTTTCTGGATCGACTTCGATCAAACCCGCAGATTGAAGCAGGATTAGTGCACGGCCTTCATTTGATGCATCATTTGGGATAGTAATCGTATCGCCTTCTTGAATGTCCGTTATCTCTTCTACTTGTTCAGAATATACTCCTAAAGGATTTAATGTAGTATCTGCTATTGGCGTTAGGTCGTTTCCAGTATCTTCATTGAAAGAATCTAAAAAAATGACAGTCTGGAATGCATTTAAATCTAAGTCGCCTTCAGCCAATGCTGTATTAGGAGTTTGGTAATCTGAGAACGTAACAATTTCTAAATCGATTCCTTCTTCTGCAACTACTTCTTTTACATGTTCCCAAGGTTCATTATTTTCTCCAACAACCCCTAAACGAACGGTTTCACCATCATTCCCACAAGCCGCCAATACAATCGTAAGTAGTAAACTAAATAATACTAAAAATTTCTTTTTCATCCTAAAGTCCTCATTTCTTTATTTTAATTTTTTGTATCTAATGGGTGGTACTTTTAATTAATATACGTCCGATCCACTGAGTAATAAAAACGATGATCATAATTAAGAGAGTGGAGATAATGGTAACATCCATTTGGAACCGATTATACCCTCTAGCAATAGCGAGATCTCCTAAGCCGCCGCCTCCAATTACGCCTGCCATTGTTGTCAATCCAATAAGATTGATGATGGAAACCGCAGATACACGGACAAGAGAAGGAAGTCCTTCTTTTAAATAAACGCCAAATATAATTTCAAGAGGAGAGGAGCCCATTGATTGTGCAGCTTCTACAATACCCGGATCCACTTCCAGCAAAGCATTTTCAACTTGACGAGAGTAGAAAGGAATAATGCCTACAATGATCGGAACGATTGCAGCTGTTGTCCCGATTGTTGTTCCGACAACAAGTCTTGTAAATGGTGCGATTAGGGCTAGTAAGATAATAAAAGGGACCGATCGGAAAGTATTGATTAACCGTTCTAAGTGATTGTAAAAACGGATATTCTCTTTTATTCCTCTTTTATTTGTTATGACTAAAATAACCCCGATAATCACTCCTATAATCCCGGCAACTAGTGCAGACACGAGAATCATATAGATAGTTTCCCAAGTACTTTCTAGAACGCGCACTCTAATTTCCCAGACGTTGGGTGCAATATTTTTAATAAAATCAGTTAATTCATTCATATCATTACTCCTTCTCTTGTAAGTCTGCTATTAAATAACCTGTTTTCTATTTAGAGGAACTACTTTTGCTTTCTCATCTATATGAATGTGTTCCAGCTGTTGGACGGTTACAGATTGTGACTCTAAAAAATGAATCGCTTGTTGTTGCTGAGAAGTGGTTCCATTTAAGACAACAATCAGATTTCCAATCGGTGTATCGTGTAGGATTTCTATATTTCCATAAAGAATGTTTGTTGAAACGGCAAATTTAGAATATAGACTGGATATTAGTGGTTCATTTGTGCTTTCTCCAACAAAAGATAGCCGAGCAATAGTATCTTCTCTATTCAAATTGAGTAGCGATGGATGTTTAGCCAGTTTTTCTAAAGCTTGATCAATATGAGTAGCTGTATTGATAAATTCTTGTGTCAAAGGATTCTGTGGATCTGTAAAGATTGAAACGACATCACCTTGTTCAACGACTGAGCCTTCTTCCATAACCGCTACTTTGTTGCAGACCTCTTTAATGACTTCCATTTCGTGAGTAATGATAACGATGGTTAAGTTAAGTTTCTCATTTAAATCTTTTAGTAATTCCAAAATAGAAAGAGTGGTTTTAGGGTCTAAAGCACTGGTTGCTTCATCACAAAGCAATACTTCCGGATCATTTGCCAATGATCTAGCAATCCCAACGCGTTGTTTCTGCCCACCAGAAAGTTGAGAAGGATAGACGTCGTGCTTATCTGCTAATCCTACAAGTTCTAAAAGCTCTGCTACTTTTTCATTTTTTTGTTTATCGGACAAAGGACTTGAACGTAAAGCATAATGAACGTTTCCGGAAACTGTTCGAGCATTCATTAAGTTGAAATGCTGAAAGATCATTCCGATTTTTTTTCGTTCTTGGCGTAGCTTTTCAGGACTTAAATCTAACAATTGTTTTCCACTTACACGAACGCTGCCATTGGTAGGACGCTGCAGTAGATTGATTGTTCTAACTAGGGTACTTTTTCCTGCGCCAGAATAACCGACAATCCCAAATATGTCTCCTTTATTAATTTGTATAGAGACATCTTGTACTGCATATATTTCTTTACTTTTAGTTTTGAATTGAACATCGATATTTTTTAATTCTATCAATTGTTTTTCCTCCTTATCTTCTTTGCAGCTGATACGTTAGACAATAAAAAACGCCCTTTGATAAACCAGCATCATGCTATTCAAATAGCACGATACTGGTTTATCAAAGGACGAACGTTGTCGTGTTACCACCTTTGTTTATAAGATTCTCACGAATCTTACCTCACTAAGTACAAAAGATTTATACTCGTGCAAGATAACGGGTGCAACCGTGATAGCCTGATCTTAATAGACTTGGTATCCCACTATGCCCACTGATTGAAAATTCTCCAATAGGGAAGAGACCATATTCAATGTCTTTGAGTAAACCTGCTTTCAGCGATTACAGGCTCTCTGTACTTACTCTAGTGTCATTTACTCATCTCTATAGCGTTTAAATATAGTTTTGTGTATAAAAAAAGTCCTTGAAAGAAATCCGCTTCTTGCGAATCTCCTTCAAGGACGAAATAGTCAAATTCGTGTTACCACCTTGTTTTACAATGGAATTGCTTCTCATTGCCTCAAACAGTACGACACACTAAATGTGTTTGATACTGTGACACTGTAACGGGTGTAACCGTAATGAACTTGTTCCTAAAAACTCATTCATTCTACGTTAACTCAAAAAGATAGAATAACTTTCTGAGTTTTAAAAAAGACCATTTTCCAGATTTTTCACCTTACCCTTTTTCACCAGACAGGGCTCTCTACAAAGATTTCCAAAATGTACTTATCTTTTACGTGTTTTTATTTAATATTTCTTGTTGGTCATTACTATAGCAAGAGAAGTAATAGACTGTCAACAAAAATTTTGATTATTTTTAGATTAGTTTACATTATAGTTAGTTATTATAGAGGTTTAAAAGATTCAATTTCTGAATATTATTGATAATAGATTAGTAAAAAAACTGTCCCATTTAAGCATTAGCCAAATCCGATTTTTAAGTATGATTAGATTTTGGTATAGTTCGATTTTTAAGTTAAAATTGATTGTGATAAATTAATTGAAGGCATCTTTCCTTCAGCAATATTTTTTAAATCTAAAATTTCATCAATTTTTTCTTTGTTTAACCAATTTTTTTCTAAAAGAATGGTTCGGATAGATAGTCCTGTTTTTAGAGATTCTTTTGCGATTTCACTTGCTCTTTTATAGCCGATAAATGGACAAAGGGCAGTAGCGATTCCAGTACTTTTTTCTACTTGTTCAAGGCAATGTTCTTCATTAACAGTAATGCCAGCGATACAGTTATCTGCCAGTGTTAAGGTAGCGTTGGTTAAAAGTTCAATGGAACTAAATAAATTACGAAAGATAATCGGTTCAAAAGGATTTAGTTCTAATTGACCGGCTTCAGCTGCCATAGTAATGGTAACGTCATTACCAATAACTTGAAAAGCGACTTGTGAAACAACTTCTGGAATAACGGGATTAACTTTACCAGGCATAATGGAGGAGCCATTTTGTTTATCTGGCAAGTTAATCTCACCGAATCCTGTCTTTGGCCCACTTGATAGTAACCTTAGATCGTTACTCATTTTTGAAAGGATCACTGCAACGGTTTTTACAGCACCGGATACCTGGACAAAGCTATCTACATTTTGAGTAGCATCGTACAAGTCACTGGCTTGTTTTAAAGGTAAATTTAATTCTTGAGCCAAATTTTGAACGATTGCTTTAGAATATCCCTGAGAAGTATTGATTCCGTTACCAATTGCTGTAGCCCCGATATTGAGTGTGTGCATTTCATCCGTTGCTTTTATTAAATGATAAATACCCCTAGAAATAGCAGATTGATAAGCGTGGAAAGAATGCCCTAATGTTGTTGGAACGGCATCCTGTAGTTGAGTTCTCCCCATCTTAATTACATCTGAAAACTCTTCAGCCTTTTGATCTAACAAGTTTTCTAAATAGGAAAGATTTGTAATTAGATTAGGCATAAGTTCTAAAATAGTTAGTTTGCCAGCAGTAGGAAAAACGTCATTTGTTGATTGTGAACAGTTGACGTGGTCATTGGGATGGACAAGATCATAAGTATCTTTTGTTCCTCCAAGTATTTCACTGGCACGGTGGGATAAGACTTCATTCATATTCATGTTTGCAGAAGTTCCAGCCCCACCTTGGATAGCATCTACGATAAATTCTGCATGGAATTTACCTGCAATGATTTCATCGCTGGCCTTACAAATTGCTTCAGCAATATCAGCAGATATATTTTGCTCCTGATAGTTTGTTATTGCAGCTGCTTTCTTTATTACAGCAAGATTCTTTATAAAGGATAGATGCAGTTTTTCGCCAGAGATTGGAAAGTTATGTTTCGCTCGTAATGTCTGTACACCATAATACGCATTGCTAGGAATAGGTAAAGTACCAATTGAATCAGATTCTATTCGTGGATGCATTTATTTTACACTCCTTAGTCTCTTATGGATAAAATCATAAATGAAATTACAGCTATGAAGATACCATGCTTTGGATAGAGAGTAAACAGAGTAAATAACCAACAAAAAAAGCAATTGGTATAGTTATGTTTAAGAGTATAAAATAATTTATTTTCAAGGAAAACTTAATATTATTAAGCGATTAAAAAATCTGCTGTCGTATAATATTGCTAACTCTGACTATTTATTTGTTAATTAGAATAAAAAGCGAAATAAAAACAATGTAGAATAGTCTACATTGTTGGAAAGGATTAAAACCACAGTTGTTTGTTGACCTAGCATGCAATAAAACAGACCGATGAGATACGGTTATTATAATATACTCACGTGCGAAATAGAAATAGTCATTGAATCATCAGATTTTTTACCAGATTCTATAACACGCCATGCTGACTTGACCAATGCTTTGATTTCTTTTAGCTGCTTATGATCAACTGTTAAATTTTCTAATTTTTGATCATATAGAATATAATCTTTTTCTTCTACAAATCCATATTTGATGTTAAGAAGATTTTTCAATCCTCCGATTGTTAAATAACTAATAGTATATTGATTTTTTTTAATCGCATCTTCAAACAAATCTTCTTTATCTTTTACAGAAGAGTTTAATTCTGAATAGTCAAAAGAATCATCAAAATACATATATTTATCTAATTTTCTTTCTTTCATTGTATGAAGGAAATCTTCTTTTTGAATGCCCTTTGAAAAAAGTGTTTCCATCATATAAGCATCCATTAAAGTGATAGTAGGGGTAGTCATATAGCAAGCTCCTTATTAAAAACTGTTTTCTACAACTGAGTATATCATTTATTCATAAACTGAGATAGGTTATAGACTAATGAATAAATTTCGTTACAATAGAATGATAGAGAATTTAATGGAGGATTTAAGATGAGTTATAAAAATTATTTAATTTTCGATTTAGATGATACGATTCTGGATTTTAAAAAAGGCGAACAAGAAGGATTGAATAAAATTTTTAAGAAACATATGGTGCCGGAGGTTCGTTTTGACCAATGGCTGCCAATTTTTCAAAGAGTAAATGGTAGAATCTGGAGCCGAATTGAAGAGGGTGCGTCAGCTAAAGAGTTGTTAGAAACTCGTTTTTCAAAAACTTATCAAGAATTTGGAATTGAAAAAGATGGTAGACTCCTCGAATCGGAATACCGAAGTTACCTTGATCAGAATTTCTTTGTGCTAAAGGGTGCCAAAGAAATGTTGGAACAGTTGAAAAAGCAAAATTTTCAAGTCGTAGCTGGAACAAATGGTAAATCGTCTACTCAAAGAAGCCGATTAAAAGGGACCGGCTTAGAGCCGTTTTTCGAAGATGTTGTTATTTCAGAGGAAATTGGCTATGCTAAACCACATCAGAAGTTTTTTGAGATTCTGATGGATAGAAATAAAGGAATGAAAACACAAAATACACTAATGATTGGAGATTCTTTGCGTTCTGATATACAAGGAGCAATAAATTCTGGAATTAGAAATATCTGGTTTAATCCTTTTAAAAACGAAAATGCCACAGAAATAATCCCCGATTTCGAAGTAGCTACTTTTGAAGAATTGCAACAGATCATTGAGTTGAATAGTGGGATTAAACAGAATAGTAAATAATTGATAATCAAATAATTCGATCTATTATAAAAAAATCGAAGATTAATCTATTTATAGAAAAGAGGTATAAGGATGGAGTTTAATTTCATCTCTATCGTACTGTCATTTATTGTGCTTTACTTGCTTAGCGCACTAACCAAACTAGAGCAACAAGTAAAAAAATTAAACTATACTGTAAGTCAACTTGCAGCTCAGTCAACGATAACAAATGATTCATTAAATAATGAATTAAGACAATTGTTGAAAGCAGATAAAAATGTAACAGCAGTGAAACGAGTTCGAGAATCTCTAGGTCTTTCGCTAATAGAAGCTAATATATATAGACACACTAAAAGCTGAAAAAAATTAAAGAAACGATCAAGAAATTACTTATAACAGATTTTTATTTTAAGGGGTGTTTAAGTAATGGGATTTTGGAAAAAGTTAAAAGAAAAAATTTGGGATAGCAGTAATAATCCAATATTGATTTTCTTTGTTTTTCTTTATTTTGCGAATAGAGGGTCTGTATTTGCAACCTTTATTTTAAATACAGTTATGCTGCTGGGAGGGTTGATTCTTTTATTTGCCTTTTACCAAATATCAAAAGCCATTTATTATACATTTCTGAAAAAATAGATAAGAAGCAGAAAACTTACAAAGAGTTTCTGCTTTTTCTATGTAAAGGTACCTTTACATAGATGGATAATTAAGTTAGAATAAATGTAAAGATATCTTTACGTATTATAGGAGGCAAATATGCCAGTTATTAATCATATTCGGGAAATTCGGTTAGAGAAAGGAATTACTCAAGTAAAGATGGCGGAAGATCTTCAGATTACAAGACAAACGATCACCGCAATTGAAAAACATAAATACAATCCCAGCTTAGAATTAGCGTTGAAATTATTAAACTATTTTGATGTTCCAATAGAAGAATTATTTGAATTAAGGAGTGAAAGAAAGTGAACAAAGAAAAGAAAAAAGAGTATTTGACTCTAGTAATCATACAGATATTCTTTTCGATTTGCATGGTAATAGGTGTATGGATAGCGAAACCCATAATTGAATCTGAGCAAGGAGATTTTTGGACGATATTTTTTTCAGCGGTAACAGGTATTGTTCTTTTTAGTGTAGGATTTCTATATTTAAGATGGTATAAGTTGAAAAAGAGAAAGCATAATGTACCCGAGAACGATGAAAGAACCTTCAACAATATAATAAATGCAATGGCTTGGTCAGCATTTTTGTTTTTATTGATTTGCAGTATAAGTGTGTTCGCTTTAAGCTTCTCTGGTATCCAGCAGATAGAAGTTGGGTGGTTGTACGTGTATCTATCAGGAATGTGGGGACTGCTGCTATTGCAAATGATTATAGGAAAATTACGATAAAAATGGTGATCTACGAAAGTAAAACAATAGATAGCTTTTCTATGAATTTTAGGATGATTAAAGAGTAATGATTTAAATAAGTGATGTGGATTCTTGTGATTGATTTCCAACTTTTCAACGATAAAAAAGCGATAAAGACTCAATAGATCCTTTTATTGATTCCTTATGGCTTTTTTAACGTGAGGTTCATAATACATTTTTTTTACAGAAATACTTCTGCGGGCTGGTTTGTTTTTGCAGTAATGCAGGAATCAATATTTATAAAGTGAATTCAACTATTTGTTCAAATAAAGAAACGAAAGGGATACCTTGATGGTAATTAAATCTAAATATTGGAATACTAGAAAATTAGTTAACTTTCTATTCTCTAGAAAGCCATAATAAAATAAGGTTATTTGTGTCAAAGGAATGTAAAAAAATATGTATTTTTTTCAGAGTCAAGCATAAAAGCTTAATTCCCGCCCTCATATATATGATAAATAAAGAGTAGAGGCGTAAATATTAGGGGGGAAAGGTCATGAAACTTTCAATACGAACAAAGATATTAAGTTTTATTCCAGTTATGATCATTTTGGTAGTCTTGATTAGTGGAATAAGCTACAGTATTGCTAAAGATGAAATAGAAACAGAAATTGAGGAACGTCTTGCTCGTCAGGCTGGAGAGACTGCCGGAAAGATGGAAAAAGAATTCTCAGAACATCGTCGTATAGGAGAGACGTTGGCAGAATTTATTGGAGAAGAAGGTAAAGAAATTGATCGTGAAGGCTACATTGCTTTACAAGAACGATTAGTTAACTCAAATGAAGCAACTTTTGGAATTGGTGTCTGGTATGAACCTTTTGCATATGATGAAAACATTGAGTATTTTGGCCCATTCAGTTCAAAACAAGAGAACGGTGTTGTTTTTACGGATGAATATGAAACGTCAGAATACGATTATCCTACACAAGACTGGTATGTGAAAGGAATAGAAAATGGGGTCACTACTTGGATCCCTACGTATTACAGCGAGACATTGGAAAGAACACTTTTGACGATTAATACACCATTTTATGCAGCAGATGGTACATTTCAAGGTGTTGTGACAAGTGAGATGGATGTAGAAAAAATTCAAGAAATGGCAGAGAACCTTGAAGTTGGGAAAAAAGGATGGGCATTTTTGATGGATGAAAATGGTAAATTCCTTGCACATCCAAGTGCAGCTTCAATAGACGAAGATCCTGTTTTACAAAAAATTGCTGATACTTTTGAAAGCAATGGAACAGAACGTGTAGCTTTTCCTGAAGGAAAAGCGGTAGTTTCGCATACTACACTTGAACAAAATGGTTGGACAATAGGATTAGTACTTCCAGAGTCTGAAGTTTATGCTGGGGTTAATGCCTTGCTTAGAAACGTAGTTATAGTAGCTGGAGTATTAGTGCTGTTAACTACTATTGCCATGTACATTCTGGCTTCTAAAATTACGAAACCGATTCGTAAGCTGAATGAAGAAGTCAAGTATGTTGCAGAAGGAGATTTATCTCGACAACTTTCTGTAATCTCAAAAGATGAGACAGGTGAGCTGACTGCAAACTTTAATGTCATGGTTACAAATTTACGAGAACTTGTTGATTCTGTTCGTCAGTCAGTCCATACTTCATCGGACGCAATATCGCAATTAAGTGCTGTATCGGAAGAGACAATGGCATCTAGTGAACAAATTAATCGAGCAATTGAAGATGTTGCAGAAGGAACGACAACTGCTGCTGCATCTGCAGAAGATTCTTCTCAGAAAACAACAGATCTTTCAGAAAAATTAACTGCACTATCGGTTATTTCAAAATCACTAAACCAACAGTCTCAAAAAGTAGATGAGACAAATAAAAATGGTAGTGAACAAACTAGCGTTCTTCAAGACAAAGCACAACAAACAGATGGAATGATTGGTCGTGTAGAAGATGTTGTACAAGAATTATCTGAACGAATGGTTGAGATCTCTTCAGTTGTTAGTACAATCGCATCTATCTCAGAACAGACTAACTTGTTAGCTTTAAATGCTTCTATTGAAGCAGCTCGAGCAGGTGAACACGGAAAAGGGTTTGCAGTAGTTGCAGAAGAAGTTCGTAAACTCGCAGAAGAAACTGCTAGTGCAACTCAAAATATTCGTGGGTCTATGGAAGACATTCAAAGTAAAGCAGTGAATGCGTCTTCCGAAATGGCTAGTGCAAGAAAGCTTTCAGCGGAGCAATATGAAATTACTGGAAAAACTGTATCTTCTTTCGATGAGATTGCCACACGTAATCAAGAAATGAGCGCCTTGGTTTCTCAAATGACTGAGCATATCAAAGGAATTGAGAAAAATAAAGAAAAGGTTGTTTCTGCAATTGCAGAAATCGCGGTCGTAATGGAAGAAAGTGCGGCTGCGTCAGAAGAAGTAAGTGCTTCAGCAAATGAACAGCTGACTGCACTCGAAACAATTACAGCATCTGCAGAAGACTTACAGGTATCAAGTGAAAAACTTGTTCAGCAAATTGAACGATTCAAATCGTAGAAATGTAGATAGTTAGATAAGCAAAAAGCCGATCAAGTATATAGCTTGATCGGCTTTTTGTGTAACATTTGAAAGATTAATCATGCAACAGGGAGCTATAAAAGGTCTCCTGACCTCATAAAAGACTAATGAAAATAATTTGATTCAACCAAGTTCTAATATAATCAAAAAACTAATCTTATAGAATCAATTTACTAATAAAAAAGAATTTATTAGTAAAAAATATAAGGACCTTGAACTTTGGACAACTATTTTAAGTATCTAGAATAAATTTTCTTATAGCTTTTGAAACCCCATTATGATTATTGTCAGTTGTTTTTAAATTTGTACTTTTCTTTACCTCTTCAGGAGCATTGTCCATTACGATGCCAAGCCCTGCTAACGACAGCATAGGAATATCATTAAAATTATCTCCTATAGCCATTGTGTTTTCTAAAGGGACATCATAGTACTTCGATAGCTCTACTAATGCTTTATCTTTAGATACATCACGATGAGTGATTTCTAAATAATTATCTTTTGATAAATAAAATGAGCTATTTGGTAAACGTAAATTAGTACAATATTCAAGAAGTTGTTTGATTTCTTCAGATTCACCAATTAGTAGCAGCTTATGAATAGGTAAAGCAACATTCAATAATAATTGTTGAATGTTCTTTACGATAGGATGCTCTTTCGTAATATCAGCTTCTATCTTTGTCCATTTATCAATTTTATCAACGTACCATTCACTTCCAGAATATAGATTAATTGTGACGTGGGGAAACTTAGTATTAATGAGGTTAATAAGTTGTTGGACATCTGTCCTATTTAATTCATGACTAAATAAGACAGTATAGTTCTCGTCTGATTGCTTTTTTAATACTAACGCTCCATTGTAACAAACAAGAGGATTGTCAGATAGGTTGAGCTCTTCCGTTATAGGAGACATGCCCTCTGGAGATCGAGCAGAAGCTAAAATAAATGGAATAGCTTTTTGGTGTAATTCTAGTAAAACATCTTTTAACTGATCATCAATTAAGTGATGAGTAGTTAAAAGAGTTCCATCGATATCACTTATCACAAGTTTGATTTGTCTTAAGTTCATGATTCCTCAGCCTTTCTTAATAAATTAATCTAACACTACTTGATAAGAATTCTGTTTTTTCTTTTTTTAAGGCTTTATCTGTTATGAAATAATCGAAGTCGTTAATTGTCCCTATAGTATAAGTAGCCGCCTGGTTAAATTTTGATTCCTCAGCTACTAAAATTTTTGTTTTAGCATTTTGTAAGACTAGTTGTTTTAAAAAGGCATCTTCTTGATCTTCAAAACTGATTTCTCCATTATGTAATCCAGCAGCACCAATAAAAGCAACATCAAACGAAATATTCTTCAATATTTCAGCTTCATTCAGAGAATAATAAAAACGATTTTTTTTAAAGAATTGTCCACCTAATAAATTAAATCTAATATTTGAATTATTACTTAGCATAATAGCATTATCTAAAGAGTGCGAATAGATGGTTGCCTTTTTGTCTACCAACTGAGCCAGCTTGAGAACAATAGTCGAAACATCTAAGAAATAAGTTCCATTGTCTTTAATAAATGTTTCAGCAATTTTTGCAATATGGATTTTAGCGTCAGAGAACATTCTTACTCTTTCTTCAAAAGAAAGAATTTGGTGTTCTTGATTAATTTTCACTATGCCGCCATGGGTTCGTTTAACTTTTCCTTCTTTGGTAAGAATAGAAAAGTCTCTTCGGATAGTATCGCGAGACACTTTGAAATAGTCAATCATATCTTTAGATGAAAGTTCTTCCTTTTTTTCTAACAGCTGTAAAATTTTTTCTAATCTTTGTTCTTGGTACATTTTAACCACCTCACAAGTAGTATAACAAATAAATATGTATTTTCAAGTAATTGTAAGTAAATTTAAGTATCTAAAGACGATATGTAGTTTGACATTCAATCATAAATATTTTTAGCCTGCTGAATTTATTTTCTGGTGTGTGAAAAAAAGAATAAAGCTGTTGAGGATAAAATAAAAAAAGGTAATGAATTGGCTTATAAATTATCTAAATAATTAACAGACAGTAAACGATATAGCAAATAGAATTCAAGAAGTTTATAATGTAGTAGAGTAATATCTATGTAGTTAGTTAGAATATTTGAAGAGGAGTAATATAATGAATTTATTTTTAAAAGAAGAAATTTTTTGTGAATATCTTGAAAACGAATACCCAGGATATAACTTTGAACTAGGGCACTCCGTTATTTCAATAAATATAATTAATTTTAATCCTGTTATGAGTTGTGTTTATATTAGTGATAACTTAGTAGCAGCCGCAAGATATCAGCGTCATCTAAAAGTTTTTACAGATAAATTGATTTTCAAGAAAGAGCAATTACTGAAAACTGAATGTATTGCAAAAGGAAGTAGAGGGCAAATACTGATTCATACAAAAGAAAAACTGGAAAATGGAAGTAACTTAATGTTAACTTTAAATGTATCAACGCTTACAGGAACTAAATGGCATAAAAAGAATTTAAAAAATATAATATCAAAATATAGTCAATAGTTTTATATACATGAGCATCAAATTTGATTGATATATAGTATCATTTGCTATATAAATAGACAGTGAAGACAAGAACTGTTTCGAATAAAGAGAAAAAAGTGTTTTAAAAGGCTGGGAAAATGATGAAACGGATTGAACGTGTGTATCAAAGATTACTAGGGACTTGGCAAAACAGTAGTAAAGAAGAAATACTAAAGACTCAAGGATCTTCAGCAAAAGAAATAGCAGAAGAGTTAATGCTTACAAGAGCAAATACTAGTTTAGAGTTAAATAAATTAGTAAGAGAAAAAAGAGTTTTAAAAGTTAAATCTTACCCTGTAAGATATCTACCAGTAGAAGTGCTTGAAGAGCAATTAAATCTGCAGTGGAATACAGAAATAGAAGAAGTTTTGAATTTAAGCGAATTCGAAGAAACAGTTAATGATACGGTTGAAAAATCAAATAGAAATCCTTTTGAATTAATGATCGGTAATAAAGGGAGTCTGAAAAAGGGTGTATCTCAAGCTAAAGCGGCAGTGCATTATCCACCTAACGGATTACATATGTTGCTTTTAGGACCTACTGGTTCAGGAAAAACTTTTTTTGCAAATAAAATTTATCAATATTCTATTTTTGAGAAATTAATAGACAAAAATTCTTCATTTGAAAGCTTTAACTGTGCAGATTATTATCATAATCCACAGTTGCTGCTAGCTCAATTATTCGGTTATGTACAAGGAGCCTTTACAGGGGCGAACGAAGATCATATAGGACTAGTAGAAAAAGCTGATGGGGGCGTCTTATTATTAGATGAGATCCACCGATTGACTCCTGAAGGACAGGAAATGTTATTTTATTTTATAGATCATGGATATTTTAATCGTTTAGGTGAAACAGGATTGAAACGTAAAGCAAATGTACTGATTATTTGTGCAACAACCGAAGACCCCAATTCATCGTTATTAGAAACTTTTTTAAGACGTATTCCAATGACAATCCAAATACCTGCCCTAAATCAACGATCTGTACAGGAGAGAATTGCTTTAACCAAATTTCTTTTTGAGCAAGAAGCTCGACGTGTACAACGGACATTTTTAGTAGATATTGATGTAATCAATGCATTGATTAATACGATTGAATATGGAAATGTTGGACAGTTGCAATCTCAAATACAGCTGGTTTGTGCCCAATCTTTTTTACATAACCTTCATGAAAAAGAAGAAATTAGTATAGGAATTCAAGAATTACCTGAAGATATATTATCGCAGTGGAGTTCAAGTAGTCAAAATATTCAACGCTCAAAAGAAGTAGAAGAATTATTAGATGTTACAACAAAAATATACCCTTCAACTCAGGAAATAACTAATGAAAATTATGAGGGTCTAAATATCTATGAAATTATTGAGCAAAAGGTAAAGACATTAGAAGAACAAGGGATCTCAGAAGAACAAATTCATCAATATATTTTGACAGATTTACACTTGCATGTGAAAAATTTCATTAATAATAAAACAATTAATTATAATTTACTCAAGTTTGTAGATCCAGATATCTCTAATCTAACAATGGAATTAAAGGTAATTGCTGAAAAAAATTTAAAAGTTCGATTCGATAGAAAATTTCTTTATTATATCGGGATGCATCTAGATGCCTATTTCCGTAGAGAGAAAAAGGATAAGCTAATTTCCCAATTAGATATACGAGAAATCATAACGGAACATAAAAATGAATATGATGTCGTAAAACTTTTTAAAGATAAAATAGAACAAACATTAAGAGTCATACTGCCCGAAATTGAAGTAATATATCTTACTATGTTGCTTGTATCAATAGAAACATTGGAAGAAAAGAAGAAAGTAAGTGTATTAGTCGTTACTCACGGAAACTCTACTGCGACTTCAATGGTTCAAGTCGCGGTAGAATTATTAGGAGCTGCACCCATTGCAGCTTTAGATATGCCATTGGATATAACGCCTGATGAGATATTCGATAAAATAGTTACTCAGGCCAAGGAATTAGATAATGGTTGTGGCGTGCTGATGCTAGTTGATATGGGTTCATTATCAATGTTTGAATCTAAACTGATTGAAAAATCCGGAGTGATGATTAAAACCATACCAAATGTCACAACTAGCATGGTTTTAGATGTGGTCAGAAAAATTAATTATATGGATCTAAGTTTAGGCGGGATATATTCTTCAGTTATGAAAGATTTTTTAGCAACCGTTCATTTGCACCAAAGTGGTCGAGTTAAAGCTATACTCTCCATTTGTACAACGGGTAGTGGAACAGCTAAAAAGATTGAGCAGATGATTTTAGGAATTCTTCAGTATTCAACTGAAGAAACGATTGAAATAGTAACTGTTTCGAGTTTGAAATTTCAAGAATCCATTCCTAAACTTGTGGATCAATACCAAGTGATCGCAACTGTGGGGACTCGCAATCCGAAAATTGGTGTTCCTCATATAACCCTTGAAGATCTAATAGAAGGTTCAGGAGAAAGCACACTTAGACAAATAATAGGATTACCTTATGAAAATAAGAACCAAAAAGATCAAAAGAATACTGTAATAAAAGAGTTGTGCCAAGATACTTTAAATATGCATTTGGTCTATTTAAATCCACACCATCTAACTGATTTGCTAATAGACTGGACAAAAGATTTGCAGATCAGACTAGGAACTACTTTTTCCAATACTTTAATTTTAAAGTTAGTCGTTCATACTGCTTTTTCTTTTGAACGAGTCATAAAAAAGAATCCATTAGCCTATAACGATCTTTGGAATGAGGAGAACAATGATTTACTAGAGGCAGTAGAAGGAACACTATCTACATTAGAAGAAAAGCTTTTGTTAAATTTAAGCGATGATGAAAAGCGATTTATCGTAGAAGTTTTAGCAAATGAGTAAAACTGTTTTGGTTTAGATATAACAGTGTTTCGTAAATGAATAATAAAAGAGAGAGTGTCTCAATTCACGAGACACTCTCTCTTTTTTTGGGATAAACATTTGGTATGAAAGGATTTAATGTTGAGACACTCTTTTGGCACAGAAATTGCTTATATAAAATGAAGGGAGTGAAATAAATGCTATCTATTATGATAAGTGGTCATGGAGATGTTTCATTAGGAATGTTAGACGCATTCGAAATGATTTTTGGAGAAGATCCTAAAGTCCAAGCTGTTCCATTCTTGAAAGGAGAAGGTCTTCCTCAAGTCAATAAAAAATTTGAAGAGGGGTTTGCTCAATTAAATGAGGAAGATGAATTATTAATTTTAGTTGACGTGTTTGGAGGAACGCCATACAATGCAGCAGCACAATTAGCATACGGCAAAGAATCGATTGATATCGTGACTGGAGTTAGTCTACCAATGATTTTAGAAGCTGCAGCAGCAAAAGAGACTATGCAGCTGTCACAACTAGTTGTACATCTTAAAAAAATCAGCAAAGAAAGCATAAAAATTTTTACAGAAGAAGTCACTGATTTGCAAGGAAAAGAAAATGAGGAGGATTTACTATGAAAATTGAATTAGCTCGTATAGATGATCGGTTTATACACGGTCAAGTATTAACAAAATGGGTAAAATTAAAACCGATTACACGAATTATTATTGTTTCAGATTCTGTTGCAAAAGATGAAATGCGTAAAACACTTATTCTATCTGTTGCTCCAGCGAATGTTAAAGCTAGTGCAGTATCGGTTGATAAAATGGTCCGTGCCTACAATTCACCTCGCTATGATAAAGATAACGTGATGTTATTGTTCGAATGTCCAGAAGATATTCTTAATTTGGTGGAAAAAGGTGTTCCTATTTCTGAAGTAAATGTTGGTGGAATGAGATTTGAACGGGATCGTCAGCAAATTACGAAAGCAGTCAGTGTTTCGCCAGATAATGTTACCGCTTTTAATAAGTTAAATGAGTTAGGGATAGAATTAGAATTGCGTCAATTACCAGGAGACACAAAACTAGATTTTTATAAAGAACTAAAAACAAAAATAAATAAGTAAGGAGGTAAATTAAAATGTCTATAATACAAATTATTCTTTTATTAATTGTAGCTGGTATAACTGGAATGGGTAGTGTGTTAGATGAGGCTCAGACTCATAGACCTTTAGTTGCGTGTACGCTGGTTGGGCTGGTATTAGGAGATGTGACGACGGGTATTATCTTAGGCGGAACGTTAGAAATGATGGCGCTAGGCTGGATGAATGTTGGGTTAGCTATGGCACCAGATACCGCAATTGCATCAGTAATTTCAACTATTTTAGTTATAACAACACAACAAGGAATTGGGGAAGGAATTGCGATTGCAGTACCTTTGGCAGCAGCAGGACAAGCATTAACGATATTCGTAAGAACCATTACCGTATTTTTTGTTCATAAAGCAGATAGCTTTGCAGAGCGTGGAAACTTCCGAGGAATTGAGATTATGCATATTTCAGCACTTTTTTTACAAGCTCTTCGTGTTATGATACCAACATTTATTATTCTTATGATTAGTGCAGAAGCAGTTGGTCAATTTCTGAATGGTATTCCAGAAGTGATTACTGGAGGATTGCAAATAGGTGGGGGAATTATCGTTGTAGTAGGATATGCAATGGTTGTGAATATGATGGATATACCTTATTTAAAACCTTTCTTCTATATGGGATTCTTATTCGCAGCGTTCACAAACTTTAATTTAGTTGGATTTGGCGGATTAGGGTTATGCTTAGCCCTACTTTTCATTCAACTAAAATATAATACATTAGGTGGAAATACAGAAACTCCTGCCACACCGAATAATGTAACGCTTGACGATGATTTAGATGATGATCTAGATGCTTAAGGAGGAAACTACGAATGGAAAATTCAGAAAAGAAATTGACAAAAAAAGATATAAATAGTATGTTTTTGAGATCGAATTTTTTATTAGGATCTTTTAACTTTGAACGGGTTCAAAATATGGGATTTTGTTATGTAATGATCCCTGCTATCAAAAGGCTATATGAGCCTGGGAAAGAACGAAATGAGGCGTTACAAAGACATTTAGAATGGTTCAATACTCATCCTTGGCTGACTGCACCTATTTTTGGTGTGGTAGGCGCTATGGAGGAAGAAAAAGCGAATGAAGGGGATATGCCGGGAAGTTCAATTGCTGCAATGAAAATTGGATTGATGGGTCCTCTAGCTGGAGTAGGAGATCCAATTTTCTGGGGAACAGCACGTCCAGTTTTGGCTGCGTTGGGTGCTTCATTAGCAATAGCCGGAAGTATCAGTGGACCCTTATTATTTTTCGTTTTAATCAATGTTATACGTTTAACAACAAAATATTACGGGTTAACATTAGGATATGAAAAAGGTAATGAAATTATTAAAGAAATGGCTGGAGGATCTATTAAAAAGCTAACAGAAGGCGCTTCAATAGTTGGGCTTTTTGTAATGGGGGCTCTAGTAAGTAAGTGGACAAGTATAAATATTCCCATTGTAGCTACAAGAATTACAAATGAAAATGGTGAAGTAGTTACACAAACAGTGCAAGATGTTCTAGATAGTATCATGCCTGGAGTATTAGCTTTAGTCTTAACATTGTTTGTTGGATGGCTATTGAAAAAAAATGTTAGTCCTCTATTGATCATTCTTGTGATATTTGCAATCGGTATTGCAGGTAAAGCTTTTGGATTTTTAGGATAGTAAAATTATACAATGTAATAAATTAGATAAACTTCTTATAAAGTGACCAGCAGAAAGAGTCTTATTTCTGCTCTAACTTTGTTAGAAGTTTATTTATATTCCAGACGGATCATTTTTCCTATTTTAAAAAATAACAATTCTGACTATGGTATACTATTCAAAGAAAAATTAGTTGGCGATTAAAAGTCTAACACATTTAATCGTAAAGTTTCAGGAGGTTTTTTATGAATCAATCACTTTCAAGTATCCAGATCATTTTATTAAGTACGATATTAATGATGAATCTGTATACTTTTACCTTATTTTACATTGACAAACAAAGAGCTATAAAACATAAATATAGAATTTCAGAAAAGCAACTGCTCCTCTGTTCTTTTTTATTTGGAGGAATAGGTTCCTGGTTAAGTATGGGGATATTTCGGCACAAAACACAAACGCTTATATTTAAACTATCAATTCCAATTGCTGCTTTACTGTCTTTTGTGAGTATCATGATTGTGTTATTCTATTTAACATAAATATTTTTTGCGATAGATATTTTAAAAGGGAAAGTCAAAACAGGAGATGGACATATTGATTAAGCCAAAGGGTCTGAAAAAAGGGGATAAAGTAGCTGTTGTTAGTTTATCAAGTGGTGTTTTAGGAGAGTCATTTGCAGCGCATCAGCTAGAAATAGGAAAGAAAAGATTAAAAGCTTTAGGTCTAATACCGATTATTATGCCTAATGCCTTAAAAGGGGTGGATAGTTTGGAAAAACATCCTGAATGGCGGGCAGAAGATTTGAAAGAAGCATTTATGGATCCGTCCATAAAAGGAATAATATGTGCTATTGGTGGGGACGATACTTATCGTTTGCTGCCATACTTGATGGAAGACGAGGAATTTATTCATGCAGTACATAACTTTCCTAAAATTTTCACAGGCTTTTCAGATACAACAATCAATCATTTAATGTTCCATCGATTAGGAATGGAATCTTTTTATGGTCCAAATTTTTTAAGTGATATTGCTGAATTAGCAGAGGAGCTTTTACCTTATACGAAACGTTCTCTAGAAGGTTATTTTGAGGATCATGAATTAACAGAAATCCCTTCAACTGAATGGTGGTATGAAGAAAGAACCGACTTTTCTTCTAAAGCTATAGGAACTGAACGTAAGCGACATTTTGAAAAAAACGGGATCGAAGTATTATCTGGAAAAAGGAAAACCAGCGGTAGGTTATTGGGCGGCTGTCTGGAAAGTTTATATGATTCTTTAATAGGAGCTCGCTATGGGGATGAACCAGATATAATAGAAAAGTATAAAATTTTCCCTCGGAAAGAAGAATGGAACGAGAAAATTCTTTTTTTAGAAACAAGTGAAGAGCGTCCGATACCTGAAGATCTAAGAAGTATGTTAATGACTTTAAAAGATTATGGTGTATTTTCAAGGGTGAATGGTGTACTAATTGGTAAACCACAAAATAATATATATTATGAAGAATATAAAAGTATTTACAAAGAGGTTATTAACGATGAGACATTACCGGTCTTATATAATTTACCTTTTGGACATGCTTGTCCCCGTTGTCTTTTGCCATATGGGATCGAAGTCACTATAGATACTGAAAAGAAATCAGTAAAATTTAACGAATCATATTTTGCATAGCTATATAGTAAATTTTTGATTATTAGGATTGTTGATAATTAGATATCGTATCAAAACCGTAGACAGATTAGAGTTGTCTACGGTTTTTTTATTGAATTTAATTAATTTAAAGATAAGTCAAACGAATAACTATTACGATAACCAAGCCCAACTAATAACCACTACAAATAGTAAAAGTTCTACTAGTGTGAAAGCTAAAAAAGATTTTACCGAAGTAATAAAGGTTTCAGCTTTTTCTTGTTTATTGTTAAATAACTGTACTTGCTTATGAGCAAAGAATACTGTTGGATAAACAAGTAACATAATCAAGGGTAACCACCCCATGAAGATTGGTACTAGGAACAATACATAACTTCCGTAAGTTAGCCAATTATATAATTGAATACTTTTTTCTTTACCAATATGAAAAACAATGGTAAATCGATTATTTTCAATATCTTGTTTCAAGTCACAGATGTTATTTGCAAGAACGATATTGGAGATTAATAAAACCTGTGGTAAAGAAACAAAAAATATAGCTAAGATCGTCAGCCAATCTCCTTGAAGCATAAATGTTGAATTCTGGAAATTTAATGCTAGAATCAGTGAATCTCTATAATTGACGAATATGGCAATAAAGATAATGCCAAACCCAAGAGGAGGACCAGAAAACAACTCTCCTAAGGGCATTCTAGAAATCGGAAGCGGCCCATAAGTATACGTAATCGCGATGATGGAACAGATAATACCAATTGGAAGCAAGACCAGATTAGTTCGAAAGACTAGAATCAAACCTAAAATGAAATAGAGAATGAGCATAATATAAATATAAACTACAACTAGTTTTTCGGAAATATTTTCTCTACCAATAATATTGTGTTCTTTCTTAAATTCTTCTGATGCAGCTGTCTGATAATCAACTAAGACATTGATAGAAGTGGTAGTGAAGTCAAGCAGAACGGCTGCAATAAAAAAAAGCAGGGTATTGAGTAAATTAAAAGTTCCAAAATAATAGATTGTGTAAAAAACGCCTAAAAGAACAGGAAGAATACTCGTGAATTTTGTCCGAATATCAACAAACCTCAAAAACTGTGAAATAGACATGGTAGACTCCTTTGGTTTAAGATGTGAATAAATATTGTGCTTACAGTATAGCAGAATAAGACGAATTCAATGATATAAAACGCTAATCTATCTTGAAATCTTATAATGAAAACATTGTTTTAGACAATTTAGCACTGCAAATGTATAATGATAACAAATGTTTTACATAAATAAATTTTAAAAATATTTGATAAGCTATGGATAATGTTCTATTAGTTGAAACATCATTCTATATACCGGATTTTATAATTCATTAATAGTATAGTGTCGTGCTGTAAATCTGCATGGTCTCAAAAAGAATTAGTTATTTACATTCTTTAATATTAATGTATAAAAATGAAGCTGATTTAAAGATAAAACTATTTCAAAAATAGTTAAATAAATTTGTAGATTAAGGCGGGATTGCTTTGAGCATTCACTCGATATGGGATGAATTTCCCGACTTGGAAAAGGAACTTAAGCAAACTAGGCAATTGATTTTCAGTAAGATTTTTATACGTAATCAGCAAGTGAATGATGCGGCAAAAGGTATTTTTCAGTCTAGTGGAAAAATGATACGTCCAGCTTATTCGTTGCTATTTTCGCAATTAGGGCCAAAGAGTGAACCGGAAAGAGCAAGAGTGATGGCTGCAGCAATTGAAGTTTTTCATAATGCAACACTGATTCACGATGATATCATTGATGAAGGGGATATAAGGAGAGGAACTCCTACTATACAAGCGGCTCATGGAAAAAAGTCTGCAGTGTACGCCGGGGACTATCTGCTTTCGGTCTGCTTTAGAATGACACATCCTTACCGTCAAATAATAGATGTGCAAGGTATACTTACTCGAGCCATGGAGAGAGTAATTGGAGGAGAGCTACATCAGTTAGACCAATCTTATAATCAAGAAATGACGATTCGCCGCTATCTGACGCAAATCCGTGGAAAAACTGCTGAATTATATGCACTAGCTTGTTTTGGCGGGGCGATGGAAAGTAACATGTCTACAAAAGATCAATGGTTGAGTTACCGAATTGGTGTTCAAATTGGAATGGCATTTCAACTGATGGATGATTTATTAGAATATACCCAAGATGATGCAGTATGGGAAAAAACTATGTTCCAGGACTTGAAAAATGGCATTTATACTGCACCAATCCTTTTTTCTATGAAACGTTCACCGGTGTTTTTCAAGAAACAATTTGCTAAAACAGAGTATACAGAACAAGATTTTATAGAGATCCGTAAGGAATTAATGAATACACAAGGAATTAGAGAGGCATTTCAGCTAGCTGAACGGTATACGAATAAAGCACTTAAGCTGATTGATCAATTACCTGACGGGAAAAGCAAAGAGGATATTAAGGAATTAACAGAAATCTTGCTTTATCGAGAACTATAAACATTGAATAATAGATTAAAAAGAGAATAACCCATTATGGGCTATTCTCCTTTTTTAGATTAATATTATTCTTTGCGTAATTGATGAATTTTTTTAGTTAAATTAAGGACCATTTTTAAATATAATAAAGCTATAAAAGTGAACATAAGCAGAACAAAATAAATTAAGAAGGAGTTACTTGTGAGAATACCCGAAATGAAAGTAATTGGTAAGAAAAGTAAGCATATGATTAAACCAAAAGTTCCCCAGAGTTTTCTGATTTTACTAAATAATTCAATTTTTGAATCATTATCGGTATAGATTTTAGAGGATTCATCTGAAGTTTTCTGCTTTTTAAAGTAGCACCACTCGCCATCGAAAATGGGATAGGTGAATACAAGTGTCCAACCACTGTCTTTGAATAATTGTAAATAATCTTCTTTATCTCCCTCGTAAGAACTATGATAATCGATTTGATAAATGACATCATTAGAATCACCGGATTCAAAAAAGTAGCGAAAATCTTTATATTTAGTAAAATGCCAACCCTTTTTTGACATTTCTTCTAAATAGTTTTCTTCTTTTTCAAAATTATCTGCTGTGATGAATTTGATGACTTTCTTTTCCATTAATCTTTCACCCTTTCTGCATTTAAATATAATTCATTAATTCTTTCTTTTTCAATTTTTAATAAGTCATTTCCAAGCGAAGTAGTCTGATATATTTTACGTTTATTTTCTTCTTTAATAATTTCAATTAAACCATCTTTTTTTAATTTAGATAAACTTCCATACATGGTTCCAGCTCCGAACTGTATCCTTCCAGAAGTTAGCTCTTCAACAAATTGCATAATACTATATCCATACCTTGGTTCTTGCAAAGAAAGAAGTATATAAAAGGCTGTCTCAGTCATAGGCATATATATTTTCTGTAAGTCAGTTTTGATCATACTATCGCACCTCGATATATATTGTAAACAAAGTATATCGAAGCTCGATAGTTAAGTCAATAAAATAATTTTAGTAAAAAGTGACTTTTTTTATATGTAAGCGATTAGTATATGAAAATCAACTAAAAAAACGAGTATAATGGTTCTATTAAAGAAAGGAAGAGTTGATGAACTTTAAGAATAAGCTAAAAGAATTATCCAATACATATCCAGTTGTTCCTGGGATAGTGATTGCATTAATAGTTGCGGTAATTTCAAAGAATATGGCAACACTTTTCCCACAAATCGGAGGAGCAACCATTGCGATTTTATTTGGTATAGTTCTAGGTAATACAGTATTTAAGCAATCCATTTTATCTAAAGGAACAAAATTTGCAGAAAGTAGGTTGTTGGAATATGCAGTAGTTTTACTAGGTTTTACTGTTACGTTTCAGACTATTGTTGAGATGGGATTTAAGGGATTGGTGTATGTCATACTGATGATGACTACTGTCATTATAGGAACCTATCTTATCGGGAAAAAACTCGGTTTTGGTGAGAAAATGACTTTGATGATGGCTGGAGGAAATGCCGTTTGTGGAACTTCTGCAATAGGAGCTATCGCACCATCTATTCAAGCAGATGATGAAGAAAAAGGTCAAGTGATAACACTAGTTAACTTGATGGGAACTGTAATGATGCTTTCTCTACCATTTCTAGGAGTAGCTCTTTTTGGAGACGATCTATTAAGCAAAAGTGCTTTACTTGGAGGGACCTTACAGTCAGTAGGACAGGTTGTAGCAGGAGCTAGTTTAATTGGACCAGAAACAGTCAAATACGCTATGCTTTTCAAAATTACACGGATTATTTTGCTGATCGCAGTTGTTTTACTCTTTAAAAAGAAAGTACAGAAAAGTACGGGAGAACAGTTAAATAACAATGAAACGAAAAAATTACCAATTCCTTGGTATGTACTAGGATTTTTGATTATTTGTATCTTGAATAGTATATTTACGATTCCTACAGTAATTATTGATTCTACTGATTATATTAGTACTTGGTTTGAAATGACTGCCTTAGCAGCAATCGGGTTACGGCTTGATTTTAGGAAGTTTATTAAAGAAGGGCCACGTTTCCTTGTTTATGGATTATCAGTGGGTGTACTTCAGACCGTTGCTGCAGTAGCATTTATTTACATTTTACAATTTTAACCATAAGAAATAGCCATCATAGAAGTCTGAAATCACACTTTTATGATGGCTTTAATGTATATTTTTATTTGCGAATGAAGTGAAGATAAGTTAGTTGATTTTGTACATAGCAGTTAACTTGGTGCAACTTTATTTCATCTTGGAAAGAGTCGAATAAAGGAATACCGTTTCCCAATAAAGTGGGGATAATCGTAATTCTGAATTCATCAATCAGATTATGCTGCAAGAGTGGTTTGATAATAGAATGTCCGCCAACGATCCATATATCTTTACCAGCTTCCATTTTCAGATGCAGTATAAGTTCAGAAATTTCTTCATTGATAAATTTGACATGCTTTTTTGGTTGAGCTGGTCTTGATGTCAACACGTAAGATTGAATATCTTCATAAGGATAAAAACCAGGAGAAAGTTCGTTGATTACCTGATCATAAGTTGTTCGTCCCATGATAACTGTATCTATGGTACTGTAAAAATTCTCGTAACTAAAATCTTCGACTGGATCAACAACATGAGTATCTAACCAATCTATTGAACCATTTTTTCTAGCAATATATCCATCTAGACTCATAGCAATGAATAGTACGACTTTCCTTTTCATAATACTCCTCCAGTATGTGCCACAGTTATTTTTCAACAATATATAATACAATCTTACCTAAAATATTGAGTTCAGTATCGGTCATTTCAAATACTGAATCAATGAATTTTGGATCATGGGATGCCGGTTTTAAAATGAGTTTGTTTTCTATTTTATAAACATGCTTGATACTACGCTCAGTCTGATGACTGTAGACAACGATATCTTCATTATTAAGATCAGCTAGCTCGACTGGCTTAATGCCAATCAATGAATTAAGAGGAATCAATTTATCCATAGATCTTTCGGACATACGAGAAAATATAATGTCTTCGGTACCAGCGTATCGTCCCAGAATTAAATCAGGGAGTTCAACTTTGTCTATCTCAGAAAGATCATTTAAATCATCAAATAAACTTGTTGATTTAGAATGTGTATAATCACTATAAAATGCTGAAGAACCTTCCATTACAAAATCTTTTTGATCAATCAATTCTTCTGAAGAAATCCCCAACCCTTTACAGATTTTGATTACGTTCTCTAGTTTCGCATTGAAAATGCCTCTTTCTAATATGGAACGTATAGTGGTATAAGGTAAACCGACAGCTCTCGAAAATTCTTTTACTGTTCCGAATCTCTTTAATATCATAGTTTTTAATTTTTCTTCTCTATTCATATCGTGTCTCCGTTTTTTTTGTAGTTAATAAAACAATAGCATACGAAAAATCGCATATCAATATTCTTTTTAACACAATCGTTATTTAATGTTGACAAGTACGAAAATTCATATTATGATGAAGTCAGTTGCTAAATATGTCATAGGGCATAACTTTTTAATACGAAAAATCGTACAAAGGAGGTAGAAAGATGTTAAATAATTTTGAAAAAATTCGTAAAGAAAAAGGAGTCTCACTTGTTGATATCGCTGATTTATTACATATAAGGTATCAAACAGTCAGAGAAAAGATAAATGGAGATTCAGATTTTAAATTCGGGGAAGCAGTGAAAGTAAAATACGCTTTTTTTCCTGAATATGAAATCGAATATATTTTTAAAAGGACACAGGAGAATGAAGAAGAAGAGTGAATGTACCTTATTCAAAAAAATAAATAAACGATAAAAGCAATGAGTGCTAATATAATCATTAACACTCATTGCTTTTATAGCATCTAATGTATAATTGAAAGACAGTTTGATTTATAAGTTTAAGCTATGCATTGCTTGGCAAAAAAATATTAGATGAATATACTAGGAAAATATATAATACGATAAAGTCGAAAATAGTTGTCTTTGATAGGAGTATTGGGAAAGTGTATTTTGCAAGAATAAAATCCATAAGAGTGCAGGAAATTTATCCATAACTTTGCAGTTCCCATTTAGTTAATTTCTTAATTGAGACAAAGCATTGGTATACCGGTAACTTGTGCCCGCAAAAGTGAAGATATGAGCGTGATGAATCAACCGATCCACTAGTGCACTGGTCAATCTTGAATCTTGAAACACTTTACTCCAAGAGCTAAATTCCAGGTTCGTTGTGATAATCAAACTTTTCTCTTCGTAAAAATCTGATATTAAGTGAAATAGTAATTCTGCACCTTCTTTATCAAAAGGTAAGTAGCCTAGT
>NZ_FMZD01000022.1 GCF_900101525.1 Marinilactibacillus psychrotolerans | reverse complement strand
TTACTTACTGCGACTTGTTGCTCGCGAGTTAGACGTAATTGACTTTCTCTTCTTACTCACTATCATTAGTTGCTCACGAGTTAGACGTAATTGATTTGCTCTTCTTACTTACTACCATTTATTGCTCGCGAGTTAGACGTAATCGATTTGCTCTTCTTACTCACTACCATTTGTTGCTCACGAGTTAGACGTAATTGACTTTCTCTTCTTACTCACTACCATTTGTTGCTCGCGAGTTAGACGTAATTGACTTTCTCTTCTTACTCACTACCATTTATTGCTCGCGAGTTAGACGTAATCGACTTTCTCTTCTTACTCACTACCATTTATTGCTCGCGAGTTAGACGTAATCGACTTTCTCTTCCTACTCACTGCCATTTGTTGCTTATGAGTTAGACGTAATCGACTTTTTCTTCCTTTTGACACAATTTATTACGTTGAGAGCCGTACATAATAAATACAATGCAAAAAAGCCACGTCAAATTCGACGTGGCTTCCTTTATTTAATAATTTCTTACATCATTCCGCCCATTGCACTTGGATCCATTCCAGCACCAGGAGCTTCTGGCTCAGGGATCACTGCTACTGCAGCTTCTGTTGTAAGAAGCAATGCAGAAACAGACGCAGCGTTCTGCAATGCAGAACGTGTTACTTTTGTTGGATCAATGATTCCTGCTTCTACCATGTTGACCATTTCACCTGTAGCCGCATTAAATCCAATACCAGGTTCTACATGTTTCAAGCGCTCTACAATTACACTTCCATCAAGTCCAGCATTGAATGCGATCTGACGAACAGGTTCTTCTAGGGCACGAACTACAATTTTAACGCCAGTTGCTTCATCGCCAGTTGCTTCAATTTCTTCCAGCTTGCTCAAAATGTTGATATAAGCTGTTCCACCACCAGCAATCACACCTTCTTCAACTGCTGCACGTGCTGCGTTCAATGCATCTTCAATACGTAATTTACGTTCTTTGATTTCTGTTTCAGTTGCTGCTCCAACTTTAATGACCGCAACACCACCAGCAAGTTTAGCAATACGTTCTTGTAACTTCTCGCGGTCGAATTCAGAATTTGTTTCTTCAGATTGAGCACGTAACATAGAGACTCGTTGTTCAATTTTATCTTTGTCTCCAGCTCCTTCTACAAGTGTAGTATCGTCTTTCGTAATAACTGCTTTGCCTGCAACACCAAGTTGATCAATCGTCATATCTTTCAAATCTAGGCCTAGATCATCTGTAATCACAGTTCCATTTGTTAAAATTGCGATGTCTTCAAGCATACCTTTACGACGGTCGCCGAAACCTGGTGCTTTAACCGCAACCACGTTTAAAGTTCCTCTGATTTTATTCAATACTAATGTTGGTAGCGCTTCACCTTCGATATCATCCGCAATAATTAATAATGGACGATTTTGTTGCATAATGTTTTCTAAAACAGGAAGAATATCTTGTACAGAAGAAATTTTCTTGTCTGTGATCAAAACATATGGATTATCTAAATCTGCTTCCATTTTTTCATTATCCGTAACCATGTATTGAGACAGATATCCGCGATCAAATTGCATACCTTCTACAACATCTAATTCGGTTTCAATTCCTTGGGATTCTTCAATCGTAATGACACCATCACTACCCACTTTTTCCATTGCATCTGCCAATAATTGACCGATTTCTTCATCTCCAGATGAGATTGCTGCAATTTGAGCGATTGATTCTTTTCCTTCAACCTTAGTAGAAACTTCATGCAAAGCTTCTACAGCGCGTTTAGTAGCTTTTTCAATACCACGACGAATACCAACAGGGTTAGCTCCGGCGGTAACGTTTTTCATTCCTTCATTAACGATTGCTTGCGCTAATACAGTTGCCGTTGTAGTTCCATCCCCAGCGATGTCATTTGTTCTACTTGCAACTTCAGCAACTAACTGTGCTCCCATATTTTCAAACTGATCTTCTAATTCAATTTCTTTGGCAATTGTTACGCCATCATTTGTAATTTGAGGAGCGCCAAAAGATTTATCTAAAATAACGTTTCTACCTTTGGGTCCTAATGTTACTTTTACTGTGTTTGCTAGTTTATCTACTCCACGTAGCATAGCTGCACGTGCATCTTCAGAAAATTTAATATCTTTAGCCATTATTTCCACCTCTTAATTAAATTTTTAAAGCTTTTATTTTTAACTTTGTGCTTTGACACGAATAAATTACAACTTCATAAAAATTATTCTACAACAGCAATAATATCTGAATCTTTAACAACCAAATATTCATTGCCTTCATATTTCACTTCTGATCCGGCATATTTTTCGAAAATCACTTTATCTCCAACTGCAACGTCCATATCGGCACGTTTTCCGTCTTCTAATACTTTGCCGCTTCCTACAGCGACTACTTTAGCTGTTTGTGGCTTTTCTTTTGCTGATTCCGGCAAAACAAGTCCGCTGACAGTTTTTTCTTCTTCTTTGATGACTTCTAGAAGAACACGATTTCCTAAAGGTTTTAACATGGTGTTATCCCTCCGCATAATTTTATAGTTGAGTTTATATTCGCGTTAGCACTCGTTGCATCCGAGTGCTAACTCCAATACTTAGTATATTCAAAACTAACTTTTCTTGCAACCCTTTTGAAGTTAAAAAAATGATTAAAATCATATCTGGAATACAGACAAAATTTATGTTAAGTTACTAGTAATGTCAAAAAGACTTTATTACCTTTACAAGATGAGGATGAATCTATTGGAACAATCACATAAAAAAACAGCTCTCCAAATTATATTGCTGTATATATTCGTTCAATTGGCAACAGTACTAGCTGGTCAACTTTTACCTGAGTTTTTACCTGAAAGGTTTCTTACAGAAGGAGTGATCTGGTCTCAACTGATTTTATTCACTCTAGGAGCTAGTGGGGTGATCTATCTTACCCAGAAAAAGGATTTTTCATTATCTTTTGAGAAGCCTTTTAAGTCTAATATTTCAGAAATTCTTTTATGGGGATTCATTGGATTTATTTTTGCTCTCTTTGCTCAATTTGCTGCAACATTGATCGAAATCAATTTTCTTGGAACACCTCCAGACTCACAGAATACTCAGAATATCATTGCTATTATCAAGCGGTATCCTTACTTCCTTCTGCTTTCTTCGATAGCTGGACCTATTATGGAAGAATTCGTCTTCCGTAAAGCGATATTTGGTATGGGTTTAAATAAATTAGGAGGGATCGGAGCCGCAGTTATTAGTTCTCTCATGTTTGCAGTAATCCACTTTGATGGTAGAATTTTAGTTTATTCTACCATGGGGCTCGTTTTTTCTTGGCTATATTTCAAGACAAAAAATATTTGGACCCCGATTATTGCCCATTGCCTGATGAATACAGTTGCTGTAGTGGGGAATCTTTTTTTTAATAGCTGATTAATTTATGAAAGGATTATTCAATGACCGAAAAACAAATTCTAAGTTATATTTTTTTAAAATACGCAATGGGTGCCATATTACTTTATTTCATTATTGATATCGTCGGGTTAGAAGGCTGGGGTATATTCCCGTTACTATTTGCTTTTCTAGCAACCAAGGACTTTGTTCAAGGAACTCGTCTAGCAGATTCTTATTTTAAAATCAGAAAAAACCGAGATAAATAAAAAAATGCAGCTGCTTATTTGATTAATTAATCAAATAAGCAGCTGCATTTACTTTTGTTTTGTTTAGTCTTCTACAAATAATTCTCCAGTATCTTCATCGAGGATTACTTCTTCTTCAGCATCGTCAAGTTCTTGATAATAATTAATAAAATAAATTAAAGTTTGTAGTTCATTAGTCAGATCAACGTTGTGCACGCGTACACTCTCAGGAACATTTACTCGAATTGGTGTAAAGTTCATAATCCCTTTAACGCCACCTTCGACAAGTTTATTAGCCATTTCCTGAGCAATTTCTGAAGGAACAGTCAAAATCGCAACATCAATTTGCTGCAGATCCAACTGTTCTACCATATCATCAATATGATAGACAGGTACACCTTGATGAATCGTGCCGATCAATTTATCATTTATATCAAAACCAGCACTGATACGTGTATTATTACTTCTTCTAAAATTATAGTTCAATAAAGCTTGTCCGAGGTTCCCTACACCAATTAAAGCAACATTTGTTAGTCGATCCTGATTCAAAGTCTTGCTGAAAAAATTCATTAACGCTTCAACATCATAGCCATATCCACGTTTCCCTAATGCACCAAAGTACGAAAAATCTCGTCTGATTGTAGCACTGTCTACTTTTACTGCTTCACTAAGTTTTGCAGAAGAAACGCGATTTTTTCCTGCTTCATGGAGAAAGCGTAAATAACGATAATAAAGGGGCAATCTTCTTGCAGTAGCTTTTGGAATTTTCTTTTCTACCATACTTTTTCTCCTTCAAATTATAATTCAATATAAAACTCTTCTCAATTAAACTAAAAGTAATATACTTCATCTTAATATTTTTCAACTTTTATTTCACAATTTTCTATATTATTTCACTAACTATTATAGCATGGAATTTCTAAATTGGAAGCTAATATGACTATAAAATAAGGGATTATAAATCTTATATAAAAATACCCACACATAAAGTTCATCAGCTTGTGAAAAAAATGATAGAATTAAACAGGTAAAAAGTATTTACACCTGTAAGAATTCAAACGGTTTACACTAAACTGATTACAATCTATCCTGGACTATTCTGTTTATCGGTTATGGAATATGCTAAACTGAGAAGACAAGATACTTGGTAATATTTAACTATTACGGACAAATTTTAAAAATGAGGAATATAAAATGATACTTTTACAAACTCAGAAAATTGCTCGTCATTTTGGCGCTGAAGTCTTATTTGATGATGTAACATTAGAAATTAAAGATAATGCTCGAGTAGGTCTAGTTGGCCGAAACGGTGCAGGAAAATCTACCCTCCTACACATTATTTCCGGACGGGAAGAACCAGATGCTGGGAGGGTCAATAAAAAGAAAGATCTAACCTTAGGATTCTTAGATCAGCATACTGGTTTAGAATCGACTAAAACGATATGGGAAGAAATGTTAGCTATATTTGAACCTGTGATTAAGGTAGAGAAAGAAATGAGAGAAATCGAATATCAGATGAGCTCCCCTGATCTATTAGCAGATAAAGAATATTATCAGGACTTGCTTAAAAAATATGACTCACTTCAAGAAACATTCAAACAATTAAATGGCTATGGTTATGAAAGTGAGATCCGTTCTGTTCTTCATGGTTTTCGATTTTACGAATCAGATTTTTCAACATCCGTTTCTCAATTATCCGGAGGACAGAAAACGAGATTAGCTTTAGCAAGATTGTTACTAGAAAAGAAGGATCTACTCGTTTTGGATGAACCTACCAATCATTTGGATATTGAAACCTTATCCTGGTTAGAAAAATATTTGCAGAATTATACAGGCGCTTTACTAATCGTTTCTCATGACCGTTACTTTTTAGATAAAGTCATCAATGAGGTTTATGAAGTGAGCAATAGAAAAGTCCAGCATTTTACAGGAAATTATTCTAACTATCTCAAACTCAAAGCTGAACTGATCCAGAAAATGTGGAAAGAATATGAAAAACAGCAAAAAGAAATAGAAAAAACTGAAGACTTTATTAATCGCAACTTAGTTCGTGCTTCAACAACTAAAAGAGCTCAGTCACGTAGAAAAATGTTGGATAAAATGGATAGAATAGATAATCCTCAAGGCGATGAGAAATCTGCCCATTTCAGTTTCTATACCGAACGAGAATCGGGCGGTGTTGTCTTACAAACAGAAGATCTTGCAATTGGCTATGACCATCCTTTAGCCAATCACATTGATATCGATATCCGTAAAACAGATGCAATTGCCTTAGTCGGACCCAACGGTGTAGGAAAAACTACTTTACTTAAAACAATAGTAGGACAATTGCCTAAACTGACTGGAAAAATCCAGTTAGGAACAAAAGTAGACCTTGGTTATTATGATCAAGAGCAAAGCTTGCTTCATTCTAATAAAACTGTATTAAACGAACTATGGGACGAACATCCTTCCGTACCAGAACAATCAATTCGTACTTTGCTTGGCAGTTTTTTATTTTCTGGAGATGATGTCGAGAAATCAATCACTTCTTTAAGTGGTGGTGAAAAAGCTAGAGTCGCTTTAGCAAAACTAGCTATGGAAAAAAATAACTTCTTAATTCTAGATGAGCCCACTAACCACTTGGACATTGATTCAAAAGAAGTGCTTGAAAATGCTCTGATCGATTTCGAAGGAACACTTTTATTTGTCTCTCATGACCGTTATTTTATTAATCGAATGGCCACAAAGGTAATTGAAATCTCTACTGACGGTTTAACTTTATATCTAGGAGATTACGACTATTATCTTCAAAAGAAAGAAGAACTTGAAGAATTAGCTCGACTAAAAACTGAAGAAGAAACCCAGGAAAATCCTGCTAAAGAGGATTTTAACCTTCCTAAGGATCAAGGATTAAATCGTGCTCAGCAAAAAATACGACAACGTGAAATTCGCCGTTTAAATAGATCTATAGAAGAGCTTGAAGAACGGATGCAACAAAGCGAAGTTCAATTAGAAGCTATCCAATCCAAACTTAATGATCCAGCTATTTACGATCAACCTGATGAAGCAGTAGCACTAAGTGAGCAGCATGATAACTTGCAGGCAGAGCAGGAAACACTCCTAGAAGAATGGGAAAATCTGAATTTAGAACTTGAAACATATGAAAAAGACTGATTGCCTTCTCTCAAAAATAGAATCATATTCACTATACTATTAATTTCGATATCCAATCTCTTTATAGGTATAGGCATAATAATGCAAATAAGTGTTATTTAAAACTGTATATTAAGCATTCCTCTTAATTCACGTAATATTGGTATACTCGATTTGTTCTATTGCAATTTAGACTATGTAAGGTATAATTGAATCACATTGTTGATAAGCTTTTTATTTAGCATACAGCAAACTTAATTAGTACAACTGGAGTATTTACTCGAAATTATTCTTTTACTGTTAAAAAGGAGTTCGTTTTTAAATGGATCAAATGGATAAAAAAATCGTTGAAATTTTACAAAAAAACAGCCGCGCATCTCTAAAAGAAATTGCAGGTGAAACTTATCTCTCTTCTCCTGCAGTCTCAGCTCGTATTCATCGTTTAGAAAATGAAGGAATCTTAGGACGCTATATTGCTGCACCAGATCTAAAGAAGATGGGTTATCATATTCAAGCCTTTATCCATTTAGATTTAAGTCCTAATCAAAAAGAAGATTTTTATCCTTATATTGAAAACTGCACGAATGTATTAGAGTGCAATTGTGTTACAGGAGAATTTTCGATGTTAATCAAGGCTGCTTATCCCACTACTACTGAGTTGGATGATTTTATTAATAATCTACAACAGTTCGGCAAAACATCTACTCAAATTGTTTTTTCTACGCCAATACCCGCTCGAGGTGTTCAGTTGATTGCCTCTGAAGACGCAGAGATTTCGTAGCATATTAAAAAGCAACACTAACTGTATCCTCTTATCAAGAGAACCTATAGTTTAGTGTTGCTTTATTTTCACAATGCGAGCCCAGGTTTCGCATTTAATGTTAAATCTAGCTGGTCCGAATCAATCGATTCGGTAAAAGCAGCTGCTCCTATCATTGCTGCATTATCTCCACATAAAGATAAAGGAGGAATGATCAACTCTGTCTCTGCTAATTCTTCTGAAACAGCTTCTTTTAGAGCTTGTCTAAGCCCTTTGTTAGCCGCTACCCCTCCAGCTAAGACAATTTGTTTAACCTTTCTTTCTTTAGCACATCGAATCGTTTTTTTCACTAGAACCTCAACAACCGCTGCTTGAAAGCTCGCTGCTAAATCATTTTTATCAAGTACTTCTCCTTTTTGTTGGGCATTATGCACCGTATTGATGAAGGAACTCTTTAAACCACTAAAACTAAAGTCATTTGTGTCATCTTGCATCATTGCTCTAGGAAAATGAAAGGTATCCTTGCCTTGATGAGCCATTTCATCAATATGTTTGCCTCCAGGATAAGGTACCCCTAGTACTCTACCAACTTTGTCATAAGCTTCTCCAGCTGCATCATCTCTAGTTTCGCCGATCACTTCATACTGTCCCGCTTGTTTCATGTAGACTAATTCAGTATGACCGCCACTTACGACCAGAGATAAAAGCGGAAAACAAAGAGGTTGAACCAACTGATTAGCATAGATGTGTCCGATAATATGATTGACTGGAATTAAGGGTAGTTTGTGGGCATAGGCCACAGCCTTAGCTGCATTTACTCCTATTAAAAGCGCTCCGACTAGACCTGGACCTTCCGTTACAGCTATTGCATCCAACTCCTCATAAGAAGTCCCTGCTTCTTCAAGAGCCGCTTCCATTATTAACGTCATCTGTTCTACATGATGCCTACTAGCAACTTCTGGAACGACACCGCCAAATCGCTGATGGCTTTTAATTTGAGAAGCGACTACATTAGATAGAAGTTCTGTGCCATTATCTATAACGGCTGCGCTCGTTTCATCACAGCTTGTTTCAATTGCTAATATTCTTTTTAACTTCATTTTACTCACTCTTTCATAATACACATTTCAACACAATTGCATCTTCTCTAGGATTGGAGTAATACTTTGAGCGAACACCTACTGGTTGAAAATCCGCTTTTTTGTATAGTAAAATAGCTGGTTTATTAGATATACGAACCTCTAAGAATAGTTCCGTAATTTTTCTACTTAGCATGACTTTTTTTGCCTCTTCTATCAGTCTCAATGCAATGCCTCGACGCTTATAGTCATTTCCTACCACAAGATTATAAACTTCTGCTTCCGATTCAACTAAAGCTCCAGCAGGAAAAGCAATCATAGATCCACTAAGAAACCCAATCAGTTTCCCTTTATCTTCAGCTATCAAGTAAAATAAATTAGGTAAATTCAAGGTTTCTTGAAATTGTTTTATCGTCCATGGGGATCCATATTCAAAACTTTCATTTGATAGATCATATAATTGTTGAGAAACTTCTTCCTGTTCTTCCAGTAAACGATACGTTATGTCTGAAGCATTATATTTTTTCATAACGTCGCTCCTTGTCTTTTGAAATATTATTCCACTAATATCATAGCCATCTCTAATGCATCTTCATGATCATTAATATAGTAGCCTTTTTTTATTCTACCATTTTCAAATTTCATTTTTCTATATAATCTTTGAGCCCGCTGATTTGAAATACGAACTTCCAGACTAATTATCTTTATCGCTTCCGATAAAGCGATTCTTTTAAGTTCGGTAATGAGAAAAGTGGCAATTCCCTTACTTTCATAAGCAGGAATCGTTGCGATATTTGTGATGTGGGCTTCCTCTGAAACAAACCATGTTCCTAAAAATGCAACTGGTGTCTGATCATCTGTTACTACAATATAGAAAGCATTTTTATTATATCGAATCTCATGCAAAAGTGCCGACCGATTCCAGGGTGTCTGACCACTATAGCAAAGTTGTTCAATAGATATAATGGCTTCGATATCTTCTTCAGTAGCAATATGGACCGTTAAAAAATTCTGATCATCTAATGCAAAAAAGTTGTGCTTCAGTTCCACACGATCTGCTATAGGTAATGGAAAAGTATGTGTATGTTTCGGCAGTTTATCTGCTAACCACTGTTTAATATTTTTCAATTAACCTACCTCCCAGATCATTAGGATTTGCCTCTTTCCAGTTTTCTTCTGCCTCTGTTAATTTTGCATATTCCGGAACAAAAGTGTGAATATCAGTTGGTTCTTCTTGAGCTCCTAACATTGCAAGCACACTAGCTCTTGGTAATTGCTGATAACTTGGTAATAAAAGTAGGTTTTCTTTTAGATAGGGTTTAAAAATAGGCAAATGTTTCTCAAGATCAGTTCCGATCATTTGAACAATTTCATGTTTAGAAGCTAGCTCTTGGGCCCACTCTTTTGCAGAAACATGTCTATCTCTTTCAAGTTCAATCAGTTCTTGATTTTTATAAGTATAAAGACCAGTGTAAATATTCCCTCTTCTTGCATCCATAACCGGAACAATCAATGATCCTTCAATCTGCTGTGCATTTCCAGCTATAACCTTTAAACTTGAAATTCCAACTAATTCTATCTCTTTTGTCCATGCCAGGGTTTTTGCTACTGTTACAGCTATCCTCACTCCGGTATAAGATCCTGGGCCTTTTGCTACAACTATTCTATCAAGACTATCTATCGATAGATTCGCATCTTCTATGACATGTTCAATTGTCGGCATCAATTGAATACTGTGATTTCTTTTTACATTAGTAGTTTTTTCTACTAAAATCTGATTATTTTCAATAATTGCTACACTCATTGACTGATTTGATGTATCCATTGCTAAAATACGCATGTCAGGTCTCCTTGTTACATTCCTTTTCTTTCTTATAGTTTAGCATATTTACTTCTGTCTAGGAACTAATTCAGCAACCATTCCCAATCATATTCTTTGCAATTTTTTAATCTACCGCATAAAATGGGTTTATAGCATTAGTAACGTTTTATAAGCTATTGTGATCATTATCTTAATTCTGAAAGGAGAAAGTACAATGACTGACAAAAATGATAGCATGAAAAACAAACTGAACGGCATGAAAGATAAAGTAGTCGGCGAGGCTAAAGATCAGTATGGAAAAGCGACTGATGATAAAGGCAAGCAAGTCGAAGGAAAAACCCAAAAGGTTAAAGGGAAAGCTGAAGAAAGTTACGGAAAAGCTACCGAAGATAAAGATGAACATCGTTAAGATTCATAAATATGACCATTAATAATGCTGTCCACCTTTTCAGGGATTTCCTGTTAAAAGGTGGACAGTATTATTAAAAATTACTTTTTAAATTTTATTTGGAGGTAAGGCCGCTCATGACCAAACTTTTAATCACAGGAGCTACAGGTACGATAGGAACAAATCTAGTAAAGCATTTAAAATCAGATTATCAACTTGTTCTTGCAGATATTGATTTTTCAGATTTTCCCGAAGACTTAAAACAAGGATCTATTATTATTGAAAAAGACCTTTCAAAATTAGATGCATGGGAAAACTTACTTGATGATATAGATTATGTAATCCAATTAGCTGGAAATCCTGATGCAGGAGCTGAATTCTATGAAGGACTATTAGACTTAAATTATAAATTGCCACAGAACCTCTATATGGAAGCAAATAAATCTGATAGTGTTAAGCGCATTATTTTTGCTAGTTCTATTCATGCGAGCGATGCATACCCAGACAATGTGCAAGTTAAAACATCAGAACCTGCACGTCCTGATGATCTATATGGTGTTTCTAAAGTCTTTTTAGAAGGATTGGCTAGTTACTACGCCTACAAAAAAGGTATTGAATCTATTGGTATTCGTATTGGAGATTATAAATCTCCTGAAGAAGAGATTGACCCTGAAGCTGATTTTTACTCTAGAGGAAAATACTTTTCTTATAGAGATATGAATCATTTGATCGACTGCTGCTTAAAGGCAGATCTGGAAGAACCTTACTTGTTGGTAAATGGTATTTCAAATAACTCATTTCCAAGATTAGATATCGATCAAGCTTATAAGAAGTTAGGATATCAGCCTCAAGATAATGCTTTTGAAAAATAATATCAAAAAAAGATCTACTAGCAAATACTAGTAGATCCTTTTTCAGGCACTATCTCTTTTAATCAGCTTTGTACTTAATATTACCGTTTTAATCGCTTCCCTGTCTTCATGTATCCTTTCATGCAGCAGCTGTATACCGCATCTTCCCATTTCTTCTGTATAGACTTTTACTGTCGTTAAAGCAGGGGTAATATATTTTGCAGTGGAGATATCATTAAACCCAATAATACTGATTTCTTCCGGTACTCTAATTCTATTCTCGTACAATGCTTTCAGACAACCAATAGCAATTGCATCATTGGCTGCAATAAAGGCAGTAGGTAAGTTTTCTTTGCCTAATAACCTGATTGCTTTTTCCATATTTTCTCTACCATCTTCTACACGAAAAGCACCTTTAAAGAAATAGTTTTCATTGTAGAGACCTTGCTTTTTAAGATATCTTCTAACATAACTAGTCCTTGGATCTGTCCATGTTCCCGAAGAATCACTGTATGATTCTTCTCCGGCTATAAATCCTATTTTTTGATGCCCGGTTTGAATAAGATAGTCAATATTCTTTTTCATAGCTTCTTTAAAGTCTATTAGAACTGTATCATTCCCCCGATCTTGTGGAACATAATCTACAAAACAGACTTGAGGAGCTTGTCTTCTCAAGTCTTCTACTTGAGCTGGGCTGAATTTTCCTATAGCTAAAATACCTGCTAAGTCTTTTTCTAATTTAGCTTCTTCTTTATGATAAATGCGTAGAATATCATACCCCATCTGTTGAGCTTGTTGCTCCGCTCCTAATCGAATAGATAAATAATACAGATCATTCAACTCTTCTTCTTCCGTATACCAGTTTACGATTGCTAACTTCATTTTCTTATTTTGGGTTTTCTTGCGATAATTTTTGTATTCTAACTCTTCAGCTGCTTCAAATATTCTCTTTTTCGTCTCATCTCCCACAGAAAGAGTTGGGTCGTAATTAAGCACTCTTGAAACAGTCGAAGTGGAAACTTCTGCTTTTTCTGCAATATCTTTTAATGTAGCCATAAACTCACTCCTTTTAACATACCTCACTTATTATACAAAAAGATACTCCAAAGAGTACCTTTTTGCATAATTTAAAATTATTCTATTACATCAAATCGATACGTAGTTTGTGAATGATATGTTTCATCAGGGTGTAAAACAATATCTCCAAATTCAGATTGATTGACTGCATCAGGTAATACCTGGGTTTCTAAGGTAATCCCTGCATACTGCTTAGCTGGATCTCCTTTAATTTGAAAAGCATCCATCTCTTTATTATGCGTATAAATGACCACACAACTTTCTTCGGTACTCAGAATAACTTGGCGTCCGGATTTTTCTTCTGACAATATAGCTTGAATAGCTCCATCCCCTTGGTCTAAGACAAATGGATGATCTAAACCAGAGACTAATTTTATCTGTGGATCATCAGATAAAACTGCTTCGCGGACTAATTTTGATTCAGAAAAGTCAAATGCAGTTCCTGAAGAATTTTTTAATACTCCAGTTGGTAAGTTTCTATCTCCAAGCATTCCAAATTTAGAACTAAACAGCTGCAATTTATGGTCTAAGATCGGCTGTTTAATGTTCCCTGTCAAATTAAAATAAATATGATTAGTTGGATTGAATAATGTTGTTGCATCTGTATGAGCTGTATATAAAATCTTCCATTCATTCTTTTCAGTCAGTCGATACTCAACTTCGACTTCAAGATTTCCAGGATAGCCATTTTCTCCAGCGAGACTTTTATAGGAGAAGATTAGACTAGCATAATCCTCTTCGTTTTTTGTTTTTGCTTTCCATAATTTAGTGTCTAATCCTGCCGGTCCTCCATGTAGCTGGTTTCCTTTTTCATTCACATCTAGTTGTATTTGTTGTCCTTCATCTATATATTGCCCATCAGTAATACGTCCGGCTACTCGGCCGATCGTTGCTCCATAAAACGGTCTATGGGCAACCATATCTTCTAAGCTTTCAACATTCAATGTAATATTTGCTTTCTCTCCATTTTTATCTGGAGTGACAATTTTCGTAACGATTGCACCATAAGGAATGGCAGATAAAGAAACCCCTTTTGAATTTGACAGAGTATATTCCACTACTTCCTGATTTTGAAACATTCCAAAGAAATTTGTTGTAATATTCACTTAACTTCCTCCTAACTTGATAATAAAACAGTTTTCAATTTACGCTTTTTTCAATCGATCAAGGAAACGTATAAATGCCTTTTTCCCCTGTTCGTTTCTTTTAAATACACCAGCGTCTTTTAAAACCTGTAAAAAAATTTCACCTACTTCATGGTAAATAATTTCTTTAACAGTCTCAGGGGTTACTAGGTTTTCTTTCTCTTTTAATGCTTCTGCCCATTTCCGATGAACAGGCGCAACTTGTACGTCTTTCCCCAGTAAAAATTCTTTTACAGTATCTAATTCTCGTTCTAATCTAGGTGGTAATATCGCCAATCCCATTACTTCAATTAACCCGATATTCTCTTTTTTTATATGCTGAACATGGGGATGAGGATGAAAAATTCCGTCTGGAAATGTATCACTGGTCCGATTATTTCTAAGCACTAAATCTAATTCAAACAACTTTTTTCTTCTACGAGCAATAGGTGTTACAGCGTTATGTGGCGTTCCGTTTGTATAAGCTAGAACATCGACAGATTGATCAGAATACGCCTTCCAAGTATCCATTACTTTTTTAGCCGCTTGTTCTAAAGATTTTTTATCCTCACTTTGTAGGCGTATAACTGACATCGGCCACTTAACAATTCCCGCTTTGACATCTGGCAAATTTTCTAATTGAAAGGCCTGTTCAATATCCGCATGTTCTAGTGGAAACGTATGCCGGCCACCCTGATAATGATCATGTGATAATATTGATCCGCCCACAATTGGTAGACCAGCATTTGACCCAACAAAATAATGCGGTAGTGTAGTTAAAATATCGAGTAAATTCTTGATTGCTTGTTCTCCTACATTCATTGCACGATGTGCTTTTGATAAAAAAATTGCATGTTCATTATAATAAGAATAAGGAGAATACTGGAACCCCCATAGCTCTCCTGATACATCCATTCGTATGATACGATGATTGGATCGCCCTGGATGAGTTTTATTCCCAGCATATCCTTCATTTTCCATGCAAAGCATGTTTACAGGATAATTCAGTTTTTCGATTTTAGCTGCAGCAATATTTTTGGGATCTTTTTCTGGTTTCGACAAATTGATGGTAATCTCTATTTCACCATATTCTGTCTGATGTTTATATTCAATATTTTTCGCAATTTCTCTTGTCTTTATATAATTACTTTCTTTGCTGAACGCATAAAAGTACTCTGTTGCCTTGATTATACCTTGTGCATAAAGTTTCCAGAATTGATCATTCACTTCTGAAGGTCTTGGGGTAACAATATTCATTATCTTAGCCCCAAATATATCTTTCTCAGAAGAAGTATCTTCAATTATTTTATTATCTACTGCATATTTGATCAAATGGTCAAGTAAGTCTAAATGGGAGAGGTTAATCATTTTTTGACTAGGCTCTATTTCTAAACCTTTCTTTCCAAGTAACTCTAAAAGTTGATTTACTAAATAAATACGGTCTAAAGGATCAACTTTCCCTTTCTCAACATACCAATCAATAAACATTAGAATGATTTGATCAATTGAATGATCCAGAGATTGTTTCAGTCCATCTTTTTTCATGCTTCAACCCATTCCTTAGTCCCGTCAGCTGTTTCTGCGATATAAAATTCAGCTGGATGTCCAATTTCTTTTTTGTATTCTTTTCCTACATTTTCGATAAAGGTCTCTACTGCATCATTTTTGACAATTGCAATACAACAGCCACCGAAGCCGCCACCGGTCATTCGTGCGCCAATAACACCTGCTTGAAGCCATGCTAACTGCACTAATAAATCCGTTTCTTTGACGGTAACTTCGTAATCTTCATGCAATGAAGTATGTGATTCATTCATTAATTGACCAAATGTTTTTAAATCTCCCGCTTTTAATGCTTCTGCTGCTTGTTCTGTTCTGACGTTTTCATAAACTGCGTGTTTTGCCCGACGTGTCAGTACATCATCGTTGATGATAAATTTATTTTTTTCGAACGCTTCTTCTGTTAGCTCTCCCAAGGAAGACACATTCACTACAATCTGTAATTTTTTCAGCGCTTCTTCGCATTGTTGTCTTCTTAGATTGTACTCTGAATCTACAAGTTCTCTTCGAGTCAGCGAATTCATAATTAAAATTTTATGATCGGGTAATTCTACAGGAACTTGCTCATATTTCAGTGTATTTGTGTCAAGTAACATAGCGTGCTTTTTCTTTGCCATTCCTACTGCAAATTGATCTAAAATGCCTGAGTTTAATCCAAGGAATTCATTTTCTGTTTTCATACCTAATTTAACTAGGTCCAACCGTGGAATTTCTAATTCAAAGCATTCATTTACCAAGGCTCCTATCAATAATTCTAAAGAGGCCGATGAAGATAGAGAAGCTCCATTTGGAATATTTCCATTGATATAAATTTCAAACCCATTTGGAAGTTTCCCGTAATTTTTTTGAATATAGTGAATCATGCCTTTAAGATAATTAGTCCATTTATCCATCTGTTTATACTCAATATCAGCCAACTTAAAGGATAGAATCCCATCATTAGGAAAATTAGCTGAATAAGCGCGTACTAAACTGTCTTCTCGCATTGAAATAACTGCATAAGTTCCCATTGTTATTGCGCTGGGGAAAACTTTCCCTCCATTATAGTCAGTATGTTCACCAATTAAATTAATTCTTCCAGGTGAAAAAAAGATCCGTTCTCCCTCTTTACCAAACGCTTCTTTAAATCCAATTAATAGCTGTTCTCTATCCATACGACTCCCTCTTTCTGTAGTTATTAATTTTATTGTAAGCCTTTTAGTAAATATACACAAGTAAATTTACTAAAATTTATAATGATATTAAAAACGCCTAATCAATTGATCAGACGTTTTCTTATAGCTTGAGTTCGGAGATTTTTTAAGACTCCTAGCCTATTGTTTCTTTTAAGTCATCTATTAATTCACTTTTTAGAACATACTATTATTCCATTTTATATAATCGCTGACTTCTATTCTCTATATAGATTTAGGTATTCTCTGAAAACCCCATAAATAAGTATATTCCTAGTATTGCATTAAATCCAGTAGCTGAAAAAACACTAAAGCGCTCTGGAATACCAAAAAATTCAGCCGGTACAATGGCTGTTCCTATGGCACCAATTACCATAATTAATAACGCTACCGTAGCCCATGCAGCTAAGGAAACGTATTGTTGGTTACGGTATCCTCCCAACATAATTATTACTAAAGAACTGATAGATAGAAGTACAACCATTCCTGTTACAGCAATATGCATGATATTTTGAAAATTCCAAACAGATTCATTTATTATAAGCGGGAAGATTGAATAGCCAACAGCAGATACCCAATTCATCATGGCAAATAAGTATATTCCTAGTCGTATCGTTTTGTTTAGCTTTTTCTGGATAAACACACACACCATCATGATCGAAATTAGACCACATAAATTATATAGGGATGCTAATTGATTCCAGAGCATTAAAGAAGGAGCCTTTGTAGCACTCAAATCACTGACAGCTTGTTCCATCCAGTTATAACCCGGGTAAGCTAAGGGAGTAACTAATACCGCTGCTGAATAAGAAAGTAAGCTAATAATTCCTAACAATCCTAACCAATTTATCAAAGGTTTTTTCAACTTCTTCTACCTCATTTCTTGTTCTATTAATAGACTATTTAATAAGTTTATTATAACGATTTATTAAAAAAATATACTATCTTTTTTTAACTACTTCAGTATAAATTTAAAATCAAATTTCCCTACTACATTTCAGGTTCAAATGTAAAAAAGTAGTGGTTAACTCCATAACTTAATATGGGGTAAAAAGTTGCATTTCTCTCTACTAATATTTGCGCTATATACAGGTTATATCGCCTTACAATTCGGCTGATAATTTAACAATAAATTAACAATTCCATATCCGAAACTTCTTAATTGTTTTTTCTTATTTTCTTCATCAATTACTCAATGATTTGTTTCTAATCTTTCTGTAATCAATGATTTAATATGGTATAATAACAGAGTGAAAACAATAAAATTATAGAATCTATGACTTAACAGGAGGTCAAAATTATGCCTTTTTTCCCGTTTTATTTAGACCCTACCTTTATATTGATTATCATTGGGATGATCATTTCAGGTTTAGCAAGTATGTACGTCCAATCCACTTATCGTAAATATGGTGAAGTAAATAGTAAAAATGGTTATACTGCTTCAGATGTTTGTCGCAAAATCCTTGATGCAGCTCATCTAGAAAATGTTCGCTTAGAAGGCATTCGTGGTAATCTAACTGACCATTATAATGCTCAAGAGAATGTACTCAGATTATCAGATACTACAAGAAATTCAAAATCTGTTGCTGCTATCGGGGTTGCAGCCCACGAAGCAGGACATGCACTTCAAGACCGTGATAACTATGGTCCTTTAAGAATACGATCTGCGTTAGTCCCCGTAACTAATTTTGGACAAACAGCTGCTTTTCCGATTCTTTTCTTAGGTTTCATTCTAGGTGAAGGTGGGACAATGCTAATCAATATAGGTATTTTACTATTCTCTTTAACCTTATTATTTCAGTTAGTTACCTTACCAGTTGAATTCAATGCATCAAATCGGGCTATTCAGATTCTTGAAACACAAGGGCTATTGAGTCGAGAAGAAATCCCTCAAGCACGGAAAGTATTAAATGCTGCTGCATTAACTTATATTGCTGCTGCGATTGCTTCATTCTTAAGTCTTTTACGTCTGATCTTAATTTTCAGTGGTCGAAGCAGAGATTAACTTATTCGAATTGCTGAGCAGTAATGCCAACAAGAAACATTCACTAAAAAACTAATTTTACAAAAAATGGTACAAGCCTATTAAAGGGCTTGTACCATTTTTTTATACTACCTGTAATCTTTCAATATAATCTTTTAATACGTGAATCGTTTGAACACAATCTGATAAGTCAGACCATTCTTTGGGATTATGACTAATACCTTCTTTACTTTTAATAAACAACATAGCCGACGGGATATGTCTGCCTATAATCATAGCATCATGCCCTGCACCACTCGACAAATAAGAAGGTTTAATTCCCATTCTATTCATACTTTTTGCGAGCTTCTCCTGATATTCCTCAGCAATCGGGACTGGAGCAACATCATGAACGTTTTGGTGTATAAAGTTTACACCTGTACGTTTCTGGATCTTTTTACCTGTTGCAATAATTTTTTCAACTAATTCAGTTCTTGAGTCAAATTGTATATCTCGAATATCTACGAATAATATAACTTCTCCCGGTATAACGTTTGTTCCATTGGGTTTAACTTGAATATTCCCAACCGTTGCAACTGCTGTATCATTAATTTTGCGAGGAAGAGTACTAATCTTTTGAATAAACTCACCTGCCGCAACGAGGGCATCCTTCCGGTCATCCATTGGCGTGTTTCCAGCATGACCGGCCAACCCTTCAAACGTTACTTTCAACCAGTATGGACCAGCAATACCTGTTACAATCCCACAAGGTAATCCTGCTTTTTCTAATTTTTTTCCTTGTTCTATGTGTACTTCGACAAATGTTTCAATCTCATCTAGATCTCTGCCTGCTTCACCGTAACCTCGCACCGATAACCCCACATCTTGTATAACTTCTTCAAACAATCGATCATCGTAATCCTTTCTCAGAAGTGTTTTTTCCATATCAGTGTCTCCAACCATAGCTTCACTTCCCGTAAGCCCCCCATTGAAACGTGAACCTTCCTCATCAGTAAAAATAGCAACTTCATAAGATTTTTCTGGAGTATACCCAGTTTCTTTCCATGCTTGTGCAACTTCTAAAGCTGAAAGTACTCCAATCGTTCCATCAAAGTGTCCGCCATTTGGAACTGTATCTAAGTGTGATCCACTCATAATAACCGCTTTGTCGCTGCTTTTCCCTTCTAAACGACCGAAAACATTTCCAGCCCCGTCTTCACTAACTGTCAGACCAGCCTCGTACATCCACTCAATTACTCGATCTTTTGCTTCTCTTTCAAGTACAGAAAATCCTGGTCTTCTAGAACCATTATCTTCTGTTAATCCAATGTGCGCTAGTATACTAAGTCTTTCAGCTACTCTCTCCCCTGAAATCCCCTTAACTGAAAACTGATCATCGTAAGTGCCCAGCAATTTATTATAAAAATCTATGTACATCTCATCCATACTTTTCTCCCCTATCTCAATTTTATTTATTATATCAAACTGGAGAATAAAGAAAAAGACTGCCTAAATTAAGACAGTCTTTATTTCTTTATTTATAGTTTTTCTTATGCAAATACAATGTGCCATTCATTCCGTTTAGATAAAAACTCACGCGCTACTTCTTTTGCACCTTCTAATGTATGATGAGCTGCCCAACCGCATTGTTTCTCATTACTTGCAGGCACTTCATCCGCTTCTAGAATATCTTCCATAGTGCGCTCTAATACTTCTAATATTTCATCGTAATCTTCATGATTCAATACTGTAAGGTAAAATCCTGTTTGACATCCCATTGGTCCAAAGTCGATTACATAATCAGCATGATTGCGAATATGCTCTGCCGTCAAATGTTCTAATGAGTGGACCGCCATCATATCCATATGTTCTTTATTAGGTTGTGAAAAACGAACATCATATTTTACGATAATATCTCCATGAGCACCAGTTTTACGGTCCGCTACTCTTACATATGGGGCAATTACCTTATTGTGATCCAAGTTAAAGCTTTCAACATTCATTCTTTTTTCAGTCATGATCTATGCACTCCTTTTACTTTAGCATCATTTCCAGCACTAATTAGTTATTAACGAATATTCTTACTTTTTTGTTCCTTCAAATACCCAAACAAATCTATTCATTTGTCTAAATGAGAGTTCCAAAAATCCAGCTTGTTTTAAAGCTTCATAAACTACAGGTAACATAGGATAGTGCTCTCTATTCAAATCTTCTGCCAATTCAGCATACCCCATATCCACGGCTTCTTCAATCATTAATTTATAAGATTTTTCAGAAATAAACAGGGTATCCGCAAAAATGACTTTTCCTCCCGCTGTCAATAATTGATTATACTGTTTTAACACACTGTTTTTTTCTTCATCCGTCAAATGATGAAACACGTAAGAACTAACGATCGTATCTATTTTATGGGTTGGAATTGGATACTGCTGTAAATCTCCATCATAAATGATAAAGTCCTCAGGAAGTTTTCCGTTTGCTAATTCACGCATTTGACGAGAAGGTTCCACCGCAAAAACATTCTTTTCAGCGTTTAATAATTTCTCCGTCAAGTTTCCTGTCCCTATACCAAATTCCATGACATTACGGCCACTCTTTTCAACAATACTATCAAGAATTTTTTCATAATCTTCAAAGACTTCTTTATATTGTTTGTCTTTTCCTTGTACAAAAGCATCATATTCTTCGGCCCATTCTGTAAAAACATCTAAGAATTCTCTTCCCAAACTATCTACTCCCTCACCTATAAATCGCACTGTTTTTTTCATTCTGTTCTTTTGTTTTGACGATTTGAGCTGGAATCCCAACAGCTGTAACACCTTCTGGAATGTCTTTCAACACTACAGCATTAGCTCCAATTTTAGCTCCTGTTCCAACAGTAACATTTCCGATGACTTGTACATATGCAGATAAAAGTACGCCATTCTTAATTGTTGGATGTCTTTTACCCGTTTCGTTTCCTCTTCCCCCAAGTGTTACTCCATGAAAAATCCTCACGTCATTTCCAATCTCAGCAGTTTCACCAATAACTATTCCCATACCATGATCTATAAAAAGCCTCTCTCCTATCATTGCGCCAGGATGAATTTCGATCCCTGTTATAAATCGAGCAAAATTTGATAGAATTCTCGCTAGTAACTTTACATTCTTCAAATAAAGAAAATGTGATACCCGATGATAAAACAATGCCCATATACCCGGATAGGTTAATAAAATTTCTAAAGCAGTCCTCGCTGCCGGGTCATACTTTTTATAAGTTTGAATCAATTCTTTAAAGGATTTCATGACTTCTCCTTTTAATTATCTAGTTTAAACACTAGTAAAGCCTAATTCTAAATCTTCAATCAAATCATTGACATCTTCTATGCCGACAGATAATCGGATAAGTTCATCTTTTATTCCTGATTTCAACCGTTGCTTTTTAGGAATAGATCCATGTGTCATCAGTGCTGGAATTTCAATAAGACTTTCAACTGCTCCAAGACTTTCAGCTAAGGTAATCAAGCTAAGTTTTTCAACAAATGTTTTTGCTGACAATCCTTCAGTCAATTCAAAGGAAACCATTCCTCCGAATCCAGTTGTTTGTTTTTTTGCAGTTAAATGTCCCGGATGAGAAGCAAGTCCTGGATAGTAGACCTTCGACACCTTCGGATGTTGAACGAGATGTTCTACAATTTTTAATGCATTCTGTTCATGTGCCTCCATACGGATAGCTAATGTCTTAATTCCTCTTTGAATAATCCAACTATCTTGGGGTCCAAGGATACCTCCTATAGCATTTTGCAGAAACCCGAGCTCCTCCGCTAATCTTTTATCATTAGTCGTAACCAAACCTGCAACAACATCACTATGTCCACCTAGGTATTTTGACGCACTATGCAAAACTATGTCTGCGCCTAGTTTCAAAGGGTTCTGGTGATAGGGTGTAGCAAAAGTATTATCTACAATTGAAATGATTTTATGTTTTTTTGAGATCTCTGCCACTGCTTGAATATCTGTTATTTTGAGTAAAGGGTTTGTTGGCGTTTCTAAAAAGATGGCTTTTGTATCCCTTTGAATAGCTCCTTCAATGGCCTCAAGGCTACTAGTATCTACAATAGTGAATGTCAACCCTAAGCGCTTCAAGACCTTATCTATCAATCGATAAGTTCCTCCATATACATCATCTCCAACAACAATATGATCTCCTTTTGAAAATAGAGAAAATATCGTATGCGTGCCCGCTGAACCAGAAGCAAACGCAAATCCGCGAATTCCACCTTCCATATCGGCAATCAATGCTTCCAGTGCAGCTCTAGTCGGATTACCCGTTCTAGAATATTCATATCCTTTATGAACCCCCACTTTATCTTGTTTATAAGTTGATGTCTGATGAATGGGCACATTAACCGATCCTGTTGCTTCGTCATGACTAATTCCACCATGTATATATGTTGTTTTCATTCTCATCTCATTCTGCTCCTTTATAAATATTTTTTGATAAATATCGCTCACTACTATCTGGAAAAATAGTGACGACTGTACTGTTTTCTGGTAAGTTTCTGATTTCCCTTAATGCCCCTGCAAAAGCTGCACCACTAGAGCTTCCAACAAACAGCCCATTTCGTTTGGCAAGCTCTCTTGTATAATAAAAAGCCTCTTCATCAGTAATTGTATAAACTTGATCGACCCATTTTAAGTTCAAAAATTCTGGTATGAACTCCATCCCTATCCCTTCTGTTTCATGCGTCCCTGGCATTCCTCCTCCCAATATTGATCCTTCTGGTTCTACTACTGTGGTTCTAATATTCTCATTCAATTCTTTCAGATACTGTGCCACTCCACTAAATGTCCCACCACTTCCAGCACCTGCTATAAAAGCTGTTGGATAATGATTTTCTAAATCTGCTATAATTTCTGGAGCGAGCGTTTCATAATAGGCTCTTGGATTCATTTCATTCTCAAACTGCAGTGGTAAGTAAGAATTTGGGATAGTCTTTTTTAGTTCTTTGGCCTTCTCTATTGCCCCTTTCATTCCTTTATTAGTAGAGGTATGCATAATTTCAGCCCCTAATGCTTTCATTAACTGCTGTTTTTCCAGACTAAACTTTTCAGGGACCACAAAAATCGTAGTCATTCCATAATTTAAGGCTGAGAGAGCTAGCCCTATACCCGTATTGCCCGCTGTAGGTTCTATAATCGTTGTTTTATGATTGATGATGCCCTTTTTAAAAGGCTCTTCAATTAGTTTTTTCCCTAATCTATCTTTGATGCTTCCGCCTGGATTAAACATTTCAAGTTTCGCAAGTACTTTTGATCCTTGTGGTATGTCGAAACCTTTTACTTCAAACATCGGGGTCTTCCCAATAAGTTCGGTTATACTGTCGTAAATCATTACTTTCACTCCTCTTTATATTAGTTCATACTTTTTGATTACTTTTAGAAAGCGCAAAAAAGCGCACAAGGAATATCCTCATGCGCTTTCGTTATTTTACTAAAATCGTATTGACTCAGTTAACTCTATCCTCTTACAAAATTTCAAAGAGTTTACACTTAATATTAGAGAAGACTTTTGATTTTGATAAAATATTTTTGAAGGCATGAAGAATAAGCTGTACAACAAGTACAACAGCAGCTATTATTCATGTTCAAAAATGAATGATTCAAAGATCAAATTCCTTCCCAAATTAATTTTGATGTGAGGTTATATTATCACTGTTAGAAACTTTAGTCAATTACTATTTAATGTAGTTATTTAGAAATCTTGCGTCTCATCTAGTAAGTCATTATAAAATACAGCTTTAGCTGTCTGGATGTAAGGCGTTATAAAAAGGTATCCTAAACCGAAAGTAAGCCCTCCGATGAAATGCCAGCCTATAAAACTCAATTCCAGTACAAATAGTTTTCCTTTATTGCCATCCATCAGCTCTTTACTTCTTGATATACAATCTAGAGCTGAGAGATTCTCGCCCGTTGCTTCTGAATCTTTATAAATATAATAAGCTTGAGAATAGGCAAGTGCGGCTATAATACCTGGGACGATAAATAAAAATGACCACAAAATGATAAAAAAACCTGATATTATATGGATAGCTATAACTGATACTATTTGGCCTTGTTTAAATATTCGTAATGCGTCACTAAGTGGATCAATCTTATAGTGGCTATTACGCACTAAATCTAGCAGTGTGAATGATACACCCGTTGCAAATAGTATCGTTACTATATCAATTATGAGACGCTTAAAATCAATGAAATTATCCATACCATAATTGGCTACTTCATTCACCATATTATCATCAGAGAATCCTAAACCAAAAAAATCTAATGTATTTGTTGCTGCCCCAGCAAAAAGTATTGCAATCAAAACTGGAATAATATTTAGAAGTGCCACCTCTCTCCATTTACCTTCTAAAATTTGTCTTGCTTTTCTTCTAATTTCTCCAACAGGTAACATAGGTATCCTCCTGCAAATATCTTGATAGCTAATTATCTAGAAATATACGTTTGTATATATACCTGACAATTAACTTTGTATCGATTTTCAGATTCTAGATATAATAATTTTTGTATTAAATTCTCTGTTTTCTTATCTTGTAATTGTTCGTATAACTTCATAAGATTTTTCAAGATATAAAATCTGACTAGTTCATTATTGTTTTCTGAATCTTTCAACGTTTCTTGAAATCTTTCTTCATAGGCTTGAAATAGTATATTTTTTTGTTCTGCACCTGCTAATCCGATTTTCCAAGTAGACTGAAAGAGGTCTAAGGAAGATTCATAGTCCAAATCATAGGTAATATCCCAGATTTCAGGGAAAATTTCAAGGATTCTCTGTTCGGAATCACTAATTGCTAAGTAAGATAATAATTGTCCTGCTCTTAATCTAAGTTCCATGTTGGAAGAAGACAGATCATCGACTAATTTATCCCATACTTCATAGGCCCAATCTACTTTCTTATTCACTGCCTCTATTAGTAGTAAAAAAGCCTTATTCCGCGTTTCCCAATCTTCTTCATCAGCAAGTTGAACTAACATCTTTGTTTCTGCATCCATAAAATCTACTCATTTCTTTAGAATATTTATATGACATTCGTTGTTATACTTCTACAATCTCATCATACGCAAATTTCTCTAAAGAATAAATCATGCTTAAGACTGATTTATGAGTCAAATGATTCATAAATTTGTTCAGACAATACTATTTTTTCTTTTATTTCTCTTTTCATGCCTTTTAAACGATTTTGTACCGTTATGATTTGATTTTTAAGGGTTTCTAGACTATTGATGTTATTGTTGATTTTTTTGTTATTACTAATATCTGTAAAGATATTATCAAAAAAGATATCCATTGCTCGATGTCCACCAGAAATAAATTCATAACTGCTATTCCATTCATATTCAACATCTTTCAATTCTAATTCATAGCGGCGTAATTCCGATTCTACCTTAGACATAAGATTTTCCGCTTCGTCAATTTTGTCGTATTTCATCATATCTGTAAAAAAACCACCACCCAACATGTCCATTGTTGACCAGCTGTTTGCCGACCCTAAATGTTTAAGGGCTTCATCTATCCTATTTAAAATACTTTTCCCCGCATTAAATGCCTCGTCAACCTCAACAAGTTCTTGTCGCCATCCCATTCTTTTTTTAGATTCTTCATCTACTTTTTCTTTGTAGCTGGGATCGCTAACAGCTATTATTTTTTTCAAGTCTTCCAGCTCAGCTCTGGTTTTAGTTACATTAAATGCTAACTGCTCATAATTAGCTTTTGCTTCTTCAAGCTGTTCTGATACTTTATCCAATTGATATCTTGCCTCAATTTGCTCCTGTTTTTCTTTTTCAATTTTTCTTTCTTGTGATCCAATAACTGTACGTATAAAATAGGCAAATGATTTCTCTCCTGCTTCTTCTATATCTTCTGTCTCTTCTTCATAGTGTACTTTAGCTTGCTGATATTTTTTTGTACAGTTTTCAACATCTTTTTTTGCATCATTCAATTTTCTAACCATAATACTTAACTTGGATTGCAGCACTTCTAAATCTCTCATTAATAAGTCTCTCCTTAGTCTATATTTTCAGATTTTCAAGTATTTCCGTATTATTTTCATTATACCGATTGCTCTATTTCATTACTATCTTTTTATGGCTTTGTATAAAAAAACAAGCCTAGAATTATCTGAGCCTCCCCTAGATATTAGGTTTTCAGTCTAATATCTGAGGTTGGCTCTATCCATTCTCAGCTTGTTTAAGATTTAGATTATTGATTTGTTCCTAACTCTGATCGAACAACACTTGCGATACGTTCTACATAATTTACCACAGCTTCTTCCGTTTCCGCTTCAGCCATTACGCGTAATAATGATTCCGTTCCACTTGGTCGAACCAACACCCGACCGTTTTCACCCATTTCTGCTTCTACTTCTTCAATAACAGATTTAATTGCTTCATTTTGCAGAACGTTATGTTTATCTGTCACTGGTATATTTACTAATTTTTGAGGGAAAGTAGATACTTCTTCTGCTAACTCAGATAATTTTTTACCTGTTTGTTTCATTACATTTAACAATTGGATTCCTGTAAGTAATCCATCACCCGTTGTATGGTAATCAAGAAATACAACATGTCCAGATTGTTCCCCACCAAGATTATAGCCGCTTTTCAGCATTTCTTCCACTACGTAGCGGTCGCCAACTTTTGTTTTGACAGACTCTAAACCGTGCTGTTCTATCGCTTTATAAAAACCAATATTACTCATCACGGTCGATACGATTGTATTTTTTTTCAAGCGACCTTCATCATGCATGAATTTTCCACATATATAAAGAATTTTATCTCCGTCTACGATATTTCCTAATTCATCTACCGCAATCAGACGATCGCCATCCCCATCAAATGATAAACCAACCTGAGCATTTTTTTCCAAAACAAATTCAGCCAGATGTTCTGGATGTGTGCTCCCTACTCCTGCATTGATATTCAATCCATCAGGGGACGCACCTGTAACATCAAAGTCAGTATCCAGATCTGCAAATAAACGATTCAATAATGGACTAGCTGCCCCATTTGCCCCATCTAAAGCAACATGAAGACCTGTAAGACTGCCAGAGATTGTCTGTGTCAAGAATTGAATATACTTTAGCATACCTTCCTTATATTCCTCAGAAGTTCCTAATCCCTCAGCGCTCGGACGCGGCAAAGTATCTTCATCTGCATCTATAAGACTTTCAATTTCCAGTTCCTGCGCATCGGATAATTTAAATCCATCAGATCCAAAAAATTTAATTCCGTTATCTTGGACTGGATTATGCGATGCAGAAATCATGATCCCTGCAGTAGCCCCTTGTTGACGTGTCAAATAAGAAACACCTGGCGTAGTCAATACGCCTAATCTTAATACTTCTGCTCCTACTGATAATAATCCAGCAATCAAAGCATACTCTAACATGCGACCAGAGACTCGTGTGTCTTTCCCTACTAATACTCGAGGTCTTTCATCTTCTGTGTGTTGGGCAAGAACATATCCACCATACCTACCTAATTTAAAGGCCATTTCTGGAGTGAGCTCAGCGTTTGCAATACCTCTTACTCCATCTGTACCAAAATATTTTCCCATTAGTTAATATTCTCCTTTATCAATTATACAAATCGCTTTTTATTATTCCGCACTGTCTCCAGTATTTTCACTATCATTTGGAGTGACTCGAATCAATACTTCCAACTCTTCAGGATCTGTTTCAGTAATTCCTTCCGGCAGAATTAACGGAACTGTTCGCACAGTTGATTCTGTAATTCCAGATACATCTACTTCAACAGGGAAGTTCTTCAATGCTTCTAGAGCATCTGTTTCTCCAGTCGCATTCACATTTTCTGGTTGTCCTTGTGAAATTTCGAGATCATACTGAAAATTTTCATCTGCGGATCCTGTTTTTTTCAACACGATGGGAACTGATCTTTGTGTGCCTTCAACTGGAATTCGTACATCTACTTGTTGAGGATCAATATTGACATTTAAAGGATCTCCCGTTCCATCTAACACTAAGACATTTAATGTCATCTGAATATCTTCTGAAACATTACTTTCCTCTGGTACTACAACAACCATTACATCGCTAATTTGGTCAACTGTCGATTCCGCCCCTGAAACACGTACTGCTTCAGTTGAGAGGACTGGAGTTCCAGCAGTATATCCATCAGCTAAATGAGCTGCTTCATTAAATTCTACCCTGATATCATGTTCTTCTACTTTTTTTTCTTCAATCGTTAACTCAAATTCTGAGGGACTAATGCTATAATCTAGCTGATCACTCAATCCATCAGCTTCCAGGCTGACTGTATGTGTCCCTGGTCCTAATTCATTCAAGTCAGGTGTCACAATATTAAAATTTTGAGTAGCTAATGTCTGTGTCAAAATAGCTTGCGGACCTTCCAAGCGGATCGTAGCAGTTTCTGGTATACCCGAAACGAAATATTGATCCCGGTCTACCACAATATCAATTGGAATATTAGTAATGACTTCTGATCCTGTGATACTTGCTCCATCGGTCGGACTAGTTGATAAGTTTCTTGATTCTTCTTCATAATAAACATAAGAAAACAGTAAAACTGCAAAAAACACTGCAATAATCCGAGTAAACCAATTATTATTTAAGTTCCATTTCACTTACCAGACACTCCCTTCCGAACCGCTTCAATAATTTGCTGTATCGGTCCTTGTGTCTCTTTCTCCTTTGTACTCATTACTAATTCTTTATTCAGATATTCGATAACATCATTACTATCCATCTCAGTAATCAGATTTCCACTTCTGGCAAGACTGATTTCCCCAGTTTCCTCGGACACAATCAATGTGATTGCGTCTGTTGCTTCGGATAAACCAATTGCAGCTCGATGTCTTGTGCCCAATTTTTTAGGAATAGCTGGACTTTCAGATAAAGGTAAATAGCTGGCAGCTGTCATAATTTTAAAATCTTTTATAATAACCGCTCCATCATGTAAAGGAGTATTGGGAATAAAAATATTAATCAGTAATTCCGAAGAAATATCCGCTCCTATTTTAATTCCGGTTTTTATATACTCATCCAAACCACTTTCCATTTCTATGGAGATTAGAGCACCTATGCGTCGTTTACTCATATATTGAATAGCAGTTGCCAAATTACCTACAACGATTTCGCTTGGATTGCTTTTCTTTCTTCTTCCAAATAGATAACCTCTACCTAAATGTTCTAAACCTCTTCTTAATTCTGGTTGGAAAATAATAATCAAAGCCAACGCAGACCATTGAATGACAAAGTTGACGATAAACTCTGTGGTATGCAATTGTAACAACATACTAAAGAGTTTTAATAATAAAATTACACCGATTCCTTTTAGCAATTCAATTGCTCGAGTACCACGAACGATTTTAATCAGTTGATAAATAAAAAATGCGACGATTGTAATGTCGACTATGTTGATTCCTGTTCGTAACGTAAGTAACCGTGACCAGTCAAATTCTGATAGGAAATCAAAGGGCATGAACGTCACCTCCTAATTCTAAACATGCACGAAATTAGTATATCATAACTAGACAATATAATCGTAGTTAATAACGAAATTTATAACAATTTCATCATAATATTGTTTATATAAAAAAGCTGTATAGCGACTACGCTACACAGCTTTTCAATAATACTGGGCTACTAGGATTCGAACCTAGGGAATGACGGGATCAAAACCCGCTGCCTTACCGCTTGGCTATAGCCCAAAAAAATGGAGGGAGTAGGATTCGAACCTACGAACCCGAAGGAGCGGATTTACAGTCCGCCGCGTTTAGCCACTTCGCTATCCCTCCATAATATTAAAGTAAAACGGTATTACTTGTTAAATGCCGGCTAAAGGAATTGAACCCTCGACCCACTGATTACGATTCAGTTGCTCTACCAACTGAGCTAAGCCGGCAAACCATTAAAGTGAGCTTGACTTAAATATTATAGTTCAATGACCCCTACGGGATTCGAACCCGTGTTACCGCCGTGAAAGGGCGGTGTCTTAACCGCTTGACCAAGGGGCCATACATATATTATGCTTTTTGAGCACAAGATATATTGTATTATGGATTACCCCTTTTGTCAACTATTTATCAAGATTTTTTTATCATTCATTATTTTTTATGCATTTGCATTGATTGCTTGATATTTTTCAGATTTACGTTTGAATAATTCCACCACATAAGGACAGCTTGCTATAATTTTTTTGTTTTCTTTTTCCATTTCTTCCACTACTCTATCGACCAATTGCTCAGCTACCCCTTGACCTCTTAAGGAAGGATCAACAAAGGTATGATCAATTGCGACTTGGTCTCCTTGTGGTACATAAGTAACTTCAGCTAACAACTTCCCATGTTCTTCTTTGTAGAAACGATTTTCTCCTTTAGTAAATTCCATTTCTAATTCTCCTCTACACTACAATTTAGATTCAAATCCATTTTAACATAAATCCCGACAGAGCGCTTTCATGATTTAATCATAATTCTCCGATTCATTTTTATGGGGCTAAATCCTTTAGATGTAAACTAATCAAAACATAAAGTATATACTATTTTCAGTTAATTATCGGAGTAAACTGCTTGTTTTTTTATTAAATTTGTCTATTATACCACAAAAAACGCTTTCAAAATAGTTTTATTTTGATAATCTTCATAAATTATTTGACATCTAAAAAAAGAAGAGTAAACTGATAATGCTAGAGGGTTATCTCTGCTTTAATAGGAAAAAAGGAGGAACTATGTTATGTCTGAAAAGAAAAACGATAATAAAATACTCGTTATTATGATCTTAAATAAAACAGAATTATTAGATGAATTACTATTAGAATTTACTAATGTAGGAATTGATTCTGCTACTGTATTAAATTCTGTAGGAATGGCTCAACAATTGTCTTCACTTGAAGATACTCGTATAATATCAACAATACGCCCGTTTATTACTTCTGATCACTCTGAAAACAAAATGATTTTTACTATTGTAGATGAATCGCAAGTTGAAACTATCCGAAAAGTTGTTAATGACGTTATTGGTGATTTATCAAATCCTGATACAGGTGTATTGTTTGCCGTACCTACTCTATTCACTGAAGGCTTTCATTAATAATTTTTTTAGGAAGGAAGAGATTTTAAATTGGAACTAAATACCATGTTTTATGTGGCCCTCACTTTGCTAGTAGGGTCTTTGTTTGGTCGTTTAGCTGCTATGATTAAATTGCCGACCGTGACCGGTTATATTTTTGGCGGCTTACTACTTGGACCATCATTTTTCCATATCATGCCCGAAAACGTTGTTGAAAGTATGGATATTATTTCTGAAATTGCATTAGCTTTTATATCATTTACCATTGGACTTTCTTTTAAAGCTAGCTATTTAAGACGTGTAGGACTTACTCCACTAATAATTGCTGCATTAGAATCTACATTGGCCGCTGTCTTAGTAGCTTCATCCTTGTTTTTAATTGGTACTGATCCTGCATTTGCTTTAATTATGGGTGCTATAGCCGCAGCAACTGCACCTACTTCAATTTTATTAGTTATGAAAGAATACCGAGCGAAAGGTCCAGTTTCAGAAATGCTTAAGAGTGTAGCAGCATTAGATGATGCGACTGCATTGATTTTGTTTGGGTTTTGTTCCACAGCTGTGAAGATTCTTGTGAATACCGGAGATCAAGATATCAATGTTCTATCTTCAATATTCCAACCCATCTTTAGTGTGTTTTTATCACTTGCTATTGGAGCTCTAATAGGATTCATTATGAAATACCCACTTAAGTATACTAAAACCTCAGGTCAAAAATTAACACTCTTAATTGCTTTTGTTTTTCTAACTAGTAGTGTCTCTGTGGGACTTGGAGTTTCCGAATTACTAGCTGCTATGATGACAGGAACTGTTTTAACTAATATATCAAGTGATGCTCCTCAAATGGGAGAATTTTCCGACCGATTCACACCTCCTATTTTCTTAATGTTTTTTGTTTTAGCTGGAGCTCAACTGAATATCCATATCATTCCAACAGTTGGTTTAATAGGAATTATGTATACTGTCTTCCGTATTGTTGGAAAAGTCATTGGAGCTTATTTGGGATCTTTGATGATGCATACTCCTAAAGTTGTTCGAAACTATCTAGGCTTTATGCTATTGCCTCAGGCAGGTGTAGGTATTGGCTTAATTACTATTTCAGCAGGTATACTTCCTGAATACGCTGATCAGATCAGGACTGTTGTATTAAGTGCTACATTACTTTATGAATTCTCTGGTCCCGTTATCACTAAGATTGTATTACGCAAAACTGGAGAAATTCAATCAATTCCATCAAATGCTAAAGAAGCTGCAGACTTTTAAAATCAATAAAGCAGCACATTTCAAATCGAAAAAGTAGTTTATTTAGATTTATTATTTCTATATACTACATGATCAAAATATTTAGTAATAGAAAAAAACAACCTCGACCAGTATAAAAGTCAAGGTTGTTTTTTTCTATTTGTAAATCTTACTAGTTAATTCTTAATAGTTATTCTATTATTCAATTCTGCATCATTGTCTCGATTTTTAATAAGTTTAACAAATATAAAGCGAACAATCGGACCCATTACCAATAGTTGCAAAGGTAAAGCCACTATAAGATTCTTACCATAGATTGCTAAATAATCTAAAACAACAGAATTACTGATCTTATCTGTATGGATATACGTGGAAACTAATCCATAAATTGACATAAAAAACGCCATTCCAAAAACCATACAAGTTGAAATTGCTAAAATTTTAATCAATGAATTATTCACATTTTTTGTTAACTTTAGTGCAACCTTTTTAGCATTTGGACCAATTATAAGCAAATCTAACATCAGTGCAATCATAAATCCTGTTGCAAAATCTGATACGATTGCTATAATAGTCATTTCTTCCATTATTCCATTTAAAAATAAATTATAGACAGTCATGATTAACACCATCCCAAAACACATAATTAAACCAAATAAAAAAGTTTCTTTCTTCGTTGTTGGCATAAAATTCCTCCTTCTAAGTCACTCTTGGTATTATATAGGAATGTGTCTATCTTTCGTAAGTATAATTTTTTTTATTTATTCTAGATTTTTTATAAAGTCACTACTTTCGGTATTTTATTAATATTTATGCCGTATATTCTTTTTAGTCTACTTCAGCTTTCTGCCATTTAGCGAAACAATAACCGATTCCCATCACTCAAATTACTTTTAGAAGTGAATAGATATAATTGAATAATCTCTTTAAACTTTTAGTTTAACAATATAAATACTTACTTATATCATTACACCATTCTATTGATGAGCTAAACAATTTCTGTTCTTCTACAATCGCTACTGCTTTATATATATCGAGTAAAGTAATTACATCGAACTTTTTAGTCAATTGAACACTAGCTACGCATGACTTGTTCTTACAAGATCTGCCTTTCTCAGCATACTGATACTCTTACGAATGATCGCCGATTTCGTATTCAAACTACCAGCTAGAGACTCAGAAGTAACCTGAGCCTCTTCTTCCATAACAATCAATGACACAATATAAAGAGAGTGCTCTTTGACAATGAATTGACTGTCTTCTGTAAGAATACATGTAACCAATGGGGTATATGGCGAATTTTAAGAAGGACAATAAATAAAGTTCGTCATTGTTACAGCAATAAAGGCTTCTGGACAAGAAATTTTGAAGGAATCTATCAAATAAGTTACTGCAATTGTTAGGAACGCTTCCTGTAATTAAAAATCTCTATATATCATGATTCATCAGAATAACTATCCTAAAACCTACCTTTGCTGCCATGCTTGCAATTATAACCTCTAACCCGAAAAATTTAAACACAGCTCCTTAGAAGATACACTTAAGTAAACCTTTCAAGTGGTAAATAATAGATACAAATTTTATTTATCGGATAAATGTTGTTTTTTCTTTTGCGAGGGCATCCTCTAACCACTGTGGATGCATTTTTAGCAGATTTTCAGGAAGTTCTGTAATTGGGAAAAATTTCATATCTATTGACTCTTTTGAATTCGCTTTTACTTTACCTTCTACAATTTCTGCTAAAAAACATGAGGTAACAAAGTGTACAGTTTTTCCATTTGGATAGTGAAACAACTGAGAGTCAGGTTCAGAATAAATACCAATTAGTTTCTTGATACGGATAAAAATATTTGCCTCTTCTTTCATTTCTCTTATTGCAGCTTGAGTAATCGATTCTCCTGGATCTACATTCCCTGATGGAATTCCCCACTTTTTAACATCTGATCGGAGTTGTAATAATATTTTCTGCTCTTCATCTACAATGATTACAGCTATTCCAGGTTTAATAGTGTACTTAGTCAATAAAAACTCTCCTTTATGATTCAAATTAATATCCTTTATTCTTCTCATTATATGCAAAGTGATTGGTTGGTCCCTGGCCCTTTCCAATATTTAACGTCTTTTGGATTGCCTGCGAAATAAATTCCTTACTTGTTTTTACTGAATCTTCTATACTATTATTTTTTGCGAGTTCAGCCGTTATAACTGTTGAAAATGTACAGCCTGTTCCATGAGTATTCACTGTATTATATCGAGCAGAGCTGAACTCTTTAATCTCTCCATTATGGTACAGTATGTCTCGGGCTTCGCCCTGCATATGCCCACCTTTGATCACAGCAGCTTTTGCTCCGTAAACTTCTACGATCTCTTTCGCCGCATTACGCATATCATTAATAGTATGAATATTTTTCCCAATAATTACTTCTGCTTCTGGAATATTTGGAGTAATAATGGTTGCAAGTGGAATTAAGAGCGCCTTTAGAGAACTAATAGCTTCTTCGTGTAATAAATGGTGCCCACTTTTAGCAACCATCACAGGATCCATTACATACAATTTAACCTCATTTTTTTTTAGTTTATTCGCAATTAGTTCTATTATAGATTGACTTGCTAACATTCCAGTTTTTACAGCATCAGGAATAATATCTTCAAAGACACAGTCAATTTGTTCTGAAATATTCTCTATAGAAACTTCTTCAAATGATTTTACTCCTAGTGTGTTTTGAGCAACCACTGAAGTAATTACCGCCATTCCATAGACTCTTTGCTCTTGAAAAGTTTTTAAATCAGCATGAATACCTGCTCCACCTGTTGGATCAGTACCTGCGATAGATAATGCTTTATAAATATTACTCATGATAAACTACTCCTTTTTTTAGTATTGATATAAAACAGAGTGGATCCATTTTTCTCTTTTACACATAAAAAAGGTCCGAGGAGAAAAATTCAACGCATATTAAATACGCTGAACTTTTCCCCTCGGACCTTTTATGTCAATAGGTGCCATTTATATGATCTAATAAATGATGTAGCCCTCGGTCACAGTCCCTTAATGGTGATTGTTTGGCGGAACCCTAGCTACAATTTTCCAGTTCAATTTTTATTTATTTGATTTAGGTTAATTTTATCAGAAGAACTAGATCTTAGCAAATAGCAGTTACTGCACATGTCCTAATTAAAAACTTAACAAGAATAAGCATTAATAAATTGTAATCAATATTATCAAATCAAGTCCTCAAACAACATAATATAAATGAGAATTTGTTTTTGCATTATATTTAGACATAAAAAAACAACATCCGTAGATGTTGTTTATCTAAGCCACTTGCCGGATTCGAACCGGCGACCTCATCCTTACCATGGATGCGCTCTACCTGCTGAGCTAAAGCGGCCTATTCATTTTTTCCAAATAAAAACTCCGCAAGCAGGGCTCGAACCTGCGACAACGCGATTAACAGTCGCGCGCTCTACCAACTGAGCTATTGCGGAATCAAAAACTATTCTTAATAAATAAAAAAGAGCTGCACGGCAACGTCCTGCTTTCACAAGGGGAAACCCCTCACTATCCTCGGCGCTGGGAAGCTTAACGGCTGTGTTCGGAATGGGAACAGGTGGATCCTTCCCGCCATCATCACCGCACAATGACTCTTTTCTATTCTTTAGAGAACATTGTTCTCTGAAAACTAGATAGTTGAATGATTCAAACTTGTTTGTCTACAACACCATCATACACTTTCGCCACTTTTTAGTGGTTAAGTCCTCGATCGATTAGTACTGGTCCGCTCCATACATCACTGTACTTCCACTTCCAGCCTATCTACCTGATCATCTCTCAGGGATCTTACTTCCTTAAAGGAA